>DATFBD010000178.1:0-69000 GCA_035254005.1 Burkholderiaceae bacterium | reverse complement strand
GTGGAAGGTGACGATATCCTATGCGACGGACAGACTGTCTCGCCTTCCGGCTTCGCCAACCAGCAAGGGTGCGGCAACCGCAATGCGTGGAAGGCGATTTGGTTGCGCTTTCCCGGCAGTGAGCAATGGTTGCTGGCCGATGTATGCCGGGCACAGCAGAACGCAGCGATCGCACGCCTGTTCGGTGGCGATGCACAGACAGCCGCTCGCGCCACACCGCCACAGCCGGTGCCGGCGAGCCGTGCGAAGCGCACTGGAAAGCCCCAGTCCAAGCCGAAGAAAAAGGCGGCTCGACCATCCAATATGGCTGCGAGGGTGCAAAGTGAAGGCGAGCAGCGCAATCATGGTACCGGAAGAAGCGCTCGCCGCAAGCGTCGGGCACAAAAGCACGTTCCCGGAAATCCGTGAAGAACCTAAAAAAAGCCTGACGCGGGGAACGTCAGGCTTTGGCCGCGGGGGTGCGCGGCACGTAACGGGGATGTGCTCAGCGTTCGTAGCCGCGCTCGTAGCCTCGTTCATAACCGCGTTCGTAACCACGATCGTAACCATGGTGATGTCCATGCTCGTAATAGCCATGGCCACGGTATTCGCGGTATTCACGGTAGTAGGGCCGTGCCGGCTCCACATAGACCACGCGCGGCGGGCCATAGTAGCGCGGCGGCGGCGCGTAGTAGACCGGCGCCTGCTGGTAGTACACGGGCGCCGGCTGGCTGTAGACGCGGGTTTCCACGTAGCCGCGCCGGTAGCCACGGTCGTCCGTGCTGATGCTGTTGCCCACGGCCGCGCCCACCAGGCCGCCGACGATGGCGCCGTCGCGGCCACCCGCGTTGCTGCCGATGGCCGCGCCGATCACCGCGCCGGCCGCCGTGTTGAAGTCCCGGTCGCCGGCCATGGCGCCCGACGATACTGCCATCGCGGCCAGCGTGACCGCACCCAGGATTTTCTTGTTCAACATGGTGTTTCTCCTTGCTCCGGCGCCGATCGGAATGATCAGTTCGGCCGTTGTATGCGTTTCACTATAGCGTTCGGCCCGAAATTCACCACGTGCTTATACACATTCTTACAATCGGGGCAGCCGTGTAACATTTTCCGGCATCCCCGCCAGGCCGGCGCGGCGGGCCTCCCATTCGGGGCGCAGCAGGCTGTAGAGCGTCACGTCGCGGAAGCTGCCGTTGATGAAGAACGACTGGCGCAGCGTGCCTTCGGCCGTGAAGCCGCATTTCTCGGCCACGCGCACGGAGGCCGTGTTCTCGGGCGCCGTCATCAGTTCGAGCCGGTGGTACTGGCTCACGTTGAACAGGTAGTCGACCAGCAGTGTGCACGCTTCGGTCACGTAGCCGCGCCCGGCCAGCGCCTGGTCGAACAGCCGGTAGCCGATCTCGCGCATGGTGGGCGTGCGCGACTTGAAATGGGTGATCACGCCGACCACGTGGTGGGCCTGGTCCTCGATGACGAACAATTCGCTGTCCTCGGAGGCGAAGCCGTTCTGCATGAATTCCTTGCGCATCGCTTCGGGCGACTTGAACTGGCTGGAAAAATAATCGCCACGCGAGGGCAGGTCGTTGACCAGCGCGATGAAGGTGTTCAGGTCGGCCGTGAGCAGGTGGCGCACGGTGCACAGTTTCCCTTTGAGCATGGACGCTTCCTTCACGGCTGGGCACGAGCCCCCATGGTAAGACAAGCTTGCAACTGAATCAACAGCGCGCCCGGATGGCAAAAACGGCATGCTTGCTGCGAAAACCAGTCAAATAGGCTATTGTTTCAATCCCCTCGCTATCCGCCAGGGAAAGATTGTCAACAATGAAACGTTCCATCCAACACCCGAGAGACAGGATACGCATGAACACCGTTTTCAAGAAAGCGCTGGGCCACAAGCCCGTACTGAGCATGCTGGCCGGCTGCCTGCTGGGCGCCGCCGCCTTGCCGGCGCTGGCCGCTGCGGCCAATGACAGCGCCACGCTGGCCGCCATCCGCGAGCGCGCCATGCAGGATAGCTGGGCCTACGAGCGCCTGGCCGACCTGACCGACCTGGTGGGGCCGCGCCTGTCCGGCTCGCCGGGCGCGGCGGCCGCCGTGGAGCAGGTGGCCGACGCCATGCGCAAGCTGGGGGCCAAGGTCACGCTGCAGCCGGTCAAGGTGCCGCACTGGGTGCGGGGCGCCGAGTCGGCTGAACTGGTCGAGTACGCGGGCCGCCCGGCCGGCATCACCCAGCGCGTGGTGCTGACGGCGCTGGGCGGCTCGGGCGCCACGCCGGCCGCCGGCCTGACGGCGCCGGTGCTGGTGGTGCATAGTTTCGACGAGCTGCAAGCCCATGCGGCCGAGGTCAAGGGCCGCATCGTCTTGTTCGACGTGCCGTTCGACCAGCGCATGGCCGACCGCGGCCTGGCCGGCCCCGCCTATGGCCAGGGCGCCAACTACCGCGTCAACGGCCCGCGCAAGGCGGCCGAACTGGGCGCCGTGGCGGCGCTGGTGCGCTCCGTCGGCGGCGCCGACTACCGCATCGCGCACACCGGCGCCACCTTCCTCGACGACAAGGCCCGGATTCCGGCCGCCGCCGTCACCACCGAAGACGCGCTGCTGATGGCGCGCCTGTCGGCGCGCGGCGCGCTGAAGATGCACCTGACCCTGACCCCGCAAACCCTGCCTGACGCCGACAGCTACAACGTGATCGCCGACCTGCCCGGCAGCGACAAGGCCGATGAAGTGGTGATCGTTTCCGGCCACCTCGATTCCTGGGACCTGGCCACCGGCGCCAACGACGACGGCGCCGGTGTGGCCGGCGCCATGGGCGTGCTGGCCACGCTGAAGCAGCTCAAGCTGCAGCCGCGCCGTACCATCCGCATGGTGGCCTGGATGAACGAGGAAAACGGCACCCGTGGCGGCAAGGCCTATTTCGCGGCCAGCAAGGATCAGCTGGAACAGCAGGTGGCCGGGATCGAGAGCGATGGCGGTTCGGGCCGGCCATTCGGGGTGCTGTCCAGCGTGGCGCCCAAGGCGGAACCGCTGTTCGCGCCGCTGATGGCGGCGCTGGAGCCGATCGGCGCCGGCGTGTTCACCCGCCGCGACGCGCTGGGCGCGGCCGACCTGCACCCGCTGGAACAGGCTGGCATGCCGGTGTTCGAGCCGCACGTCGACACCCACAGCTATTTCCACTACCACCACACGCCGGCCGACACGCTCGACAAGGTCAACCCGGACGACCTGCGGCGCCACGTGGCCGTGATGTCGGCCCTGACCTGGTTCCTGGCCAATATGGACCAGCCCATCGGCCGCACGCTCAAGCCCTAGGTGCCAGCGCCAGGCTTGACCTTGCGTGCCGCCACGTGCTGTTGCTTCGTGCTAGTCTGTAGGCTGGCGTGCGCGCGTGACGCCAGCCACTGAACGGAGCAAACGGGAAGGAGAAAGCCATGGACCAGCAGTCGAAAATCCACTACAAGGGTTGGGAAATCATGCCGGTGGCCTTGCCCACCAGCGACAGGCGGTGGACGGCCAGCTGTGATATCGCCCGCGCCGGGGTCGATGGCGTGGAGGTGTTCGAGGGCGCCACCATGCAGTTCCTGCGCGAGACCGAGGACGACGCCATCGCCGCCGCCTGCGACGAGGCGATCCGCCAGATCGACAACCTGATCGCCAACCCGCTGGTGCGGCTGGCCTGAATATCAGTGACGGCCGCCGGCCAGCACCACCCGGTTGCGGCCATCGTGCTTGGCGCGGTACAGGGCCAGGTCGGCGTCATGCAGCAATGCCGGCCAGTTGGCGTGGCCGGGGCCATACACGGCCACCCCCACGCTGACGGTGAAGTGGAGCGGCCCGAACGGGGTGGCGATGGTCAGCATGGACAGGCTGTGGCGCAGCCGTTCGGCGCAGCGCAGCGCGTCGTCGCGGTCCGTCTCCGGCAGCACGCAAACGAATTCCTCGCCGCCCAGCCGGCCGAAATGGTCGATCTCGCGCAACGCGCCCTGGCAGGTGTGCACCAGCGCCTGCAGCACCCGGTCCCCCGTCTCATGGCCATACTGGTCGTTGACCTGCTTGAAGTGGTCGATGTCGAGCATGGCCACGGCCAGCTTGCGGCCATGGCGTTGGGCCAGCGCCAGTTCGCGCTCGGCCACTTCCTCCAGGTAGCGCCGGTTGCAGGCGCCGGTCAGGCTGTCGTGCTGCGACAGGTGCAGCAGGCGCTGTTCGAGCAGGAAGGATTTCTGCTGGAAGACCCGCAGCACCAGCAGCATGATGGCGGCCAGCACGACGGCGAAGGCATATTGCATCAAGCCGCTCACACACTGCAGCCAAGGCAGCCGCCATACGCTCAGCGTCACGTACAGCGCCGTGGGCGCGGCCAGCATGCGGGCAAACACGGGCAGGCGCAGCGTGCACAGGGCGGCCGCGAAATTGCAGGCGGCGATGCCGGCCAGCCCGTACAGCAAGCCCTGCGGCAGCAGGAATTCACACAGGATCAGCGCGCACACATGGGTCACGTAAATGTGGGTGCAGCGCCGTTCCACGCTCCAGCGCAGCGCGTTGGGAAAGTAGGCGGCGCTGCCGGCCAGCACCGCCAGCGCCCGCAGCGCCAGCGTGTAGCGGGCCAGGTGCGGATCGAGCAGCATGTCCCACACCGCGAACAAGATCATGGCCAGGCCGAACAGGGGACCGAGCACCGGCAGCATCTGTTCCAGTTCCGCGTCGTGCTGGGCATGCATGGCGCGTTCGGCCGGCTGGGGCAGGGGCCGCAAACGCTGCAGGCCCAGGCGTTGCAGGGCGGGCGGAGGCAACGGCACCCCGGGGGAGGCCGCATGGGCGGCGTGGTGGGCGGCCGGGGGCCGCTGGCTGGCGTTCATTGCGTGTATTCCGTTTCAATAGATTCAGAATAGCAAGCCAATAGTTAGTCGTATTTGATCTGCATCAAAATGCAGGACGAAGCCGGCGCAGGCCGGCGCGCCGTGTCTCGTGGCAGCGTCAACTGCACTCCATGGTCAGGCTTTTCAGCTCGGCGATGGGGATCATGAAGGTCTCGTGGATGCGCAGCACGAGGTCGGCGTTGACGGCCAGTTTGCCGTGCCGGATCTTGCTCAGGCGGGGCGCCGACACTTGCAGCGCCTTGCCCAGGGCGGCGTCGTTCTTCAGGTCATGGCGCGCGATCACGGTGTCGAGCAGGCGGTGCGGGTTGCGTGGCTTGTGCGGGCGGCGGGGCGCGGTAGTCATGCTGCTTTCCTTTCAGGCTGGGAGGGAGACGTGTTGTGTTGTTGGTGGATGGCGCACACGGCCGGCCAGTCGGCCAGCAGCGCACGCACGCAGTCGGGATCGAAGTGGCCGCCGGCGCCGGCGCGCAGGTGCTCGGCCGCCGCTTCCAGCGTCCAGGCCTTCTTGTAGGGCCGTTCCGAGGTGAGCGCGTCGAACACGTCGGCCACGGCCGTGATGCGGCCGTAGATCGGGATGGCGGTGCCGATCAGGCCCTGCGGATAGCCGCTGCCATCGAACTTCTCGTGGTGCGACAGCGCGATCTGGGCCGCAGCCTGCAGCAGCGGCGAGCTGCTGCCTTCGAGGATGTCGGCGCCGATGCGGGCGTGGCCGCGCATGATGGCCACTTCCTCGCTGGTGAGCCGGCCGCGCTTGAGCAGGATGCTGTCGGCGATGCCGACCTTGCCGATATCGTGCATGGGCGCGGCGTCGCGCACCAGCTCGCACTCGTCCGGCCCCATACCCAGGCCGCGCGCCGTCAGCGCCGCGTAGGCCGCCATGCGCAGCAGGTGGTCGCCCGTTTCCGGGTCGCGGTATTCGGCCGCGCGCGACAGGCGCAGGATGATTTCGCGGTCGCGCTCGGCGATGGCGGCCGTCGCTTCGCGCACCTTGTCGGCCAGCCAGGTGGCGCGGTTGGCCAGCTCGCGCTGGGCCTTGCGCAGCGTGAGCAGGTTGCCCACCCGCGCCCGCAGTTCGGCCGTGTTGACGGGCTTGGTCAGGAAATCGTTGGCGCTCAGCTGCAAGGCCTGGTGGCGCACGGCCGACTCGGTATCGGCCGTCACCATCACCACCGGCGTCATGGCCTTGCCCGGCAGGGCGCGGAAGCGGCGCAGGAATTCCAGGCCATCCATACCCGGCATCATGTAATCGAGCAGTACCAGGTCCGGCTCGTTGCGGGAGCACCAGTCCAGCGCCGCCACCGGGTCGCTGGCCAGGCGCGGCGTGGCGCCGACCGTGGTCGCCAGCATGTGGCGGAACAGTTCCAGGTTGGTGGGTTCGTCATCGACGATCAGCACGTCCATGGTCATCGGGCTCCGGGTCAGGCGTGGCGCGCTGGCGCCGCGGGCGTGGCCAGCCGCGTGGCGGCGTTGGCGAGGGCTTCGGCGCTGCGGTGCTGGCTGCTGTCGGCCACGCCGATGGCGCAGCTCAGGTGGCCGAAGCCGGCGAAGAAGGTATGGCCGACCAGATGGCGCAGGCGCGCGGCCAGTTCCTGCGCTTCCTCATGCGTGGTGCCCGGCAGCAGCAGGGCGAATGCGCCGTCGTCCCAGCGCGCCACCACGTCGCTGCCGCGTACCTGCTGGTGCAGGAAGGCGGCCAGTTCAACCAGCACGGTATCGGCCGCGGCGGCGCCGAACAGGGCGCCGATCCGCTCGCGCTGCTCGACGCGCACCATCACCAGCGCCAGCGGGCATTGAAAGCGGCTGGCGCGCACGAACATCAGCGCCAGCATCTTGCGGCACTCGTGCTGGCTGTAGCTGCCCGTGAGCGGGTCGGCGGCGCCATCGCGGTCGCCGTGCTGTCCGGCGCTGGCCGGGCCTGCGTCGCGGCCGTCGGCCTCGGGCGCGCTGGCCGGTGTGCGCAGCCCCGCCAGCGGCGGCAGCGTGCCAAGCGCCGCAGGCAGTGGCGTTGCGGCATTGGCGTTGTGCGCTGGCGCCGTCGCCGGCACCGTACCCAGGGCCATCAGCCGTCCCGATTCCAGCACGGCCCGCAGCGTCCACCCCGCGCCGCCGGCCAGCAGCACCAGCACGACCAGCGTGTGTTCCCAAGGCGCCAGGCGCGGGGCATACACCAGGGCGCCCAGCAGCAACAGGGCGGCGCCCAGCAACGGTAATGGCCGCAGGCTCTCCATGCCGGGCCGGGCCGGATACAAGGTCAGGGGCGCGCCATGCGTGCCGCGGGGGTGGAAGGTGTGGTCTGGTCGGTTCATCGTGGCCTCGCGCCGTCGCCGGCATGCGTCATTTCGTTGCGGCAAAACGGAATTTCCGCGCAATTCGCAAAATTCGCATCGCGCCAGCCCGGTCCATGGCTATGCCTATGGACGTTTTGGCGGCATAATGCCCCTGGTGGCGTGAAGGGAAATGCCAAAATTTCCACCGCCGGAAATAATTATAATGAATTTATTTGCGAATTGTTGGAATTGCGAAAATTAATTTTGCCGAAAGTCCCCACATGAAAATCAAGGAAGACGCGCCGGACGAGGTGTGTACGACGCAGCAGGCGGCGGAGATCCTGGGCATTTCTGTGTCGTCAGTGCAACAACTGGTGGAGGCGGGCGTGATCGAGGCGTGGAAGACCAAGGGCGGCCACCGCCGCATTCCGCGCCATGCCGTGCTCGCGTACAAGTCCGCGCCGGCGCTGGCCGGGGCCGCGCGCGCCGGGACCACGATGGCCGCCATGCCCGGCGTGGCCCGTCCGCTGGGCGCCGATGGCCGCGTGTCGATCATGGTGATCGAGGACAACCCCATGCAGCGCGCCCTGTACGAGCGCCAGATCGGTGGCTGGGACTTGCCAGTGCGGCTGACGTTCTGCGAGAACGGTTACCAGGCCTTGTTGCAGATCGCCCGCGGCCAGCCGGATGTGTTGCTGGCCGACATAGTCATGGATGGCATCGATGGCTATGAAGTGATCAAGACCATCCTGGACGACCCCAAGCTGGCCTCGATGCGGATCGCCATCCTGTCCGGCCTGACGGAGCAGCAGCTGGAGGAGCGCGGCGGCGTGCCGCCGGGCGTGGTGTTCTTCGCCAAGCCGGTCAATTATGACGAGTTGCGCGGCTACCTGCGGGCCTGCATCGCACAGCGCCAGCGCGAGTTGAAATGATTTTATCAAATTAAACGAATTTGACATTTCTTTGAAACTGGAGCACTATCTGATTGCAGGCGCAGCGCGCGGCCACCCCGGCCCGTGGCGGCCGCGGCGGGGAGAGCGAAATGTGGCGAGGGTCAGTCAAGAAACTGGATGTGCGCTGGCTGGTGGCCTGCTTCGGGCTGTTGCTGATCGCCGGTCTGTGGTGGTTGACCTTGACCCAGCTGGCCGACGCCGAGCGCACCGAGCTGGCCGATGCGGAGCGCGACGCGCAGGCGCTGGTGCGCCTGTCGGACGAGCACGCCAGTCGCACGCTGGAGGCGGCCGACCAGGCCGTCATTTTCCTGCGCCACCGCTACCAGAGCCAGGGACTGGCGCTGGACATTCCGGCCGAACTCAAGAGCGGCCTCGGCACGCTGGACCTGTACAACCTGTTCACCATCGTTGACCAGCGTGGCGACGTGGTGCTGTCGAGCCGGCCCTTCTCACCCATGAATTTGAGCGACCGCGAACATATCCGCGTCCACATGCGCGGCGACACGGGCCAGCTGTACGTGAGCCAGCCCGTGCTGGGCCGGGTGTCGGGCAAATGGTCGCTGCAGCTCACGCGCCGCATCAACCAGCCGGACGGCAGCTTCAAGGGCGTGGTGGTGGTGTCCATGGACCCCGGGTATTTCATCCGCCTGTACCGCGAGATCGATGTCGGTCCGCACGGCGTGATCGCGCTGGTGGGCGCGGACGGCGTGATGCGGGTGCGGCGCGTGGGCGGCGAGGCGTCGCTGGGGCAGGACATTCATGCCAGCGCGCTGTTCGCCAACATCCTGGCCCATGGCCACGGCGGCCTGACGGCCGAGGGCCCGATCGATGGCCGGCGCCGCATCTACCGGTACGCCAAGCTGGAGCACTTTCCCCTGTACGTGGTGGTGGGCATCGACCTGGAGGACCGCATGGTCAACTTCGGCGTGCGGCGCGACCAGGCGCTGCGCCTGGCCATCGCCACCACGGTGCTGATCGCGCTGTTCAGTGGCGCCATCATCGTGCTGGTGGCCCAGTTGATCGCGCGCCGCGAGCAGGCTGTGGCGGCCAGCCTGGCCAAGTCGCGCTTCCTGGCCAATATGTCGCACGAGCTGCGCACGCCGCTCAACGGCATCCTCGGGTATTCCGAACTGCTGGCCGAGGAACTGGGCGACAGCCGCCTGGGCGGCTTCGCGCGGGCGGTGCAGACCAGCGGGCGCCGGCTGCTGGGCCAGATCGAATCCGTGCTCGAACTGAGCGCGCTGGAATCGGGGCGCACCGTGCTCACCCTGCAACCGGAGCCGTTGCGCGAAGTGATGGAGCAGGCGCTGGGCATGCAGCGCGACGCCGCTGCCGAGCGCCATGTGGGCCTGTGCGTCAACTACGGCCCCGACTTGCCCGAGCAATTCGTGTGCGACCGCGCGCGCCTGTTGCGCGTGCTCGACATCTTGCTGCGCAACGCGCTGGCGGCCACCAGCTACGGCGCCGTGCAGCTGGACATACTGCCCGTGCCGGAAGGCATGCTGCTGCGCGTGACGGACACCGGCTGCGGCATCTCGCCCGAACAGCAACGGCGTTTGTTCCAGATCTTCACCCAGCTCGATGACTCGGCCAGCCGCGCCAAGGGCGGCGCCGGGGTCGGACTGGCGATCGCGGCCCGGCTGGTGCGGCTGATGGATGGACGGATCTGGGGCGAGCCGGGACCGGTGCAGGGCAGCGTGTTTACGGTCGTGTTGCCATTGCTGGCGCCGCCCGAGCGGCCCGTTCCCGCATCGCTGCCCGAGGCGCAGACGGCATGAGCGGCGCCCGTTACAAGGCCATCGCGCCCGAGGTGCTGATGAAGGCCGTGGCCGGCGACCTGGACGCGTTCCGCAGCCTGTCGCAGGTGTACCTGGCCATCGCGCCGCCGGCGCTGGCGCGCATGCGCGCCGCGCGCGTGGCCGGCGACGCGCGCGCGCTGGCGCACGAGAGCCATGCCTTGAAAGGCAGCGCCATGTTGGTGGGGGCGCACGCGTTGTGCGCGCTGTTGCAGCGCATCGAGCAGGAGGCCGGCGCCGGCGCCGCGGCCGCCCGGTATGCGGCCCTGTGGCCGGAACTGGAACTGCAATTCGGGCTGGTGATGGACGAGGTCAGCGACAGCGTGGTGCATTACCCGGGCGCACCGGAGGAGGGTGCATGACGGCGCGCCCGACGGAGCACACCAGCGAGCGCACAAGCGAGCGTACAAGCGAACGCACAGGCGAGCGCACAAACGAGCGCACAGGCGCGCCCACGGCGGAGCGCACGACCGCGGGCGCGGCGGGCGGCGGGGCCGGCGGCGCACCAGCGGCGGCCGATGGCGCGCGCCGGCGCGAGCGGCGCCACCCGCTGCGCTGGACGGGCCTGAGTGCCCGCCAGGCGGCGGCCGTGATCGGCGGCGCCGTGATCCTGTTACTGTGCCTGGCCACAGTGGGAGCGGCCTGGCTGCTGCGCCAGCGCGCCATCGAGGACTGGCGCAGCGACATGAGCAGCCTGTCGCTGGTGCTGGCCGAGAACGTGTCGCAAACCATGGCCTCGACCTACCTGGTGCTGGACGGCCTGACGGAGGTGGTGCACGGCATCCAGGTGCGCGCGCCCGGTCCGCTGGCCGCCGCCACCCGCAACGAACAGCTGTTCCAGACCATGCGCGACAAGATCAGCGGCCTGCCCCAGGCGGACGTGGCCACTGTGGTCGATGCCGATGGCACGGTGCTCAATTTCACCCGCAGTTTCCCGCCGCCGCCCATCAATCTGGCCGACCGCGATTACTTCGCCTACCACCGCGACCACGCCGACAGCGCGCCGTTCCTGAGCCAGCCGGTGCGCAACAAGGGCAATGGCAAGTGGACCTTCTACGTGAGCCGGCGCCTGAACGACAGCCAGGGCCGCTTCGCCGGCGTGGTGCTGGTGGGGGTGTCGTGCGATTTCTTCAGCCAGTTCTTCCGCAACGTCAGCCTGGGCGAGCACGCGGCCATCTCGCTGTACCGGCGCGACCAGACCTTGCTGGCGCGCTGGCCGCAGGTGGAGCAGATCATGGGCAAGCGCATCGTCACCGGGAACACCAGCCAGGTGCTGGCCCGGGGCCTGGACCATGACGTGCGGCTCAGCGCCGGCCCGCGCGAGGCGGCCGGCGGCCAGCCCGTGTACCGCATGGGCGCGGTGCGGCTGGTGCGCAATTATCCGCTCGTGATCAACGCCACCATCACCGAGGAATTGCTGCTGGCCGGCTATTGGCGCAACCTGCGCCTGCTGGGCGGGATCGCGCTGGGCAGCCTGGTGGCGCTGTCGGTGGCGTTCTGGATGATGGGCCAGTTGCTCAAGCGGCGGGAGCAAGACGCGGAACAGGCGCGCGCCCTGATGCGCATGGCCGACGCGGCCAGCGAGGCCAAGTCGCGCTTCCTGGCCATGATGAGCCACGAAATCCGCACCCCGATGAACGCCATCGTCGGCATGTCGGAACTGATGCTGGGCACCGAGCTCGACGCGACCCAGCGCGGCTATGCCCGCAACGTCCATAGCGGCGTGCTGGAGCTGATGCAGATCATCAACGAGGTGCTCGACTTTTCCAAGATCGAATCGGGCCGCATGGAGCTGGTGCAGGGCTTGTTCGATCCGGCGGAACCGGTGCGGCAGGTGGTGGCGCTGCACCAGGCCAGCGCCGACGCCAAGGGCTTGCGGCTGGAAGTGCGGGTAGGCAGTTGTCCGCGCAAGGTGTACGGCGACGCGGCCCGGCTGCGCCAGGTGCTGGGCAACCTGGTCAGCAACGCCATCAAGTTTACGCCGTCCGGCAGCGTGGCCATCGGGCTGGAGGCGCGCCCCGAGGAGGGCCGGAGCGGCAACTGGCGCCTGTGCTACACGGTGCGCGACAGCGGCATTGGCATGGACAGCGAGGCCCAGCACCGGCTGTTCGAGCCGTTCATCCAGGCCGACAGCACCATCAGCCGCCAGTACGGCGGCACCGGCCTGGGGCTGGCCATTTGCCGCCGCCTGGTGCGCCTGATGGGCGGGCATATCGAATGCAGCAGCACGCCCGGCCACGGCTCCGAGTTCCGGGTCGAACTGCCGTGCCGGCTGCATGCGCCGGCCGGCGCCGTCCATGGCGGGGCGGCTGGTGTGACGCCGCCGTGGCCGGCGCCGGCCGCTGAGACGGCGCCGGCACAGGAGCTGCCGGCCGGGCCGGTGCCAGCGCCGCCGGCCATGGTCGCGCCGGGCCAGGCGCCGCGCGTGCTGCTGGCCGAGGATACGGAAATGAACCGCCAGCTGGCCCGCATCCTGCTCACCCGTCTGGGCTGCGAGGTGGACGAGGCCATCAACGGCCAGCTGGCGCTGGAAGCGCTGGAGACGGCCCGCTACGATCTGGTGCTGATGGACTGCATGATGCCGGTGATGGACGGTTACGAGGCTTGCCGCCGCCTGCGCCAGCGCGAGGCCGAGGCGGGCGCGCCGCGCCTGCCCGTGATCGCGTTGACGGCCAGCGCCATCGAAGGTGACCGCCAGCGCTGCCTGGCCGCCGGCATGGACGATTACCTGTCCAAGCCGTTCACGGCCGCCGAGTTTTCCGCGATGGTGGTGCGCTGGGGGCGTTTGCCGTCGGCACCGCCGCCTTCCGTGCCGTAGGCGTCGCCCGCTGCGCCTGCAGCGGCGGCAGGGCGGCCAGCCGCGCGGCCAGGAATTCGAGCAGGGCACGCAGCTTGGGCGCCATGTAGCGCGCGCTCGATACCACCAGGTGCACCGGCAGCGGGTCCGGTTCGTAGGCGGCCAGCAGGCGCACCAGCGTGCCGGCCGCCAGGTCGTCGGCCACCTGGTAGGACAGGGCCCGCCCGACGCCGAAACCGTCGCGCACCGCCACCAGCGTCGCCTCCGTGTCGTTGAGCGTGAGGCGCGGCGCCAGCTTCACGGCCAGGTCGCGCCCCGCGTGGCGAAAGCGCCATTCCTCCTGCGGCGAGCGGATCGCGGTGAACACCACGTCATGGCCCTCCAGCGATGGCGGCGTGTCCGGCGTGCCGCGCCGCGCCAGGTAGGCCGGGCTGGCCACCACCATGCGGCGCACCTCGCCCACGCGGCGCGCCACCAGTCCGGCGTCGGCCAGCGGGCCGATACGCACGGCCAGGTCCAGGCCTTCCTCGATCAGGTCCAGGTTGCGGTCGTTGAACAGCAGTTCCACCTGCATGGCGGGGTGGGCGTCCAGGAAGCGCATCACCAGCGCCGTCACATGGCGCCGGCCGAACACTTGCGGCGCCGTGATGCGCAGCTTGCCGCGCAGCGGCGCGTCCGGATCTTCGCGCACGGCCTGTTCATAATCGGCCAGCACGCGGCGCGCCATGTCGGCCAGCCGCAGCCCGGCCTCGGTGGGCGCCAGGCGGCGCGTGGTGCGCTCGATCAGCCGCGTGCCCAGGCGTTCTTCCAGCGCGGCCAGCGCGCGCGTGACGGCCGGCGCGGAACGGCGCAGGCGGCGGGCGGCGCCACTAAGACTGGCGCAGTCGAGAATGGCGACGAAGATGGCCAGTTCGTCCAGGCGGTCCACGGATTCTTCCAATAAGTGAAAAAGTAATTTCCACTATAGCATTATTTACATCAAACGGTGGAATACCTACCATGGCTGCACCGACCAACCAAACGAGGACGCACCATGACCACTCCCATCCGCACCGCCACGCCAGCCTTGATCCTGCACGGCACCCACCTGTCCGGCCATGTCCACCGGGTCGAATTGTTGTTGCACATGCTGGGCCTGCCCTACGAGCTGGTCGCCGCGCCGCCCGAGGTGCGCGCCGGCGCCGCCTTCCGCGCCATGAACCCGCTGGGCCAGATCCCCGTGCTGCAGGACGGCGAGCTGGCGCTGGCCGACAGCAACGCCATCCTCACCTACCTGGCGCGCCGCTACGCGCCCGATGGCGGCTGGCTGTCGGACGACCCGCTGGAAGCGGCCGAGATCACGCGCTGGCTGTCGGTGGCGGCCGGCGAACTGCGCTTCGGCCCGGCCGCCGCGCGCGCCGCCGCGCTGTGGAACATGGATGCCGATGTGCCGCGCGCCCTCGCCATCGCGGCGCGCGTGCTGGCCTTCATGGAACAGCACCTGGCCACGCGCACCTTCCTGGCCGCCGGCCGGCCCACGCTGGCCGACCTGGCCTGCTACGCCTACGTGGCCCGCGCGCCCGAAGGCGGGGTGGCGCTGGATGGCTATCCGGCCGTGCGGGCCTGGCTGCGGCGGGTCGAGGCGCTGCCCGGCTTCGTCCCGATGCCCGACAGCACAGCGCCGGCGCGCTCGTGAGCGCGGCCATGAACGGCCCATTCCATCCCGGCGAGCTGCGCGCCCAGCAACTGGCCGGCAAAGGCAGCAGCGGCGGCGCCATTCGCGATTACATGCCGGACCAGCACCGGGAATTTTTCGCCCTGCTGCCGTTCCTGCTGGTGGCCACGGTGGACGGCGATGGCTGGCCGCAGGCCACGGTGCTGAGCGGCGCGCCCGGTTTCGTGCACAGTCCGGACCCCGCCACGCTGCGGGTGGCCGCGCCGCTCGCTGCGCCAGCGGGCGCCCGGATCGGCGTGCTGGGGCTGGACTTCGGCACGCGCCGCCGCAACCGCGCCAACGGCGTGATCGCGCAAGTGGATGGCGCCGGGTTCACCATCGCCGTCGGGGAATCGTTCGGCAACTGCCCCAAATACATCCGGTTGCGCGATGTGGCGCCGGCGGCGGAGGAGGGCGCGGTGCCCGGGGCCGCGCCCGCCGCCGCCAGCTTCGCGGGGCTGAACCAGGAAGCGCGCCGCATGGTGGCCGCCGCCGACACGCTGTTCGTGGCCACCACGGGCGGCCAGTATGGCGCCGACATCTCGCACCGGGGCGGCGAGGCGGGCTTCGTGCAAATCGACGGCGACACGCTGACCGTGCCCGATTATGCCGGCAACCGCTACTTCAACACGCTGGGCAATATGCTGACGGACGATCGCGTGGCCCTGCTGGTGATCGACTACGTCAACGGCGACCTGTTGCACCTGCAGGGGCGGGCCGAAGTGCAGTGGAATGGGGCGGCGGCCGGCCTGCCCGGCGCCGAACGGCTGTGGCGCTTGCGGGTGGAACGCGGCACGCTGCGGCGCGCGGCCGTGCCGCTGCGCTGGCGGCTGCGCCCGGAGTACTAGGGTACGGCCGGTGGCCGGGCCGGGCGCGAGGCCCGCCCGGCCGCCACTATTTTCACAATGTCATGCATTGCCGCTTGTTGCGGCCCGCATTCCTTGCTACGATGCGGGCTAAGCGTTCATTGTCATGCATTGCACCGCCGCTTCCTGCGGCCTGGCAGGCAGCTCACGACGCAGGCCGCCCCATCCCCGCTGCCCCCCATTCGTTAGTACCGCTGGCATCCCGCGCGGACTTCGCCGCCGCGCCGTGTCGCAAGGCGTCCCGTCCTTGCCCAGACTCCCGATGCGCGCTTCCCGTTGAAACAACATCGAGACCCGACCCTCCCGCCCTGGCGCTGTGCGCCCGCCGGAGCGTCTTTTGTATTCGCACCTGGAATGACATCATGCTGACTCTGAAATCGGAACGCCCCGCGCCCAGCGTCCTCAAACAGCTGGGAGAAATGACCGCTTGCCGCGAGATGCACCTGGTCGAGCAAAGCCTGCTGCGCACCCTGGGGCCGGTGCTGGGCATCAAGCGCACCTCGCTGTACCGGGTGGACGAGCAGGGCGTCGTCACGCGCGCGCTGCACCACACGCGCGACGCGGCCATCGTGGGCGGGGAGCTGCACCGCACCAGCGACCACATCGAGGAACTGAGCAGCGCCATCGAGCTCGACCCGGCTGTCGCCAACCTGCTCGACACCCTGCGCCTGCTCGACCGCAGCTGCACCCGTCAGCTGGAACACGGCTACCTGATCGGCTACCCGCTGCACGGGGCCGACCACCTGTGCGGCTACTTCGTGTTCGAGCGCGACCACGAGGTGACGCCCACCGAGCATGCCGTCATCCACGGCGTGCTGGAAGTGTTCTCCAACTATTACGCGCTGCTGGACGCCAGCCAGCGCGACCGCCTCACGGGACTGCTCAACCGCTATTCGCTGGAACTGAACCTGAACCGCATGTGGGACCTGCTGGCCCAGCGCCTCAAGCATGGCGGCGAGCGCGCGCAAACCAACCGGCGCGGCGGCCGGGCCCAGAGCTACTGGGTGGGCGTGCTCGATATCGACCATTTCAAGCAGGTCAACGACACCCACGGCCACATCATCGGCGACGAGATCCTGCTGCTGACGGCGCGCTTGCTGGAAGGCGCGTTCCGCCGCTCGGACCTGCTGTACCGCTACGGCGGCGAGGAATTCATCGTGATCGTGGCCGCCAACGATGTCGCCACCGCCACCCAGATCTTCGAGCGGGCGCGCCAGGCCGTGGCCCATTTCATCTTTCCCCAGGTGGGGCGGCTGTCCATCAGCGGCGGCTTCAGCATGGCCGATCCCACGGTGCTGCCGCAAACCATCATCAACCGCGCCGACCGCGCCCTGTACGAAGCCAAGGCCGATGGCCGCAACCGCATCTATTTCTACGATGAGCTGATCCGCACCGGCCGGCTGGCCGAAGTCCAGTCGGGCACCATCGACCTGTTCTGACGGCGCCCGCCGGCCGTCTCAGGCGGCCAGCCGGCAGCGGTCGCGCCCTTCGTGCTTGGCCCGGTACAGGGCCTGGTCGGCCAGCCGCAGCAGGGCGGCGCTGTCGCCGTCGGGCTCGGGCCGCAGCACGGCCACGCCCACGCTGATGGTGACGTGGCCGGCGACCGGGCTGTCCGCGTGGGCGATCGCCAGCGCCGCGATGGCCCGCCGCAATTCCTCGGCGATGGCCAGCGCGCCCGTTTCGTCCGTGTCCGGCAGCATGCAGGCGAATTCCTCGCCGCCGTAGCGCGCCACCAGGTCGTAGGGCCGCTTCAGGTGTTCCTTGAGCGTCAGCGCCACCCGTTTCAGGCATTCGTCGCCGGCCTGGTGGCCGTAGTGGTCGTTGTAGCGCTTGAAAAAGTCGACGTCGATCATCAGCATGGCCAGCGGCTCGCCGCTGCGTCCGCAGCGCCGGAACTCGGCGCCCAGGGTATCGTCGAACAGGCGCCGGTTGGCCACGCCCGTCAGGCCGTCGGCGAACGCCATCGCCTGCAGCGCGTCCACGTGCAGCTTGAACTGCAGGTGGGCCAGCACCCGGTTGCGCAGTGTGAGCGGATTGACGGGCTTGGACACGAAGTCGGCCGCGCCCGCGCTCCAGCAGGCGTTCTCCTCCTCGGCCAGGGTCCCGGCCGTGACAAAGATGACGGGGATGGCGCGCGTGTCCTGGTCCTGCTTGAGGCGGCGGCACACTGCCAGCCCGTCCATGCCCGGCATCACCACGTCCAGCAGGATCAGGTCCGGCTTGTTGTTGCGGCAGAACTCTAGCGCCTGTTCGCCGCTGGTGGCCGCGAACACTTCGAATTCTTCGGCCAGCACGGCATGCAGCATGCGGATGTTGATCGGCTGGTCATCCACCACCAGCACCCGGCCGCGCCGTTCAGGAGAGAGCTTGTGCATGATCGCGTTCCTGTTTTCCAGAGTGAGGGGTGGGGGCCAGCCGGTCCAGGATGGTTTGACAGATGGCGGCCGCGCGCACCAGGTCGAAGCTTTCCATGGCCGCCTCCAGGCTGGCCGCTTCCGGTTCCATGGCGGCCCGCTGTTCGCGCAGCAGGCGCTCGAACAGGGGCAGCGCGTCGAGGCTGGAGGCGTCGAGCAGGCGGCGCAAGCGGGCCAGTTCCTGCGGCAGGCTGGCCGCGTCGGTCGGCGCGCCATCGGTCGCGGTCGCGCTGAACCTGGCCAGGTGCCGCGCCATGCCGGCCGCCAGCTCGGCCGCCGCCGAGGCGGCGCGCCTGGCTTCGGCGATCAGCCTGGCGTGTTCCATCTGCCAGTCCATGGGGCTGGCCTGGCTGCGCAGCAGCAGTTCCATCGATTGCGCCAGCGCTGCCAGCGCGTCCGCGCCGACGGTGGCAGCCAGGCCTTTGAGGCTATGCAGCTGGCGCGCCGCGGCGGCGCTGGTGGCGAAACTGTCGAGCGTTTCGGGCACCTGCGCCGCCAGCGGGCCGCAGTCGGCGGCGAAGCGTTGCAGCGCGTGCTGGTAGACCGCGGCGTTGCCGTTGAAACGGGCCAGCGCGGCCGCGCCATTGATGCCCAGCGCGGGCGGCACGTGCAACGGCGCCAGCGCCACCGGCGCCGCGTGGGCGGCATCGGCCCCGGTGGCGGCGCGTCCCGTGTGGTGGGCGATCACGGCCAGCAGCCGGGGCAGGTCGAAGGGCTTGCCCACGTGGTCGTTCATGCCAGCCGCGAACGCCTGCTCGCGGTCCGACTGCATGGCGTTGGCCGTCATGGCAATGATGGGCAGGTTCGCCATGCCGGGCTGGGCGCGGATCAGGCGCGTGGCCTGATAGCCATCCATGCCGGGCATTTGCACGTCCATCAGCACGCAGTCGTAGCGTGGACCGGCCGCCAGCGCGTCGAGCGCGGCCTGGCCGTGGTCAGCCACGTCCACGCTGGCGCCGGCGTGGCGCAGCAGCTCACCCGCCACCTGCTGGTTGATGGGGTTGTCTTCGACCAGCAGCAGGCGCAGGCCGGCCAGCGGTGTGGACGGCGTGGCGCTGGCTGTGGCGCCGGCGCCCGCATCGGCACCGGCAGCGGCCTCCGTCGCGGGCGCTGCGTCAGGCGCGCCTTCCGCCGGCGCCAGGCCGCGCTGCAGCGGCAGCACGAAGCTGAACGTGCTGCCGGCGCCCGGTGTGCTGTCCACCGTGAGCGTGCCGCCCATCATCTGCACCAGCCGCCGGCTGATGGCCAGGCCCAGCCCGGACCCGCCATAGCGGCGCGCCGTGGACGCCTCGCCCTGCGAGAAACCGTCGAAGATGTGCTCCAGCTGCTCGGGTGCGATGCCGATGCCGGTGTCGCGCACGGTGAAGCGCAGCGCCACGGTGGCAGGGCCGCGCTGGCCCTCCTGACCGCCTTGGCTGCCTTGGTCGTCGTCGCCGGCTTGGCCGCCGTGGCCGTCGTGGTCATCGTCCGGTGCAGGCGCCACCGTGCCAGCCGGCTCCACCGTCACCGACACGGCCACTTCGCCGGCGTGGGTGAACTTGATGGCGTTGCCGCCCAGGTTGAGCAGCACCTGGCGCAGCCGCAGCGCGTCGCCCACCACCCACGGCGGCAAATCGCCGGCCAGTTCATAGCGGAGCGCGATGGCGCGCGGGCCCACGTTGGCGCTGAGGATGATGTCGACCTCGTGCAACAGGTCGCGGATGCTGAAAGTGTGCGGGTCCAGCGTCAGCTTGCCGGCCTCCACGCGGGAAAAATCGAGGATGTCGTTGAGAATGCCCAGCAAGGCGCGGCCGGCCCCTTCGCACTTGTCGGTGTAGTCGCGCTGGCGTGCGTCCAGCGCGGTCTGCTTGAGCAGGGTCAGCATGCCCAGCACGGCGTTCAGCGGCGAGCGGATCTCGTGGCTCATGTTGGCCAGGAATTCCGACTTGGCCCGGCTGGCCGCGTCGGCCGCCGCCATGGCGGCCCGCAAGGTCTGCTCGGCCTCGTGCTCGGAGGTGATGTCGCGGTTGATGCCCAGCACCCGCACCACCTGGCCCACGCGGTCCCGTTCCTGCGAGGTGACGGCCTGCATATAACGCAGCGTGCCGTCGCGGCAGACGATGCGGAACGTGGCCTGCTGGCGCGCCGCGCCGCTGGCGGCGGCCCGCAGCCCCGCCAGCACGCGCGGCCTGTCGTCCGGATGCAGCCGTTCCTGCCACCGCTCGTAGAACGGGCCGCTGCGTTCTGGCTCCGGCACGTCGTAGAAGTCGAACATGCGCTCGTTCCAATCCACCGCGCCGCTGCCCGGCTCCCAGGTCCAGATCCCCAGTTCGGCCACGCGCGAGGCGTTCAGCAACTGGTCGCGCGCGGCCACCAGCGTGCGCCGGTCCTGCTCGCGGGCGGAAATGTCGGAGGCGATGCCCAGGAAACCGATGATGGCGCCGCTGTCCTCGCGCAGTGCGCTGACCGACAGCATGACGGGGAAGGTGCTGCCATCCTTGCGCACATAGGTGTAGGCCGATTCGTTGTGCAGGCCCAGCCTGGCCTTGGCCACGAACACCTCGAAGCCCGGTGCGATCTCGCACCCCAGTTCCTGCGACAGGGCGGCCGCGCGCGCCACCACCTCGTCGCGGTCGTGCAGCCGCTCGGGCGTGCAGGTGCCCAGCAGTTCGGCCGCCTGGTAGCCCAGCATGCGCTCGGCGGCCGGGTTGAACAGGCGGATGATGCCGTCCGTGTCCGTGGCGATGATGGCGTAGGACGCGTGGGCCAGGATGGCCCGCTGCAGGATGGTGACCGATTCGATCTGGCGCGTGCGCTCGCGTACCTGCTGTTCCAGCGACACGTTCAGTTCCCGGATACGGGCCGTGGCGGCGGCCCGGTATTGGTCCAGCCAGCGGCGCTGGCGGCGCAGCGTGTAGCCGGCGGCGCCCACCACCAGGCCGCCGCACAGCATGGCCGACAGCAGCATGAACTGCGCCATGCGGCCGGCCGCGATGGCCGGCGCCAGCGGGGCGGCAAGGGCCAGCGTGAGGTCGCGCTCCGGATGGCGGGGGTCGATGCTGACCCGGCGTGCCGCCACGATGACGGGGCCATCGGGCCCGTCGTAGCGGGCCAGCGGCGGCCGTGCGCCGTCGTCCCGGCGGTGGAATTCATCCTGCCAGCGCATGCGCCGGCCCCGTTCGAAGCCGAAGGTGCGGGCTGGATCGGGATGCAGCAGGAAGTCGCCCTGGCCATTGGTCAGGTAGGCGCTCAGGTCCGGTGGCAAGCTGGCCCCCGGCGGCGCCAGGATGGCGCGCGCGGCATAATCGATGACGATCACGGCGAAGGGCTGGCCCTGTTGATCGGGGACAGGCGTGGCGGCCAGCAGCACGGGGGTGGCTGGCGTGGCGGCCAGGCCGCCGGCGCGCTCGAAGCCGATGTCGGACACATGGACCTGGCCCGGCGCCAGCCGCAGCGCCGCTTGCACCTGCGGTTCCTGTGCGGCCAGGCGCAGTTGACCGGGGCCGGCGGCGACGATGTGCGCGCCGCTGCGGTTGACCCGTACCAGCTCGCGGCCCGGCCCGGACAGGCCGACCAGGCTGACCTGCTGGATGTCGGGGTTGGTGGCGGTATAGGCCTTGAAAATGCTCGTCAGGCGCCGCTGCCACAGGTCCATCGGGGTCGCTTCCAGCGCATCGTAGCCACCGTTGGCGGCGGCGCGCGCGATCCCGCCCAACGGCGGCAGGGTGGCCAGGAACAGGGCGTCGCGTTCCAGCGTGGCGATCTGCTGCGCCAGCAGGCTGGCGTTGGCGCTGCTGCGGCCCAGCAGGCGGCTCTCGGCGGTGGCGATGACGCGTCCTTCCTCGCGCTGGCCCACCCACCAGGTGGCCGCGCCCAGCGCGCCGGCCAGCAGCAGCGCCACGCCGGCACGGCGCCAGCGGGCGTGCCGCTTGAGGTAGGGCGCGATCATGCGCATCATGTCCCGCATTGTCTTGTTCTGTTGGCCCGCCTGGGGAACCCCGTGGCCGGCGCGCGGCGCGCCGCGGGCCGCCAGGGCCTCAGTAGTGACAGGCCCGTGCCGGGGGGAATTTTCATTGTACTGCCTTGTTTTGGACAAATGGCGAAAAAGTGGCCGCGCAGTGATCGCGCGGGGGCTTTTTGTCAGCCCAGCGCGACGTCCAACCGTTCGGCCAGCAGCGCCGCCTGTTCCGTCTCCAGGTCGTCGAACTGCTGGCGGATGGCTGCCAGCAACGGGGCGTGCGCGCCGCCGGCCAGCAGGCCATCGAGCTGGTCGAGCAGGGCGGCGGCCGCGTAATCGCCGTCGCGCAGCAGCGGGACCAGTCGCCGGACCAGCCGGGCCGCCGCCGCGCGCCGCGCCGGCTCGCCGCTTGCCGGTGGCGCGGGCGTGCCATCCGGGGCCGGCACCGGCGCATCGCCCGCGTTCGGCGTATTCGGCGCATTTGGCGTATGCGGCGCATTTGGCGCATGCGGCGAGTTTGGCGTATGCGGCGAGTTTGGCTTGCCCGGCGCATTTGGCGTACCCGGCGCATCCGCCGTCAAGGCGCGCGCGGCGGCCAGCGCCGTTTCCAGTTCCGTGGCGAAGCTGCGCGCCAGGGCCGGCAAGGGGGCGGAAGCACCCGCGCGTACCGCTTCCTCCAGCGCGGCGGCGGCCGCGCCCAGCCGGTAGGCGCCCAGCAGCGTGGCGGCGCCCTTGACGCGGTGCGCGGCCTGGCCCAGCGTGGCCTGTTCGCCGGCCGCCAGATGAGCCGCGACCTGGGACGGCACGTCGCCATAAGCCTGCGCGAACGCGCGTGCGGCGCTCAGCAGCAGCGGGCGCTGCACGCCGTTGCGGGCGCTGGCGTCCTCCAGGTCCAGCACGGGTGGTCCGGCATGTCCATTCATGGCGCTTCCCGCTTCAACCCTGGGCCGGGGCTGGCGCGGCGTTCGGGTCGGGCCGCCAGACGATGCGGTCGCGGCCGGCCTGCTTGGCCAGGTACAGGTGGCGGTCCACGGCCGCCAGCAGGTCCTGGGCGCTCTCGCCTTCGTGCAGGCGCAAGGTGGCGCCGCCGGCGCTGATGGTGAGCAGCGGGCCGGCCGTGGAGGCGGCGTGGGCGATGGCCAGCTGCGCCACCTCCGCGCAAATGGCTTGCACCACTTGCAGCGCCTGGGCGCCGTCCGTGTCGGGCATCAGCAGCACCAGTTCCTCGCCGCCGTAGCGGGCCGCCAGGTCGGCCGGGCGGCGCATGTGGCCGGCCGCCGCGCGCGCCACGGCGCGCAGCGCGCGGTCGCCGGCCGGGTGGCCATAATGGTCGTTGTATTGCTTGAAGCAGTCGATGTCGAGCATGGCCAGCGACAGCGGCCGGCCGTGGCGCTGGGTGCGCAGCCATTCGTTGGCGTACACCTCGTCATAGCGGCGCCGGTTGGCCAGTTCCGTCAGCCCGTCCACATGGGCCAGGTGTTCCAGCATGCGGCGCTGGCGTACCATCTGCAGGTGCAGCGCCACCCGCGCCAGCACCACGGTGGCGTTGAACGGCTTGGCGATGTAGTCGGCCACCCCCATCTTGAGGCCGTTGGCCTCGTCCTCGGGGCGGTCCAGGCCGGAGATGAAGATGACGGCGATACCGGCCGTCTGCGGGTCGGCCCGCAGCCGGCGCAGCACTTCGTAGCCGTCCATGTCGGGCATCATCACGTCCAGCAGGATCAGGTCCGGCGCATGGCGCGTGGCCCGTTCCAGGGCCTGGGTGCCGTTCTTGGCCAGCAGTACCGTGTAGTCCGGCTTGAGCAATTCGGCCAACACCTGGCGGTTGATGGCGTCGTCGTCGGCGACCAGTACTTTTTGCATTCCAGGCAAATTCATGCACTCATTTCCAGATTCAGATTCAGGGCGCGCGCCAGTTCGGCCAGCGGTGCCAATGCCACATCATATTCGATCTCGTCCACGGCATGCTGGATCGCCGCCAAAAGCGCCCCGTGGCGGGCCGCGCCGGGCAGCGCCTGCAGCGCGTGCAGGGCATCCTCGGCGCGCGCGTCGTCGTCGCGCAGGTAGGCTTCGAGCTGGCGGATCAGGGGCGCGGCGCCGGGCATGTCGGGCGCGGGCGCGTGCGCCGCGGTGCCGGCGGCCGGGCTGGCCGGGGCGGCCGCCGGCGCGGCTGGCGGCGCCTCGATGGCGGCCAGGCCGGCCAGCACCGTGGCCAGCGTGTCGGCCAGTTCCGGCGCCAGCGCCGCGCAGCGCTCGTGCTGGCCCGAGCGCAGCGCCTGTTCGACGGCGTTGGCCTGGGCCGACAGTTCGGCCGCGCCCAGGTAGGCCGCGCTCGACTTGAGGTTGTGGGCCAGGCTTTGCAGGGCCGCGTGGTGGCCGGCCCGCAGCGCTTCGCGCACCACTTGCGGCCCGCCCTGGTACTCCTGCACGAAGCTGGCGATGCGCTTGTGCAGGCGGGCGCGCTGCTGGCCCACGCTGTCGAGCGCCTGTTGCCAGATGATGCCGGGCACGGGCGGCAGCGGCGCGCCGGCGCGCGGGTCGCCCTCGCCAGCGCTGGCCGGGCCGGGCATGGCCGGCGGCTGGCGCCCGGCCAGGCGGGCCGGGTCTATCCACTTGTGCAGGGCGCGGAACAGCAGTTCCGGGTTGATCGGCTTGGTCACATGGTCGTTCATGCCGGCCGCCAGGCTCTTCTCGCGGTCGCCGGCCATGGCGTGCGCCGTCATGGCGATGATGGGCAGTTCGCGCAGCGCCGGCAGGGCGCGGATCTGGATGGTGGCGGTCAGGCCGTCCACTTCCTGCATCTGGATATCCATCAGCACGGCGTCGTAGTCGCGCTGCTGCACCATGCGCACGGCCTCGCCGCCGTGCATGGCCACATCCACCTCGACGCGCGCCATGGCCAGGAAGTCCTGCGCCACTTCGCGGTTGTTGGCGTTGTCGTCCACCAGCAGGACGCGGGCGCCGGCCAGACGCGCCAGGTCCGGCGCGCGCAGGCCCAGGCCGGCCCCGCTGCCGTGGGCGCCGGCCAGGTCGGGGCGCAGCACCTGCAGCAGGCTGTGATAGAGCAGGGCCGGACCGACCGGCTTGGTGAGGAAGCCATGCAGCTGGAACTGGCCTTCCTGCTGCTGCACCGTCTCGCGGGTGAGGGCGCTGACCATCAGGATGGCCGGCGGCGCGGCCAGGCGCGGGTCGGCATGGATGCGGCGTATGGTTTCCACGCCGTCCCAGCCCGGCATCATGTAATCCATCAGCACCACCTGGTAGGGCACGCCCTCGTCGGCCGCGCGCGCCAGCAGGTACAGCGACTCCTCGCCGGAGCTGGCGCCGTGGGCCGTGACGCCGAACGAGGCCAGCATCTCGACCAGCGCGTCGCGCGCCGTGGCGCTGTCGTCGACCACCATCACGCGCACCTGGCGCAGGGCTTCGGCCGGCGGCGCCACGGGGGCGCTGGCCGGATCGGCCACAGCCAGCGTGACGGTGAAGCTGAAGCGGCTGCCCACGCCGGGCGTGCTGTTGACGCGGATGGTGCCGCCCATCAGTTCCACCAGCTGCTTGGAGATCGACAGGCCCAGGCCCGTGCCGCCGTAGCGGCGCGTGATGGAGCCGTCGGCCTGGCTGAAAGACTGGAACAGCCGCACCAGCTGTTCCTCGTTCATGCCGATGCCGGTGTCGCTGACGCTGAAGCGCAGCGTCACCTGCTCGCCCTTGCGCTCGGCCACGTCCACCGCCACCACGATCTCACCGCGGTCGGTGAACTTGACGGCGTTGTTGGTCAGGTTGATCAGGATCTGGCCCACCCGCAGCGGATCGCCCACCAGGCGGGCCGGCACGCCGCGCTCGACCCGGAACACCAGTTCCACCCGCTTGTCGTCAGTCTTGATGGCCGTCAGGCTGGCCAGGTGTTCGAGCAGGTCGTCCAGCGCGAACGGTACGGTTTCGAGCGCCAGCTTGCCGGCCTCGATCTTGGAGAAGTCCAGGATGTCGTTGATGATGCCCAGCAGGTGCTGGCCGGCCCCTTCGATCTTGCTGACGTAATTGCGCAGCCGGGGGCTGGGTTCGGCCATCATGGCCAGCTGGCTCATGCCGATGATGGCGTTGAGCGGGGTGCGGATCTCGTGGCTCATGTTGGCCAGGAAGTCCGATTTCATGCGGGTGGCCGCTTCGGCCCGCAGCATGGCGCTTTGCATGGCCTTGGTGCGCAGGCCTAGGATGCGCATGAACACCAGCATGTCGAACATGTTGCCGAACTGGAGCGCGTGCATGGTCCAGAAGTTGGCGGCCACGGCGCCGTTGATGACGCGCGACAGCAGCACCGAGGACAGGAAGCTGACGGCCCAGCCGATCAGGAAATAGATGCCGACGGCGTCGCCCCGGCGCGCGCGCATGAAGGCGCCGGGCAGGCCAAGCAGCATCGGCATCAGGCCCAGCGTGCTGACGATGGCCACCAGCGTCTGCACGCCGATGATGTCGGTGGCGTAGGCGGCGGCGCTGATGAGGGCCAGCACGGCGCCGGTGTGCATCAGGCGGCTGAACACGCGGTCCATGCCGGGGCGGGCCAGCGCCTGCTCGACGAACAGGTAGGCGCCGCACGAGGCCATCAGCGCGAACAGGCCGCCGGCGTGGGTGGTCATCCACGGTTCGCTGCCCCACAGGTACTGGCCGCCCAGGCCGAAGAACTCGACCGAGAACATGGTGGTGCCGGCCGTAAGCAGCGCGTATTTGCCGAACAGCGGTTCGCGCAGGTTGATCCACTGGGCCAGGCTGTAGAGCAGCAGGCACAGGCTCAGGCCGATCAGCAAGCCTTGCAGCATCTGCTCGTTGAGGGCGGCCGCGTGGAAGGTGGCTGGCGTGGACAGGCGGATTGGCAGGATCATCGAACCCGTGTTCTGTACCCGCAGCCACAGTTCCTGGCCGGCGCCCGGCGCCAGCTTGAGGGCCACGGCCGGCGCCCGTCCCCGTTCTCCGGGCGCGGAACGGGGCAGCAGGTTGCCCATGGCCGCGTGGCGCACGATGGCGCCGTTGGCGCTCACATAGAGGTCGATGCGGTTCAGGGCCGCGTAGTCGATATTGAGGATCCAGTCACCGTCGCCGCCGGGCGCCACGGCCACGGGAATGCGCAGCCACAGCACGTCGCGGTGCACGCCCAGGGTGGCGTAGGCGGAATCGGGTTTGGAGAAGCGGGCGGCGGCGGCGATGGCACCGTTCACATCGAGCTTGCCGCCGGGGTCGGACAGCACGGTCAGGGCCGGCCAGGCGTCCACCTGGCCCATGGCGTCGTCCAGCAGCAGCGGGACCGAGGTGGCGCGGGCGGCGCCGGGCAGCAGGAGCAGCACGGACAGCAGCAGGCATAGCTGCACTGCCAGCAGCGCGCGCCAGGGCCGGCGCGTGCCGGCAACGCGCGCGGTGATCGACAGCGCCCCGGTCATGGCTGCGGCCCGGTCGGGATCAGGTGCTTGCGGCGGCCCGTCAGGCGCGTCTCGAGCGCGTTGACCCAGCGCGGCGCCTGGCGGTCGTGATCCCAGCCGGCGGTGACGGCGCCCACCTGGTTGAGCAGGGACTCGGGCAGTTTCAGGGGCCGGGTCTGGTCCATCAGCAGCTTGACGGTGAACTGGTAGCCGACCACGCGCGTGACCAGGCGCGAGAGCGAGAACTGGGGCCAGAACAGGCGCGCCGTGCCATCGATCAGGCGGATCGTGCCCATCGAGAGGGCGAACAGGGCGCGCGACGGCAGCGAGACGCGCTGCGTCAGGCCGAGGTCGCGCGACGCGGCCGGGCCGCACAGGTGGCGCGTGAGCAGCACCGGGAAGGGCTTGAGGATGCGCAGCGGCAGTTCCTTCTCCATGGTCTGCATCAGGGCCGCGCCCAGCGCCGGGCGGGCGTCCGGCAGGTAGGGATGCACGCGGCCGCTGGCCTGCATGCGGTTGAACAGCGCCTCGGCCTGTTCCATCGTGTCGGCCATCATGCCGCGCTCGATGCCCAGCACGTGGCCCACCACGTTCCAGGTGTGCAGGTAGGCGTGTTCGTCTTCGGCCGGCAGGCCCAGGCCCAGCTTGCGCAGCGCGCGCAGGAACACATAGCTGAAGGTGAGCAGCGTGTAGGCCAGCTCCTCCTGGTTGCAGGGCAGGCCGTCGCGTTCGACGTTCCAGCCGTGGGCATACAGGGTGCCCTGCATGCTGCGCGGCTGGCCGGCCAGCATCGGCAGCGGCGGCACCATGGCCGGCGCCTCGGGGCGCGCGGCGTCCGACGGATTGCCGCGCAAGATGAGGTGGCGGATGGTGGCGTGGATCAGCCGCACCTTGAGTGTTTGCGCCACGCCGCCGCCGCTGGCGTCGGTCAGGCCGCCGTGCATCATGACGGGGAACAGCATGGCGGCCGTGGAGCGGATGCGGTAATCGGTGTGCTGTTCCAGCTGGCCGGCCGCGTGCAGCACGCCGGCCAGGTCGGGTATCACATAGCATTCGGGCAGGCTGGCGCAGAACAGCAGGGTGCATGAGAGCATGCTCATGTCCATGAACAGTTCCTCGGCGCGCGCGATCTTGGCCGGTTCGGCCCAGTCGGGCAGACGCAGGCCGGCCTGGATGTAATCTTCCAGTGCGGCGGCGATGGCTGGCGGCACGTGCGCGCTGGCGCGCCAGCCGGGCAGGGCGCCGTTGGCTTGCCATTGCGTGAGCTGGTCGTTGACGGTGGCGATGGCTTGCCATTGGGCCGCGTTGTCGCCATGCTTGTCCCATGGGCCGAGGATGCGGGCGATGGTGTCGTCGGCCAGCGGATCGGCGCGCAGGGTGCTGGAGCGGGAGATGGTATCGCGCATTATGCCCTCGCCGCTTGTGGGGTGGACTGATCGGCCGGCGCGCTGCCCTGGGCCGGCCGCTGCCAGCGTTCGAAGCCGCACAGGGCCACCAGCAGCGGGATGCCCATCGCGAACAGGGCGATGGTGCGGGTTTCGACGGGCGTGCCTTCGGCCGCCTGGAACGCCATGCTGCCGCCGTAGACCAGTAGCGGCACCAGGGCGTGACGGCGCGCCACGGGCAGCGCGGCCACCGGCGCGCGCTTGCGCAGGGTGAGGCGGAACAGGAACACGATGGTGAACGACACCAGCATCCAGCCCACGAAGCCTTGCAGGGTTTCACCGAACCACCAGCCATCGGTCTTGGTCATGATCCAGGCCTTGAGACCGTACACCATGTAGGGATCGGCGCCCAGGTCGTAGGCGGTGACGATCATGGCCGCCAGCAGCGACATGACGAGCGTCTGGCGCAGCGCCGGCTTGCCGTCGGTGGGCGACTGCCACACGATCAGGTTGCCGATCACGTAGGCCACGTAGCACAGCGCGAACCACATGAGCGGTATGATGACGGGCACGTCGCCCAGGCGCGGGCCCAGCACGTCGGTGTAGGTGTAGCTGCCGAAGAACCAGCCGTAGCTGGAGCCCAGTTGTTCCGCGATCCAGCCCAGCACCACGCCGATGACGACGAAGTTGCGGGCCGCGCGCGCGCCCAGCAGGTGGACGGCGCTGCTCCAGCAGCAGGCGAACATGATGAGCGAACTGACGATCAAAAGCCTGGTGGTGTCGCCATAGCCGCGCGAGAGCGTGACGGCCAGGAACGCGATCAACAGGACGTTGGTGAAGCGGGGCAGGTGGTGCAGGGCAGACTTCATGAGCGGTTTTTTCGGATCATAGAGTTGGCGGGCGCCGCGCGAACGCGGCGGACTGACTGCGGACTAGCAAAAACGGACTTCAATAACGGTAATCGAAACGGACGGCGACGGTTCTTGGGTCGCTGGGCACCACCATGCCGAAGCTGTCGATGGCGATCGGCTGCACCTTGTTCTCCAGGTTCTTCACTTGCGCCTGCACGCTCCACGGGGCGCCGCTGGGCTGGTAGCGCACGGTGGCGTCGCTGGCCGTGCGGGCCGGGATGGTGTAGCGCAGTTGCTGGGTCGGCACGCCGATGATGTAGGCGGCACTGCGGCGCGCCACGATGCCGGCCCGCAGCTGGCCGCCGGCCAGCAGGAAGCGGTGTTCATAGCCGGCCGTGATGGTGTTCGACGGCGCGCGATCGAGCTTGGTGCCGGCCCACGAATGCACGCCGTCCGGGGTGTAGGACACGTAGTGCGCGTCGAGCAGGGTCAGGCCATAGCTGATGCGGTCGTCGGCCGTGGCGTTGACCTGGCCGTCCGCTTCCAGGCCCTTGACGCTGGCCACGCCGGCGTTGGTGGTCACATAGCGCGGCGCACCCATCACGATGGCCACGCCCGACAGTTGCAGGTTGCGGTAGTCGTAGTCGAACACGGCCACATTCAGGCTGGCGCGCTTGTCCCAGAAGCGGGTCTTGAGGCCGGCCTCGCGAGAGGTCAGGGTTTCGGGCTGGTAGTACAGCGTGCTGGCGGGGACGGCCACGGCGGCCGGGCACGGGATGCCCAGTGCACTGCTGCCGGCCAGGCAGCCATCATTGAAGCCGCCCGCCTTGTAACCGGTGGACAGCGTGGCGTAGGCGAAGGTGGTGGGCGTGACGTCGTAGTCCAGGCCCAGGCGCCAGGTGTTCTTGTGGGTGTCGAGTTCGGCCGCGTTGAGGAGCCTGAAGTCGGTGGCCGGGTTGAAGGCCGGGCCTTGCTGGAAGTTGGTGGAACCCACGCGCGACTTGTCGTCGCTCGTGTAGCGCACGCCGGCCGTGGCGCGCAGCCGGTCCGTCACGCGCCACGTGGCCTGGCCGAACACGGCCTTGCTGCGGGCAAGCGTGGGGCCGGTGGGGAACACGTAGTAGGGCGGCAGGCCAAGCAGGGTCAGGTCGCGGAAGCTGTACAGCGTGTTGGTCTCTTCGCGGAACCAGTACAGGCCGGCCTGCGCGCTGAGCGGGCCGCTGCCGTTGGTGGCCACGCGCAGCTCGTGCGAATCCTGGGTGTTGACGCCGTCGAAATTCTGGTGCACACCGATGGCGAAGGTAGGCTTGACGCGGTAGTAGTAGTTGAACAGGATGTGGTTGTCGAAGCGGCGGTGGGCGCCCAGCCAGGTCACCGTGGCCGGGCCCAGGTTCCACGCCAGTTCGGCCGACAGGCCGGTGGTGCTCTTGTGGTCGTAGCCCTGTTCGGGACGGGTGTTGGGCGGCACGAAGCCGTTGGTCAGGCGCTGGTCGGTGCTGGCGTCGTACCAGGTGGGCTGGCCGCTGGCGATGCCGTGGTAGAAATTGGTGTCGGGGACGATGCGGTCGCTGTTGTCGTGCACCGTGCTGTGGTCGGCGCGCAGCAGCAGCGAGGCGGCGGGGCTGAGCGTGAGTTTGGCCGACAGGCGGCCCGACACGTCGTCGCGGTCCAGGCCCAGCGTGTAGGGCGTGCCCTGGCCGTTGATCAGGTAGCTGTCGTGGCGGTTCGCGGCCATGGCCGCGCGCAGCGCCAGCGCCTCGTTGACGGGCACGTTGAGCATGGCGTTGACCTTGCGGCTGGCGTAGTCGCCCAGTTCCACGCCGACGGCGCCTTCCAGCTGGCGGCTGGGCGCGTTGGTGATGACGTTGATGGCGCCAGCCGTCGTGTTGCGGCCGTACAGCGTGCCTTGCGGGCCGCGCAGCACTTCGATGCGGTCCACGTCGTAGAAGCTCAGGTTCTGCTGGGTGGGGCGGGCCAGGTAGACGCCATCGACCATGAAGGCGGCCGACGGGTCGCCTTTTTCCGTCGTGTCGGCGTTGGTCACGCCGCGGATGGTGATCTTCAGCGCGGCGGCGGCGCCATCCAGGTGCACATTGGGCAGGCGGGCGGCCAGCGCCGAGGGCTGGTCCAGGCCGGCCTGGCGCAGTTGCTCGCCCGTCAGCACGGACATGGCCACCGGCGTGCGCGATTCGAGCGACGCGGTGCGCTGCGCGGTGACGACCACTTCCTGTACCTGGCCGTCGGCGCCGTCGGGCGCGGCGGTCGTGATTTGGGCATGGGCCATGCCGTGCAGCGCGGCCGATACGGATGCGGCCAGCAGCGCTGGCTTCCAGCGCGCTTTGTCGTTGATCATAAAACCATTCCCCAGTCTGGTCGTGCTACCGCCACCCCCGGCCCGGCCATGGAATGTTAGTGTCACTACACATGTAATTATTTGATAATGATGTTGCAATGTACTGCAAGGCTTACGAGTCTAACAGGTCATGATGCTGGGCAATAGTCCCTCGCTGGGGCGTGCGTGGAAAAAGGGACACTTTCGGAGGGGGGCGCGGCAGGATGGGGGAGTGTGTCTGGCCCGTTTTAACTATGCTATTCATTTGCCTATCTCGTTTCATCTCGTTTTGTCACGTTTGAACGCGCGCCAAATTTCCTTACCTAAAGAGAGGAAACGAGACAAAACGAGACAACTCCGGAGGCAGCAATGGATAGGGAAGTTTAAACGGGGGTACTACGCGCAGGTGGTCGGCGAAGACATCCTTTACGGCAGCGGCGTCGTCTCCCCGCGCCAGCTTACGATCGCCATCGCCGGCAGGGGGCCCAAGTTGAGCGAACTACCATCGTGCGTGGACCGCTTGTGCCGGCGGCTTCCGGCCCAAGCGGCAACCCATGCGAGTTCGCTTACTTGCTCAGGAACGCTTTAATCGCCGGCCCGGCCTGCATGATCTGGGTGATGCCGTCCAGATGCCCGCCATCGCCTGTGAGCTCGAACAGCTCGGCCTGCTTGCCCTGCGCGCGCAGCAGCGCCATGGCTTGCCGGCTGTAGTCGGGGAACAGCAGCAGGTCCGATTGCGCCGGGATGAACAGCACGCGGGCCTTGATCCGCTGTAATCCCTGTTGCAGGTCGGCCGCCTGGTACACGCTGAACAGCTGGTTGGCCTTGATCGTGTACAGCAGCGAGTTGGCGTCCGTGCGCTTGGCCGCCGCGGCCGCGCCGGCGTTGAAGGTGGCTTCGATCGCGTACAGGTTGTCCCAGCTGTCGATCGGCTCATGGCCGGCCTGGGCGGGCTTGCGGCCGAACGTGCGGTCGGCCCAGCCATAGTGGCGCGACGCCAGGCTGACCATCTTCATCGCTTCGGCCACGCCTTGCAGCGGTTCCTCCTTGCCGTAGTAGTCGCCGTGGTTCCATTTCGGATCGCCGGTGACGGCGGCGGCCCACACGCTGGCCACTTCCACCGCATACGGATTGAAGGCCACGCCGCCCGGAATCACGGGGATGGCCCGTTCCACCAGCTCGGGATAGGAGGCGGCCCATTCCATGGTCAGCATCGAGCCGCCCGAGGCGCCGATCACGGCTTGCAGGTGCTTGACGCCCAGCGCGTCCACCAGCGCCTTGTGGACGTTGACGGAGTCGCGGAAGGTCACGATGGGGAAGGTCATGCCATAGGGCTTGCCAGTGTCCGGGTCGATGCTGGCCGGGCCGGTGGTGACGACGTGCGGGTCCTTCACGTTCAGGTTGACCAGGTTGTCGGCCGAGACGATGAAGTACTTGTCCGTGTCGAGCGGCTTGCCGGGGCCGATCAGTGCGTCCCAGTAGCCGGGCGCGGGATCGGTGGTCGCGTATTTGCCGGCCGCGTGCGAGGTGCCGGAAAAGTAGTGGGGAATGAAGATGGCGTTGCTGCCGTCGGCGTTCAGGGTGCCATAGGTTTCGTAGCCGACCTTGACCTGCTTGATGGTCTTGCCGCCCACCGTGGTCAGCGCGGGCAGGGTGAAGGTTTTCTTTTCCACCAGCTGGTCGTAGGCCCAGGCCGGACGGGCGCCGCACAGGCTGGCCACGGCCAGGGCGAATACTGCCAGGCGATTCAATGTACGCATAGATTGTCCAGAAAAAGGGGAAGGGAGGGCGGGAACGGCCGCAGCCGGCCGTTCCGCGAGACTGCGCTGGCTTAGAACCAGTAGTTGATGTCGAGCGAGAACTGGCGGAAGCCTTCCCCAGTCTTCGGCGCCGAGCCGCCCAGCGCGCTGCCGCTCAGGAATGGCGAGTAGCTGCCGTTGCTGTCGTTCTTCAGCTGGGTGAAGAACACGCCGATGAAGGTGTTCTTGGCAAACGCATAGTCATAGCCCAGATTCAGTTGCTTGGCGCCGCTGTTATCGAGATTGCTGGTGCTGCCGGCCTTGGTGTAGGTCAGGTAGGCGGCGTGCTTGTCCCACATGTAGCTGACGGGGATGGAGAACACGCCACGCTTGGCGTCGCCCGTGGCGCCGGGGATGCCGTTGCGGACATTGGTGTTGTCGTACACCAGGCCCACTTTCACGCTGGACGGGAAGGTGTAGGCGACGCCGGCGCGGTAACCGGTCTTGTCCAGCGGGCCCAGGTAGGGCGCGGTGACAACGGCGCCTTGCACCTTGGTGTGGAACACACTCATCGAGGCCGAGACCGGGCCTTCGTTGTAGCGCAGCCGGCCATACCAGGTGCCGCCCGATTCATAGTCGACGGCGCAACCGGCGCAGCCGAAGTGGTTTTCGTCGCCGGACGCGTTCTTGGTGTAGGCCAGGCTGCCGTCGAAGCCCTTCACGGTGGGCGAGTCCCAGCGCACCACGTTTTGCGAGCGGGTGATGCCCAGCGTGGTCAGCACGCCGCCCTTGGTGCCCACCTGGCTCAGCATGTTGAAGGTGCTCAGGCCGTTGCCGTCCCAGATGCGGTAGGACTCGCCGGCGCCCTTGATGCCCAGGTTGGGGATGGCCATGGTGTCGGCGTAGTACAGCGTGGACTTGCCGAAGTAGACGCTGCCGAAGTCACCGGCCAGACCGGCCCAGGTGTCGCCGTCGGCCCAGCCGGTGCCGGCGCCCACGTTGGTGGCCGAGCCGGGCACCAGCGGGGTACTGGGGCGGGTGTCGGCCGTGAAGCGGCTTTCCAGGCGGAAGATGGCTTTCAGGCCATTGCCCAGGTCCGTGTTGCCGGAAATGATGACGCGCGAGGTGTTGTCGTCCACCCGCGATTCGCGTTGCACGGCGCGGCTGGTGTCGGTCACTTCGGCGCTCTTGGCGCCCACGGCGAACAGGCCGCCCAGGTTGATGACGGTGCTGCTGCCGACGTTGAACTCGGCCGCGTGGCCCAGCAGGGGTGCGGCCAGGCAGATCGCGAGCGCCATCGGTTTGAGTCGTTGTTGCATGTCTTCCTCTATTTCTTGTTGTGTTGCGGTCCGGAAAATAAGCGATGGACGCCGGGCAGACCGGGCCGGCGCCACCGTGGGTGGCTCCAGGAGAGGGTTGCTTACCCTGTTCGACCATTTATTTCATTGGTCGATGAATAAATGCTAGCAGTAGCAAAAATTTACAGCAAGCTAAATCTATTGCCTGTGGTACGCGCAGGACAGTGACTGTTGTAAGCCGCATGAATGCGTGGCTTGCAAAATAAAATCGCTTGCGATCCGGTGAACACGTTGATATAGTTTATTCACCGATGCATGAATAAAGTGGCGATGCGGCCAGCAAGGCCGCACGACCGCAGGGCGTACAGCAGGTACGCGCCGCCATGTGCGGGACGGCGAAAGCCGGCGATAAGAACGATACAAACAAGGAGACACGATGACCGACGTCATCCTGGAAACCCGCAAACTGTGCAAGCAGTTCCGGGGATTTAGCGCCGTGCAGGGTGTGGATTTGCGCGTCAAACGCGGCCATATTCACGCGCTGATCGGCCCCAACGGGGCGGGCAAGACCACCTGCTTCAACCTGCTCACCAAGTTCCTGGTGCCCAGTTCGGGCCAGATCCTGTTCAACGGCAGGGACATCACGGCCCACCAGCCGGCGCAGATCGCCCGTATGGGCGTGATCCGCTCGTTCCAGATCTCGGCCGTGTTTCCGCACCTGAGCGTGCTGCAGAACGTGCGCATCGGCCTGCAACGGCAGTTGGGCACCAGCTTCCGCTTCTGGCAGAGCGAACGCACGCTCGCCCAACTCAATGAGCGTGCCATGGCCTTGCTGGAAGAAGTGGACTTGACGGCCTTCGCCGACACCATCACGGTCGATCTGCCCTACGGCCGCAAGCGGGCGCTGGAGATCGCCACCACGCTGGCGATGGAGCCGGAACTGATGCTGCTCGATGAACCGACCCAGGGCATGGGCCATGAAGACGTGCACCGGGTCACGGAGCTGATCAAGAAAGTGTCGGCCGGGCGCACCATCCTCATGGTCGAACACAACATGAAAGTGGTGTCCGGCATCTGCGACAAGATATCGGTCCTGCAGCGCGGTGCCATGCTGGCCGAGGGCAGCTACGCGGAAGTGTCGAACAATCCGCAAGTGATGGAAGCCTACATGGGCACCGAAGCGGCCGTGCTGGAAGGAGCGCACTGATGACAGCCGCTCTGGAAATCACCAATCTGCAAGCCTGGTACGGCGAATCGCACATCCTGCACAACGTGAACCTGACGGTGCAGCCGGGCGAAGTGGTCACGCTGCTGGGCCGCAATGGCGCCGGCCGCACCACCACCATGCGCGCCATCATGGGCCTGACGGGCGCGCGCACGGGTTCGATCAAGGTCAACGGGGTGGAGGCAATCGGCTTGTCGACCCACAAGGTGGCGCACCTGGGCGTCGGTTACTGCCCGGAGGAGCGCGGCATTTTCTCGTCGCTGTCGACGGAAGAAAACCTGATGCTGCCGCCGCAACTGGCCACGGGCGAGCCGGGCATGCCGGTGGCGGAAATCTACGCCATGTTCCCCAACCTGGAAGAACGCAAGCATAGCCAGGGCACGCGCTTGTCCGGCGGCGAGCAGCAGATGCTGGCCGTGGCCCGCATCCTGCGCACGGGCGCGCGCCTGCTGCTGCTCGATGAAATTTCGGAAGGGCTGGCGCCCGTCATCGTGCAGGGCCTGGCCCGCATGATCACCACGCTCAAGGCCAAGGGCTACACCATCGTCATGGTGGAGCAGAACTTCCGCTTCGCCGCGCCGCTGGCGGACCGCTTCTACGTAATGGAGCACGGGCAGATCGTGGAAAGCTTCGTCGCTTCCCAACTGGACGCCAAGATGCCGCTGCTGACGGAGCTGCTGGGCGTATAGGACCGGCCCGGCTGCAATCACAACCACACCAACAACAACCATCCAAAAAAACGGAGACACAATGCAACTGAAATCTATCGCCATCGCCGCCGCCACCGTGTGCGCCATGGGCCTGTCCGGCGCCGCGCAAGCGCAAGTGTCGGGCGACACCATCAAGATCGGCTTCATTTCCGACATGTCCGGCCTGTATTCGGACATCGACGGCCCCGGCGGCGTGGAGGCGATCAAGATGGCCATCGCCGATGCGGGCGTGGTGGTGGCCGGCAAAAAAGTCGAATTCATCTCGGCCGACCACCAGAACAAGGCCGACATCGCCGCCACCAAGGCGCGCGAGTGGTTCGACCAGCAGGGCGTGGACATGCTGATCGGCGGCGTCAACTCGGGCGCCAACCTGGCCATGGCCAAGGTGGCGGCGGAAAAGAAGAAAGTGTTCATCTCGGTCGGCGCCGGTTCGGCGCGCTTGACCAACGAGGAATGCTCGCCCTACACGGTGCACTATGCCTACGACACGGTGGCGCTGGCGCGCGGCACGGGCGGCGCGCTGCTCAAGCAGGGCGGCAAGTCGTGGTTCTTCCTGACGGCCGATTATGCTTTCGGCGCCGCGCTGGAAAAGGACACGGCCGACGTGGTCAAGGCCAACGGCGGCACGGTGCTGGGCAGCGTCAAGCATCCACTGTCGGCGGCTGACTTCTCGTCCTTCCTGTTGCAGGCCAAGGCTTCCAAGGCGCAGATCCTGGGCCTGGCCAACGCCGGTGGCGACGCCATGAACGCCATCAAGGCCGCCAACGAATTCGGCATCCTGCGCAGCATGAAGCTGGCCGGCCTGCTGGTGACGATCAACGATGTGCACTCGCTGGGTTTGAACCTCACCCAGGGGATGTACCTGACCGACGGCTGGTACTGGGACCGCACGCCTGCCTCGCGCGAGTGGGCCAAGCGCTACTTCGCCAAGATGAAGAAGGAGCCGTCCATGGTGCAGGCGGGCGACTATTCGGCGGCGGCCACCTACCTGAAGGCGGTGCACGCGCTGGGCACGGACGATGGCGACAAGGTCATGGCCTACCTGAAGAAGACGCCGATCAACGACATGTTCGCCACCAACGGCACCATCCGTCCGGACGGCCGCATGGTGCATGACATGTTCCTGATGGAGGTGAAGAAGCCGGCCGAATCGAAGTATCCGTGGGACTACTACAAGGTGGCCGCCACCATCCCCGGCGAGCAAGCCTACCTGACCAAGAGCGAATCGAAGTGCGCGCTGTGGAAATAAGCTGACATGGAAATTTTTGGTATTCCGCTGCAAGCGCTGCTGAGCCAGTTGCTGCTAGGGCTGGTCAACGGCTCGTTCTACGCCATGCTGTCGTTGGGGCTGGCGGTCATTTTCGGCCTGCTGAACGTGATTAACTTTTCCCACGGCGCCCTGTACATGATGGGCGCCTTCCTGGCCTGGATGGGCATGAGCTACCTGGGCCTGAACTACTGGGTGATGCTGGTGCTGGCGCCGTTGCTGGTGGCCGCCTTCGGCATCGTCATCGAGAAGACCATGCTGCGCTGGTTGTACAAGCTCGATCACCTGTATGGCCTGCTGCTTACCTTCGGCATCACGCTGATGGTGGAAGGCGTGTTCCGCTCGTTCTACGGCGTGTCCGGCCAAGCCTTCGAAGTGCCGGAACTGCTGGCCGGCGCCACGGATCTGGGCTTCATGGTGCTGCCCAACTACCGGGCCTGGGTGGTGCTGGCGTCGCTGGCGGTGTGCCTGGGCACGTGGTTCTTGATCGAGAAGAACCGGCTCGGCGCCTACCTGCGGGCCGGCACGGAGAACCCCAAGCTGGTGGAAGCGTTCGGCGTCAACGTGCCGCTGATGGTCACGCTGACCTATGGCTTCGGGGTGGCGCTGGCCGGCTTCGCCGGGGTGCTGGCCGCGCCCATCATCCAGGTGCAGCCGCTGATGGGCTCCAACCTGATCATCGTCGTCTTCGCCGTGGTGGTCATCGGCGGCATGGGTTCCATCATGGGTTCCATCGTCACGGGACTGGGGCTGGGCGTGATCGAAGGCTTGACCAAGGTGTTCTATCCCGAGTTCTCGTCCACCGTCGTGTTCCTCGTGATGATCGTCGTGCTGCTGTTGCGTCCCGCCGGCTTGTTCGGCAAAGAAAAATGAGAGGTTGGGCATGAATAAGAATCTGGGCTACGCCATCGCGTTCGCCGTCGCGCTGGCCGCGCCGCTGGCCGGCTATCCACCATTCCTGGCCAAGCTGCTGTGCTTCGCGCTGTTCGCCTGTGCCTTCAACCTGCTGATCGGCTTTACGGGCTTGCTGTCGTTCGGCCACGCGGCCTTCTTTGGCGCGGCCGGCTACGTGGCCGGCAATGCGCTCAAGGTGTGGGGCTGGCCGACGGAACTGGGCCTGCTGGCCGGCGCCGGCGCGGCCGCGCTGATCGGCCTGGTGATGGGCGCGCTGGCCATCCGCCGCCAGGGCATCTACTTTTCCATGATCACGCTGGCCTTGGCGCAACTGGTGTTCTTCGGCGCCTTGCGGGCCGGTGAGCTGACGGGCGGCGAGGATGGCTTGCAAGGCATCCCGCGCGGCCGCCTGCTGGGCATGTTCGACCTGGCCAGCGACACCACCTTGTACTACTTCGTGCTGGCCGTGTGCGTGGCCGGCTTCGCGCTGATCGTGCGCACCGTGCATTCGCCGTTCGGACAGGTGCTCAAGGCGATCAAGGAGAACGAACCGCGCGCCGTGTCGCTGGGCTACGACGTGGCGCGCTACAAGCTGCTGGCGTTCGTGCTGTCGTCGGCGCTGGCCGGGTTGGCCGGCGCCACCAACGCGCTGGTGCAGGGCTTTGAAACGCTGACCGACGTGCACTGGTCCATGTCCGGCCTGGTGATCCTGATGACACTGGTGGGCGGCATGGGCACCCAGGCCGGCCCCATCCTGGGCGCCATGCTGATCATCGCGCTGGAAAACAAGCTTGGTGACGTCGGCACGCTGCTGGCCGGCCATACCGGCATTGACTGGTTCAACAGCCTTGGCGAGGCTGTGGGCATGGTGACGGGCTTGATCTTCGTCGCCTGCGTGTTGTTGTCCCGGCGTGGCATCGTCGGCGAGCTGGCTGCTCGCTGGGGTGCGCGGCCGTCTCCATCTTCTTCAAATTAACGAAAGAGCATATGAAAACGATTTTGAAAAATATCCTGTTCGCTTGCTGCCTGACCGCCTTGGTGCCCGTCGCTGGCGCAGCGCAGCGGGGCACGGCCGAGGAAGCGTCGGCCCTGGTCAAGCAGGCCATCAGCTACCTGAAGAAGAATGGCGTGGACAAGACACTGGCCGAGGCCAGCAACCAGCAGGGCCAGTTCGTGGACCGCGACCTGTACCTGAGCGTGTACGACCTCACTGGCAAGGTGGTGGCGCACGGCGCCAACAAGCGCATCATCGGTATCGATGCCTCCCAGGTACGTGACGCCGATAACAAGTATTTCGTGCGCGAGATCCTCACCAAGGCGGCCAGCGCCGGCCAGGGCTGGGTCGACTACAAGTGGGTGGACCCGGTGAGCAAGAAGATCGAGGACAAGTCCGTGTATTTCGAGAAGAGCGGCGAGCTGGTGTTCGCTTCCGGCTACTACAAGAAGTAATGGCACAAGGGTCAGACCCCAGGGTCTGACCCTGGGTTGCGGCGGTTCTGTTCAACCGTCTGACACACCCCTGCACAGGGCGAGGGTCAGACCCTGGGGTCTGACCCTGGAGCGAACGCCGTCAGCGCCGCCCCAGGCATACCGCCTTGATACCCGCCGTGCTGTAGGCGATCAGGCGCGGGGTGGCGGCGGCGATGTCGGCCGAGTAGCACAGGCCGCCGGACAGGCGGTCCAGCCGCCCCGTGTCCGACAGCGTGAGCGTGAGTGAGCCGGTCAGCATGTGGTAGCTCCAGAACAGGTCTTCCTTGTGCGCGGCCGGCAGGATGCGGTGCAGCGCCTCGATGAAGTGCAGCACCACCGGATCGAAATAGCGGGTCATGGTGTCGGTGCCGAAGTCGCGCGTGTTGTTCATCTGGGCCGCCAGCGCGAAGTAGTTGCGCCAGCCGCGGTCGCGGTGCCGTTCCAGGTTCAGCAGTGGCGTCAGGAACGCCGTCACCAGACCTTCCACGGTCATGGCGTCGCCGTGTTGCTGCTGGTAGTGCTGCATCGCCTCCATGCGCTCGCGGTTGATGACTTCGGCCCGGCGCAGGAACACGGCGTCGAACAGGCCCTGCTTGGTGCGGAAATAGTAGTGCGCCAGGGCCGCGTCGACGCTGGCGTGGGCGGCCACGGCGCGCACGGTGACGCCGTAGAAACCGTGCATGGCGAATAGCTCTTCGGCCGCGTCGAGGATGCGGCTGGCCGTCTCGGGATTCCCTTCCGTCTTGTTCTTGCGCGGCCGGCCCACGCCAGTCGCGGGGCGGTGGTTGTGGTCGGCGTCGCTGTCGTTGTGGTTGACGTTGGGGGAGTCGGTTTTCATCAGTGTTGGTGGCGAAAGAAGTGGTCTCAATTTTACATGAAGCACCCCGTTTGCACAGGCGCGGGATGTATGTCGGAACAGGAGAAATGATGGATTTGACGAATAAAGTGATCGTGGTGACGGGCGGTGCGCAAGGCATCGGCCTGGCCATCAGCGAGCGTTGCGCGGCCCAGGGCGCTGCCGTGGCCGTGTGGGACGTGCGGGCCGACGCGGTGGCCGATACGGTAGAGCGCTTGCGCGGCTCGGGCGCGCGCGCGGCAGGTTGCGTGGTGGACGTGGCCGATGGCGCTTCCGTACAAGCGGCGCAGGCGGCCACGCTGGAAGCGCTGGGCCGCATCGATGGCCTGGTCAACAACGCCGGCGTGGTGGCCGACGCCCAGTTGATCAAGATGAGCGAGGCCCAGTGGGACCGGGTGATCGACATCAATTTGAAGGGCGTGTTCAACTGCACGCGCGCGTGCGTGGCGGCGCTGATCGAGCACCGTGGCGCCATCGTCAATATCTCATCCATCGTGGGCCTGAGCGGCAACTTCGGGCAGACCAATTACGCGGCCGCCAAGGCCGGCGTGCTGGCCATGACCAAGACCTGGGCCCGCGAGCTGGGCCCCAAGGGCGTGCGCAGCAACGCTGTCTGCCCCGGCTTCATCGCCACCACCATCGTGAAGGACATTCCGCCAGCGGCCATGGAGGACATGGTGGCGCGGATTCCCCAGCGGCGCACGGGACAGCCGGCCGAGATCGCGGCGGCTGTCGTGTTCCTGCTGTCGGCCGAGGCCAGCTACGTCAACGGTGCCACGCTGGAAGTGAGCGGTGGTTTAAGCCTGTAGGCGCTCGTCTTCCAATTAATTGACTACTCAAGGAGTTTTGCGCATGCATACCCAACCCTGGCTCGCCACCTGCCGCGAGTACGGTATCCCCGAACAAATCGACACGGCCGGCTGCGATAGCGTGGTGCAGTTGCTGGAAGGCGCGATGCGGCGTCACGGGCCGCGTCCCGCGTTCCACGCTTACGGCCACACGCTCAGCTATGCGGACGTGGACCGCCTGTCCGGCGCGTTCGCCGCTTGGCTCCAGCACGCGCTGGGCGTGCGCAAGGGCGACCGCGTGGCGCTGATGCTGCCCAATGTGCTGGCGTTCCCGCTGGCCTGCCTGGGCCTGGCGCGCGCTGGCGCCGTCCAGGTCAACGTCAATCCCATGTACACCGCGCGTGAACTGGCGCACCAGCTCAACGACGCTGGCTGCGAGACCATTATCGTGTTCGATGGCGCCACGGCCACGCTGGCCGACGCGCTGGCCCAGACGGCCATCAAGACCGTGGTGACAGTGGGCCTGACGGATGGCGCGCCGTCGGGCGAGTCCACGCCGGCCGTCGATGCGCGGCTGGGCCACACGCACCGCTTCACGGATGCGCTGCGGGCCGGCGCCGCGCTGGCACGGCTGCCCGTGGCGCTGGGGCCGGACGACCTGCTGTTCCTGCAGTACACGGGCGGCACCACGGGCCTTTCCAAGGGCGCGGCCCTGTCGCACGGCAATCTGGTGGCCAACACGGCGCAGTTCCGGGCCCAGATGACGGGCGCGCTGAAGGAGGGCGAGGAGGTGGTGGTGACGGCTATCCCGCTGTACCACATCTTCGCGCTGATGGTGAACTTCATCACCTGCTTCTCGGTGGGCGCCCAGAACTGGCTGGTGGCCAATCCGCGCGACATGGACGAGATGATCGATATCCTCAAGCAGTCGCACCTGACCATCTTCAGCGGCGTCAACACCTTGTACGGCGGGCTGGCGCGCCATCCGCGCATCGGCGAGGTGGACTTCTCCCGGCTGCGGCTGGCCGTGGGCGGCGGCGCGCCGGTGCTGCAAGCGACCTCGGACCAGTGGCAGGCGTTGACGGGGCGGCCCATCTGCCAGGGCTATGGCTTGTCCGAGACCTCGCCCGTGGTGTCGTTCAACCCGCTGGCCATGGCCGACTTCAACGGCACCACAGGCCTGCCCGTGCCGGGCACGGACGTGCAGTTGCGTGACGACGATGGCGCGCCCGTGGCGCCGGGCGAGGCGGGCGAGATCTGCGTCAAGGGCCCGCAGGTGATGCGCGGCTACTGGCAGCAGCCGGAAGCCAACGCCGCCGCGTTCACCCAGGATGGCTATTTCCGCACCGGCGACATGGGCAGCTTCGACGCGCGCGGCCTGCTGCGCATTGTCGACCGCAAGAAGGACATGGTGCTGGTATCGGGCTTCAACGTGTTCCCCGGCGAGATCGAGGCGGTGGCGGCGGGGCTGGCCGGGGTGGCCGAATGCGCCTGCATCGGCGTGCCGGACGAGCGCACGGGCGAGGCGGTCAAGCTGTTCGTGGTGGCCGTGCCGGGCATGCAGCTGAGCGCCGAAGCGGTGATCGCCCATTGCCGCACCCAGCTCACGGCCTACAAGGTGCCGCGGCTGGTGCAGTTCGTGGAAGCCTTGCCCAAGTCGAACGTGGGCAAGATACTGCGCCGCGCCTTGCGCGCATAGCGCATAGTGACCGGGGCAGGCCAGGCCCCGGCCGCGAGGTCAGGCGCGCGCGCCCGCGCGGCGCCACAGCACGGCGCTGTACAACAGCACGCACAGCAAATCGAAAGCGGCCGCCGGCCGCAGCCCGGCCAGCGCCGGCTGGCCCGCGCCGAGGACGACCATCAGCACTAGCGCCAGCTTCTCCGCCGTGGCCACGCACAGCACAGGCATCTGCAAGGCTGGCCGCCCGGCGCTGTAGACCATCAATGCGCCGATGCAGCCGACCAGCATGCCCCAGTGGCGCACGAAAAAGCGGCCGGTGTCGTCGCCCACGGCCATGCCGATCAGGTTCAGGGCCAGCGTGGGGGCCAGGAACAGGACGGCGCCGCCCATGGTGGCGACGCCCGTGATGCGCAGCAGCAGGGGCAGGTTGCGTTCAGCGACAGGGTTCCACATACCTTGATTCTCCATTCTCGTTACAGGTTGTACAGGGCGCGCGGACCGGGGAATTCGGAACCGTCGTCGGCGCCCACTTCCAGGTCCACCAGTGCGTTGGTGCGTGCGGCCAGCGACAGCAGCAGGTCCTTGTGCTGTTCCGGCTGCGCGGCCAGGTTGTCCAGTTCATCGGGATCGCGCCGGGTATCGTACAGTTCCAGCTCGTTATGCGCCAGCAGCGTGTCCCAGTCGCGCGGCTTGTGGTGCGCGGACGGCTTGAAGTAGCGGGCGAATTTGTAGCGGCCATCGTGGATGCCGCGGAACAGCGCATGCTGGTCCAGGCTGGGCAGGGGCCGTTCGCCATGCAGCAGCACGCGCAGGGGCGTGAGCCGGTCGATCACATGGTCGGTGCGGATCGAACTTTCCGTGTACCTGGCGTCGATGTAGAGCGGCACGCCGTAGTTGAACAGGATGCCGCGCCGGTCGCGTTCCGTGCGCGCGGCCGGCGAGGCCACGGCGGCCGACAGGTCCACGCCTTTCAGGTAGGGGTAGGCTTCTTCCCGCGCGCGCGGCTGCACGCCGGCAAAGCCCAGCAGGGTCGGCGTCAGGTCGAGGCAGCAGGCCAGGGCCGGCGTGCTGCTGCCGCGCGCCGCGTCGGGATGGCGCACCAGGAACGGCAGGCGCACGTTTTCCTTGTAGATGTGCGGCCCCTTCTGGCGCAGGCCGTGGGCGCCGGCCATTTCGCCATGGTCGGCCGTGTAGATCACGATGGTGTCCTCGTCCAGCCCGAATTCCTCCAGCGCGCGCAGCACCGACAAGGCTTGCTGGTCCACGTCGCGGATGCAGTTGAAGTAATAGCTTTGGTAGGCGTGCCAGGCCGCTTCGTCGTGCCGTTCGATGCGGCCGTACAGGGCGTTGCACAGTTCGACGAACTGGCGCTGCGCGCTGGGTTTGCTGGCCAAGTCGTCGGCGTAAAAGCTGGCCGGCAGCGGCACGTCCCACGCGCGCTGGTAGGGGCTGGAGTGCGGCGCCCCGGCCAGCGGGGCCAGCACGTTGCGCCGGATGCGCGTTTGCTCCTGCTGCGCTCCCGTGCTGAAGTACATGACGTCGTGCGGATTGACGAAATTGACGGCCAGGAACCAGGGCTGGCGGCCCTGCATGGCGCGGCCCTTGGTGCCCAGCCATTCGATGGCGTTGCTGGCCGTCTGGCGGTCGGTGCGAAAGCCGGTCCAGGTGGCGCCATGCGGGTCGCCGTCGGCATTGAAGTCGGAAAAGCCGTACGGCTCCAGCGCATCGGCCACGCTGGGGTAGGGGCCATAAGTCAGGCCGGGGTCGTGCCGCAGCGGCGACAAATGCCATTTGCCCTTGTAGGCCGTGTAATAGCCTTGCGCCTGCAGCAGGTGGCCCACGCTGGGCAGGCCGTCCGGCAGTTGCGGAAAGGTGGGCGGTGCTTCGATGTTGGCCGTCATGCGCGTGTGCTGGGTATGCTGGCCGAAATACATGGTCGAGCGCGACGGCGAGCAGGGCGTGGTGTTGGCATGGTATTCCGTGAAGCTGGTGCCGCGCTCCTGCAGCCATTCGTGGGCGCGCAGTTGCAGGCCGGCGGGCAGGTCGGCGCCGCTGCGTTCCTGGTCGCTGACGATGAGCAGGATGTTGGGGCGGCGCTCGCGCCGGGTCTGGGCCGACACGGCGCCGGCCAGCTTGGGCACGGTGGGCGGGCGCTGGCTGCGGTCGGCCAGTTCGCCGGCCACGGTGGCCGCACCGAGCGCGCCCAAGCCGGCCAGGAACTGGCGCCGCCGGGGCAAGGGAGTATCTGGCATGGTGTTCTCCTTGTGATGGACTGCGGCGATTATTGGGCTGGCCGGCCTATGAGGCAATCGCGTAATATTCATGCTCTGCAATGCATTTTCCGCATACGCCATGGACATCCGCAAGCTACGCTACATCCTCGCCCTGCACGAAGAGGGCAGTTTCATCAAGGCCGCCGAGCGCGTGCACCTGAGCCAGTCCGCCCTGTCGCGCAGCGTGCAGGCGCTGGAGGCCGACCTGGGGGTGGTGCTGTTCGACCGCACCCGCGACGGGGTGGTGGCAACGGCGGCCGGGCGCCAGTTCGTGGCGCGCGCGCGCCACGCCGTTCAGGTGCTGGGCGACCTCCAGCACGACATGCGCGCGCTGGGCGAGGGCGTGGCCGGCAAGCTCAGTTTCGGCATCGGGCCGTTTCCGGCGGCCGCCTTCCTGGGCGCGGCGCTCGAGCAGGTGGCGACGCAATGCCCGCGGCTGCAGGTGTCGGTGGAGATCAACAACGCGCCCATCCTGGTCGAACACCTGAAATCGGAACGGATCGAATTCTTCGTGGCCGACGCGCGCACACTGGCCGAGGACCGCGAGCTGGCCGTCGCCCCGTTCGGCGCGCAGGACGGCATCATCGCCTGCCGGGCCGGCCATCCGCTGGCGCGCGCGCGGGACGCTGGCCTGGACGAACTGGCGCGCTATGGCTTCGCCTCCGTCCACCTGCCCGGCGCGGCCTACCTGCCGCCCGGACTGGCCGCGGCGTTCGGGGGCGACGGCGGCTGGGGGCCGCAAATGCTCGCGTGCGACAACCTGGAGATCCTCAAGCGCGTGGTGCTGCACAGCGACCTGCTGCTGCTGGCCACCCGGGCCGTGGTGCGCCGGGAACTGGCGTGCGGCGAGCTGGTGGCCGTGCCCATGGCTGGCATGTTGGGCATAGGCGTGGCCATGAGCGTGGCCACCCTGCGCCAGCGCAGCCTGTCGCCGGCCGCGCAGGCAGTGATCGCGCGCCTGCGGGAGGCCAGCGCGGCGGCGTCTCAGGAAGCGGCCTGATAGCGGCCGTCGCGGAAGACGGTGGTGCCCGGTGCGTCGGCGGCGATGCCGTACAGGCGTTCCAGTACCAGCTGGGCGCCCGGCGACAGTGTGCGGCCGGCCAGCTGGACGGCGCCAATTTCCGCGTACAGGGGCGGCAGGCCGGGAAAATCGAGCGCTTGCAGCTGGCCTGAAGCGATTTCGGCCGCCACGGCCGCTTCCGTGGCCAGCAGGATGATGTCGTCGTCGCGCGCCATGTCCTTCAGGATGTGCATGTTGTCGCATTCAAAAATCACCGGCAGCGGTGCGTGGGCCGGCAGTTCCAGCACCCGGCGGAACACGGCCTTCATTTCGCTCGGCAGCAGCAGCGAGGCGAAACCGTAGGGCAGCAGGCCGGCCGGCTTGCCGCCCGGCGCGGCCAGCAGCGGGTGGCCCGCGCGGCACATGAAGCGGCCATGCTGGCGGCAGATCGGGGTCACGTCCAGGTCGGGGTCGGGCGCGATGTCGCGCGTGTCGGCGATGAAGAACTCGATCTGCTCCGCCTTCAGGTTCACCAGCAGGTTGCGCCAGTTGTTGCTCGCTACCTGCAGCGACAGGCCGGGGCGGGTGCGGCGCAGGTAGCGTACCAGCGGCGGCAGCATGGAGGCGGTCGGCAGCGGCCCCACGCCAAACGCCACCTGGCCCATTTCCCCGTCGCGGATCAGCCCCATGTCGCGCTCCAGGTTACGCATCTGGAAGGTCAGCTTGCGGGCCCGTTCCAGGAACACGGCGCCGGCCGTGGTCAGCTTGACGTTGCGGTTGTCGCGGTCGAACAGCGGCAAGCCCACTTCTTCCTCCAGCGTCTGGATGCTGCGGCTGAGCGCCGGCTGCGACAGGTGCACGCGCTCGGCCGCGCGGGCGAAATTGAGTTCTTCGGCCAGGGCGATGGCGTAGCGCAGCCGTTTGAGGTCCATGGTGGTGTCCAAGTCATGCGGTAAATGCATTATAACGATCAAAATGATGCATTGGACAGCAAAAATCGTCTTCCCTACACTGGTCTTCAACTTGACGCTGGGCAAAAAAATAAGAACCGGCGCAATAACGGAGACTGGAATGAACAAGCAATATTTCGACTACGTCATCGTCGGCGCAGGTTCGGCCGGCTGTGTGCTGGCGGCACGCCTGACGCAAGACCCCGACGTGACGGTGTGCCTGCTCGAGGCGGGCGGTCCGGACAGCAGCGTGTTGATCCACGCGCCGGCCGGGTTGGTGGCCATGGTGCCGACCAAAATCAACAACTACGCCTACCACACGGTGCCCCAGCCGGCCCTGAACGGCCGTTGCGGCTACCAGCCGCGCGGCAAGACGCTGGGCGGCAGCAGCTCCATCAACGCCATGCTGTACGTGCGCGGCCACCGCTGGGATTACGACCATTGGCAAGCGCTGGGCAACCCGGGCTGGTCGTACGACGACGTGCTGCCGTACTTCAAGCAGGCCGAGAACCACGAACTGGGCGACGGCTACGACGAATGGCACGGCCGCGGCGGCCCGCTCAACGTGTGCTACCCGCGCCACGCCAGCCCGCTCAACCAGATGTTCATCGACGCCGCCGCTACCCAGGGCATCGCCTACACGGCCGACTACAACGGCGCAGAGCAGGATGGCGCTTTCCTGTACCAGGCCACCCACCGCGACGGCGAGCGCTGCAGCGCCGCCAAGGGCTATTTGACGCCCAACCTGTCGCGCCCCAACCTGACCGTGATCACCCATGCCGTGTCGTCGCGCATCCTGTGCGAGGGCAGGGTGGCCAGGGGCGTGGCCTATATCCGCGACAACGTGCAGTATGAAGCCCACGCGCGGCGCGAAGTGATCGTCTCGGCCGGCGCCTTCGGTTCGCCGCAGTTGCTGATGTTGTCGGGCATCGGCCCCGGCGCGCACTGCGCCGCGCACGATATCGCGGTCGTGCACGACCTGCCCGGCGTGGGCCGCAACCTGCAGGACCATATCGATTACGTGCAGAGCTGGCGTTTGCCCAGCGACACGGAGAGCTTCGGCGTGTCGCTGCGCGGCACCGCCAGGCTGGCGGCGGCCATGCTGGAATGGCGGCGCCACCGCAAGGGCATGGTGGCCAGCATGATCGCGGAGGCGGGCGCCTTCTTCCGCTCCAGCCCGGACCTGCCGGCGCCGGACTTGCAACTGGTGTTCGTGCTGGCCATGGTGGACGACCATGCCCGCAAGGCCCACCTGGGCCACGGCATGTCGTGCCACGTGGACGTGCTGCGTCCCTACAGCCGCGGCAGCGTCACCTTGCAGGACAACGATCCGCGCACGGCGCCGGTGATCGATCCGCGCTTCCTGTCCGATGCGCGCGACCTGGAGGTGCTGGTCAAGGGCGCCATGGTGCAGCAGGCCATCATGGAGTCGGCCCCGTTCGACGCCGTGCGCGGCCAGATGCTGTACCCGGTGGCCGCCGGCGACACGGCGGCCCTGATCGCCGACATCCGCGCCCGCGCCGACACCCAGTACCACCCGGTGGGCACCTGCAAGATGGGGCCGTCCGATGATCTCATGGCCGTGGTGGACGCGCGCCTGCGGGTGCGCGGCATGAGCGGCCTGCGCGTGGTGGACGCCTCCATCATGCCCACCGTCGTTGGCGGCAATACCAATGCCCCCACCATCATGATCGCGGAAAAATCGGCGCAGATGATCGTGGCCGACGCCCGCCATACCCAAGCAGCCTGATACCACCCCAACCAAAGGAAGACTCACCATGGCACTCACCGCCCGCCTCACGGCGCTGGCGTTGGCCGTCTGCACCCTGCAGGCCAGCGCAAGCACACCACCGCAACCGGCCAGCCGCAGCACGGCGGCCGCCAACCTGGCCTTTGGCGCCGGCTTGCCGCTGGCCGACCGCCAGGACTTCGACGATGCCACCCGCGGCCTGGTGGCGGCCATGCCCGATGGCCCCTACGACGATGCCAACGGCAACGTGATCTGGCAGCCGCACGCATTCGATTTTGTCCAGGGCGCGGCTCCGGCCACCGTCAACCCCAGCCTGTGGCGCCAGGAGACACTCAACAACGCGCATGGCCTGTACAAGGTCAGCGACGGCATCTACCAGTTGCGCGGCTTCGACATCTCCAACATGACCCTGATCGAGGGCAAGACCGGCTGGATCGTCGTCGATCCGCTGGTGAGCGCGGAAATGGCGAAAGCGGGGCTGGAATTCGCGCAGCAGAAGCTGGGCCGGCGTCCGGTGGCCGCCGTCATCTACACCCACGGCCACGCCGATCACTTTGGCGGCGTGCGCGGTGTACTCAGCGAGGCCGACGTGGCCTCCGGCAAGGCGCGCCTGATCGCGCCGGACGGTTTCATGGAAACGTCCGTGGCCGAGAACGTCCTGGCAGGCAACGCCATGGCGCGCCGCGCCCACTACCAATTCGGCATGCCGCTGGAAGCGGGACCGATGGGCAACGTGGGCACGGGCCTGGGCAAGAAAGTCTCGACCGGCACCATCGGCCTGATCGCGCCTACCGACACGGTGGCCAGGACCGGGCAGACGATGGACATCGACGGCGTGCGCTTCGTGTTTCAGCTGGCGAACGGCTCGGAGGCACCGTCCGAGATGACGTTCTACCTGCCCGAGCGCCACGCGCTGTGCCTGTCCGAGGTGGCTGCCACCACGATGCACAACATCTATACCCTGCGCGGCGCCCGCATGCGCGACGCGCTGGGCTGGAGCAAATACATCAACGAGATGCTGGACCTGTTCCCGGACGCGGAAGTGGGCTTCCGCAGCCACCACTGGCCAGTGTGGGGCAAGGAGCGGCTGCACCAGCAGCTGGCCAACCAGCGCGACCTGTACCGCTTCCTGAACGACCAGGCGCTGAACCTGGCCAACCGCGGCGTGCCGATCGAAGAGGTGGGCGACGCCAGCTTCTTCCCCAAGGGCTTGAAGAATGACTTCTCCACCCATGGTTACTACGGCACCCTGAGCCACAACCTGCGGGCCGTGGTCGACTACTACCTGGGCTGGTACAACAGCAATCCGGCCACGCTCAATCCGCTGACGGGCAAGACGCGCGCCCAGCGCTACGTGGCGGCCATGGGTGGCGCCAAGGCCGTGCTCAGGCAGGCCAAGGCCGGTTACGCGGCCGGCGACTACCGCTGGGTGGCCGAGATGCTCAATCACCTGGTCAAGGCCGATCCGGCCAACAAGGCGGCCCGCCTGCTGCAGGCCGACACGCTGGAACAACTGGGCTACCAGGCGGAATCGGCGATCTGGCGCAACGAATACCTGACCGGCGCCCACGAGTTGCGCGACGGCGTCACGCAGCTCCACGTATCCACCCAGGGACCGGACCTGACGCGCGCCATGTCGGTCGAGATGATCTTCGACTACCTGGCCGTGCGCCTGAACCACGAGAAGGCCGACGGCCTGCACCTGGGCGTCAACATCGCCTTCACCGACACCCATGAGAACTACGCGCTGGAGCTGTCGAACTCCGTGCTCAACAACACCCGTGGCCGCGTGCTGGCCAAGCCGGACGCCGCGCTCGCGCTGAGCCGCGACGCCCTGTTCAAGATGCTGGTGGCGAAGGTGCCGCTGGCGCAGCTGGTCCAGGCGGGCGAAGTGAAGCTCGATGGCGACCCCAAGGCACTGGGCACGCTGTTCGGCAACTTCGACCAGTTCGATCCGCTGTTCCCCATCGTCACGCGCTGACGGGTGTTGTGGCGCCGCGCCGCTGGCCTGGCCGCCGGCGCGGCCATTCCTAAAAAAGAGAAAGAGGGAGACAGGATGCACAAGCAACAACAGAATCGCGCGGGCGCGACCCGCCCCACGGCGCTGGCCATGGCCTGCCGCATGGCGCTGGCCACCATGGCGCTGGCGGCGGCCCAAGGCGCGCGCGCCGACAGCTTCACGCTCGACAACGGCGTGGAAGGGCGCTGGTCGCTCAACGCCAGCATGGGCGCCAGCTGGCGCGCTGCCAATCGCGATCCGGCGCTGGTGTCGGCCGCCAACGGCGGCACGGCCGGCGTGGGCAACGGCCATGATGACGGTAACCTGAACTTCAACAAGGGCACGGCTTACGCCAGCGGTCCCAAGGCCACGGGCGAGTTGCAGCTCAAGCGCGACAACCTGGGCCTGTTCGTGCGGGCCAACGCCTGGTATGACTACACATTGAGCGACAAGGGCGTGGCGCACGGCAGTTTCAACAACGGCTATGTGCCCGGCGCCAAGCTGAGCGACCAGGGCTTCTACGCCAACACGGGCTTCTCCGGCGCCGCGCTGGCCGACGCCTATGTGTTCGGCCAATTCGATGTGGCCGGCAAGCCGCTCAACGTCAAGCTGGGCAACCAGGTGGTCAACTGGGGCGAGAGCGCCTTCATCCCCGGCATCAACGCCATGGGCGCGTTTGACCTGACGGCCGCGCACCGGCCCGGCGCCCAGGTCAAGGAAATCCTGCGCCCGCTGCCGCAGTTGACAGCCAACCTTGGACTGGGCGATGGCGTCTCCGTGGAAGCGTTCTACCAGCTCAAGTGGGAGCACACGCTGTTCGACGGTTGCGGTACCTACTGGTCGCTGGTCGATTCGCTCAACTGCCCGGGCGGCGCCGTCGTGTTCGGCGACGCGCTGGGCAACGACCAGAAGCAGTACAACGGCGTGCCCGTGCTGGCCGCCTTGCCGCCGGCCCTGCTCAACGCGGCCGGCGCCGGCGCGCTGGCCACCGTGCCATTCAACTTCCGCCTGGGCCGCGCGCCCGACGCCACGCCCAAGAACAGCGGCCAGTTCGGCCTGTCGTCACACGTGTTCGTCGATGCCCTGAGCACCGACTTCGGCTTCTACTTCGCCAACTTCCACGCGCGCACGCCGGTGCTGTCGGCCGTCCATGCGCCGTCGCCGGCGCCATCGCTGTATTCGGGCCAGTATGCGGCGCAACTGACGGCGCTGTCCAAGGTGCTGGGCGGCCTGGGGCAGGCCGCCGCCGCCAAGCAGATCGGCATGCTGGGCGCCTTCCCCGGCACGGAGCTGACCTGGGACTACGACGCCACCAACATCCAGTCGCTGGCCGTGTCGGCGGCCACGGAGCTGGGCGGCGTGTCGGTGTTCGGCGAGGCCAGTCACACCCATGGCGTGCCGGTGCAGATCAACGCGCCCGACCTGGTGGTGGGCAGTGTGCTGGGCCTGGGGCCGCAGGCGGCGCTGGCGCGCTGGGTGCGCGATCCGTCCGTGGCCCAGGGCAGCGTGTCGCACGGCTACGACTTGAAGAACAAGGACCAGATCCAGGTCTCGGCCCTGAAGCTGTTTGGCCCCGTGCTGGGCGCCAGCAGCGCCAGTGTGCTGGGCGAAGTCGGCTTCCAGCACTGGAGCGGCATAGGCGACCCGGCCACGTCGACCCGTTACGGCCGCGGCTTCCTGTACGGCTTCGGCCCCACGGCGGCGCTGGGCGGCACCTGCGCGGGTCTGAACGGCTATGCGCCGTACTGCGAGAACCGGGGCTATGTGACCACCAGCGCCTGGGGCTACCGGCTGCAGGGTGAGCTGACCTTCAGCGATGTGTTCGCGGGCATCAACCTCAAGCCCAAGCTGTTCTGGTCGCACGACGTCAAGGGCTATTCGGGCGACGGCACCTTCGTCCAGGACCGCCAGACGCTGGGCACCACGCTGCGCGCCGATTACAACAACCGCTACTACGCGGAACTGAGCTACACGCGCTACAACAAGAACGCCAAGTATGACGTGCTGCATGACCGGGACAATTACTCCTTCGTCGTCGGCGTCAATTTCTAAGGGAGACAGCATGAACATGATGAACAAACTGGTACTGGCCGGCGCCGTGGCGCTGGCTTGCGGCAACGGTGCCTGGGCCGGCATGCCGGCGGCCGACGTCGAGCGGCTGGGCAAGGACCTGACCCCCATGGGTTCGGAGCAGGCGGGCAGCAAGGACGGCCTGATTCCAGCCTGGGACGGTGGCCTGGTCAAGGCGCCGGCCGGCTTCGACGCCAGGGCCGGCTACCTCGACCCCTACGCCAGCGAGAAGCCGCTGTACACCATCACGGCCGCCAACATGGCCCAGTACAAGGACAAGCTGGCGCCGGGCCAGATGGAGATGCTCAAGCGCTTCCCCACCTACAAGCTCAATGTCTACCCCAGCCACCGCACGGCCGGCTATCCGCAGGCCGTGTATGACAGCATCAAGGCCGAAGCGGCCAAGGCGGAACTGGCGTCCGGCGGCAATGGCGTGGTCAATGTGTCCCGTTCCACCGTGCCGTTCCCCGCGCCCAGGACGGGCGTGGAAGTGGTGTGGAACCACATCATGCGCTACCGGGGCGGCAGCGTGCAGCGCTACAGCGCCGAATTCCCGGTGCAGGCCAACGGCGCCTTCACGCCCGTGACCCGCACCGAGACGCTGGCCTTCGCCAACGCCATGGACAAGCCGGAAGCGAACCGCCTGCTGTACTACATGGGCACCATCACCGGCCCCACCAGCGTGGCCGGCGAGGCGCTGCTGGTGGTCGACCCCATCGACCAGGTCAGGGAATCGCGCCTGGCGTGGATGTACAACCCCGGCCAGCGCCGCGTGCTGCGCGCGCCCGACGTGGCCTACGACACGCCCGGTTCCGGCTCCGACGGCTTGCGCACGACGGACGATTACGATGGCTTCAACGGCTCGCCCGACCGCTACGACTGGAAGCTGGTCGGCAAGAAGGAGATGATCGTCTCGTACAACAACTTCAAGCTGACCAGCAAGAGCCTGAAATACGGCGACATCGTGCGCCCCGGCCACCTGAACCAGGACCTGGTGCGTTACGAGCCGCACCGGGTGTGGGTGGTGGAAGCGACGCTCAAGCCGGGCAAGCGCCATGTGTATGCCAAGCGCGTGTTCTACATCGACGAGGATAGCTGGCAGATCGCCCACGCCGACGCCTACGATGGCCGCGGCGAACTGTGGCGCGTGCACGAGATCGACGCCATCCAGTTCTACGACGCGCCCACGCCGTGGTTCGCGGCCGAGGTGTTCTACGACCTGCAGGCGCGCCGCTATCTGGTGACGGGCCTGGGCAACCAGGAAAAGCCGGCCCGCTTCGGCGCCAGACTGAACGCCGGGAATTTCACGCCCGATACCCTGCGCCGCAGCAGCAACTGACGGGAAAACAGCAACGTAGAGCCAGCGCCACCGCGCAAACGGAACTCCAGACGAGTCTCCTTAACGCCCGCTCCCGCCGCCAGTGGGAGTTGGGCGTCTTTTTTGCCCGGCGCTGCAGAACCGCAAGACAGAAGGACAGAACCATGAAGCATCATCCGCGCAATCCCTGGCGCGCTATATCGAGGGCCTCGTGGGCCCCGTTGGCCGCGCTGGCCCCGCTGGCCGCGCGCCGCATCGCCCCATTGGCCATCTATGTGGCCGCCGCCTTGCTCCCCACCTTGAGCGCGCCCGCGCTGGCCGATCCGCTGGCTACCCCGGCGCGCGTTTCCACGCTGGCGGCCCATGCCCTGATGCTGGCGCTGGCGCCGGCCGGCACACGCCTGGTGGCGGCCGGCGAACGGGGCATCGTTATCGTCTCGGACGATGGCGGCACCACCTGGCGCCAGGCCCGCGTGCCGGTGGGCGTTACGCTGACGGCCATGCACTTCGCCGACGCTGAGCACGGGGTGGCCGTCGGCCACGACGGCGTGCTGCTGGCCACGCGCGACGGTGGCCTGAGCTGGGACAAGCGGCTGGACGGCAACCAGATCAACGCCATGATGCTGGCCGACGCCGAACACGCGGCCGCGCGCGCGCACGCGGCGCTGGCCGGCGTGCGGCCTGGCGAGGCCAGGGCGGCCCAGCAGGCCGTCGAGCAGGCCGACAACGCCGTGCAGGATATGCAGGATGCCGCCAAGTCCGGCCCATCGCGCCCACTGCTGGCCGTGTGGTTCAAGACCCGCGAGCTGGGCTGGGCTGTCGGCTCCTACGGGCAGGCGCTGCGCACGCGCGATGGCGGCGCCCATTGGGAGTCGATCGCCGCGCGCATCCCCAATCCGGAAGGCTTGCATTACAACGCCATCGGCCATGGCGCCGACGGCGCCTTGTACCTGGCGGGGGAGGGCGGCAAGGTCTATCGCTCCGCCGACGACGGAATTAGCTGGCGCGTGGCCGACAGCGGCTACAAGGGCCAGTTGTACGGCGTGCTGGAAACGGCGCCTGGCACGCTGCTGGCATATGGCTTCGGCGGCCATTTGCTGCGCAGCGAGGACGGCGGCGCCAGCTGGCGCGAACTGCCCCGCCTCGGCGACAAGAGCCTGATCGGCGCGGCCCGGGATGGCGCGGCGCTGCTGCTGGCCGCGCGCGACGGCACGCTGTACCGCAGCATGGACCAGGGCAGCAGCTTCGCCGCGCAGGCGCCCGCACGCGGCCTGGAGCTGGCCGCCGTCGCGCTGCGGGGGCATACGCTGGCGCTGGCCGGCATGGGTGGTGTCCACCTGTCCGCCTACCAACACTCGAAGTGAATCCCATGAATCAGAACGACAAAACACCTACGGCCAGCAACGGTGAAGCCTGCGGCCACGAAAAACCCGGCCTGCTGGAACGGACGCTGGAGCCGCGCCTGTTCGCCTGGCGTTTGCCCATCCTGATCCTGTTCCTGCTGGCCTCCGTGCTGTTCGGCTGGCAGGCCGCCCAGCTCAAGCCCGATGCCAGCTTCCAGAAGATGGTGCCGGCCTCGCATCCCTTCATCGCCAACTACCTGAAATACGAGACGGAACTGCGCCCGCTGGGCAACGTGGTGCGCATCGCCGTGGAAACGCAGGGCAAGGACATCTATAGCCGCGCATACCTGGAAACCCTGCACCGCATCACCGACGAGGTGTTCTACATTCCCGGCGTGGACCGGGGCAACCTGAAATCGCTGTGGACGCCCAACGTGTTGTGGACGGAAGTGACGGAGGCGGGCATGGTGGGCGGCCAGATCATCCCGCAGGGCTTCGACGGCTCGCCCGAAAAGATCGCCGAAGTGCGCACCAATGTGGTCCGCTCGGGCCGCATCGGCAGCCTGGTGGCGGCCGACCAGCGTTCCAGCATCGTGCTGGTGCCGCTGCTGGAAACGGACCCGGATACGGGCGCCAGACTCGATTACGGCCAACTGTCGCAACGGCTGGAGAGGCTGGTGCGCGACAAGTACGGCAAGGACGGGGTGCGCATCCACATCACCGGCTTTGCGAAAGTGGTGGGCGACCTGATTGATGGCGCACGCGCCATCGGCCTGTTCTTCGCCATCACCTTCGGGCTCACGGTGGCGCTGCTGCTGTGGTACTCGCGCTGCTGGCGCAGCACGCTGGCCACGGTGTTCTGCTGCAGCCTGGCCGTGCTGTGGCAACTCGGTATCGTGCACCTGATCGGCTTCGGGCTCGATCCCTATTCCATCCTGGTGCCGTTCCTCACGTTCGCCATCGGCGTGTCGCACGCGGTCCAGAACATCAACACCATGGCCACGGCGCGGCTGTCCGGTGCCTCCAACATGGAGACGGCCAAGCTGACCTTCCGCCAGTTGTTCATTCCCGGCAGCGTGGCCCTGCTGTGCGACGCGGTGGGCTTTTCCACGCTGCTGGTGATCGACATCGGCGTGATCCGCGAATTGGCCATTTCCGCTTCCATCGGCGTGGGCGTGATCATCCTCACCAAGATGTTCCTGCTGCCGATACTGATGTCCTACGTGGGCGTGTCGGACGCCTGCCTGCGCCACCAGGCCCGCAAGCAGGCCAGCAAGCACCGCATGGCCCATGCGCTGGCCCGCTTCGCCGAGCCGCGCTTCGCCCGCATGGCCGTCGCCTTTGCGCTGCTGGTGCTGGGCGGGGCGTGGACCATGAGCCGCGATCTGAAGATCGGCGACCTCGATCCCGGCGCCCCGGAGCTGCGCGCCGAGTCGCGCTACAACCGCGACAGCGCCTACATCAGCAGCCACTACGCCACCAGCGCCGACGTGTTCGTGGTGATGGTGAAGACGGCCCCCGGCGAGTGCGGTTCCTATCCCGTGGCCGACAAGGTGGACCGCTTCCAGTGGGAGATGGAAAACCTGGCGGGCGTGGAGTCCACCACTTCGCTGTTCAGCGGCATGAAGAAGGTGATCGCCGGTTCCAACGGCGGCGACTTGCGCTGGCATGCGCTGTCGCGCAACCGCTACGTGTCCAACGCGGCCCAGCGCGTGCTGCCGTCCGAGCTGTATTCCAACGACTGCTCGATGGTGCCGGTGATGATCTTCCTGGCCGACCACAAGGCTGAAACGCTGACCCGCGTGGTGCGGGCGGCTCAGGCCTTTGCGGCGGCCAATGACGACAAGACGGCCCAGTTCACGCTGGCCGGCGGCAATTCCGGTATCGACGCGGCCACCAACATCGTCATCGCCCAGGCGCAGACGGAAATGCTGGTGCTGGTGTATGCCATCGTGGCGCTGCTGGTATGGTGGGAGTTCCGCTCGTGGCGGGTGGCCGTCTGCATCATGCTGCCCTTGTACATCACGTCGGCCCTGTGCGAAGCCATCATGGCGCGGCTGGGGCTGGGCGTGAAGGTGGCCACGCTGCCCGTGATCGCGCTCGGTATCGGCATCGGCGTGGACTATGGCATCTACATCTACAACCGGCTGCAGCATTTCCTGGACCGGGGCCTGGAGCTGAAGGCGGCGTATTTCGAGACGCTCAAGGGCACCGGCGCCGCCGTGGCGCTGACGGGTGTGACGCTGGCGCTGGGCGTGCTGACCTGGGTCTGGTCCGACATCAAGTTCCAGGCCGATATGGGCCTGCTGCTGACGTTCATGTTCCTGTGGAATATGGTGGGCGCCATCGTCATGATCCCTGCGCTGGCCGCGTTGATCGTACGGCCGGCGGGCACGCGGCCGGGGGCGCGGGACGAGCTACAGGCGCGCAGCCATGCCTGACAGGGCAGCCGCAGCGGCCCGGCACGGCGCGCTGCCGGGGCCAGTCCAGGGCATCGATCAGACGGTGCTGCGCATGATCGCCGCCCTGCGCTCGGGTGGCCAGACGTTCCACCGCATCGCCGCCTTGCTCAATCGCTGCGGCATCGCCGCGCCGCTGGGCGGGCGCTGGTACGGCGCCAGCGTGCGGCAGGCGCTGATCCGCCAGCGCTGCCCCGTGGGCGGCATCGATGGCAGCGGCCCGTGTGCCGCGTTGGAGCCGGCGCACTAGCCCGCGTGGACAGGGGCGGCGTTGGCGCGCCGGCTCAGACCCACAACATCAGCGTATTGGCCGTCGCCTGCATGGCTGGCACGCAGCGGGCGATGGCTTCCTTGCGTGTGCCGCTGGTGGTGGCCATGGAGGTCGACAGTGCGCCCACCACCGTTCCGCCGCGGTTCTTGACGGGCACGGAGATGCCGCGCAGCCCCATCTCGTACTGGTTTTCCGTCGAGCCGAATCCATCTTCGCGGATGGCGACGATCTCGCGGAACAGCTGTTCCTTGTCCGTCACCGTCAGGTGCGTGTAGGCGATGGGGGTGATGCGGGCCAGGTAGTCCTGCAGCGCTTCATCGGTGAGCGACGACAGCAGTACCCGGCCCGCCGTGGACGTGTAGGCCGGCAGGCGCATGCCGGGATCGAAGCCGGCCAGCAGGATGCGTGGCGCGTTCACCCGGCTCACGTAGACCACGTCATCGCCGTCCAGCACGGAGTAGTTGGTCGATTCCTGCAACTGGTTGGTGAGCCGCTGCAGGTAGGGCACCACGGCGCGCGGCAAACGGGCCGAATCGACGTAGGCATGCCCCAGGCTCAGCACACTGGGGCGCAGCCAGAAGGTTCGCCCGTCCGTGGCGGCCAGGCCGATATGGACCAGCGTGAGCAGGTAGCGGCGCGCCGCCGTGCGGCTCAGGTTGACCCGCTCGCCCAGTTCCGTCGGCGTCAACCGCACCGATTCATGATCGAAGGCGCGGATCACGTCCACGCCCTTGATCAAGCCTTCAATCTGGTCGCGCTTGGCCACGACCACGTCCAGCAACGCCGGCTTCTTCATGCTGTTGTCCTCAAAATGCGCGGCAATCGCGCATACTGGGCGATTGTCGCATAGTTGACCGTTTTAACCCCTGTCTGGCCGGGGCTTGCATGGCTACAATCGGGCGGCGTCCGGTATCCCGGCCGTGCCACGGCAGCTCGCGCCGACTGACAAGGACTTCCGATGACTCCCGCCTTCCATCTCCTGCGGCATGCCGCCATGTCCCACCACGTCCCGACGGTGCTGGCATGAGCGCCGGCCGGCACGACGGCCCGCACCACGGCCCGCACGACGGTCCATACGACGGCCCGCACCACGGCCCGCACGACAGTACGCGCGAAAGCTCGCGCGATATCACGCGCACTCGGCCCGCGCTGGGCACGGTGCTGGTGCTGCTGCTGGCCTGCCAGCTGGTGGCGACCGACGTCTACCTGCCCGCCTTGCCGCAGATCGCCAGCCAGTTCGGTGGCCGTTCCGGTCCCGTGCAGTGGACGCTGACCGCCTTCATCCTCGCCTTCGGCCTGGCCCAATTGGCGATCGGCTGGCGCGCCGACCGTATTGGCCGCCGTTCCTTGCTGTTGGGCGGTCTGACCTTGTACGTGGCTGCCGCCGCGATGGGTGCGCTGGCCGGCGGGCTGGCCACGCTGATCGCCAGCCGGGTCTTGCTGGGCATGGCGGCCGCCGCCTGCGTGATCGGCGCGCGCGCCGTGATCCGCGACCGCTACGCTGGCCCGGCCGGCATGGGCGTGATGGCACGCAGCATGACGGGCATGGGTATGATTGGCGTATTGAGTCCGCTCGCCGGCGGCCTGGTCACGCAGTGGCTGGGCTGGCACTGGACGCTGGCGCTGGTGGCCGGCTTCGGTGCGCTGGCCTGGCTGGCCGTGTGGCGGGGACTGCCGGAGACGCGCGTGCCGGACGTCGCCGCCGCCACCGCCGTCGCTACCGCCACCGCCACCACCACCACAGCCACCAGCGCAACCACCACCACCGCCACCGCCACCGCCACCGCCACTGCCACCACCGCAACCACCGCAACCACCGCCATCACCACCACCGCCGCCGCCGATCTTGCCGATGCGGCGGGCTACTGGGCCATGGTGCGCCATCCACGCTTCCTGGCCTCCTCGCTGCTGGCCGGGATCAGTTTCAGCGGCGCCATGTGCTTCCTGCTGTTGTCGCCATTCGTTTTCATCCGCGACTTCGGCATGTCCCGCGTGGCCTATGGCGCCGTGCCGGCCGCCTGCACGCTGGCTTTCCTGGTCGGCACGGTGATCTGCCGCCGCGGCTTGCGCCACCATTCCGTGCCGCGCGTGGTGCGCATGGGGGCGCTGCTGTCCGTGGCCGGTGGCGCCGGGCAGTTGCTGCTGGCGCAGGCGGGCGTGCATACGCCGTGGGCGCTGCTGCTGCCCCAATGCGTCTACATGCTGGGCCATGGATTCCACCAGCCGTGCGGGCAGGGCGGGGCAGTGGAGCCATTCCCCGCCCAGGCCGGGCGCGCGGCGGCGGCATCGGGCTGCATCATCACGGCGATCGCCTTTGCCGCTGGCCAGCTGGTGTCGCATAGCCCGCTGGGGGCGGCGGCCACGCTGGTGCTGGCCATGAGCTGCATCAGCGCCGCGCTGGGCCTGCTGGCGTTCGCGGGCATGGAGCGCGCTTACCGGCGCACCGGGGCGGTACAGGCGTGAAGACATGGCGGCGCTCCCTGGCATTGAATGCGGATGGGCTGCGATGATATGCCACCTGCCCGTTCAAATTTGACCGAGGATAAGAAAAACACGGTCATTTGCGCGCTAATCGCGCACTGTGCGCGAATGCCGCAATAATCCCCGTTTTGACGGCTGTTCTTTGCCTCCGCCGCTTTCTACACTGGCCTCATTCAACCGAGTGAGGAACACCATGACGGCGCAAGAACACAATCCGGAACCGCATAATCCACTGGGCATCGACGGCATCGAGTTCGTCGAATATGCCAGCGCCCAGCCGCTGGCGTTTGGCGCACTGCTGGAGCAGATGGGGTTCGTGGCCACGGCGCGCCACCGTTCGCGGGAAGTGACGCTGTACCGCCAGGGAACGATGAACGTGATCGTCAACGCCGACCCGCGCGCGCTGCCGCAGTCGGGTACCGATCCGCAGTCCACCGTCATCAGCGCCATCGCCTTGCGGGTGCGCGATGCCGACGCCGCCTACCGCCACGCGATCGACATGGGCGCCTGGGCGATCCAGACCCGGGCCGGGGTGATGGAACTGAACATCCCCGGCGTCCATGGCGCCGGCGATTCCATCCTCTACTTTGTCGACAGGTTCCGCGACTTTTCCATCTACGACGTCGACTTCAAGCCGATTCCCCACGCGCCGGCCAACCCGCCGGCGCTGGCCGGCATGCATTTCTTCGGCGTGGTGCAGGCCATCGGCGCCGGCCGCGCGCCGGAGTGGATCGATTTCTACCAGCAGCTGATGGATTTTCATGTGCTGCCGGAAGGGCGCTACTTCGGCGTCGTCCCCAAGGGCACGCTGCTGGAAAGCCCGTGCCACCGCTTCTACCTGCAACTGGTCGAACCACCCGAAGGGGCGGGCGGCCTGCAGTGGGGCGAACAACTGATCCGCGTCGGCTTGGGCGTGCCGGACGTGCTGGAGGCCGTGCGCACCCTGCAGCGGCGCGGCATCGTCTTTATCGACCGCGCGCCGGCCCAGTCCAGCGAGCGCGGTGCACTTACCCAACTTTACAAAGGCGGCGTCAGCTTCGAGCTGGTCGTGAGCCACCTGGAGAACCACCATGATTGAGATTTCCGGCACCACCCGTATTTTCCCCGTGATCGGCTGGCCGGTCGAGCAGGTCAAGGCGCCCGCGCTGTTCAACGCCTACTTCCAGCGCCACGGCATCGACGCCTGCGTGGTGCCGCTCAAGGTGCCGCCCGCATCGTACACGGCGGCCGTGCGGATGTTGATGTCCTTGCCCAATGTGGGCGGCATCTTCGTCTCCATCCCGCACAAGCCGATGAGTGTGAGCGCGGTCGAACAACCGAGCGCCCGCGCCGTGCTGGCCGGCGCCTGCAACGCCATCTACAAGGATGCCGACGGCAAGCTGCTGGGCGACCTGATCGACGGCGAAGGCTTTATCCGCGCCTTCGACCGCACCTGCGCCGGCAAGCCCCTGAACTGGCCGGCCGCGCGCGCGCTGGTGGTGGGCACCGGTGGCGTCGGCTGCGCCATCGCCTATGCGCTGGCCGAGCGCGGCATCGGCCAGGTGGCCATCTACGACACCCGCGCCGAACAGGCCAGCGCCTTGCAGGCCCGCCTGCGGCAAGCGTTTCCCGCCGTGGAATTCGTGATCGCGCCGCCAGTGGCCGCCGGTTTCGACGTCGTCGTCAATTCCACGCCGCTGGGCATGCAGGGCGACGACCCGCTGCCGATCGACCTGCGCGGCGTCTCGCCCGACTGCGTGGTGGCCGATTGCGGCATGAAGATCGAGATGACGCGGCTGCTGCGCCAGGCGCAGGAAATCGGCTGCCGCATCCAGAAGGGCAAGGAAATGCTGATCGAGCAGGCGCCCCTGTACCTGGAATTGTTTGGCTGGCCCGGCGTGTCGTCGGATGCCTTCCGCGCACTGGAGGCCCTGTGAACCTCTCCAATTTCGGCATGGACAGCATCACGCTGGCCGGTCCGCTGGAGGCCAAGCTGCGCGCCTCGCGGGCGGCCGGTTTCAGCCAGATCATGCTGTGGGCCAGGGACCTGGCCGGCCACCCCGGCGGACTCGATGAGGCGGTGCGGCTGGTGCGCGCCAGCGGCGTGCGGGTGACGGGCATCCAGGTGATGCGCGACTACGAAGGGCTGGACGGCGCGCTACACGAGTACAAGCTCGATATCGCGCGCCAGATGCTGCTGGTGTGCCAGGCCGTGGGCGCGCCGCTGTTGATGGTCTGTTCCAGCACGTCCAGCCATGCCAGCGCTTCGATGCCGCTGATCGCCCGCCACCTGGCCAAGCTGGCCACGCTGGCCGTGCCGCTGGGCGTGCGGGTGGGCTACGAAGCCTTGTCGTGGGGCCGCCATGTGAACCAGTACGAGCAGTCGTGGGAAGCGGTGGAGCTGGCCGATCACGCCAATCTCGGCGTGGTGATCGACTCCTTCCACATGCTGGCCAACCGGGCCAGCCTCGATGGCCTTGAGGATATCCCCAGCGCCAAGATCGCGATGGTGCAGCTGTCGGACTTCATGTGGCGCGATATCCGCAGTGCCGAAGAGCGGCTGGAGACGGCCCGCCATCTGCGCGTATTTCCGGGCGAGGGCGCCCATTCGGCCGAGCTGACGGACTTGCTGCGCCGGCTGGACCGGCGCGGCTACCGGGGCGATTACAGTTTCGAGGTTTTCAATGACGACTACCTGCAGCTGTCGCCGGAGATCGTGGCGCAGCGCGCCCACCGCTCCGCCAAGTGGGTGACGGACCAGGTCTTGCGGCGCAGCCTCGACGTGCGCCGTCCCAGCGCCGCGCATGCGGCCATGGCGTGAAGGAGCGCGCGATGGCAACGCAAGCGAACAAGGTGCTGGTGCTGAATGGCCCCAATCTGAACCTGCTGGGCCAGCGCGAGCCGGCCGTGTACGGCGCGGCCACGCTGGCCGACGTGGAACGCCTGTGCGCGCAGGCGTGCGAGCGGCACGGCCTGGCGCTGGATTTCCGCCAGACCAATCACGAGGGGATGCTGATCGACGCGTTGCACGAGGCGGGCGCCGCGCAGGCACGCGGTGAATTGCTGGGCGTGGTGTTCAACGCCGGGGCCTACACCCACACGTCGATCGCCCTGCACGACGCCATCAAGGGCGCGGCCGTGCGGGTGATCGAGCTGCATATTTCGAACGTGCACGCGCGCGAACCGTTCCGCCATCACTCCTGGCTATCGCCGGTGGCGGCGGGGGTGATCGTGGGGCTGGGCATACGCGGCTACGGGCTGGCCATCGCCGCGCTGGCCGGCGAACAGGTTTAACTGAAGTTTGGTACGAGTTTAGCAAACCGAAGCCCCCTCACTTCGCGGCAGTACCTGAGGGGACACGCGCGGCGCACCGGTACGCCGGCGGCGCGGCGATACAACGACAATAATCTGGAGATAGCATGAACAAGCAATTACTGGCGCTTGCCTGTGTGGCCGCCTGGTCGGCCGCAGGCGCGGTGCAAGCGGAGTCGAACGTCACCATCTACGGCAACTTCGACGAATACCTGGGATATATCCGCAGCAGCAGCGGCGCTCACATCACGGGCCTGAACGATGGCGCCATCCTGCGCAGCCGGCTCGGCTTCCGTGGCGTGGAAGATCTCGGCGGCGGCTACCAGGTGCGCTTCAACCTGGAGCAGGGCCTCAACGCGGATACGGGAACGGGTGCCGACACCACCCGCCTGTTCGACCGCCAGGCCTGGGTGGGCATCGCCGCACCGCATGGCGAGTACCGGATTGGCCGCCAGAATACGGAGATCTTCCTGATCGGCGGCGCCATCGACTACACCGACCGCACCACCTTCGGCTCCATTTTCAACACCTTCGGCATTCCTTCGCGCTACGACAACGACCTGTCGTACCGCTCGCCGCGGCTGGGCGGCGTCCAGCTGGCGTTGCACTACGCGCTGCCGGAGAACGGCGGCGCCACCCGTGGCAACAGCGCCATCGTGCAACTGGCGCTCGATTACCAGAACGGTCCGTACCGCGCCGGTTACGCCGGACTGCAGGCCAGCCCCAACAGCGTCACGGCCACCGTGCATGACAAGATCGTGTACCACAACGTCTACGCGGACTACAAGTACAGCGCCGGCACCCTCTACCTGGCCGTCGCCCGCAGCAACAACTCGACGGCCAACGCCAACGGCCGCAACGCGGGCACTATCCTCAACAACGTGAGCAACCCGAACAACTTCTTTGCCGGCACGGATGTGAACGCGGGCCGCTACTACAACATCTACCAGTTGTCGGCCGACTACCGCATTGCGCCCCAGCTGCGGGTGGGCGCGCTGTATGGCGTGATCCGCGACACCTCGGGCGGCGGCGCCGGCGCGCGCGGCGGCAACGTGGGCGCCTATTACGACCTGTCCAAGCGCACCGTGTTGTACGGCTTCGCCAGCGTGATGACGAACGACACCAACGCCGGCTTCCGTTTCAGCGGTTCGGCTGGCCCTTCCGCCAACCTGGCCGGGGCGGACATCAACGGCAAGCGGCTGACGGGCCTGCAGGCCGGCATCGTACACAAATTTTAACAACAGCCGCCAGCGCACGCGATGGAACAGCCGTTCCCGCGCGCGCGCAAACGGGGTACATTCAAGTTCCTGGAGGAAGACATGTCCATAGCAAGTGCAAGTACAAGTACGGCCCGCAGCCAGGCCGCGACCGGCGAACCCAAGCCGCAACGATCGCCGCGCAAGGCGGCCTTTGCCAGCTGGATAGGCAGCGCCGTCGAATACTACGACTTTTTCATCTACGGCACGGCGGCCGCGCTGGTGTTCGGGAAGATTTTCTTCCCGGCCTTCGATCCGGCCACGGCCACCATCGCCGCCTTCGCCACCTTCGGCGTGGGCTACGTCACGCGCCCGATCGGCGCCGTCCTGCTGGGCCACGTCGGCGACAAATACGGCCGCAAGAAGGTGCTCACGTTCACGCTGCTGCTGATGGGGGTGTCCACCTTCGCGGTCGGCCTGCTGCCCACCTACGGCCAGATCGGCATCGCCGCGCCCATCCTGCTGGTGGTGCTGCGCATGCTGCAAGGCTTGTCGGCCGCCGGTGAACAGGCGGGCGCCAACTCGATGACGCTGGAGCACGCACCGGCCCATCGGCGCGCCTTCTTCACCAGCTTCACGCTCAGTGGCACCCAGGCGGGCCTGATCCTGGCCACGCTGGTGTTCCTGCCCATCTCCGCGCTGCCCGAGGATCAACTGCTGGCCTGGGGCTGGCGCATTCCCTTCTTCCTGAGCGCCGTGGTGGTGGCCGTGGGCATGTGGGTGCGCCGCACGCTGCCGGAAACGCCGGCCTTTACCGAGGAGCGCGCCGACAAGGCCGGCCGCCTGCCGGTGGCCCTGCTGTTCCAGCATCACAAGGCCAACCTGCTGCGCGTGATCTTCGCCGCGCTGGTGTCGGTGGTGAGCACCATCTTCGGCGTGTTCACGCTGTCGTATGCCGTCAACACCATGCACATTCCGCGTGCCACCATGCTCACCGTGCTGGTGCTGGCCAACGTGGTGGCGCTGGGCGCGATCCCCATGTTCGCCTCGCTGGCCGACCGCATTGGCCGCAAGCCGGTATTCATCTTCGGCGCGCTCGGTTCGGCCGCGCTGATCTGGCCTTACATGTGGAGCATCGCCGCCGTCAACGTGCCGCTGATCTTCACGTTCGGCTTGCTGCTGTCTGGCCTGGTGTACAGCGCGGCCAACGGCGTGTGGCCTTCCTTGTATGGCGAAATGTTCAACACGCGGGTGCGCCTGTCCGGCATGGCGATCGGTACCCAGATCGGTTTCGCACTGGGCGGCTTCGCGCCCACCATCAGCGCCGCCATTTTGCAACCGGGCGCCGGCGGCTGGGTGCCGGTGGCCGCGTTCGTGACGGCCACCAGCGTGGTCTCGGCCATTTCGGTGGCGACGGCGCGTGAAACGTACAAGGTGCCGATGCATGAACTGGGGGGCGCCGTGTCCTGAAACGGGCGGCCTGTCGGTGCTTGAAACAGGGGAGGCCATGCGCCTCCCTTGTCTGTTTTAGGGCCCCGGCAGTCTTACACTTTGCTTACATCTCGTTGATTCTGTTCGGTTTTTCATCGCCGTTGTGGCGATCTTGTGTCGAAGTCATGGCGGCCGCAAAAAGTGCGCCGTGGGCCCGGTCAATTGCGGTATCTTTACATAAATAAATTAAATGCTCTGATTCAAGTTGATCAAAAGTGCAATGACAGGAGACTTACATGACGCAGTACCAGGTTGAACAAAGCTATGCCCGCGGCGCGACCGACAAGCCGCTGATCGAACAAACCATCGGCGATTATTTCGACACCATCGTGGCGCGCCATCCGGACGCCGAAGCGCTGGTGAGCCTGCACCAGCAGCGCCGCTACACCTACCGCGCGCTGCAAACCGAGGTCAATCGCCTGGCCAGCGCGCTGCTGGGCGCCGGGCTGGCCACGGGCGACCGTGTCGCCATCTGGTCGCACAACAACGTGGAATGGGTGCTGATGCAGTTGGCCACGGCGCGCCTGGGCCTGATCCTGGTGAACATCAACCCGGCCTACCGGGTGGCGGAACTGGAGTACGCGCTCAACAAGGTGGGCTGCAAGGCCTTGGTCAGCATGGCCCGCTTCAAGACCAGCGATTACCTGTCCATGATCCGCGAACTGGCCCCGGAACTGGCCAGCGCCGCGCCGGGTGCGCTGCAGTGCGCGCGCCTGCCGGACCTGCGTACCGTGGTGTGGATCGACGAGCCGGGCGCCGGCGCCGAGGAGGCGGGCATGCTGCGTTTCTCGGCGCTGCTGGCGAGCGGCCAGGCCGACGACGCGCGCGTGCGCGCGGTGGCCGGCGGCGTAAAGCCGCAACAGGCCATCAACATCCAGTTCACCAGCGGCACCACCGGCTTCCCCAAGGGCGCCACGCTCACCCACCGCAATATCCTGAACAACGGCTTCTTCGTCGGCGAAGCCATGAAGCTGACCGAGCGCGACCGCCTGTGCATCCCCGTGCCGCTGTACCACTGCTTCGGCATGGTGCTGGGGAACCTGGCCAGCCTCACGCATGGCGCCTGCATCGTGTATCCGAGCAGCGGCTTCGAACCGCTGGCCGTGCTGCAGGCGGTGCAGGATGAACGCTGCACGGTGCTGCACGGCGTGCCCACCATGTTCATCGCCGAACTGGATCACCCGCGCTTTGCCGAATTCGACCTGTCCACGCTGCGCACCGGCATCATGGCCGGCTCGCCGTGCCCCATCGAGGTCATGAAGCGCGTGGTGAGCGACATGCACCTGTCGGAAATCACCATCGCCTACGGCATGACCGAGACCAGCCCCGTGAGCTGCCAGAGCGACGCGGACACGCCCCTGGAAAAGCGCGTGTCCACCGTGGGCCGGGTGCAGCCGCACCTGGAGGTGAAGATCATCGACCCCGAGACCGGCGCCACGCTGCCGCGCGGCGAGCGCGGCGAGCTGTGCACCAAGGGCTACTCGGTCATGCACGGCTACTGGGGCGACCCCGACAAAACACGCGAGGCCATCGACGACGACGGCTGGATGCACACCGGCGACCTGGCCACCATGGACGCCGAGGGCTACGTGAACATCGTCGGCCGCATCAAGGACATGGTGATCCGCGGC
>DATFBD010000177.1:0-31324 GCA_035254005.1 Burkholderiaceae bacterium | reverse complement strand
CGCCTGTTCTATGTACTGATCACCACGCTGTTCCGCCCGCGCCTGCCCGTGGGCCCGGCCACCAGCGAACTGGCGCTGATGACCATGCCCAATGATCTCGACCTCAACCTGCACGTCAACAACGGCCGCTACCTCACCTTGTGCGACCTGAACCGGGTCGACCTGTTCATCCGCTCCGGCCTGGCCAGGCTCATGGTCAAACATGGCTGGATGCCCGTCATCACGGAGCACACCATGAACTACCGCAAGCAATTGGGCGTGTTCCGCCGCTTCAAGGCCAGCCTGGAATTGACGCACTGGGATGAACGCCATTTCTTCATGACGCACCGCTTCACGATCGGCGACAAGCTGATCGCCGAGGGGACGTCGAAAGGTCTGTTATTGGGCAAGCAGGGGGTGGTCGCGCCCAAGGTGGTGATCGCGGCGCTGCAGGCGCGCCGCGAGGCCGGCGCCTGAATCGAACTCCAGTCACGCCGCTTACAGCAGCGCTTCCAGCTGGGAAGAGACGCGCTCCATCACGCGGTTGATGGTGGCCAGCTCCGCCTCCGACGAGCCGGCCACCATGGCATGCACCACCCCGGCCTGGACCTTCATGGCCTGCTGCGCCAGCGCCATGCCCGCTGGCGTCAGGGTCAGGCGCTTGGCGCGGGCGTCGTCCGCGTCGGTGTCGCGCGTGACCAGACCGCGCTCCTCCATCTGGGTCAGCAGCATGCTCACGCCGCTCTTGGTGATGAAGCAGCGCGCGGCCAGCTCGCGCTGGCTCAGGCCGGGCCGCGTGGCCAGCGTGGCCAGCACTTCCAGGTCGCCCACCCGCAGGTGGATCTCGGCCAGCCGCTTGCTGACCACCGCCTCGCACAGGTTGTAGGCGCGCACGGTCGCCAGCCAGGCTTGCGTGCCGTGCGGCGACGAAGGCTGCTTCATCCCTGGCGCACCTTGTTCAGCAGCTTGGTGGTGGAGCGGTCATGTTCAAAATCAATGGCGATCGCCTGGCCGCCGTAGGCCAGCACGGCCTGCCCTTCCGGGATGGCCCGCATGTCGTAGTCGCCGCCCTTGGCGTAGATCTCGGGACGCGCTTCCAGCACCACCTGCAGCGCCGTATCCTCGTCGAAATCGACCACCAGGCTGACTGACTCCAGCGCGGCCAGCACGGCCATGCGGTCGGCGCAGCTGTTCAGTGGACGGTCGTCGCCCTTGCCCAGCCGCTTGACGGAAGCGTCCGTGTTGGCCGCCACTACCAGCGAGGCGCCCAGCGCGCGCGCCTGCGCCAGGTAGGTCACGTGGCCACGGTGCAGAATGTCGAACACGCCATTGGTCAATACGACCGGCTTGGGCAGCGCGGCCACGCGCGCGGCCAGTTGTTCACGGGTGCAAATCTTGTTTTCAAATACGGGCATGGTTCTTCATGGGTGTGGCGGTGGCCCGAGGCCGGCCGGAGTTATTCGTCTTCTTCCTCGTCATCGATCTGCATGCTGAGCTCGCCTGCCGATGCAGCGGACGGCTGGCCATGGCGGTCGCCGCGCAGCTTGATCTGCAGCCGCAGGCCATTGGCCGAATCGGCGTTGCGGATCGCTTCGTCGTAGCCGATGTAGCCCTTATTATAAAGTTCATACAGGGCCTGGTCGAAGGTGCACATGCCCAGCTCGCGCGACTTGTGCATGATTTCCTTGATCGACTGGAAATTGCCCTTGAAGATCATCTCGGCGATGGTCGGCGTGTTGAGCAGGATTTCGATGGCCGCCTTGCGGCCCTTGCCATCCTCGGTGCGCACCAGCCGCTGCGAGACGATGGCGCGCAGATTGGACGACAGGTCCATCAGCAACTGGTTGCGCCGCTCCTCGGGGAAGAAGTTGATGATGCGGTCCATGGTCTGGTTGGAGTTATTCGCGTGCAGCGTGCCCAGGCACAAATGGCCGGTCTCGGCGAACGCGATCGCATGTTCCATGGTTTCCGTGTCGCGGATTTCGCCGATCAGGATCACGTCCGGCGCCTGGCGCAAGGTGTTCTTGAGCGCGTTGTGCCACGACAGCGTGTCCACGCCCACCTCGCGGTGGGTGATCAGGCAGCCCTTGTTCTTGTGGACGTACTCGACCGGATCCTCCACCGTGATGATGTGGCCGGCCGAGTTGGCGTTGCGGTAATCGATCATGGCCGCCAGCGTGGTCGACTTGCCAGAACCCGTGCCGCCCACCACCAGCACCAGCCCGCGCTTGGTCATGATGACCTCTTTCAGGATGTCGGGCAGGTCCAGCTTTTCAAACGTGGGAATCTCGGAGGCGATGGTGCGGATCACCATGGCCACGTTCTGCTGCTGCACGAATACGTTGACGCGGAAGCGGCACACGTCGGGCAGCGAAATGGCGAAGTTGCACTCCATCTCGGCCTCGAACTCGGCGCGCTGCTTGTCGTTCATGATCGACAGCGCCAGCGCGCGCGTGATGGGGCCGCTGAGCTTTTGCTGGCTGAGCGCCTTCATCGCGCCCTGCGATTTCATGCTAGGCGGAAAATCGGCGGAAATGAACAAATCCGAACCGCCCGTGTGGTGCATCACCTTGAGCAGCTTGTGCAGGTAATCCCGCGCCTCGTCGGGGCCAAAAGTGGAGGACATGCAAACCTTTCGATCATTCGTTACCGCGACACGGCCAGCACCACGGCCATCTCGCGCCATTATATCGGCAGCCACCGCCGCCACCGCTTTCTCATCAATGACACAACAGTTCAGATCGCGCTTGATATTGGCCCATTTATATCATTGCGTCCCCGCAATGCCTGTGTTCAAATACATTTATGACACTGACCGAACTGAAATACATCGTTGCTGTTGCACGAGCGAAACACTTCGGCCACGCGGCCGAGGCGTGCTATGTGGCGCAGCCAACGCTCTCGGTAGCAATCAAGAAGCTCGAAGACGAGCTCGGTGTCGTATTGTTTGAACGGGGCGGGGCGGAAATCTCCGTCACCCCGCTGGGCGCCCAGATCGTGGCCCAGGCCGAACGCGTGCTGGAGCAGACGGCCGCCATCAAGGAACTGGCCAAGCAGAACAAGGACCCGCTGGCCGGGCCGCTGCGGCTGGGCGTGATCTACACCATCGGCCCCTATTTGCTGCCGCCGCTGGTCAAGGCCATGATCGCCAACGTGCCGCAAATGCCGTTGATTCTGCAGGAAAATTTCACCGTCAAACTGCTGGAAATGCTGCGCCAGGGCGAACTGGACGCGGCCATCATGGCGCTGCCGCTGCCCGAGCACGGCATGGCCGTGCAGGCGCTGTACGACGAACCGTTCGTGGTCGCCATGCCGCCCCAGCACCCGTGGGCGCGGCGCCCGGCCATCCCGGCCGAGGATTTGAAGACGGAAAACATGCTGTTGCTGGGCAACGGCCACTGCTTCCGCGATCAGGTGCTGGAAGTGTGCCCCGAGATGGCGCGCTTCTCCTCGCCCGGCAACGGCATGCAGCGCACCTTCGAAGGCTCATCGCTCGATACCATCCGCCACATGGTGGCCTCCGGCATCGGCCTGACGGTGCTGCCGCGCGCCTCGGTGCCGGACATGGACAGCGAGGACGGCATGCTGCGCTTCCGCCGCTTCACCCAGCCCGAGCCGTCGCGCCGGGTGGTGATCGTGTGGCGCAAGAGTTTCACCCGCAAGGCCGCCATCGACGCCATTTGCGCCGCCGTGGCGCAATGCCAGCTGCCCGGCGTCACCCCGCTGCCGGCCGACAGCCACTGACCGCGAACGCCCCACCCTGACGCGCCGCTCCAGGATTTGCGATAATCGCGTTTTGCCCTGCAACGGAAATGTCCCCATGAACAAGCTGGAGCTGTACGCGCGCCTGCTGCGCCTCGACAAACCGATCGGCACGCTGCTGCTGCTGTGGCCCACGCTGAGCGCGCTGTGGCTGGCCTCGGGCGGCAAGCCGGACTGGAAACTGGTGGCCATCTTCTCGCTCGGCACGCTGCTGATGCGCTCGGCCGGCTGCGCCGTCAACGACTACGCCGACCAGGATTTCGACAAGCACGTCAAGCGCACGGCCCAGCGCCCCATCACCAGTGGCAGGATCAGCGGCAAGGAAGCGCTGGCCATCGCCGCCGCGCTGGCCCTGCTGTCGTTCGGCCTGATCCTGCCGCTCAACACGCTGACCAAGCAATTGTCGGTGGCCGCCGTCATCATCGCCGCCACTTACCCCTACTTCAAACGCTTCTTCGCCCTGCCCCAGGCTTACCTTGGCATCGCCTTCGGCTTCGGCATCCCGATGGCGTTCGCCGCCGTGCAGGACACGGTGCCGCCGCTGGCCTGGGTGATGCTGGTGGCCAACGTGTTCTGGGCCCTGGCCTACGATACGGAATATGCGATGGTGGACCGCGATGACGACTTGAAGATCGGCATCAAGACCTCGGCCATCACCTTCGGCCGCCACGACGTGGCCGCCGTCATGTTCTGCTACGCCGCCAACCTGACGCTGTTGCTGGCCTGCGGCTGGCTGCTGGGCCTGCGGGCCTGGTTCGTTACGGGACTGCTGGCAGCGGCCGGCATAGCGGCGTACCATTACACCTTGATACGGGGCCGTGAACGGGACGCCTGCTTCTACGCGTTCCGCCACAACAACTGGCTGGGCGCCGCGGTGTTCGCCGGGGTGGCCCTGGATTACGCGCTGCGCTAAGCACCGTCCCGCACCCGCTTGATCTGGCGCACAGCGCCGTCCGCGCAGCAACTTATACACTGGGCATTTCACGATGGAGTGATTCACCTGACCAGGGAGGAAACATCATGGAACAGACTGTGCAACAAGGAAATGGCGCCGTGAACGGCAATGCGGCGCAAAGCCAGGCCAACAGCCACGAGGCGCGCGAAAAACTGATGAACGATCTGAAGCTGGTGATCGGCGACGCCGAAAGCTGGCTCAAGGAAGCCAAGCGCAACGCGGCCCACAACGCCGGCGAAGCGCAAGCCCGCTTCGATGACACCCTGCGCACCGCCAAAACGGACTTGCTGCGCCTGCAGGACAGCATGACGGCGCGCGGCAAACTGGCGGCCCAGTCGGCCAACGGCTACGTCAAGGGCCATGCGTGGCAGGCTGTCGGCCTGGGCGCGGCCGTGGGCGTGATCGCCGGCCTGCTGCTGGCGCGGCGCTGAGCCAGTCCCGGGCGCGTGGCCAGACCCGCGCCCGCATCCTGCATCTTGCATCCTGCATCCGCACCGGCGCCGGCACCGGCCGGCATGGCCGCGCATCGGTGAGTCCGGCGCCCACAAGGGCATGGTCACCCCCCTCTGCGCGGCGACGAGGGCATGGTGCGGCTGGCCGGACTGGAATTTGGCCATACCAGATTCCCCGCGCCGCGCCAGCATGCCATAATGGCGCTGCACTGCGCAGTTGCCAGCGCGCCACTTCCCGTTCCGGATATTCATGTCGCCTCGCTTGTCCTCTCGTCTGCTCGCCATGCTGGCGGCCTGTGCCGTGTTGATGCCCGCCAGCGCGGTGGAGGTGAGCATGGCCTTCGGTGAGAAAATCCCCCCGTTCTGCTTTCCCGAAACAAACTCGGGCATCGAACTGGAGGTGATCGGCGAAGCGCTGGCCTACCGGGGCCATGTGCTCAAGCCGCACTATTTCCCGTTTGCCCGCGTGCCGGTCGCCTTCAAGGGCCGGGTGGTGGACGCGGCCATGACCGACCTGGGCGAGGACCTGACGGCCGCCGGCGGCGCCTATGGCGATCCCGCCGTGCTGTACGACAACGTCTTCATCAGCCTCAAGGAGCGCCGCCTCGTGGTCCGCAATCCGCAGGACTTGCGCGGATTGCGCGTAATCGCCTTCGCCGGCGCGGCCAAGCGCTATCCCGACTGGCTGGGACCGGTCAAGAATGCGGGCCTGTATTTCGAGCAGAACGACCAGGCGCTGCAAGTGCTCACGCTCGACAAGGGCCGCTATGACCTGGTGCTCAGCGACCGCAACATCTTCAAATACTTCAGCTTGCAGCTCAAGCGCGAACACGGCGTGCCACTCAAGCCGATCCAGGAACACAGCTTCGTCAAGCTCAACCCCATGGATTACCGCCCGGTGTTCCGTGACCGCCAGGTACGCGACGACTTCAATGCCGGCCTCAAGCATCTAAAAGAGACCGGGCGCTACAACGCCATTTACCAGAAATACCTGGGCGACGACAAAGCAACTGAGCGGATCAACTGAAGGCGCTGCACCAGGCGCCCGCCAGCACCAGCTTGCCGGGGAACAGCGGGCAGCCGCCCTTGCCATCGGGGCCGTCCTCGTAGATCTGGCATTTCGAGCATTGCTGGTCGGGCTGATGTTCAGGGAACCTGGCCTGGTCCACGCGCGCCGTCTGGGTCACGTAGCCGAACTCCTGCGCCTTGGGGTCATCCTCACGCAGCAGCGTGCGTTCGTCGGCCACGGCCAGCCGGCCCAGGCCGGCGGCGGCCAGCCCCGCCACGGCTTGCATGATGAAGATTCTGCGATTGGCCATATTGCCTCCCGAATGTTGTGTAGCCGCCATGATACTCCGGCCGCCACGCCGGGCTGCGCATCGGCCAGTATCGCCGCCGCAACAAAACAGGACGAATGTCCAATATGTGCGTTGCGGCGCGGCGAAGCACGGCTATACTGCCAGAGCCGTACTCTGCACACCAATAAAAAACAAGGGGACAGTTCATGCACAAGGCACTGGGCGCGCTCGCGCTTTGCGGTTCCGTTGGCCTGTTGACGTCATGCGGCAAAACGGCCAACACCCCGGCCGGCGCCAATGCCGACGCCGCCTTCCAGCAGCACTTGCAGGAGCAATTGCTGGACGCCAAACCGGGCGACGTCATCACCATCCCCGCCGGCCACTACCACCTGAGCAGCGGCCTCACGCTGCGCGCCAACGGCGTCACCGTGCGCGGCGCCGGCATGGACCAGACCGTGCTGTCGTTCAAGGGCCAGGTGACGGGGCCGGAAGGCATGCTGGTGTACGCCAGCGACTTCACCATCGAAGGCCTGACCATCGAGGACAGCAAGGGCGACGGCCTGAAGATCAACGACGGCGACCACATCACGATCCGCAAGGTCAAGGTGCAATGGACGGGCGGCTCCAAGGTCAGCAATGGCGCCTACGGCATCTACCCGGTCAAGACCAGGAACGTGCTGATCGAGGATTGCGTGGCGATCGCCGCTTCCGATGCCGGCATCTACGTGGGCCAGTCGCGCGAGGTGGTGGTGCGCCGTTCGCGCGCCGAGCAGAACGTGGCCGGCATCGAAATCGAAAACACCGTCAACGCCGACGTGTACGACAACGTAGCCACCAACAACACCGGCGGCATCCTCGTGTTCAACATGCCCAACCTGTCGCAGGCCGGCTACGCCACGCGGGTGTTCCACAACCAGGTCGACAAGAACAACCTCGGCAACTTCGCCGCGCGCGGCACGGCCGTGGCCAGCGTGCCGGCCGGCTCAGGGGTGGTGATCAACTCCAACTCCAGGGTCGAGATCTTCGACAACGACATCACCGACAACCAGACCGCCAACGTCATCATCTCCAGCTACCACTCGACCGGCTACTACACGGAAAAAGGCGTGTCGGCCGGCTACGACCCCTACCCCAAAGCCATCTTCGTGTACGGCAACCGCTTCCACGGTGGCGGCGATTCGCCCGACGGGCTGGACCTGAAAGCCCTGAAGCTGGCCATGTACGGCCTGACGGGCCACCTGCCCGACGTGCTGTGGGATGGCTACGTGGACACCAAGCTGCTGGTGAACGGCAAGCTGCCGGCCGAGGCGCGCATCTGCATTCAGGATGGCGTGGATGTGCTCAACGCGGACGGCCCACACAAATACCAGAACCCGAACAAGGATACGGCGCCCTTCCGCTGCCAGCTGGCCAAGCTGCCGCCGGTGACCATTCCGCAACTGTCGGCCTCCTGAAACCAAGCAAGCAGGTAATCGCCCATGATGTTCGCCCCACCTGGCCGCCGCCCATGGCGCGCGGCCGCCCTGGCCCTGTGCGCGCTGGCCCTGACGGCCTGCACGCGCGGCCAGCCGCCCGTCGAGTTCATCACGGATGGCAATCCAGCCAAACTGAGCGACTGGCATTTGATGGCGGCCGACGGTAGCCGCCTCGTACTGAACACCGGCGTGGTCGCCTACGATCTGAACACGCCGCTGTTCACGGATTACGCGCAGAAGCTACGCACGCTGTGGATGCCCAAGGGCGCCAGCGCCGCCTACCAGCCCGACGCCGCGTTCGACTTCCCGGTCGGCACCATCATCTCCAAGACTTTCTTCTATCCGCGCGAAGCGGGCAAGGCCGACGCCGTGCTGGCCACCTACGACAGCAGCCGCAACGGCGGCGAGCGTCTCGACCTGGCCAAGGTGCGGCTGATCGAAACGCGGCTGCTGGTGCGCCGCCAGACAGGCTGGATCGCCCTGCCCTACGTGTGGAACGCCGAGCAGACGGATGCCGTGCTGGCCCGCACCGGCCAGCAGATAGCGCTGCAGGTGCTGCATGAAGACCACCGCCGCCAGCCGCTGACCTACGTGGTGCCCAACGTGAACCAATGCGCCTCGTGCCACGTGGCCGACCTGAAGACACGCCAATTCCAGCCCATCGGCCCGAAAGCGCGCCATTTGAATCGCGACATCACGCATGACGGCGTGACGGAAAACCAGCTGGCCTACCTGAGCCGCATCGGCTACCTGGCGGGCGCACCCGCGCCGCAGGCCGCGCCGCGCAACGCCAACTGGCGCGACGACCGGCAGACGCTGGACGCGCGCGCCCGCGCCTACCTCGACATCAACTGCGCCCACTGCCACAACGACAAGGGCGCGGCCAACACCACGGCGCTGCACCTGAACATGGGCGCGCCGGCCAACCTGCACTTGGGCCTGTGCAAGCCACCGGTGGCGGCCGGCGCCGGCACGGGCGGGCGGCAATACGGCATCATGCCGGGCAAGCCGGACGAATCGATCATGCTGTACCGGCTCGCCTCGGCCGAGACAGGCGTGATGATGCCGGAACTGGGGCGCGGCGCCGTGCACGCGGAAGGCGTGGCCCTGATCCGCGCCTGGATCGCCGCCATGCCGCCCGGCTGCGGCCAGTAGCAAAAACCGGGGTCAGGTCATACCGGCAGGCAAGATGCGAGCATCTTGCCTGCCGGTATGACCTGACCCCGGTGTATGACCCCGGTGTAGATGCAGCCGCTCAGGCGGCGGAGCCCAGCTCGTCGCCGAGCTCCTTGCCGCGCTGGGCCGCCGCTTTCACGGCCGTGACGATGGCGGCCTTCACGCCGCTCGCTTCCATGCTGGTCAACGCGGCGTACGTGGTGCCGCCCTTGGACGTGACGCGCTCGCGCAGCAGCGACACCGGCTCGTCCGACTGCGCCGCCAGTTGCGCCGCGCCGGTGAACGTGGCCAGCGCCAGCTGCTTGCCCTGCTCCGCGCTCAGGCCCAGCTCGGCCGCCGCCTGCTGCATCGCTTCGATGAAGTAGAACACGTAGGCCGGACCGCTGCCGGAAACGGCCGTCACCGGATCGATCTGCGCTTCGTCATCCAGCCACACGGTCTGGCCCACGGCTTTCAGGATGGCATCGGCCGCGTCCTTCTGCGCCGCGCTCACGCCGGCCGTGGCCACCATGCCGGTGATGCCTTGCCCGATCAGGGCCGGCGTGTTCGGCATGCAGCGCACGATGGCGCCGTAGCCGCCCAGCCAGCGCGACAGGTCGGCCGCGCGGATGCCGGCCGCGATCGACAGCACCAGCGGCGGCGTGGCCTGGTCCAGCAGCGGCAGCAACTGGGCCGCCACTTCGCGCATGCTTTGCGGTTTGACGGCCAGTACGATCACGTCGCGTCCCGCCAGTTCGGCGCCGGCCGCGCTGGCCGTGGTCACGCCGAACTTGCCGCGCAGCTGCTCCAGCGCGGCGCCGTTGGGATCGACCACGTGGATGTTGGCGCCCGCCGTCAGCTTGCCCGCCAGGCCCGCGATCAGGGCCGATGCCATGTTGCCGCCGCCGATAAATGCAATCTTCATGTCTATCTCTCGTTCTTAATGGTGTTAGTGATAATTGCGTGATCCGAAAATGGCGCTGCCCACGCGCACGATGGTGGCGCCTTCGACGATGGCGGCGCGCAGGTCGGCCGACATGCCCATCGACAGCGTGTCGAGCGCCAGGCCGCCGGCGCGCAACTGCTCGGCCAGCGCGCGCAGCCGGGCGAACGGCGCCCGTTGTTGTTGGTAATCGGCGGCCGGCTCGGGAATGGCCATCAGGCCGCGCAGGCGCAGGTTCGGCAGCATCGCCACTTGCGCGGCCAGCGCCGCCACTTCTTCCGGCGCCACGCCGCTCTTGCTCGCTTCGCCGCTGATGTTCACCTGCAGGCAGATATTGAGCGGCCCCTTGTCCGCCGGGCGCTGTTCGGACAGGCGCTGGGCGATCTTGAGCCGGTCCACCGTGTGCACCCAGTCGAAATGCTCGGCGATGGGCCGGGTCTTGTTGCTCTGAATGGGACCGATGAAGTGCCATTCGAGCGCGGCGCCCGGCGCACCGGCGGCCACGGCGGCGATCTTGTCGAGCGCTTCCTGCAGGTAGTTTTCACCGAACGCCAGCTGGCCGGCGCGCACCGCTTCCAGCACCGCTTCCGGCCCGAACGTCTTGGACACGGCCAGCAACTGGACCGCGCCCGCCGGGCGGCCACTTTCTTGTAATGCGGAAATAATTGTGCCGGCTATGGCTTGCAAGTTCTGGGCGATTGTGGACATAATCAATGAGGAAACAGTGGTATGCGGACAGGTTAACAATTCGGCTGAACAACGCCGCGCCGGTGAGCCGTCCCGGCGCGCGCCCGACAACAGGCACAGGGATTATAAATGGACATTTCAGAACTGCTGGCATTCTCGGTCAAGAACAAGGCCTCGGACTTGCACCTGTCGGCCGGCTTGCCACCCATGATACGGGTACACGGCGACGTACGGCGCATCAACCTGCCGCCGCTGGAGCACAAGGATGTGCACGGCATGATCTATGACATCATGAACGACGGCCAGCGCAAGGCCTACGAGGAAATGCTCGAATGCGACTTCTCGTTCGCCATTCCCGGCCTGGCGCGCTTCCGCGTCAACGCCTACAACCAGGAACGGGGCGCCTCGGCCGTGCTGCGCACGATTCCGTCCAAGATCCTGAGCCTGGAAGAACTGAACTGTCCCAGGATCTTCGCCGAGCTGGCACTCAAGCCGCGCGGCCTGGTGCTGGTGACCGGGCCCACCGGCTCCGGTAAATCGACCACGCTGGCGGCCATGGTCAACCACGTCAACGAGAACGAGTATGGCCACATCCTCACCATCGAAGACCCGATCGAATTCGTGCACGAATCGAAGAAGTGCCTGATCAACCAGCGCGAAGTGGGACCGCACACGCTGTCGTTCAACAACGCGCTGCGCTCGGCCCTGCGCGAAGACCCGGACGTGATCCTGGTGGGCGAATTGCGCGACCTGGAAACCATCCGCCTGGCGCTGTCGGCCGCCGAGACCGGCCACCTGGTGTTCGGCACGCTGCACACCTCGTCGGCCGCCAAGACCATCGACCGTATCGTCGACGTGTTCCCGGCCGATGAGAAGGAGATGGTGCGCGCCATGCTGTCCGAATCGCTGCAAGCCGTGATCTCGCAGACGCTGCTCAAGACCAAGGACGGTTCCGGCCGGGTGGCCGCGCACGAGATCATGGTGGCCACGCCGGCCATCCGCAACCTGATCCGCGAAGCCAAGATCGCCCAGATGTATTCAGCCATCCAGACCGGCAGCAACATGGGCATGCAGACGCTGGACCAGACCCTGACGGACCTGGTGCGGCGCAACGTGATCTCGTCGGCCGCCGCCCGTTCGGCCGCCAAGACGCCGGACAACTTCCCCGGCTGAACACCGGGGTCAGAACACCGGGGTCAGGTCATGCGATCGGGCAAGAGCGTCGCGCCCTTGCCCGATCGCATGACCTGACCCCGCCCCTCCAATCAACCAGGAGCCCATCATGGAACGGGACCAGGCATCCAAATTCATGTTCGACCTGCTGCGCCTCATGCTCAGCAAAAAGGGGTCGGACCTGTTCATCACGGCCGGCTTCCCGCCCGCCATCAAGATCGACGGCAAGATGACGCCCGTGTCGGCCCAGGCCCTGACGGCCGCCCACACGGCCGACCTGGCGCGTTCCATCATGAACGACAAGCAGACCGCCAGCTTCGAGCTGACCAAGGAAGCCAACTTCGCCATCAGCCCCGGCGACCTGGGACGGTTCCGCGTATCGGCCTTCGTGCAAATGAGTTCGGTCGGCATGGTGCTGCGGACCATCACCAGCGAGATCCCCAAGCTGGAGGACCTGGGCCTGCCGGAGGTGCTGAAGGACGTCGTGATGGCCAAGCGCGGCCTGGTGATCATGGTGGGCGCCACCGGCTCGGGTAAATCGACCACGCTGGCGGCCATGGTGGGCTACCGCAACGAGAACAGCTACGGCCACATCATCACCATCGAAGACCCGGTCGAATACGTCCACCCGCACAAGAACTGCATCGTCACCCAGCGCGAAGTGGGCGTGGACACGGACGACTGGGAAGTGGCGCTGAAAAACACGCTGCGCCAGGCGCCGGACGTGATCCAGATAGGCGAGATCCGCGACCGCGAGACCATGGACCACGCCATCGCCTTCGCCGAAACGGGCCATTTGTGCCTGGCCACGCTGCACGCCAACAGCGCCAACCAGGCGCTGGACCGCATCATCAACTTCTTCCCCGAAGAGCGCCGCCCGCAGCTGCTGATGGACCTCTCGCTCAATCTGCGCGCGCTGATCTCGCAGCGTCTGGTACCGAAGCAGGACGGCAAGGGCCGGGCCGCCGCCGTGGAGGTGATGCTCAACACGCCACTGATCTCCGATCTGATCTTCAAGGGCGAAGTCGCCGAGATCAAGGAAATCATGAAAAAGAGCCGCCAGCTCGGCATGCAGACCTTCGACCAGGCGCTGTTCGACCTCTTTGAGACCAACGTCATCAGCTACGAAGACGCCTTGCGCAACGCCGACTCGCTCAACGACCTGCGGCTGCAGATCAAGCTCAACAGCCAGCGCGGCAAGTCGCAGGATCTGAGTGCGGGAACGGAAAACCTGGCTATCGTCTAATCCCCTCTTATGGCAAACATCAACGCAAAAACCTACGAACCCACCCCGGCACGCAAGGTGGCCTTTCTCGGCCTTGGGGTCATGGGCTACCCGATGGCCGGGCACCTGGCGCGGGCCGGCCATGCGGTCACGGTCTACAACCGCACACCGGCCAAGGCGCAGGCCTGGGCCGCAGAATTTGGCGGCAAGCACGCAGCCACGCCGCGTGAAGCCGCAGCAGGTGCCGACTTCATCTTCGCCTGCGTCGGCAACGACGACGACCTGCGCAGCATCACACTGGGGGCCGATGGCGCCTTTGCCGGCATGGCCTCCGGCGCCATCTTCGTCGACCACACCACCGCCTCGGCGGAGGTGGCGCGCGAGCTGGCGACGGCAGCACGTCAGATCGGCCTGCAGTTCATCGACGCACCGGTATCAGGCGGCCAGGCCGGCGCCCAGAACGGCGCACTCACCGTGATGTGCGGCGGTGATCCGAAAGCATTTGATGCGGCCAAGCCGGTGGCCATGGCCTTCTCGCGCGCCGTCACCCTGTTGGGCGCCAGCGGCGCTGGCCAACTGACCAAGATGGTGAACCAGATCTGCATTGCCGGGCTGGTACAGGGCCTGAGCGAAGCGATTGCCTTCGGCCAGAACGCCGGCCTGGACATGTTGCAGGTGCTCGACGTCATCGGCAAGGGCGCCGCGCAAAGCTGGCAACTCGACAACCGTGGCAAGACCATGGTGGCCGACCAGTTCGACTTTGGCTTTGCCGTGGACTGGATGCGCAAAGACCTCGGCCTGGTCATGGACGAGGCCAAGCGCAACGGCTCGCGCCTGCCGGTCACGGCCCTGGTGGACCAGTTCTACGCGGACATCCAGCAGATGGGTGGCCGGCGCTGGGACACCTCCAGCCTGATCAAGCGGCTGAAATAAACAAGGCGCCCGAGGGCGCCTTGTTTATCTGGATCACGAAGATCTACTTCTTCTTTTCATTCGCGGCCGGCTTGGGCAACAAGGCCTGCAACTCTTCTTCGCTGATGATCTCAAAAATGCGTACCACTTTCTGGACGCCGCTGGTGCTGCGGGCGATATCGGTGCCGCGGTCGGCCTCGCGCTGGGTCACGCGTCCCATCAGGTAGGTGACCCCACGCTCGGTGACGACCTTGTAGGCACTCGCATACAGGTCACGCGCATCCACCAAGCCGGCCTTGACCTTGCCTGTGGTCAGCGAGTCGCTGGAACGCTGCGTGAAGGACGAGTTGCCCATGACGCCCAGCTCATTGACGATGGTACGCACGTTCTCGACGCGCGACACCACCTGCTCCGCGAGTTGCTTGTCCTGTGCGCTGGGCACTTCGCCGGTCAGCAGCACCTGGCGGTTGTAACTGGTGATGTTGATATGGACGCGATCGCCCAGGTTTTCCTGGATGCGGCTGGCGGCACGCAATTCAATGCCCTCATCCTCCAGTTGGGCGCCCGAGGTGCGGCGATCGACCGCCACCAGGCTGCCGGCCACCGCGCCGCCGACAATCACCGGCGCACAGGCGCTCAGGGTTGCAACCAGACCAGCCGCCAGTGCAGCCGTCAGACAAAGTTTGCGGGCCATCAGTTTCATGTCGGTGTTTCCTGTTCTCCAAGCAATTGGGCATCCACCGCATCACAGATGCAATGCAGTGCCAGGATATGGACCTCCTGGATACGTGCTGTACGCTCGTGCGGCACACAGATGTGCACGTCCGTGTCGCGCAGCGCCTGATTCATCTTGCCGCCGCCCCGGCCGGTCAGGCCGATCACCACCATCTCGCGCTCGTGCGCGGCCTCGATGGCCGCCAGCACATTGGCCGAATTGCCGCTGGTGGTGATGGCCAGCAACACGTCACCGGGCTGGCCCAGCGCGCGCACCTGGCGCGAGAAGACGGCATTGAAGTTGTAGTCGTTGGCGATCGCTGTCAGGATCGAGGTGTCGGTCGTCAGCGCAATCGCCCCCAGTTCAGGGCGCTCACGCTCGAAGCGGCCGACAAATTCGGCTGCGAAGTGCTGCGCATCGGCGGCCGAGCCGCCATTGCCGCAGGCCAGCACCTTGCCGCCACTTGTCACACAGGCCAGCATCGCCTGCACGGCGTCGGCAATCGGCTTGCTCAAGGACTGCGCCGACTGGTATTTCAGATCGGCGCTGTCGATAAAGTGTTGTTGAATGCGTTGCTCAAGCATGGGGCAATGATAACTGTGAAGCCTTGTCCGCGCCGAGGCAGGTGCTTGTTTCAGTCTGTAAAGAAAGCCGACTGCAGCCATTGCACGCCATCCGCCTCCAGCGCCACCACATCAAAGCGGCAAGGCGGCGGCTCACGCCAGCGCAACAGGTAGTGTCGCGCGGCAAAGATGATGCGCCGCTGCTTCTGCACGCTGATGCTGGCCGCCGCACCGCCATGGTGTGAACTGGCACGTTGCCGCACTTCGACAAAAACCAGGGTGCCGTCCGGTGCCCCCATGATGAGATCGATCTCACCGCCGCCACGCCCGGGCGTCCGATAATTGCGTTCCAGCAGGCGCAGCCCGGCACGCTGCAGATGGCGCAATGCCTGCTCTTCGGCCGCGTCGCCGGTTTGCTTGGTGGTTGGGCTGTTGCCTGCCGCCCGCCATTTGGGGAACACCATTGAACGCTTCTTTCGCCTCCGCCCTGACTGCCTCCCACGAGGCAGCTGCCTCACAGCATTATCCCCAAGGGGCCCTGTATGTGGTGGCCACCCCCATCGGCAATCTGGCCGACATCACCTTGCGTGCCCTGCATGTGCTGCAGCTGGCCGACACCATTGCCTGTGAGGACACACGCCACACCCAGAGCCTGCTGCGCGCCTACGGCATCGATCGCAGCCCGCAGCAACTTCTTGCGCTGCACCAGCACAATGAGGCCGAGGCAGCGCAGAGCGCACTGGCACGGCTGCGTGCCGGCCAGCGCATCGCCTATGTCAGCGATGCCGGCACACCTGCCATCAGTGATCCGGGTGCGCGCCTGGTGGCTGCCGTACGTGCCGAAGGGCTGCCGGTCGTCCCGCTGCCCGGTGCCAGCAGCGTGACGACCGCATTGAGCGTGGCCGGCATCGTCAACGATGACGTGACCGGCTTTGTGTTTGCCGGCTTCCTGCCGGCCAAATCGAGCGAACGCAGTGCCGCCGTCCAGTCACTGGCCGGCGAACCGCGTGCGGTTGTGCTGCTGGAAGCACCGCACCGCATCGAACCGCTGGCAGCCGCCTTGGCGGCACTGGGTGATCGCCCGCTGACGATCGGGCGCGAGCTGACCAAGCAGTTCGAGGAGATTGCCACCGTCAAGGCGGCCGAGTTCAGCGCCTGGCTGACAGCGGAAGCGAACCGCACCCGCGGTGAATTCGTGCTGGTGCTGCACCCGGCGCCCGTCGCAGACGGGACCGGCGATACGGAAGGGCTGCGCATCTTGAGGCTCCTGCTGGCCGAACTGCCGCTCAAGACCGCCGTGAAGCTGGCTGCCGACATCAGCGGCAGCTCGCGCAACACGCTCTACGACGCCGCGCTGGCCATGAAGCAGCTCAACAAAACATGAAGGCCAGCACGGCCGCATCCTCGCCCAGGTTCAAGGTGAGGTAACTCGCCAGACGGTAAACCAGATAGACCACGGTATCCATCGAGAGATCGGCTGACGGGGAGGAGGGCAACATGAGCAAAAGGCAGGACGTGTTGGCGCAGCGGCTGGAGCAGCATCCCTTTTGATGATGGAACGTTTGCGCGCCAAGCGTCCGCGCATTTTATGACCTTGGGCAGATGACACTGCCAAACGCACCGCGCTCAGCTGAAGCGTTCGCGCGCAAGCCGACCTTCGGCACCTGAAGCCAGCTCCGGGCAGCTCGTGAGAATTTCCGTGATCCGATTCCGGAGCATCTGCCTTGCCGTTGGCTGAGTGGCAAATTGGCCCAGGGTCACGGCGGCACGCAGTTCCAGGCTTTTGGCACCTTGCTGGCCGGCCAACGCCATCGCCTGTTCCAGACAGCGCTCTCCTTCGGCACAATGCCCGCCCGCCAGACCGAGAAGCGCCGCGCCGCGCAGACGCAAGAACTCAGGCAGGAAATAGATGTCCAGACGACTCTCGCAACGCCTGATGGCGTCCTCCGCCGCGACAGCACAGGCCTCATGCTGGCCCAGGTGGTGCAACGCATCCACCTGAAAAGCCAGAAATGTGCCCTCGACCACCAGCATGGCCTTGCGGGAGGCCTCGACACTCTGCTGAATGATCTCCATGCCCTCCGGCCGGCCGAGCATGACGGCCGCCCATCCCGAGACGGCACCCGCCGCGGCCTGCCATAACGACAGCCCATGCCGCAGCGAAAGCTCCCGCAACTCTTGTCCCAGCGTGGCGGTTTGCTCCGGCATGTTCATGAACCGGTAAAGAACCGCCGCAAAGGTCAGCGCAAACCCCAGGGTATGGGCATGCCCCAATTGGCGTGCCGCCGCAATGGCGGCCTGCGCCGTCGCGACAGCCGTATCAGGCCGTCCCTGTATCCAATGGATCCAGGCCTGGAAAGAAAGCGAAGAGATCCCGGTGTCCTCGCCATAGGTGCGGACAAGATCAAAGGAGGATAGGCCACGGCCAATCGCCACGGCCTTCTCCAGATGCGCATACGCTTCTGCATAGCGCGCCATCCAGAACAGGTTGTTGCCATAGGCGTAGTGGACCTGCATGGCATGCGCCGGCTCGCCCGAAGCCTGGGCTATGCGCTCCAGCTTTTCGGCGAACTCCAGCGGAAAGGCCTCCGGCGTGCACGACCGGCCGCCCAGCCACAAGCCCCAAGTGACCGGGAACAACTCGGTGTCATCTTCCGTCGTCCGGCTCAACTCCAGAGAACGGGCAAAACACACCTTGGCCTCTTCCGCGCCGTAGCCTTTCATCGCCACCAAGGTGGTACCCAAGGCGGCCTGAAGCGAGAGTTCGAGCCCATCGGCGCCAGGCAACTCCAGCCCCCGCAACTGGGCCAGCCCGGATTCGAAATGGAAGACGGCATCCTGGTTGGCCGACCGGCTGGCAGCCATGCGGCCCGCCGCCAGCCAGGCCGCCGCCGCCGGCAGTGATTCGCCCGCAATGGTGAGATGCTGAGCCAGACGCTCAGGGCTGTTTTTGGCCAGATGCTGGAACGGCCCCTGGAACAACCGGGCCAAGCGGCCATGGATGTTTTTGCGCTCATTCAGCGGCAAGGTCTGGTACGCAGAATCCTGGAACAAGGCATGCTTGAAGCGGTAATGCCCCCGGTCCTGCGGCTGGATCAAACCGGCCTTGCCAAGCCGGTCCAGATAAGCCGGCAGCCGATCGCCGGGGCCATCCCATAGAGCCTCCAGCAGCTCAAGACTGAAATCACGGCCGATGGCGGCCGCCTGTTGCGCCAGGCGCCGGGCTTCGCCAACCGACTCCAATCGCACCGCCAACAGGTGCCACAGCGTGCCCGGTATCTCCATCTGGAGATCGGCCTGCAGGCTGCGCGCCATCTCTTCGATGTAGAGCGGGATGCCGTCTGCCCGCAACAAAATACTTTTCAGGGCCCGGGCATCCCAGCCGGCGCCGCCGGCCGTCTGGCGCACCAGCCGCTCGGCCTGCCGGTCCGACAAGGCCGGCAACGACAGCGTTTTGAGGCCAGGCAAGACTTCGAACTCGGGGCGGGCACTCATCAAGAGCAGGCAAGGCGCCACCGGCCGCGCCAACAGGGCTTGAACCCATTCCAGGGTGGAGGCGTCGGCCCAATGGACGTCTTCCAGCAGCAGCAACAATGGCTGTTGCTGCGCCAGACACAGGAACACATCCCGCAGAGCGCCTTCCAGGCGGTGTTTCTTGTCGCTTGGCGACAGTGGCAACGACGTCGTTTCCTGGGGCAGCTGCAGCAGCTCGGCCAGCATCGGCAGATGAACCGCCAAGGCATCGTCCAAGGACGTCAGCCAGCGCGCCAAACGCTGGCCACGGCTGGCGCCACCCGCCTCTGCGCCACCGTACTGGTCCAGCAGGTGCTGCAGGAAATCGACCAGGGGATAGTACGGCGTGTGCTGGAATTCCGGCAGACAACGCAGCAGGCACCAGGCGCCGCCGGTACTTGCCACCTGCGGCTCCAGCATCTGGATCAGGCGGGACTTGCCCATCCCGGCCTCGGCACGGATCAGCAGCGCCTGGCTGCCACCTTGGCGGGTACGCTCCCACAGGGCGCGTAGCAGCCGCAGTTCGGTCGCACGTCCGACAAACGGCGTGAGTCGATGGGCCGCTGCCTGCAACCGGTGACGCGCCGTGCTGCGGCCCTCGATCAGGTGATGGAGCGAGCTGCTCGTCTCGCGCAAATCGCTCAACAAGAAGTAACCCTCCACCAACTGTGCGATTTCGGGACTGACGGCGATGCCCCCCCACGGCGCCTGCTCTGCCAAGGCGCCGGCACGCTGGGTAATCAGCCCCGTCGCATCGGGCAGGTTGAAGCGCTGGTCGTTCACCACCCAACCGCAATGCGCTCCCAGCCGGATGTTCAGACCAGAGGTTCCGGCCGCGTAGCGGACCATCTCCAACGCTGCTTCCAACACCTTCACGGGCGCATGTTCCTGCGCCTGCGGATAACCAAAATAAGCCAGGATCTTGCCGGCGTGCAAGGCGATGCCATGCCCCCCGTGTGTGCTGATGATGTTCATGCAGCTGCCGTGGCTGTCGGCCACAACGCTCGCTGCGGCTTCCGATGGCAGCGCGTGGGCGGCCTGGATGTCGCAAACAAGCACACAGACCTGGCGGCGTTCAACGTTCGGCACAGGGGCCGGCACCCAGGACGGCGCCGTCAGCTCGCCGCGGCGGATGGCCTGCGCCAGGGCCAGGGTCTGCGGCTCGGGCTCCAAACCCAGTTCGCGTTGCAGCAGCGCACGACAGACCTCGAACTGGGCCAGCGCGGCGGCGGTCTGACCATTGCGCGCCTGCAACTGCATGAGCCGGCGATGCGCATCCTCGGCCCAGGGCTCCAGCTCGATTTCCTTGTGCAGCAGGACAATGGCACGCGCGATCTGGCCATGCTGTTCATGGCATTGGATCAACCTCTTGAGCAACGGCAAAGCCTGCCGCTGCACCGCCTCACGGCGCGCCTCCAGCCAATTTTCGAAATCCGGCGCATCCGGCAGGCTCAAACCGTGCAAAAGCCCCCCGCGGTACAGCGCCCATTGCTGCTCCAGGCGCTCCAGCTCATCGGCAGCTCCCTCGGAAACCGGTCCCGGCCGGCTGAAGGCCTCGACATCCAACCAGTGAGGGCTGGCGCCATCAAATCCGAGCTGGTTCTTGCTCGTGACGAAGAAGTCTTCGCCCGCTCCCCCGGCCATCAACGTCTTGCGCAAGTCGTGCAAGGTGCGGCGCAGGTTGCCGCGCGCCGTCTCGGCCGGCGCCTCGGGCCACAGCAGATCCGCCAGTTTTTCCCGATGGTGCGGCCCCGCCCCTGACTCCAGCGCCAGATAGGCCAGCAAGGCACGTGTCTTGTCATAGCCGAACCCGTCCAAGGCAAGGCCACCGCGCGAGACAGCAAAGCCGCCCAGAAAACGCATGACCAACCCGTTGGGCGGCGGTTCAAACAGGGAATTCATCCGATGGCCAGGAAGTGCGAACGATTTCTGAACGCTCGAAATTTAGGATGGATTTTCAAAGGGAGAAGCCCTGCCAGAGCGGGGCCAGAAATCTAACCAGGCAATGAACGGTGCGGGTAATTGCGGCCGCATGTCTAACGGGAAAGTAGTCGCTGCCATGAATGATATCCAGTTGTATCGCGTCAAACAGTGGGTTGAGCGCGCCCGCGCTGGCGACGAGGCCGCCTTTTCCGCCCTGGTTCGTGAGTTTCACAGCAACGTCTGGCGCTTCATCCTGAAATCGGTGCACAACCCTCAGGATGCAGAGGAGCTGACGCAAGAAACCTTCATCAGCGCCTGGCGCAGCCTCCAGACCTTCCGCGGTGAATCCAAGTTTTCCACCTGGCTCCTGGGCATCGCCCTCAACATCGCCCGCAACCACTGCAACCGCGCTGCGTCCCGCAAGGAGGTGGAGTTGCCGGAAGACAACGTCCTCGAATCCTTGCTGCCCCAGGCGGAGGACCCCTCCGAGCTGGCCCGAAGCAAGCAAATGCTGCTGGAACTGGACCGCGCCATCTTCCGCCTGCCCGAGGAACTGCGGGAAGTCGTGATCCTGGTCAGGCTGGAAGATCTCGCCCTCGAGGAAGCTGCCAGCGTCCTGAAAATTCCGCTGGGCACGGTCAAAAGCCGCTTGAGCCGCGCCCGGGAAAGATTGGCTGAAGACATGTTCACGCACATGTCATGAATGCACTGTATTGGAACCTTTTCCCTTTTCGGGTTACTCATGGGGCAGGCCCTTGGTTTGACAAGGCACCACCTCCAACCGCAACGTGGAATCAGGAATGACCCATCCGCAGGCGCATGAACTGGATCGCCACCTGAGCGAACTGGCCTTGCATTACCAATCCGAGCAAGCCCCGGCCGGCGCCGTGGAGCGCGTGCTGGCCCGTTTGGCCGGCCGCAGCCGCATGCTGAACGATGCCGATCTGGAGTGGCTGGCCGCGGCCGGGCCGGGCTTTCCGCCACCGCAGGACCCTCACTGACGCGCCTGGCGTGGGCGCGGGCCATCTGGCTGTCGACCATTGGCAGCCAAACGGGCAGGACAGTTCATCTGGACAGGCTTGGCACGAACAGCGCCCGAGGCCTGTGCTCATCCGCAGCGTGCGCGAACCTTGTCCTCATGCCACGTTACTCATGGACTGCGGAACCGCTTTTTCGGCATCCCTGCAAACATGAAAGCACACCATGACCTCTTCTGATCATCGTCCCCCAACGTCACCGGCACCCACCATGACCGACACCGACGCCAGCCCGTCTGCCGCACTGCCTGATGCGCAGCTGGAACAGGTATCTGGAGGTGGCAGCATCTGGCCCCCGGCGCAACCGCCTCGCTACCCGATGGAGGGGCGCGTGGTTATCCCACCCGGGCAGCCCTATACGGGCGATCTCGACGGCACGATCACCGTCGGTCCGTAGCCATCCGGATCCCGCCCTGGCACGTGCTGTGGTACGCCTGATTCGGCAAGACAGTACCAAGGCACCCAATACAACGGCGCCTTGTGTTCCCGCAGATTCTCCCGAGCACCTGCTTACAGCGGACGCCCAACGGTCACGTTCGTTTTCTTGCCAGCACCAGACTCCGGACGCAGGCGAATCAACCCGAGGGAGAAAAGAGAGGCGATCTCCCGCTCGGCATAACTCATGCCGCCGGCCACTTTGTCCAATTGCCCGTCATCCAGGGCCTGATTGGCCACTGTCGGGGCCTGCGCGGCAAAGTACTTGAGCAGATCGTCCTGGCGGACATCCAGCCCGGCCTGCCGGGCGGCCTGACACAGCAACGCCGCGCCCTGCACGACATCAGGAGTCTGGCGCAGCAGTTCCAGCAGGGCTGAGTCCTCTTCAAGCAGCTTGCGCAGCGCTTGAAGGATTTCGGATGAGAGGTGCATGGCATTTCTCCAAGAAGGGGCATCAGAAGTTACTGCCACGCTCCGCGTGGCACCTCGATGGGTAACTACCTGCCGTGAAAGGTTCCGGCACGGGCGCTACCGCTTCGCCAGGCAATGCGCCACGCTGTAACGCGCCAGTTCGTGGGTGCTGTCGACCAGCCTGAGGGCCGACACGGGCAGTGCGGCCGCTGCCAGCGGAATCTCCGTGCAGGCCAGGATCAACTGGCCGGCCTGGCTGGCCCACGGCTGCCACAAGGTGGCCAACACGCGGCCGGCCTCTTCAACCGCACCGGCTTTGACCAACGCGATGACACGATCCACCTGCTGTTGCCCGGCCTCATCAGGAACACCCCATGCGTGGCCGGCCGAATGCAGTTGCCGTTGATAAAAACCGGAATGCAGCGTACCTCGCGTCGCCAGGATCACGACCGGGTCAGGCCCTGGCTCCAGGGCGGCCATGGTTGCCGTCGCAATATGAAGAATGGGTACCGGACAGGCGGCCTGCAGCGCCTCGTACCAGTGGTGACAGGCATTGCACGGGATCGCGATGGCCGATGCGCCGCCAGCCACCAGCTTGTCCAGTTCACGGAGCAGTACCGGCAGCGGCGAAGGCCCCTGCCCCAGGATGGCAGAACTCCGGTCCGGAATATGGGGCGCCATCGTGGTCAGCACAGGCAGATGCTCCTGGTCCCGCTGCGCCGGTGTCAACGCCACAAATTTGGCGAGAAAGTCCACCGTGGCAGCAGGCCCCATGCCCCCCAACACGCCTAGCATGCCGCTTCTCCGGCGGGGACTGGCGCCGTCTCTGCATGCGGCACATCATTGGGCATGGGCTCGGGTCTGCCGCACACGGCCGCCGCCCAGGCACTGTTGACCGCCACACTCACCAGCGTACGCACCACATCGCTCACCGGCTCGACGGCCACAAACAACGCCAACGCCGCCTCAAAAGGCAAGGCGAGGAAATTGCAGACCAGGCTGATCATCGACAGCACCAGCAAGCCGCTCATGCCTGTGGACGCAAAACCGGCCAGGATCGAGCCCAGCAGGATGATGGCCACGGCTTGCATGTCCAGGGCGCGGTCGTAAAGATGCGCGATGAAGAAGGTGGCCAGGACATAGTAGAGCACCTGCCCCACACGCAACAGGGAAATGCCCAGAGGAATGAGCAGCTCAATGCGGTAATGCGGGAAACCCAGACGAACGACCAGCGATTCGATCATGGCCGGCATGCACGCCTGGCTGCTGCGCGTGGCCAGTGCCATGGTCATCGGCTCACGTTGGCTTTGCAGTACTGCACGCCATGATTGACCACTGCTTCGCACCAGCACCCAGAAAGCCGCCAGAATCAGCAGCCCCCCCGCCATGCCCAACGCCGCCAGGAAACCGAGCATGGCCTGCAAAGGCTCCACGCCGGTCTGGGCAATCTGACTGGCCACCATGCTGAACAGCACGATGGGAAGAAAGTAGTTGAACCAGCGGGTCAGGGTCTGACACGCATGGAAGATGGTTTCCATGCTGCGGCTCAAGGGGTCGGCCACCTCTGCCGGCACCTTCGCAAGGGCACACCCGAACAGGAGCGCAAAGACAAAGGCCTTGAGGGTTTCGCCCTGGGCCAGCGCGGAGAAGATATTGTCAGGGATGAGCTGGGTCAGCATGCCCAGCACCGACGGCCCCGAAACGGCCTGATCCTGGGAAAAAAGCGCCATCTCATCGCTGGCCGCACCGCCGCCAACAACCTGCCCCAACTGAAGCATGGTTTCCGCGGGCAGATTCTTGCCAGGCGTCACCAGCAGCGCTGTGACGGCCGCGACCCCAGCCGCAATCATCAAGACCAGGAGAGAGAACGCGACGATACGGGTCAGCAACCGACCCGTATGCCCTTCCTGGAAAAGCCGGTACAGGCTGAAAATGATGGCCGACACCATGAAAGGCAGCACGATCATCTTCAGCAAGGCAAGATAGATGTTGCTGACCAAGGCCAGCCTGCCTGCCAGTTCAGGAAACAGCAAACCCATGGCAATACCCAGCAACAGGCTCCCGATCACGACACTGGGGCGTGCGACTTGACTGCGCAAAGCGACAAGATTCATGGCCGGGACCTCAGTTCTCGGGATTCAAGTTTGGCGTTCATCGACGGCCGGTGCTGCGCCAGATAAAGATTCACCAACGCCAGTAGCTGCTGCGACTGATAGGGCAGCGCCACGCTCAGGCTGTCTTGGGTATCCGTGAAAGCCACGACCCGCAAACTGAGCGACAGGGCTGGGCTCTGCTGGAAGAGTCGCTGCATCTCGGACTCATCCCGATAGGCGGCGATCACCTCCCCCCGCGTCAGCGCCTCCAACAGCTCTTCCCAGCGCCTGTAGGCCACCAGACGCGCCCGGGGAAAGCTGCGGGGCGCCTGATCGGCAAAAGAGGAGCCCTGAATCACACCCAGCGTCCCTTCGAAATGGCGGATGACATCGCCAAACTCCCGCCCCCGGGCAAGACGCGCAAAAGCCACCCGATTCAGAAGAACGGCATGCCGGCTCGTGGAATAAGGATCGGAAAAGCGCACATACCGCGCGCGTGCCAGGGTACGCGACAACTTGCCGACGGCCATATCCACTTCACCGCGCGCCACACACTCGACCACCTCGTTGAAACTGCCGGCCTGGCGCAGCACTTTCAGGCGAACACCCAGCACCTGGGCCACCCCGTTCGCAATCTCGGCATCGATGCCTTCCAAGCCCGTCGGCCCCTCGTAGAAGAAGGGCGGAGAATCGAAAGACGGCATCGCCACACGCAACTCACCCCGCGTCACGATGCGTTGGATGTCGACCGGCAGGGCACTCGCGGGCAAGCCCTGCGCAGCTGCGGCGCTCATCAGCAGTGCCAGACCGCACACCCAGGCGGCTCGAACGACGTATCTGATCTTCATGGCGGACCTCATGGCAAGCTGACAAAACGACCGTCGCGGACAATCTTCTGGCCGATCTTGCGTTCGGGCATGTCCCCCAAGTCGTCAAAAGAGACTTCTCCGGTGACCCCTTGCCATGTGCGTGTGGCATGCAACGCACGTGCCACATCGTCGGGCACTGTCCCGCGCGCCTGCCGCATGGCTTGCGCCACCAGCTGAAGTGCGTCATACCCCTGTGCCGCAAAGGTGTCGGCGGCGCGACCATATTTTTTCTGGAACAGGGTCTCGAAGTGGCTGACCGCGGGGCGGCGGGTATCTGCGTCGTAGATCTCCGGAACGACGACACCCTCCGCCAGCGCCCCCAGCTGCAGCAGCTGCGGCGTGTCCATGCCATCACCACCGACGATGGGCATGGTCATGCCGAGCGATCGCACCGCCTTGATGAATTGGCCGGCCACCGGCATGTTGCCCGCGAGGAAGATGGCGTCGAATTGATAGAGGTCCTTCCAGGTATGGGTCAGCTGCCCGAAGTCCTCGGCACTGATGGCGTAGGAGCGCCGATCGACAATGGTCATCCCCAGCTCCCGGGCACGCTGCTCAAAATAGTTCGCCATGCCCTGGCTGGTCTTGTCCTTGACATAGGCGATGGCCACCCGGCGATAACCACGCGCGGCCATGAAGTCGGCCATGCGGGAACCCAGACTGCGGTTGCTTGGCGACGATCGGAAGACCAGCTTGTGGCCTTGCAGGTTGATCTGGTAATCGGAGGCGCCGGGCGTCAGGTACAGCAAGCCTGCCGCCTGGTACATGGACGAGGCGGGCAAGGCGATGTAGGAATTGAGGTGACCGATGACCGCCACCATGTCGCGGTTCTCGGCAAACTGCTGTGCGATCAGGCGCCCCTTGGCCAGCGAGGCCTCATCGTCTTCCTTGATGATGCGCACGGGTCGCCCCAGAATGCCGCCCTGCGCATTGATCTCTTCAGCAGCCAGCTCGATGCCCTGCCACAAGCTCCCCTTGTGCCCACCCCAGGGCCAGACCGCACCGATCACGATCTCACCGTCGGCGGAGGCAGCCCGTCTGGCCCGCGCCGTCGCCGGGTCGCCCCAGTTGTCGCAGCCGCCGAGCAGTCCGGCAACGACCAGAAGCCATGGCCATATCTTCATGGTGCCGCCCCTCCCTGCATCAACATCAATGTCATGCGGTGCCACACCGCCTGCCCGGCAAGCCGGCCTCCCCAGGTTGTCGCCATCGGCAAGAATGTTTTGTGGTGCATAGTTGGCATCCGTCTCAAATGATTTGCCGCCGGGCCAGATCGGCAAACAGTCCGTCAGTTGCCAGCAGCTCCGCATACGTGCCGCTCTGGACAATCTGCCCCCCGTCCATGACCAGAATCCGGTCGGCATGGACAATCGTGCTCAGGCGATGCGCAATGACGACCCGGGTGGCCCGCAACTGCGCCATGCTGTCGCTCACCACCGCCTGCGTCTGGTTGTCCAGGGCACTGGTCGCCTCGTCAAAGAAAAGAATGCGCGGCCGATGCACGATGGCACGCGCGATCATCAGGCGCTGGCGTTGGCCACCGGAGAGGGTCGAACCACCGTCGCTCACCATGGTGTGCATGCCCATGGGCATTTCGCGGATATCGGCGGCCAGACCAGCCTGCTCGGCGGCGGCCCAGGCATCGTCCAGCGTGAGCGGTGCGGAGCCCACGATGTTGCCGAAAATATCGCCTGAGATCAGCTGACCGTTCTGCAAAACCACGCCCAGCTGGCGACGCAAAGCACCCAGATCAAGCCCGGACATGTCCTGGCTGTCGTAATAGAGCGCCCCCAACGTCGGCTGCTCGAACCCCAACAGCAGGCGCAGCAAGGTGGACTTGCCCGAACCCGACGCCCCCACGATGGCAACGAACTCACCGGCCCGGATATGAAGGTTGATGTCCTTGAGAATGACAGGGCCGTCGGCGGTATAGCTGAAGGAAAGATGGCTGATCTCAATATCGCCGCTCAACACGCCCGGATGGGCCTTGGCCTCGGTGATTTCCATCGGTGTCTGCAGGATGGGACGCGCCCGCTCATAGATCGGTACCACGTTGAGAATCGCCATCACGGCCCCGGTCGCTGCCAGCATGGCGCCCAGAAAACCTCCGAACGCGGCATTGAACGCCATGAAATGGCCGGTGCTGAAGCTCTTGTCGTCGGTGAGATAAAAAGCAACCAAGCCAAAAATGAGCAGATTGGCCAGCGTGGGAAAGATGCTGTTGAAGACATCCAGCACATTGCCGACCATGCGCGCACGGAACGTGTGTTCCTGCTGCTGCCCGTAGTTCATGGCCCAGTTGAAGAAGGCCCGTGTTTCTGCCCCCGCAGCACGCAACTTCGCGATGCCACTGAGCAACTGCAGCACCTGCCCGGATATCCGGCCTTCCATGGAGGCCAAATGACGCTCATGGCGCAAGCGCAGAAAACCGGCAAGTACGGTAACGAACACGGCCACGCCCACCAACCCCAAAGCCAGCAGCCCCAGCTTGACGTTGTAATAGAACAGCAGCGCCAGATTGAACGAGGAGAACACGGCGCCCATCAGGGTCTGCAGTGTCGTGCCGGAAATCAGTTGCAGGATGCTGTGGACGCCGTTGGCGCGCATGGCCAGGTCGCCCGCCGAATAGTCGCGGAAGAAGGTGGAGGGCAAGCGCATCAGCCGGTCCCAGATGGCCGACTGGACGGCAAGGTCCAGGCGCCCCTCGACACGCAACACGGCAAAGCCGCGCGCCGCATCGAACAGGCTCGTGGCGAAGGCTGCGGCCAGCAAGGCCAGTGTCAGTTGCAGCAGCTGATTTTTATCAGCTCCGGGAATCACGGAATCGAACAGCATGCCCGTGGCCATGGGCGTCACCATGCCGATGAGGCCGATTGCAATTCCCATGGCGATCACCATGAGGTAATCCCGCCAGCACCCCAGGCTGCCAAAGCGCAGCATCTCCACCAGGCCGCGGCAGGTCTCCCCCAGGCCCCGGTAGAAGGCCCAGGCGAAATCCTCCAGCTCTGCCGCCAGGGCGGCATCCACGCGAACGGATGCCCCTCCGGACGAAGGCAGCAGGTGGTAAGCGCCGGCGAAGAATGCCAGCACCACGGGCTGCCCATCCTGCTTGCGGAAAGACAGCAAAGGCAGGCCGTCCTCTTGCCACCAAGAACCCGCCAGGGTCACGCGGCGGCGGCGCACGCGGCTGGCCTCGGCAATTTCAGCCAGCACGTCGCGTGCGGCATCGGCCTGGCCAGGTGGCGGCGGCCGGAACTCGATACCGGCCACCCGTCCCAGACGGCAGCAGGCCGCCCAAAGCGCATCCTTGCCGCCATCCTCGCCCACAGCCCAGCGATCCCCGCGCGCCAGGACCGCCGCCAGATGTCCCAGCGCCTGCCCCAGCTTGTCCGTTTCCCGATGCGCCTTCTGATGCAGGCGCAACACCTCTTCTTGCGCCTGCACTTGCTGCTGCCGAACCAGGGCCGACCACAGACCGTCTTGCAACGCATCCACGCCTGCCAGCAAGGCCGTTGGCGTCAACGCCTCGGTCTTTGCCGTGCACAACTGTCCGGCCTCCCTGCAGACCAGCCAACCGGTGCGTGACAACGGCACCAGCCCTGTCGTCAGCGGCATCTCCGGTGCGCCAAGAAAGTCCCACGCCCCTGCCAGCAGCTTCACCCAGACCGTGTCTGCTCGGCCCAAGTAGGTGCTCCCCGCGTCGGCATGCGCACTGCCGCCCGCCTCAGGCAAGGGGAGACCTTCTGGCAGCCCTCCTGGCAAAGGCGCGCGCAGAAAGTCGCACCAGTCCGCCAAGGCAGCCGCCAGCCAGGCGCCATCGAGTACCGAACCCTCCGGCAGCACGAGCACCGAGCCCGGCACGGCGACCAAACGACTGTCGCCATTGCCCAAGGCCACGAGACACCAGTCCTGGCAGCGGCGCCGCACCGGCAGCCCCCAAAGCAACTGGCCCGCCACCCGACGCCCCAGCGGAAACAGGGCCCCAGCAGGCTGCCCGTCTTCCAGCCGGGACAAAAACAGATCGACGGCACCGGCCTCGACCTTCCAGACATGGCCACTGCCTTCCAGCTGCAGCGGCTGCCCGGCCCGCGCCCGCGCGGCTGTGCCATGCACCGCGAAGAGGATGTCCGGCACGCCTGTTTCAGAGGTCATGACCTGCCTCCTCTCCAGCCTGCATCAGCTCGGCATAGGGACCCGGCACGGCACGCATGTCCTCGTGCGTGCCGCGCTGCACCACCCGCCCGCGGTCCAACACGATGATCTCGTCGCAATCCCGGATCGTGCTCAGACGGTGGGCGACGATCAGGCACGTGCAGCCGCGGCGCCGCAGGTTGTCGTCGATCTGCTGCTCGGTAAGCGGATCGAGGGCACTGGTCGCCTCGTCCAGCACCAGGATGCGGGGATTGATGGCCAGCGCCCGGGCAATTTCCAGACGCTGGCGCTGCCCGCCGCTGAAATTGACGCCACCTTCCAGGACGGGACTTTCGTAACCGCCGGGGCGCGTCACCAGGACATCATGGATGCAGGCATCCTGGGCCGCGCGGATCAACTCCGCCTCGGGCAGGGTGTCGTCCCAGAGGCTCAGGTTGTCACGCACGCCGCCTTCAAAAAGCGCGATCTCCTGGCTCACCATCGACAAGGAGTTGACCAGGGTGGCGCGCGGCCACTGGTGCCGTGGCCGGCCGTCGAAGAGGATCTCTCCGCTCCAGGGTTCGTAAAGCCCCATGACCAAGCGCGATACCGTGGACTTGCCGCAACCCGATGCCCCCACCAGAGCCACGCGGGCACCGGGGCGCAGGGTCAGATTGAAGTTCTCCAGCAGCGGCGGCTCCAGTTTGCTGTAGCCAAAACTGATGTTTCTCAGCTCCACCGCGCCCTGGAGCCGGTCCACGGCAACCTCGGATGCGGCCTCGCCGGTCTGCGTGCCATCGGACTCCGGCGCGTACTTGAGCACATCATCAAGCCGCTTCATGTCGCCTTCCATCTCCTGGATGCTGGCGCCCAGGGCCACCAACTGATTCACTGGCTGCAGAAAACTGGCCATCAGGCTCTGGAACGCCACCAGCGCCCCCATGGTCAACGCGCCCTCCATCACGCGCAAACCACCCAACGAGAGAATGAGCACATTGTTCAACGTGCTCAGCAGCAGCGGAACGCCGACCCGCAGCACGCCTTGCCCCCCTGCGGCCTGCATGCCGTTGACTACCTTGGCATGGTGGCCCGCCCACTTCGCGAAGAAGTCCGACTCGGTGCCCGAGGCCTTCAGGGTCTCGATCATCTGCAGGCCGTTCATGGAGGTGCCCAGCAGCTTGCCATGGTCGTTGGCGAGCTTCTGGTTCACGTCCTTGCGCTGCCTCGCCATGCGCTGGAGCACCACGATGTTGATGGCAGCAACGCCCACGCCGACCAGCGTCAGCAACACGTCGTAGGACAGCATCAATGCCGCATAGAAGATCAGCACAACGAGGTTGAGCAAAGTCGTTGCCAACTCGCCGGTCATGAGTTCGGCCACCCGGTTGTTGATGCTGACCCGGCCACTGATGTCCCCCGCCGAACGCTGGGCGTAAAAGACCACCGGCAGGCGCAACACATGCCAGAGAAACTGGCTGGAGGTCGCCATCGCCAGCTTGGCATGAAACCGTGCCAGGTAATAGCGCTGCAACCAGGTCAGGACACCTTGCAAGACCATGGTGACCGCCATGCCCACCAACAAGGGCTTGATCCAGCTGTCCATCCGACCGATCAGGTA
>DATFBD010000176.1:0-64219 GCA_035254005.1 Burkholderiaceae bacterium | reverse complement strand
ATGCAGTCCACGTCGCACTCGATGGCGTCGTTCAGGAAGCGGTCCAGCAGCACCGGCGAATCGTGCGACACCTTGACGGCTTCGCGCATGTAGCGCTCCAGGTCGCGCTGTTCGTGCACGATTTCCATCGCGCGGCCGCCCAGCACATACGAAGGACGCACCACCAGCGGGTAGCCGATTTCCTGCGCCAGGCGCAGTGCGTCTTCCTCGGTGCGCGCGGTGCGGTTAGGCGGCTGGCGCAGTTCCAGCTTGTGCAGCAGCTGCTGGAAGCGCTCGCGGTCTTCGGCCGCATCGATCATGTCGGGCGAGGTGCCGATGATGGGCACGCCGTTCGCTTCCAGGTCCAGCGCCAGTTTCAACGGGGTCTGGCCGCCGTACTGGACGATCACGCCCACCGGCTTTTCCAGTTCCACGATTTCCAGCACGTCTTCCAGCGTCAGCGACTCGAAGTACAGGCGGTCGGAAGTATCGTAGTCGGTCGACACGGTCTCCGGGTTGCAGTTGACCATGATGGTCTCGTAGCCGTCTTCGCGCATGGCCAGCGCGGCGTGCACGCAGCAGTAGTCGAATTCGATACCCTGGCCGATACGGTTAGGGCCACCGCCCAGCACCATGATCTTCTTCTTGTCGGTCGGGTTGGACTCGCATTCCTCGTCGTAGGTCGAGTACATGTAGGCCGTGTTGGTGGCAAATTCGGCGGCGCAGGTGTCGACCCGCTTGTAGACCGGACGGATGGCCAGTTCGTGGCGCTTGGCGCGCACGGCGGCCGGCGTGGTCTGCAGCAGGAAGGCCAGGCGGCGGTCCGAGAAGCCCTTCTGTTTCAGCTTGTACAGCGTGGGCTTGTCCAGCGCTTCCAGCTTCTGGGTGTCGAGCCACAGTTCCAGGTCCACGATCTCCTTGATCTGCACCAGGAACCATGGATCGATGCGGGTCAGCTGGTGCACTTCTTCCAGCGTGAAGCCCTGGGCGAAGGCGTCGCCCACGTACCAGATGCGCTCCGGACCTGGCTCGCCCAGTTCCTCTTCGATCTTCTCGCGGTCCTTGGTCTTCTCGTTCAGGCCATCGACGCCCACTTCCAGGCCGCGCAGGGCTTTCTGGAACGATTCCTGGAAGGTGCGGCCAATCGCCATCACTTCACCGACGGACTTCATCTGGGTGGTCAGGTGGTGGTCGGCGGTCGGGAACTTCTCGAACGTGAAGCGCGGGATCTTGGTCACCACGTAGTCGATCGACGGTTCGAACGAGGCCGGGGTGGCGCCGCCGGTGATCTCGTTGCGCAGCTCGTCGAGCGTGAAGCCCACGGCCAGCTTGGCCGCCACCTTGGCGATCGGGAAGCCGGTCGCTTTCGAGGCCAGCGCCGAGGAACGCGACACGCGCGGGTTCATCTCGATCACGATCATGCGGCCGTCGGCCGGGTTGATCGAGAACTGCACGTTGGAGCCGCCGGTGTCCACGCCGATCTCGCGCAGCACGGCCAGCGAGGCGTTGCGCATGATCTGGTATTCCTTGTCGGTCAGCGTCTGCGCTGGCGCCACGGTGATCGAGTCGCCCGTGTGCACGCCCATCGGGTCCAGGTTTTCGATCGAGCAGATGATGATGCAGTTGTCCGCCTTGTCGCGCACCACTTCCATCTCGTACTCTTTCCAGCCGATCAGCGATTCTTCGATCAGCAGTTCCGAGGTGGGCGAAGCTTCCAGGCCGCGCTTGCAGATGGTTTCGAATTCTTCTTCGTTGTAGGCGATGCCGCCGCCGGTGCCGCCCATGGTGAACGACGGACGGATGATGACGGGGAAGCCCAGCTCGCGCTGCACGGCCCACGATTCTTCCATCGTGTGCGACACGCCCGACTTGGCCGAACCGAGGCCGATCTTGGTCATCGCTTCCTTGAACTTGGAACGGTCTTCGGCCTTGTCGATGGCTTCCGGCGTGGCGCCGATCAGCTCGACCTTGTATTTTTCCAGCACACCGTTGCGGTGCAGGTCCAGCGCGCAGTTGAGCGCGGTCTGGCCGCCCATGGTTGGCAGGATGGCGTCCGGACGCTCCTTGGCGATGATGCGCTCGACCACTTGCCACGTGATGGGCTCGACGTAGGTGACGTCGGCCATCTCGGGGTCGGTCATGATGGTGGCCGGGTTGCTGTTGACCAGAATGACTTTGTAGCCTTCCTCGCGCAGGGCCTTGCAGGCCTGGGCGCCGGAATAATCGAACTCGCAGGCCTGGCCGATGATGATGGGGCCAGCGCCGATAATCAGAATACTTTTAATGTCAGAACGTTTAGGCATTTATTTTTTCTCCGTAGCTTCCATCATGCCGATGAAGCGGTCAAACAGGTAAGCGACGTCAGTCGGGCCGGGCGATGCTTCAGGGTGGCCCTGGAAGCAGAAGGCCGGCTTGTCGGTGCGGGCGAAGCCCTGCAGCGAACCGTCAAACAGCGAGCGGTGGGTCACGCGGCAGTTGGCCGGCAGCGTGTCGGCATCGACCGCGAAGCCGTGGTTCTGCGAGGTGATCAGCACTTGCTTGCTGTCGAGGTCCTGCACCGGGTGGTTGGCGCCGTGGTGGCCGAATTTCATCTTCAGCGTCTTGGCGCCGGAGGCCAGGGCCATGATCTGGTGGCCCAGGCAGATACCGAACACGGGAATGCCCTTCTCGATCAGTTCACGGGTGGCGGCGATGGCGTAGTCGCAGGGCTCCGGGTCGCCGGGGCCGTTGGACAGGAACACGCCGTCCGGATTCAGGGCCAGCGCGTCGGCGGCCGAGGACTGGGCCGGCAGCACCGTCACCTTGCAGCCGCGTGCGGCCAGCATGCGCAGAATGTTGCGCTTGACGCCGAAGTCGAACGCCACCACGTGGAATTTGGGCGCCGTCTGCTGGCCGTACCCTTCGCCCAGCGTCCATTCCGTTTCCGTGAATTCGTAGGCGGCCGTGGTCGAGACCACCTTGGCCAGGTCCATGCCGGCCAGGCCGGGGAAGGAGCGGGCCAGTTCCAGCGCCTGCGCCACGGACGGCTCGTTGCCCTGGGTGCCGACCAGGATGGCGCCGGCCTGGGCGCCCTTCTCGCGCAGGATGCGGGTCAGCTTGCGGGTGTCGATACCGGCGATGGCCACCACGTTCTCGGCCTTCAGGTAGTCCGACAGCGACTGGGTGGAACGGAAATTCGATGCCATCAGCGGCAGGTCGCGGATGATCAAACCTGCGGCGTGGACTTTGGTCGACTCGACGTCTTCAGGATTGACGCCGGTGTTGCCGATGTGCGGATACGTCAGGGTGACGATCTGGCGGCAGTAGCTGGGATCGGTCAGGATTTCCTGATAACCGGTCATGGACGTATTGAACACCACCTCGCCGGTCGTGTGACCGGCGGCGCCGATGGAAAAACCTTTGAAGATGGTTCCGTCAGCGAGGGCGAGGATGGCTGGAACAGCGGGGCCAGAAAAAAATGGCGGCAAGGGCAACTCCTGATAAAGTTACCGTAGCTGCGCCACGTCAGACGACCGTCGAGCACCCCCGGCCGAGGCCCGGGTCGAGGTCAGATCGATGATGGATGGGTGGTAGTCGCTACGGTAGATGTGAGATTGGCTAAACCTTTGAATTATAACCAAAAGCCTGCCCTTTGGCAAGACAGGCCCACACCACTTTCCCGCCCATCGCATCAAAAAATCAGGGACGGAGCACGATATTGCCATATTGGAAAATCGTGGCCTTCCCCTGATTTTGCGCCGGGGAATCAGGCGATGGCGGCGATGCCGGCCTTGGCGATCTGCGCGTCTTCCGCCGATTTCACGCCCGACACGCCCACGGCGCCCACGTAGTGGCCATCGATGACGATGGGCACGCCACCTTCCAGCAAGCCTTCCACTTCGGGCGCGCTCAGGAACGAGACGCGGCCGTTGTTGATCATTTCCTCATAGATCCGCGATTCGCGGCGGCCCAGCGCGGCCGTCTTGGCCTTGGCCGGGGCGATGTGGGCCGACAGCGGCGCGGCGCCGTCCATGCGCTGCAGCCACAGCGGGTGGCCGCCATCGTCCACGATGGAGATCACGACGTTCCAGTTGTTGGCCACGGCTTCCGCTTCGGCCGCGGCAGCGATCTTCTTGACGTCTGCGAGGGTCAGGAATGGTTTGGTTTGCATGTTACTTCCCTAAAAAAATGAACGGCGACGGTACGCCGTTATAACCGGCGCTTGGCGTCAAGTTTTTGCTTGATTTGCGGCATTAACGCTGCCGCTGCCTGCTCTCCGGCAAGAATAGCCTGGTTGCGGCTGTTGAAATCACTGCTGCCCATCTTGCCCAGCGCAGGCTGGATCACGATGTCGGCATCCTTCAATTCGAACTGGTTGATGCGCTGGCCCATGATGCTGAAGGTCTGCATGATCACTTCCAGCGAGCTGACGGTGGCCTGCGCATCGGCCTGGGTCGAGATATTCACGGCGATGACGAAGTCGGCCCCCATCTCGCGCGCGAAGCGCACGGGCACGGGCGCCACCAGGCCGCCATCGACATAGGTATGGCCATTGATGGCCACCGGCTGGAACACGCCCGGCACGGACGAGGAGGCGCGCACGGCCATGCCCGTGTTGCCGCGCTGGAACAGAATCGGCTGGCCCGTCTTCAGGTCGGACGCCACGGCGCCGAACGGAATCTTGAGCTTTTCCATGGGCTGGTTGTTGACGGCCTTGTTGACGTAGGCCTGCAAGGCTTCGCCCTTGAGCACGCCGGAACTCTTGCCGAACAGCGGCAAGGCCCAGTCCGAAATGGCGGCCTCGTCCATGTCGAACGCCATCTTCTGCAACTGGAAGCCCGTGTTGCCGGCCGCGTACATGGCGCCGACCACGCTGCCGGCGCTGGTGCCGACCACGATGTCCGGATAAATCCCCTGCGCTTCGAGCGCCTTGATGACGCCGATGTGGGCAAAGCCGCGCGCCGCCCCGCCGCCCAGCGCCAGGCCGATCCTGACCTTGCGCGGCGGCTGCGGCGCCGCCTGGGGCGCGGCGGCCGTCGTGGTGTCAACGTGGGGCGTGGTACTGCAGGCGGCAAGCGCGAAGGCGGCGAGCGCGAAAGTAAAGCGGCGTCTAGGGTGCATGTGCTGTGGCTGGGGAAAGGTCGGCGCCGCAGATTGTATACCAAATGCCGGCCTTGCTCCTGAGAACCACCTTAAAACGCCCCTGCCCGCCCGGCCGTTATTGCGCCTCGGAGAATTCCGCGAACGCCGCCATCGCATTGGCCGAATACATCAGCGAGGGGCCGCCGCCCATGTAGACGGCCATGGCCAGCGTCTCCTCCAGCTCGGCCTTGGTCACGCCCAGCTTGACCAGCGCCTGCACGTGGAAGCCGATGCAGGCGTCACAGCGCACGGCCACGCCCAGCGCCAGCGCGATCAGCTCCTTGGCCTTCTTGTCCAGCGCGCCATCCTTGGTGGCGGCGCGGGCCATGTCATTAAAGCCCTTCATCACCTCCGGCATATCGGCGCGCAGCGTGGCCAGCTGGGTGGAAACGGCCTGGGTCAGTTCGCGGAAACCAGTCAATGGGGTACTCATAGCTCTTCCTTTGCGGTGGGTTGTTTAAACAATCTACCATTACACAATATATTATTTTATATAGTATTGTCAACAGCAACGCGCTGATGGACGCGACGGGGGCCAGTCTACGGGCGCCGCGTCCGCCGGCGCCACAACCTGGATCAAGAAATGCCAAACCGGGGTCAGGTCATGCGGTAAGGCAAGATGCGTGCATCTTGCCTTACCGCATGACCTGACCCCGGTTGTGGCGGGATGGTTCAGCCCAGCTGGAGTTCGGGCTGCTTCGGCGCGATGGCCGTCTTGGGCAGGCAGACGATGAAACAGCTGCCCTTGCCCGCTTCGGATTTGATCTGCAGCGTGCCGCCGTGGCGCAGCAGCACGTGCTTGACGATGGCCAGGCCCAGGCCGGTGCCCTGCGTCTCGCGCGAACGGCTCTTGTCGACCCGGTAGAAACGCTCGGTCAGCCGCGAGATGTGCTCGGGACTGATGCCGATGCCGGTGTCCTCGACCTTGAACTTGATGCCCGCCGGCCCTTCCAGCCACGACAGGTGGATCTTGCCGCCGGCCGGGGTGTAGCGCACCGCGTTCGAGGCCAGGTTGCCGAACGCCGAGTGCAGCTCTTCGGCGCTGCCCATCACGTCCGGCCCCGAGACGTCCATCGTGATCTCGTGCTTGCCGGCCGACAGCGCGCGCGCGTCGCGCTGCACCTGCCCCATCAGCTTGACGATGTCGACCCGCTCCGGCCGCATCGGGTAATCGACCGATTCCAGCCGCGACAGGGTCAGCATGTCCTCGATCAGGTTCTGCATGCGGTGGCCCTGCTCCGTCATCAGCTTCAGATGGGCGGCGCGGGTGGCCGCGTCCAGGTCTTCCGAGGCGGCGATTTCCAGGAAGCCCACGATCACCGTCAGCGGCGTGCGCAGTTCATGCGAGGCGTTGGCGATGAAGTCGCGCCGCATTTCCTCGATCCGTTCCGTCTCCGTGGCGTCGTGCGTGACGAGGATCTGGCGCCGGTTCTCGAACGGAATGATGTGCACGATCAGCTTGCGCTCGCGGAAGCTCAGCGTGAGCGGCTGGTCGTAGCGGCCCAGGATGATGTAATCCATGAAGTCGGGGCTGCGCACCAGGTTGGTCACGCGCATGCCCTTGTCGCGCTCGTGGGTCAGGCCCAGGTGCTGCTCGGCGGCCGGGTTGCACCATTCGAGGAACAACACGTCGTCCATGATGACCACCCCATCGGGCAGCAGATGCATGGCCTGGCGGAAGCGGGCCAGCCACTCCGTCAGTTCGGCCTGGTTCTTCTCGTCGTCGCGGCGCAGCTTGTACAGGCGCGAGAAAATGTCGGTCCAGGCGCCCCAGCCGTCGGGCAGCTTGGCGCTTTGCGGGTCGTTCAGCCAGTCGCTCAGCTGGTACAGGTAGCCCAGCTGGATGAACACCAGCACGGCCATCGTCAACGTGGCCACGGCCAGGGCCGGCATCGCGCCAAACATGAACCACAGCACCCCCAGGCCCGCCAGGATCAGGCCCATGCGCAGCGCGGCGGGCACCCAGAACAGCAATTTAGGATTCATGGTTTATTTTTCAGACAGCATGTAGCCGACGCTGCGCACCGTGCGGATCAGGTGCTCGGCCTCCTTCAGCGCCTTGCGCAGGCGCAGCACGTGCACGTCCACCGTGCGCTCCTCGATCACCACATGGTCGCCCCACACTTTGTCGAGCAGCTGGCTGCGCGAGAACACGCGCTCGGGATGGGCCAGCAGGAACTTGAGCAGCTTGTATTCGGCGTGGCCGATGTCGATCTTCTGCTGGTCCAGCATCACGGTGCAGCTGACCGGGTCCAGCACCACGTTGCCGGCCCGCATGGTGGACTGGGCGTGCTCAGGGCTCTTGCGGCGCAGCAGCGCCTTGGCGCGCGCCAGCAGTTCGCGCGGCGAAAACGGCTTGGTGATGTAGTCGTCGGCGCCGCTGTTGAGGCCGGCCAGCTTGTCCTCTTCCATGCTCTTGGCCGTCAGCATGATGACGGGGATTTCATTGAACTGGCGGTCGGCGCGGATGCGGGCCAGCAGGCGCAGGCCGGTCTGGTCGGGCAACATCCAGTCCAGCAGGATCAGCTGCGGCGTGCGGTGCTGGATGAAGTCCCAGGCCTCGCCCACGGTGGGCACGGCGCAGCAGTTCCAGCCGGCCTCGCGCAGCGAGAACGTCACCAGCTCGACGATGGCCGGTTCATCTTCAACAATCAATATCGTGGTTTTATCGGTTGCCATGTCGGGTCGTGCAAACGGTTACTCGGCGCTGTCGTCGGCCAGCGGCGCGGTCTTGGTGTGGCGGATGTCGCGCCCTTCGACCACGTAGATCACGTATTCGGCAATGTTCTTGGCATGGTCGCCGATGCGCTCGATGGCCTTGGCCACCCACAGCGTGTCGAGCGCGGCCGAGATGGTGCGCGGGTCTTCCATCATGAAGGTGATCAGGTTGCGCATGATGGAGCGGAACTCGTGGTCGATCACGGCGTCCTGGGCGATCAGCTGCAGGGCTTGCTTGCCATCGTTGCGGGCGAAGGCGTCGAGCGCGTCGTGCAGCATATCGCTGGTGTTGTTGGCGATGCCGCGCACCATCTCGTAATGGTTGACGGTGACGGCGCCGCGCGCATGCAGCGACTTGGCCGTGCGGGCGATCTTGGTGGCCTCGTCGCCGATGCGCTCGAGGTCGGTGATCACCTTGATGGTGGCCATGATGGTGCGCAGGTCGTTGGCGGCCGGCTGGCGGCGCACGATCAGGTGGCTGCAGGCGTCGTCCAGCGACACTTCCAGCTGGTTGACGGTGTCGTCCTCGCGGATCACGCGGTCGGCGCGCTCGGGGTTGCCGATGCGGAAGCAGGTCATGGCGTCGAGGAACTGGGTCTCGACGATGCCGCCCATCAGCAACACCTTGGAGCGGATGGCTTCGAGTTCTTGGTCGTACTGCTTGGATGAATGCTCGCCTAACATACTGGTCTCTCTCTTCTAACGATGTTGTTGATATTGTACGGTTAGCCGAAGCGGCCGGTGATGTAATCCTGGGTTTCCTTGCGGGCCGGATTCATGAAGATCTGGTCCGTCTCACCGAATTCGACCAGCTCGCCCAGGTACATATAGGCCGTGTAGTCGGAGCAGCGCGCCGCCTGCTGCATGTTGTGGGTGACGATGGCGATGGTGTAATCCTGCTTCAGTTCCGAGATCAGCTCCTCCACCTTGGAGGTCGAGATCGGGTCCAGCGCCGAGGTCGGCTCGTCCAGCAGCAGCACGTCCGGCCGCACGGCCACGCCGCGCGCGATGCACAAACGCTGCTGCTGGCCGCCCGACAGCGACAGGCCACTCTTGTTCAGCTTGTCCTTGACCTCGGTCCACAGGGCCGCCTTCTTCAGCGCCCATTCCACCCGTTCGTCCATCTCGCCCTTGGACAGGTCTTCGTACAGGCGCACGCCGAAGGCGATGTTATCGTACACCGACATCGGGAACGGGGTCGGCTTCTGGAACACCATGCCGACCTTGGCGCGCAGCATGTTGACGTCCTGGCCAGGTTCCAGGATGTTCTTGCCGCGGTAGATGATGGAACCTTCGGCGCGCTGGCCCGGATACAGGTCGTACATGCGGTTGAGCGTACGCAGCAGGGTCGACTTGCCGCAGCCGGACGGGCCGATGAAGGCCGTCACCTGCTTCTCGTGGATATCGAGGTTGACGTTGGTCAGGCTCTGCGTTTTGCCGTAGAAGAAATTGAGGCCGGAAATCTCGATGGTCTTGCGCTTGGGCGTCATGGCGGCAGCGGCTTCCTGGGTCAGTTGCGTATTCATGGATAGTCTCGTCGATTCTGTACGTCGTTCAATTCGGAGTGCGCTGGTGGAACACCGTGCGCGACAGGATATTCAGTGCCAGCACGCTGAAGGTCACCAGCAGCGCACCGCCCCAGGCCAGGCTGCGCCAGTTGTCGTACGGGCTCATGGCGAACTGGTAGATCACCACCGGCAGGTTGGCCAGCGGCCGGTTCATGTCGGCGCTGAAGAACTGGTTGTTCAGGGCCGTGAACAGCAGCGGCGCCGTTTCGCCGGAAATGCGGGCCAGCGCCAGCAGCACGCCCGTCACCACGCCGGCCTTGACGGCGCGCAGGCGCACCAGCAGCGCCACCTTCCAGCGCGGCGCGCCGAGCGCGAAGGCCGCTTCGAGCAGGCTGTTGGGCACCAGGCGCAGCATGTTGTCGGTGGTGCGCACCACCACCGGCACGGCGATCAGGGCCAGCGCGATGGTGCCGGCGTAGCCGGAGAAATGCTTGACGCTGGCCACGTACATGGCGTACACGAACAGGCCGATCACGATGGACGGCGCCGACAGCATGATGTCGGTCACGAAGCGCGTCACGTGCGCCACCTTGTTCTCGTCGCCATACTCGGCCAGGTAGATGCCGGCCAGGATGCCGATCGGGGTGCTGATCAGGGTGGACAGGCCCACCAGCATCAGGCTGCCGACGATGGCGTTCAGCAGGCCGCCGCCTTCGCTGCCGGGCGCCGGCGTGTTTTGCGTGAACATGGTCATGCTCAGCGCGCCGAAGCCCTTGAGCAGCAAGGTGGCCAGGATCCAGATCAGGAACGCCAGCCCCAGCGACATGGCGGCCACCGACAGCGCGATGCCCACCCGGTGCACGAACAGGCGCTTGCGGTAGACGGGGTTGATTGCTTGGGTCATTATTTCACGCCTTCCTTGCGAGACATTCCGGCCAACATGATCTTGGCGGCCGACAGGACGATAAAGGTGATGGCAAACAGGATCAGGGCCAGCGCGTACAGCGACGACACGTGCAGCTTCGATTCCGCTTCCGCGAACTCGTTGGCCAGCGTGGAGGCGATACTGTTACCGGCCGAGAACAGCGACAGCGACAGTTCGTTGGCGTTGCCAATCACGAAGGTGACGGCCATGGTTTCACCGAGCGCGCGGCCCAGGCCCAGCATGACGCCGCCCACCACGCCGGTCTTGGTGTAGGGCAGCACGATCTTGCGCACCACTTCCCACTTGGTGCAGCCGAGACCGTAGGCCGATTCCTTGAGCACGGCCGGCACGATTTCGAACACGTCGCGCATCACGGACGAAATGAAGGGAATGATCATCACGGCCAGGATCAGGCCGGCCGTCAGGATGCCGATGCCCATGGTCGGGCCGCTGAAGAACTGGCCGATCAGCGGCAGGTGGCCGATGGTGTTTTTCAGCAGCGGCTGCACGTAGTCGGCGAACAGCGGCGCGAACACGAACAGGCCCCACATGCCGTAGATGATGGAAGGCACGCCGGCCAGCAGTTCCACGGCCGTGCCCAGCGGGCGACGCAGCCAGACCGGGCAGATCTCGGTCAGGAACAGCGCGATGCCGAAGCTGACGGGGAAGGCGATCAGCAGCGCGATGCCCGAGGTGGCCAGGGTGCCGGTGATGGCGATCAGGGCGCCGAACTTGTCGTTGACGGGATCCCACTCGACGGTGGTGATGAAGCCGGGACCGAATTCCTTGAGCGCCGGCCAGGCGCCGATCATCAGCGAGATAATGATGCCGACCAGCACCGCCAGCACGGACAGCGCGAACGTCATCGTGATCTTGTGGAAAATAAAATCCTGGATGCGCTGCTTGCGCATGGTCGCATGCATGGCGGCCAGGCTGGCGGCCTGCTCCGCCTCGGCGGCGGCCTGGGCGCGCGCCGTGGCCGCGGCGGCTTGCGCTGGCGCTGGCGGGACGGCCGGGGCGGAATGGTCGGTAACGCTCATGTGGGGCTCCGGCTGGATGGCGGGCGGGGAAGTAAGTTCAGCGCTCATATTGGTTTTTTATCTGTGGGATGACAGCTAGCCTGCGTGGCCCGGAGCGAGCAACGCAGGCTAACCCCCTGGTCCACCGCCGCCTCAGGCGCGGCGAACCAGGGGCGATCCGCTTAGTAGATGGCCTTGCCCGAAGCGTCCTTCAGGTTGGCTTTCCAGGCGTCCTGCACCAGCTTGACGACGGAGGCCGGCAGCGGCACGTAGTCCAGCTCGGTGGCGGCGGCGCCGCCGTTCTTGAAGGCCCAGTCGAAGAACTTGACCACTTCCTTGCCCTTGGCGGCGTCAGCCTGGTGCTTGTGCATCAGGATGAAGGTCACGCCGGTGATCGGCCAGGAATTCTTGCCGGCCTGGTCGGTCAGCACCACGCCGAAGCCGGGGGTCTTGGCCCACTCGGCCGAGGCGGCGGCGGCCTTGAAGAAGTCGTCGTCCGGCTGCAGGAAGTTGCCATCCTTGTTCTTCAGCTGGGTGTGCGCCATCTTGTTCTTCTTGGCGTAAGCCCATTCCACGTAGCCGATCGAGCCCTTGATGCGCTGCACGTTGGCGGCCACGCCTTCGTTGCCCTTGCCGCCCACGCCCACCACCCACTTGACGGCGGTGCCGGAACCGATCTTGGTCTTGAATTCAGCGTTGGTCTTGGACAGGAAGTCGGTGAACAGGAACGAGGTGCCGGAGCCGTCGGCGCGGTGCACCACGGTGATCTCGGTGGCTGGCAGCTTCACGCCAGGGTTCAGGGTGGCGATCTCGGCGTCATTCCACTGCTTGACCTTGCCCAGGTAGATGTCGGCCACCACCGGGCCGGTCAGCTTCAGCTGGCCCGGGGCGATGCCGTCGATGTTGACCACGGTGACCACGCCGCCCATGATGGCGGGAAATTGCATCAAGCCTTCCGCATCCAGCTCCTCGGCCTTGAGCGGCATGTCGGAGGCGCCGAAATCGACGGTCTTGGCCTTGATCTGCTTGATGCCGGCGCCCGAGCCCACGGACTGGTAGTTCAGGCCATTGCCGGTGGCGGCCTTGTACGACTCGGCCCACTTGGCGGCGATCGGGTAGATGAAGGTCGAGCCGGCGCCGGTCATGTCGGCGGCCGTAGCGGCGGACGAGAACGCCATGACGGCGGCGGCACCCACGACCATGGAGGTAAACAACTGTTTCATTCGCATAACAAGTCCTTCAGGAAGATGACAGGGGTTGGAATGCTGCGCAGTCTACCGGCGAAATATGACAGGTTTATGACATCGATGACATTTTCCGTAAACGGCGCCGTTACAGTGAAAATGGGGCGATTTGCCAAGCATATTACCCCGTTCTTGTCATAATTGGCGGGCCCGGACGGGCAATTATGACAGCCGATGTCATGGAGTTGTCATATTTGATATTTACACTGGCGCGCAGTGACACAAATGAAGTGATGACAGGCTAGAATCTATTATCTGCAAAGTGAACAAGAAGACCATGAAGCCTGATTTGCGTGCGGACGCTGGCAGTTCCAGCATTTTTCTTGACCGGGAGCTGTCCCAGCTCGCCTTCAACCGGCGCGTGCTGGCGCAGGCCGAGGACCGCGGCATCCCTCTGCTGGAACGGCTACGCTACCTGTGCATTGCCAGCAGCAACCTGGACGAGTTCTTCGAAGTGCGGGTGGCCAGCCTGCTGGCGGCCGCCAGCGTGGATGGGCCGCTGACGGAACACCCTGCCCTGACGGCCACGCTCAGCCGCATCAGCCAGGAATGCCATGACCTGGTGGCGCACCAGTATGAAATCCTGAACCAGGAAGTGTTGCCGCAGTTGCAAGCCAAGGGCGTACACCTGGTGCGCCACAACGAACGCAATGAAGCCCAGCGCGCCTGGGTGAAGGACTATTTCGAGCGCGAAGTGCGCCCGCTGTTGACGCCGATCGGCCTGGACCCGGCCCACCCCTTCCCCCAGGTGGTCAACAAGAGTCTCAATTTCATCGTCTCGCTGTCGGGCAAGGATGCGTTCGGGCGCGGCACGGCGATCGCCATCGTCAAGGCGCCGCGCGTGCTGCCGCGCGTGATCCGGCTGCCCGACCATCTGTCGAAAAGCGGCGGCGTGTCGTTCTGCCTGCTCTCGTCCATCATCCACGCCCACATTTCCGACCTGTTCGCCGGGCGCGAAGTGCTGGCCTATTCGCAGTTCCGCGTCACCCGCGACAGCGACCTGTGGGTGGACGAGGACGAGGTGAAGAACCTGCGCCAGGCGCTCAAGGGCGAGCTGCAGGGCCGCCAGTTCGGCACGTCGGTACGGCTGGAAGTGGCCATGAACTGCCCGCCCGAGCTGTCCCAATTCCTGCTCGACCAGTTCGGCCTGCACCAGAACCGGCTGTATGCCGTCAACGGCCCCGTCAACCTGGTGCGGCTGACCGAGATGATAGACCACGTCAACCACGCCAACCTGCGCTTCCCGCCGTTCTACCCCGGCATGGCCCGCAAGGCGCCCGGCACCGACATCTTCAGCGAACTGCGCCAGCACGACATCCTGCTGCACCACCCGTTCCAGACCTTCCAGACCGTCATCGACTTCATCCGCAGCGCCGCCCACGACCCGGCCGTGGTGGCCATCAAGCAGACCATCTACCGCACCGGCATGAACTCGGACCTGATGGAATCGCTGCTGACGGCCGCGCGCGAAGGCAAGGAAGTGACGGTGATCGTGGAACTGAAGGCGCGCTTCGACGAGGAAGCCAACATCAACTGGGCCGACAAGCTGGAACAGGCCGGCGCCCAGGTGGTGTACGGCGTGGTGGGCCTGAAGACGCACGCCAAGGTGGCGCTGGTGATCCGGCGCGAGGAAGGCGAGCTGCGCTACTACGCCCACCTGGGCACGGGTAACTACCACCCCACCACCACCAAGCTGTACACGGACTTCGGCCTGCTCACCTGCCATCCGCAGATGAGCCAGGAGGTCAACGAGATCTTCATCCACCTGACCAGCCTGACCAAGCCGCACAAGCTGACCCATTTATGGCTGGCCCCGTTCGCGCTGCAGAACGAGATCATCAAGGCCATCCGCAACGAAGCACGGATCGCGCGCGCGGGACGTCCAGGACGGATTATTGTTAAAATCAATGCATTGGTTGACGAATCGGTGATACGGGCCCTGTACGCCGCGTCCCGGGATGGCGTCAAGATCGACCTGATCGTGCGCGGCGCCTGCACCCTGCGGCCCGGCGTTCCCGGGCTGTCGGAAAACATCCGGGTCCGTTCCATCATCGGCCGCTTCCTCGAACACAGCAGGATTTACTACTTCCGCAACGACCTGGCGCACGACGTGCTGCTGGCCAGCGCGGACTGGATGAGCCGCAACCTGTTCCGCCGCATCGAAGTGGCCTTCCCCGTGCTGGACCGGGCCCTGAAACGGCGCGTGATTGCGGAAGGCTTGAACCCTTATTTGAAGGACAATATCAACGCCTGGGACCTGGAACCGGATGGCCATTACCAGCGCCGCAAGCCACGCGGCAAGCAAGCGCCCTTCGGTGCCCAGCAGTTCCTGATGCAGTCGCTGGGCACGCCGGCCAGCGAAGCGGGTGATTGAGCGCATGCGCGGCGGGCTCCTGGCCCGCCGTGTGGTGCCGGTTTCGTTCGAAGGGAGCACAGCATGGACCTGATATTGTGGCGTCACGCCGAGGCGGAGGAAGCCGGCCCCGGCCTGTCCGACCTGGAACGGGCCCTGACGGGCAAAGGCCAGAAGCAAGCCCGCCGCATGGGCCAATGGCTCGATTCCCAGTTGCCCGACAGCTGCCGCGTGCTGGTCAGCCCGGCCGTACGTGCCTTGCAGACGGCCGAGGCGCTGGGGCGCAAGTACAAGATCCACGCCGACCTGGCGCCGGGCGCCGATCCGGAAGACATCCTCAAGGCGGCCAACTGGCCGGCCAGCCGCGAAGCCGTGCTGATCGTCGGCCACCAGCCCACGCTGGGCCAGGCGGCCTCGCTGCTGATGACGGGCGACGTACAGGAATGGGATATCCGCAAGGCCGGCGCGTGGTGGCTGTCACAGCGCGACCCGGGCGAGGCGCTCAGCGTCTACCTCAAAGCCGTGATGGCCTCAGAGCTGGTTGTAAAATGAAAGCGTATGGTCGGGATGGGCTTGCAAAGCGGTAACGATCTGCTACAGTTTAAGTGTACCAACTCTAGGGAGCAGCCGTCGTAAGTCGACTGAATGACTATGATCACCTGGTTCACCATGGGCATCTTTGGTGGCATGATTGCCCTGGTTATTTACGAACTCGTGGCCGAAATGCGGGGGAGTAAGCACAAACTGATCGACCGCTATCACGAATAGCATCCAGCTTCATCGAAGCCGTGGCGCCAGCGGCAAAGTCCTCGCGGATTTTGCCCCTTGCGCCATCACCGTTTCCAGGGGCAGCGCAAGCCCGCCCCCTGCCGATTACATCCCCGACTTGAACTTGGTAAACACGCGCGTCACGTGGCGGCGGATATCGGCTGGCACGGCTTCCGGCGCGGCCATGCGCTGCTTGTCGGCGTCGGACAGGAACACGTTCTTGTTGCTGGCGATATCCTTGCGCACGTACTTCATGCTGGCCGTGTTCGGGTTAGCGTAGAACACCTTGTTGGTCAGGCTGGCATGCACCTGGGGACGCAGGATGTAATTGATCCACAGGTGGGCGTTGTTCGGGTGCGGCGCGTCGGCCGGGATGGCCATGGTGTCGAACACCAGGGCGGCCGAGGTCTTGGGCACCAGCACTTCGATCACGTTGCCATTCTTGGCGTCGAGGGCGCGCTGGCGCGCGATATTGATGTCGCCCGACCAGCCCAGCGCCACGCACACGGCGCCGTTGGCCATGTCGTTGATGTAGCCCGAGGAGCTGAACAGGGTCACATAGGGACGGATGGCCTGCAGCATCTTGCCGGCCGCGTCATAGTCGGCCGCGCTGGTGGAATAGGCCGGTTTGCCCAGGTAGATCAGCGCGGCCGGCAGCACTTCGGACGGCGAATCGAGGAACGAGACGCCGCAGGACTTGAGCTTGGACGCGTACTTGGGATTGAAGATCAGCTCCCAGGCATTGTCCGGCAGCGGCATGCCACCGAGCGCCGCCTTGACCTTGTTGACGTTGATGCCCACCGTCGTATAGCCCCACAGCCAGTCCACCAGGTAGTCGTTGTTGGGATCGATCTTGGACAGCTTGGCCTGGATGGCCGGGTCCAGGTTGCCCAGGTTGCTCAGCTTGGACTTGTCGAGCTTGCGCAGCAAATGGGCGTCGATCTGCAGCTTGGCCCACTGGGCCGTGGGCACCACGATGTCGTAACCGGACTTGCCCGCCACCAGCTTGGAGTTGAGGATTTCGTTGTTATCAAAAAGGTCATAGCGGACCTTGATGCCGGTCTCTTTCTCGAAGTTCTTGACCGTGTCGTCAGCGATGTAGTCCGACCAGTTGTAGATATTGAGGACTTTTTCTTCCTGCTGCGCGCGCGCCGCGGGCGCGGCCAGCGCCGCCATCACGGCCGCCGCGGCCAGTCCCAAACCAAACAGCTTGCCCAACCCTTTGCCTGCCATGCCCGCCTCCTGAAGATGGAAATCCGTGTGAAGCCGAAATGATCGGGCATAGTGGTCACGATTGCAAGCGTTGTCCTTCAAGCCAGGAAGTCGAACGCGGTACCGGTGCCGCCTGTCACGCCGCCGAGCAAACCGCCGCCCCCCGTCTGCGCCTGCTGGGTGTACAGCGCGGCCAGCGCGTTGGCCTGGCTGGTCAGCGCCTTGGACAGCACGCTGCGCTTGCCGTTGATGGCGGTGATTTCCTTGTTGAGCGTGCTGGCCTCGCGCCGGATCACGCTGTTGTCGGCCGTGAAGGTGCCGGCCTTGGCGGCCAGCTGGTCGGCCATGCCCTTGCCGCCATTGCTCAGCAGCCTGGCCACGCCACCGGCATCGGCCGCCAGCGCGGCGGCCAGCTTCTTGTCGTCCACCTGCAGGTTGCCGCTGGCGTCCAGCGTCACGCCGGCCTTGGCCAGCGCGCCGGCGGCCACGCCATCGCCGCCCGTCTTGAGCAATTGCGCCATCTGGCGGCTGACCTGGCCCAGCGCCACATCGCCTTTCAGGTCGCCGCCCTGCAAGGCCAGCATCTTCTGGTTCAATTGATTAAAGGCCGACACGAAGGCGCGCACATTCTTGCCCGTCTGCGTGGCATCGGGCGCGGTGGCGGCACTCTTGGCGCCGGCCAGGCTGGCGACACTGGACTGGAACGTGGCCAGCGCGCTGTGCAACTGTCCCAGCCCGGACAAGCGGGTCTGGTCGCGCGCCAGCGTGGCGTTGAGCTTGGCCACGCCGGTGTTTTGCGAACCCAGCGTCTGCTGCACGCGGTTGTAGACGTCGGTCGACGGCGCCGCGCCGGCGTTGTTGGCATGGATGGAGGAAGTGGCCATGGCGGTCCCAAGGTTGGTGGCCGCCCCGGAAATGACGCCGGCCCTGTCCTGGTGAATTATCCACTATTGCCGAATAATTAAAACCAGGAACAGGGCCGGTTTTTCCCGCCAACTGCGGGCTTGAACTCAGCGCAGGAACTTGGTGATGGCGTTCAATGCGCCCGGGTCGAGGTTGACGAACTGGTAGCCGATCTTGAAATGGTCGCCGCTGAAGATGCAGTAGCTGACCTTGGAGCGGCAAGTGATGATTTGCGCCTTGCCATCCAAAAACAATTCAAACGACACACTGCCCAGGTGGCCGACGGCCAGCTTGTGCTCGAAGGTGAGCGACATGCCGCTGGCGCCGATGTCCAGCGTGCGTGCCGGTTGCGGCGGCATGCCATCCATTACCACCACTGCCTTGGCGCGCATGATCTTGCGCGCCGATGATCTCTGTTCTACTGACACTTCACGTTCCGTTAAGGTAAGAGCGTTCACAAAGTAAAACGGCGCCACGCGCCGCTTGCCTGCATGGCCAGCCGTGTCATTGCACGGCCGGCGCTGACCGACATTTTACAGGCCAAACGGAATTGATGTGGCGGGGGCGCACCTGGTCGAGGCGAATTTTTCAGCGGGCCGGCTCACTGGTGCTCGCGCATGCGGGCGAACGCGTCGTCGATGCGCTCGACGGCGATGATGGTCATGCCTTCGATGGCTTGCTTGGGCGCGTTCGCTTTCGGAATCATGGCCAGCGAGAAGCCGAGCTTGGCCGCCTCGCGCAGGCGCTCCTGGCCGCGTGGCGCGGGCCGGATCTCGCCGGCCAGCCCCACTTCGCCAAACACGACGAAGCCGCGCGGCAGCGCCTTGTTGCGCATCGAGGAATTGATGGCCAGCAGCACGGCCAGGTCAGCCGCCGGTTCCGTGATCTTGACCCCGCCCACGGCATTGATGAACACATCCTGATCGAAGGCGGCGATGCCCGCATGGCGGTGCAGCACGGCCAGCAGCATGGCCAGCCGGTTCTGTTCCAGGCCCACGGACAGGCGGCGCGCGTTGGGCAGATGGCTGGCGTCGACCAGCGCCTGGATTTCCACCAGCAGCGGCCGGGTGCCCTCCTGCGTCACCATCACGCAGGAACCGGGCACCTGGTTGTCGTGCTGGGACAGGAACAGGGCCGACGGGTTGGATACGCCCTTCAAGCCCTTTTCCGTCATGGCGAACACGCCCAGTTCATTGACGGCGCCAAAACGGTTCTTGATGGCCCGCACCAGCCGGAAGCTGGAATGGCTGTCACCCTCGAAGTACAGCACCGTGTCGACGATGTGTTCGAGCACGCGTGGGCCGGCCAGCGCGCCCTCCTTCGTCACGTGGCCCACAAGAATGATGGTGGTGCCGGTGGTCTTGGCCACACGCGTGAGCTGGGCCGCACACTCGCGCACCTGGGCCACGGAGCCGGGGGCCGAGCTGAGCGCATCCGAATACATGGTCTGGATCGAATCGATCACGGCCACCTCGGGCCGCAGGTCGGCCAGCGTGCCGAGGATTTTCTCCAGCTGGATTTCAGCCTGCAGCTTCAGTTCCTTGGCGTCGATGGCCAGCCGCTTGGCGCGCAGCGCGATCTGGGCGCCGGACTCCTCGCCCGACACATACAACACGCTTTTCAGGTGCGACAAATTGGCCAGCGCCTGCAGCAGCAGCGTCGATTTGCCGATCCCGGGGTCGCCACCGATCAGCACCACGCCGCCGGCCACCAGGCCGCCGCCCAGCACGCGGTCGAATTCCTCGATGCCGGTGCCGAAACGGGGCACGTCGATGGCGTCGATGTCGGCCAGCGACAGCACCGGCGCCGTCTGCGCCAGCGCCTGGTGCTGGATGTTCGAATAGCGGTTGGCGCCGGGACTGTCGGGCACCGTTTCCACCATGGTGTTCCACTGCTGGCATGCGCTGCACTGGCCGGTCCACTTGCTGCTGATGGCGCCGCAATCGCTGCAGGTGTAATTGGTCTTGACCTTGGCCATATCAGCCTTCGACCACGCGCACGCGCGGCGCCAGTGCGCACATCAGCTCATAGCCGATGGTGCCGGCCGCTTCGGCCACCTCGTCGATCGGCATGCCCTTGCCCCACAGGGTCACGGCGCTGCCCACGCGGGCCTGCGGAACCGGGGTCAGGTCCACCGTCAGCATGTCCATCGAGACGCGGCCCACCAGGCGGGTGCGCACGCCGTCCACCAGCACCGGGGTGCCCAGCGGCGCGTGGCGCGGGTAGCCGTCCGCGTAGCCGCAGGCCACCACGCCGACCCGCATCGGGCCATCGGCCTGGAAACGGCTGCCGTAGCCGACCATGTCGCCGGCCCCGATATCCTGGATGCCGATGATTTCGCTGGCCAGCGTCATGGTCGGCAGCAGCCCGAAATCGGCCGCGCTCTTGCCGCCCGGCGTGCCGCCGTACAGCATGATGCCGGGCCGCACCCAGTCATTCGTCAACACGTCGGCCAGTGCATCGGCCTGCAGCACACCGGCCGAATTGGACAGGCTGCGCGCGCCCGGCAAGCCGGCCGTGCCAAGCTGGAAGCGGCGGATCTGCTCGCGGATCGGCAGGCCGGGATGGGCCAGTTCGTCGGCGTTGGCGAAGTGGGTCATCATGGTGATCTCGCCCACGCATTCGAGCGCGCGCAGGCGCGCATGGGCGGCCGCGAACGCCTCCGGCTTGAAACCGAGGCGGTTCATGCCCGTGTTCATTTTCAGGTGCAGGTTCAGCTTGCGCGGCAGCCGGGCCGCTTCCAGCCAGGCGATCTGCTCCTCGCAGTGGACAGCGCCATTGAGGTCGTACTGCGCCATCGTGTGCAGGTCGGACGCGTCGAAAAAGCCTTCCAGCAGCATGATCGGCTTGGTCCAGCCCAGTTCGCGCAGGCGCACCGCGTTGTCGAATTCAATCAGCGCCAGCCCGTCGGCCGCCGCGAAGCCGCGCATGGCCCGCTCCAGCCCATGGCCATAGCCGTTGGCCTTGACCACGCCCCAGGTCTTGGCGTGCGGCGTGCACTGCCTGGCGCGGGCCAGGTTGTGCTGCATGGATTCGAGGTGGATGGTTGCAACTATCGGCCGTGGCATAGGAAATCGGGGCGGGAGGAAGAAAGCGGTATTTTACCGGAGCCGGTCCATTCTGCGCGGGTCCACTTCGCGCGCCATGCTGGGACCACCGGACTGCCGGCGGCGCCATCGGTGATGTCAGGGTCGCCGCCGGTTTGCTTCGGATCGCTGGGCATTTATGGTATAAAGCATGCCAGATAAGCTTTCAGGTCTCCCGTATGAATCGTGGTTTTTATACCATCATGGCAGCGCAGTTCTTTTCGTCCCTGGCGGACAACGCGCTGCTGTTTGTCGCGATCGACCTGTTGATCAGCATGAAGTCGCCCGGCTGGATCACGCCGTTGCTGAAATTGTCCTTCGTGCTGTTTTATGTGCTGCTGGCCGCCTTCGTGGGCGCGTTCGCCGACTCGCTGCCCAAGGGCCGGGTCATGTTCATCGCCAACCTGATCAAGATCGCCGGCTGCCTGCTGATTTTCTTCGAGGTGCACCCGCTGCTGGCCTACGCCGTGGTGGGCTTTGGCGCGGCCGTCTATTCGCCGGCCAAGTACGGCATCCTGACGGAGCTGCTGCCGCCGGAAAAGCTGGTGGCGGCCAATGGCTGGATCGAAGGCCTGACGGTGGCCTCCATCATCTTCGGCACCGTGATGGGCGGCGCGCTGGTGAGCGGACGCACCTCGGCCTTCCTGTTGGGCTTTGACGTACCCTTCATCGACACGGGCATCGACACGCCGACGGAAGCGGCGCTGTGCGTGGTGGTGGGCATCTACGTGCTGGCCACCCTGTTCAACCTGAAGATTCCGGACACGGGCTGCAAATACCCGCACCAGGAACACAATCCGATCAAGCTGGTGACCGACTTCGCCAACTGCTACGGCCTGCTGTGGAAGGACAAGCTGGGCCAGATCTCGCTGGCCGTGACCACCCTGTTCTGGGGCGCGGCGGCCACCTTGCAGTTCATTGTGCTGGAATGGGCCAAGAAATCGCTGCATCTGCCGTATGACAAGGCCACCAGCCTGGTGGGCGTGGTGGCCATCGGCGTGGCGGCCGGCGCCGTGCTGTCGGCCTGCTTCATCTCGCTGCGCAAGTCGCTCACCGTGATCCCGCTCGGCATCGCCATGGGCGGCATCGTGATGGGCATGACGCTGGTGCATTCCGTGTGGCTGGCCTACCCGCTGCTGATCTTCGTCGGCGTGCTGTCGGGCTTCTTCCTGGTGCCGATGAACGCACTGCTGCAGCACCGGGGCCACGTCCTGATGAGCGCCGGCCATTCGATCGCGGTGCAGAACTTCAACGAGAACCTGTCGATCCTGACCATGCTGGCCATCTACTCGCTGATGCTGCGCCTGCACCTGGAACTGGACGCCATCATCATCCTGTTTGGCCTGTTCGTGGCCGGCATCATGCTGTTCATCATGCGCAAGCATGCGGCCAACCAGCGCGAGCACGATTCGCTCGCGCTGATCGGCGAAGCGAAACACTAACGGATGAAGGGTCAGACCCTGGGGTCTGACCCCGGGTCGCGAATTGGCTGTCCGAACGCCTGACAGACCACCGCACACGGCGAGGGTCAGACCCTGGGGTCTGACCCTGGCAATGATGGCAGCGTGCCCGCCAGCCGGCGCGCCGCCGCCTGACTGCGCCAGTCGTTCGGCACCACGAAGCCGCGCGCACGCTCCACCCACCACTCGCCTTGCGGCGCCACCACCGCCACCATCTGCGGCGCGGCCGCCGTCGCCATGTGGCGCTCCAACGCCTCGCGCAATTCGGCCCGGTCCAGCACCGGGGCCGTGGCCAGCGGCACCTTCATGGGCGCCAGCCATTCCAGGCGCGGCATCAGGATAAAACGCTCCCCTCCCAGCGCCGCCGATTCGGCCAGCGTGAACCAGAAACCATGGCAATGCGGTTGCGCGATGCCCCCCAGCGCGCGCCATTCGCCGCCCGGATAGAACAGCCAGCCCTTGACCAGCGCCTGTGCGCAATCGACCGGCTGCGGCAGCAGCGCTTGCGCGGCCGGATGGCTGGCCAGCGCCAGCTGCTTGTCGAGGATCTTGCGCATCTTGGCGCCCAGCGTGTCGGCCAGATTCGGGCCGATCAGGCAATTGAAGCTGCCGTCGTCCACATCGAGCGGCGGCGCGTTGTCGAGCAGGTAGAATTTTGTCGCCAGCTCCCAGTGCAGCAGGCGGCCGCCGTCGCGCAGCAGGAAGTCGAATTCACCCACCGTGTCATTGCGGTTGGCGCGCACCTGCAAACCGTGCGCGGCCAGCATGCCGTGCTGCTGGAAGTAGAAGGCCATCAGCTTTTCCGCGTACAGGCCGAGGCGGGAATAGGCACGCTGGCCGAGCGCGGTGTCCAGCGGCGATGGGGCGGCTTCCAGCGCCGCCAGCCAGTTGGCCACGGCCGGCGTCACCGCGCCAAGCGTGGCGATGCGGCCGCGCCAATGCGGCGAGGACAGGTCCAGCAGGTCGGGCGCGTCCAGCAGCCAGGCCAGCGCCCGCACGGGGGAGCGGGTCAAATGGCCCCAGCGGCGCTCGAAGCGCGCCTGAAAGGTGTCGTCGCTGGCGTCAGGCGGCGTGGTCACGCGTGGCCCTGGCCAGGCACAGGTCGGCCCATGCCTTGGCCTTGTCTTCCGGACGGCGCAGCAGGTCGGCCGGATGGTAGGTGGCGACCACGGGCAGCGCCCCGTAGCGGTGCACTTTGCCGCGCGAGGCCACGCCCAGCAAGCCCTTGGCGGCGGCCTGGCCGAAGGTGAGCACCATGCCGGCGCCCGTCAGCGCCAGTTCCCGCTCCAGGAATGGGCGACAGGCGGCCACTTCGTCCGGCGTGGGGGCGCGTTCGGCGCCGTCGTCGCCGGCCGGGCGGCATTTGACGAGTCCCGTCAGGTAGACGTCCGATTCCGTCGTCAGGCCGATCGCCTTCAACATGTTATCGAGCAGTTGGCCTGCCTCGCCGGTGACGGCGCGGCCTTCCTTTTCATCGAGCCGGTTGGGCGCGGCAGTGATGGCCATCCATTGCGCGCCCGTGTGGCCACGGCCCTGCACGGTGGCGCGACGGGTGGCGCACAGGCCGCAGCGGGTGCAACTGGCGATAGCGGTCTTCAGCGCCGGCCAATCCATGGCGGCGATGGCTTGCTCGCTGACCGGCGCCGGACGGGCCGGAACGGGGGCATCGTCGAACCAGGCCGTGGAATCATCGACGCCAATGTCGGCGGCCGATGCGTTGGCGATGTCGATTGCGGCCGCATCGTCGGCGGTCGCGGGCGTGCTGGCGGCGGCTGCCACCGGCACAGCGACCTGCGAGCTTGCAACAGCTGCCGCTTCTGCCTCGCGCGCGGGCGCGGGCGCGGGCGCGGGTGCGGGTGCGGCCTCGCGCACGGACGCGGGCATAACGACGGCAGCATCCACAGACACGGGCTGCCGCGCAGCCACGGGGACCGGCGCGGGCTGCGCCGCCTCCATGGGCACTGGCATTTCGACTGCTACCGGCGCGTGCACTTGCGCCTGTGCTTGCGCGGCGGCCTGCGGAACCGGGACCGGCGCCGCTGGCGCTTCCGTCAAATCGGCCGTTGCCTCGGGCAGCGCGACCGCCGGATTGCGCAGCCGCCACTGCGGGCCAACGCCCATCTCGTCAAGGAAAACGGCACTGCGTGCAGACAGCTGGCTCATAGACCAAAACGCATGACAATCGCGTCCTCGCGTTGTTGATTGGCGGCCGGATAGTAAGCCTTGCGGCGGCCAATCTGCTGGAATCCATAGCGCTGGTAGATCGCCAGCGCCCGCGTGTTCGACGGCCGTACTTCCAGCAGCACCGACTCCATCCCCAGCCCGCGCGCGCACGCGACGGCCTGGTTCAGCAGGAAGCGACCCAGCCCCTGTCCCTGGCGCTCGGCCGATACGGCCACATTGAGCAAATGGGCTTCATCGACGATGGCCATCAGCAGGAAATAACCCAGCAACTCGCCGGCCGCGTCGCGCAGTACCCAGGCCTGGTAACCACTGGCCAGCGAATCGTCGAAATTGGCGCGGCTCCACGGATGCGGATACACGGTCTGCTCCAGCGCCACCACATCATCCAGGTCGGACGATTGCATCGGCTCATACTGGAGCCGCGCCAGATCCCACACAGGCTTCATGCGTCCGCTCCATTGGCCTGGGCCGCCTTGGCCGCGTTCATGTCACGGCGCTCGGCGCTGGTGTAGGCAATCTTGTTGCGCAGGTAAAGTGGCTGCGCCTCTTCGGCCGGCACGGTGTGGCCGGCCGCGAAGGCGACGGCGGCCAGTTGCGCGATCTGCGCCGCGTGCGGCATCACCTCGCCGTGGGCCGAGGGCGCACAGGCCAGGCCGGCCAATGCCTCGGCATAGGCCGCAAAGCCATTGCCGCAAGCGACGGGTTGGCCCTGGGGCAGCACCGCCTCAGGCGCCGCCAGCGCGGGCGCCAGCACCACCGATGGCGCCACCGCGCCCGCTTCAAAGCGATACTGGGCCCAATAGACTTCTCCCATGCGTGCATCGAGCACGGTCAGCACCTCGCCGGCGCCAAATTGCTGATGGCAGGCCAGCGCCATTGCGTCCAGCGTCACCACCGGCACCACGGGCAGGCCGGCGCCGAATGCCAGCCCCTGGGCCACGCCACAAGCCGTGCGCACGCCGGTAAAGGAACCGGGGCCGGAACCATAGGCGATGGCGTCGCACTGCTTGAGCGCGATGCCCGCTTCGGCCAGCAGCTCCTGCACCATCGGCAAAATGGACTGGGAATGGGTGCGCACGCCGGAAGACGCGCGGGCGATGACGGCTCCATCGCGCAGCAGCGCGCAGGAAGCCAGTTCGGAGGAAGTTTCAATGGCAAGTATCGTAGGCATCCCGTATTTTAACCTGCCGCTCCGGGGGCAAGTCTAGCGGGCCGCCAAAAGGCCATTCCAGCAGCGGGTCCGGGCTATATGACAAAGCGCATACCAATCAGCGCGCCTCGATTGCCTGAGCAACAAGGCGCACGCCAAGTGCGGTACAAACGCGGTTAATCGTGTCGAAGCGCGGGGCGCTACCTGGACGCAGCGCCTTGTAGAGCGCTTCGCGGGTAATACCGGCAGACTTCGCGATCTCCGCCATGCCGCGCGCCCGTGCAATGTCGCCCAGCGCCGCGGCCAACAATGCAGCGTCGTTCGCCTCCAATATGTCGGTCAGATACGAGGCAATCGCCGCCTCGCTATCAAGATACGGGGTGGCATCAAATTCCGGCAACTCGGCCACCTTGATGCGTGAGCTCATGATTATCTCTCCTGTCAATCCAGCAAAGCTGCAAGTTCCTTGGCGCGCTTGATGTCACTCTTCTGCGTACGCTTGGAGCCGCCAGCCAGCAATATGATCAACTGTGCGCCGCGTTGAGTAAAGTACACGCGCCATCCAGCACCAACGTGGATACGCAATTCCGAAACGCCATCTCCAACGGGCTCCACATCCCCCATCAATCCACGCTCCAAACGCGCGATTCTAGCCACCACGACGGCGCGTAGCGCAACATCGCTTAAGCTGTCGAGCCAATTGGTAAATTGGGGAAGCAGTCTGATTGAGTACACATTCTCAGAGTAATCGATCAATTACATGACTGCAAGGTCACTTACAAGTTTCTTTAGCCATGTAAAATATGCGCGATTGGCGCACCGCGCGCCCCGACAGCCGATTTCCCATGCATAGCCTGACCCTCAGCACCGACAACCATCGCGACATCGCCGCCGCCCTTGCGGGCGAGCGCTGGATCGTGGCCTGCCTTTGCGCCGCCTGGTGCGGTACTTGTTCTTCCTACCGTGCCACGTTCGAGGAACTAGCCGCGCGCCATCCGGACAAGTGCTTCGTGTGGGTGGATATCGAGGACAACGCGGACGTGGTCGGTGAGCTGGACGTGGAGAACTTCCCTACCCTGTTGATCCAGCATGGCGAACAGGTGGCCTTCTTCGGCACCATGCTGCCCGATGCGAACCTGGCGCATCGCCTGGTGCAGGCCCAGTCGGCCCAAAGCGATGAAGAACTGGCGGCACTGACGGCCGCCAGCGAGGAGCGCCGCCAGTGGCAGCGCGACTGCAACCTGCGCACGCTGCTGCGCGCTGCGCGCGCCTGAGGCCACCTCAAGCCGCCAACGCGGCAACGAAGACGGCCACCGTGGCCGCAGCGGCGCCGCCCCGCTGAATTACCTGCCTACGTCGACGCCGGCACGTGCCAGCGTAACAGCATGTCCGCGGCCAGCAAGGGCTTGCTGTACAAATAACCCTGCGCCAGCCGGCAGCCCTGGCGCAGCAGGAAGGCGGCCTGCTGCTCCGTCTCCACCCCTTCCGCGATCACCGACAGATTCATGCTCTTGCCGAGCTGGATGATGGCGATGGCGATCGCCTCATCGTTCACGTCGGTCGAAATATCCTGGATGAAGGAACGGTCGATCTTCAACGTCTGCACCGGCAGCTGCTTGAGGTAGGCCAGCGACGAATAGCCGGTGCCGAAATCGTCGATCGCCAGCCCCACGCCGATCGAGTGCAGGTCGTTGATGAAGTTGAGCGCATCGCCCGTGTTCATGATGACCGATTCCGTCACTTCCAATTGCAGCCGCTCCGGCTCCAGCCCCGTCTCGCGCAGGATCTCGGCCACCATGTTGACGATGCTGCCACGCTCGAACTGCTTGACCGACAGGTTGACGGCGATCTTCGGCACATGCAGCCCGGCTTCCTGCCAGCGCACCATCTGGCGGCAGGCCTCGTACAGCACCCACTTGCCCAGCTGGTTGATGAAGCCGGTGTCCTCGGCCAGCGGAATGAAGCGCACCGGCGGCACCAGACCCAGTTCCGGATGGTTCCAGCGCACCAGCGCCTCCACGCCCACCAGCCGTCCCGTGTCGATCTCCACCTGCGGCTGGTAGTTGAGGAAGATCTCCTCCTTCTCGATCGAACGGCGCAGGAAGGTCTCCAGCCGCAGCCGTTCGACGCCCTCGCCCGTCATGGACGGCGCATAGAAACTGTAGCCGTTGCGTCCGCGCGCCTTGGCCTGGTACATGGCCACGTCGGCGTTACGGATCAGCATATTGAGGTCGGTGGCGTCGGTCGGGAACAGGCTGATGCCGACGCTGCAGGTAACGAACAGTTCGTGCCCGGCCACCATGAACGGCTGCTCGAACATGGCCACCAGTTTCTCCGCCACCAGGCTGGCGCTGTACTGGCCGTCCACATCCTCCAGCAGCACGATGAATTCGTCGCCACCCAGGCGCGCCAGCGTGTCGCCCTCGCGCAGCTTTTCCTGCAGCGCCTTGGCCACCTGCTTGAGCAACTCGTCGCCGATGTGGTGGCCCAGCGTGTCGTTGACGTTCTTGAAGCGGTCCAGGTCGATGAACAACAGCGCCAGCTGCTCGTTATCGCGCGTGGCCCGCTGCAGCGCATGCTGCAGGCGGTCGTTGAACAGCAGCCGGTTCGGCAAGGCCGTGAGCGGATCGTGGTGCGCCAGGTGGTCGAGCTTTTCCTGCGATTCCTTCACTTGCGTGATGTCGCTGAACACGCCCACGTAGTGCGTGGTCTGGCCCCGGTTGTCGCGTACCGCGCTCACCGTCAGCCATTCCAGATACAGCTCGCCGCTCTTGCGCAGGTTCCAGATCTCGCCGCGCCAGAAGCCGGTGGTCACCAGTTCCGTCCACAGGCTCTGGTAGAACGCGTCATCATGGCGCCCCGAGCGCGTCAGCGTGCGGTCCTTGCCCAGCGCTTCCTGCTCGCTGTAGCCGGTGATCTGGGTGAAGGCCGGATTGACGGCGACGATCTTGCCGTCCGCATCGACCACCATCACACCGTCGGCGATATGCTCCAGCACCGTGGCCGACAGGCGCAGCTTTTCCTCGGCCTCCTTGCGGGCCGTGATGTCGGCATAGACCCAGATGCTGCCCTCGTTGGGGCGGTTCTGGTCGATCGCGCAGCCGCTCACCATGCACCAGAACAGGGTACCGTCCTTGCGCCGGTAGTGGCGTTCCTCGCTGAAGTAGTCGCCCGAGGCCAGCGACGAATACTGGCGCGCGCCGGCCGCCTCGAAATCGAAGGCGTTGGGGAACACGATGGCGGTGGAATTGCCCGTCATGGCGCCGGGCTCGTAGCCGAACAGTTCCTCGCAGCGGCGGTTGACGGACACGATCACGCGGTTACGCACGAACATCACGCCGAACATCACGTTATCGAGAATGGCGCTCTGCTCGGCCAGCAAGGCTTCGATGCGCATCTCGTTATGCTTGCGCTGGCTGATGTCGGAGATGATGCCATCCACCCAGGGCGCGCCACCCTCGCCGTCGGCCACTTGCGGCTGGCCATTCTCGGCCACCCAGCGCTCGGTGCCGGTGGCGTCGATGATGCGGTATTCGATCTCGTAGGGCTGGCCGTCGCGCACGGCCTGGGTCACGCAGCGGCGCTGGGCCTTGCGGTCTTCCGGGCAGATCAGGTTGGCCCACGCATGGGTGGTGCTGCGCATGAACTGGGCCGCCGAATAGCCGGAGATGTCCTCGATGGCGTCGGACACGAAGTCGATCGGGCCATCGGGACGGAAGCGGAACACGGCGCCCGGCACCTGCGTGACGATGGTGCGGAAGCGCTCCTCGCGCTGGCCGATGTCCTCGAACAGGTGCTTGATGGCCACCCGCATCTGTTCCAGCTGGCTGGCCAGCCGGCCCAGTTCATCGCTGCCGGTCAGGTCGAGCCGGGTTTCGAAGTCGCCATGGGACAGGCGGTCGGAAAAGCGCATCAGCTTGCGCAAGGGCTTGAGCAGGCGCTTGTTCAGGAACAGCACGATCAGCAGCAGCGACACCGTGAGCTGGGCCGCCAGCACGAACACATAGGACAGCTGCTTCTCGCGCAAGTCCTGCTGGCTGCGCGCATCGTCCATCTCGACCATGATGCGGCCGATATGCTCGCCGCGCACGAGGATTTCGCGCTCGGCGCGGAACACGTGGCCAGTGGCGCGGCGCGGCGATTGCACGCTGATGAACTGGGTGTCGGCCTGGCCGGTCACCTCCACCTGCAGCACGGAGCGGTCGCGCATGACGGATTCGACCAGCGAATGGGCCGATTCCGCGTTCATGTTCCACAGCGATTCCTGCATGCCCAGCGCCAGGATGTCGGCGTTGCGCTGCAGCGCCTCGTTCAGCGCGACCTTGGCCGACTGCTGCTCGTGCACGCCGATCAGCAGGTAGCTGCCTATCATGGCCGGGATCACCAGGCCGCCGAACACCACCAGCAGCAACGCGCCATAGATGGACAGGCCGTACAGCGCGGTCAGCCGCTTGCGCACCTGCTGGTAGAGGGCACTGGTCATGCATCTGCCGCGTCGCGGCGGCCTGTTTTATCGGTTGGCATCATCAAGCTGTATGGGTTGGATCTCTGTGTTTGTCCTGCACGGAATTATGCACGGAAAGACACAAGAAAGTCATCTAGATGCGTCCGCGATGTAACAGTCGTGGCGCCGCCAGCAGAAAAATCGCGGCCGGGCTATGATCTGCGCTCCCAACCTGAGGAAATGCCATGACCCTATCCATGTACTCCGCATCCGTGCCCGTGTTCAAACAAATCCTGAACAGCCTGCTGGCCATCCTCGACAAGGCCGAGACCCACGCCACCGAGAAGAAGATCGACCCGCAAGCCCTGCTGCAGTTCCGGCTGTACCCGGACATGCTGCCGTTCACCCGCCAGATCCAGATCGCCTGCGACTTCGCCAAGGGGTGCAGCGCCCGCCTGGGCGGCGTGGACGTGCCCGCGTTCGAGGACAACGAACGCAGCTTCGCCGAACTGAAGGCGCGCATCGCCAGCACGCTGGCCTTCATCGACACCGTGCCGCAAGAGCAGATCGCCGGCAGCGAGGAGCGCGCCATCACCACCGGCAGCGGCGAGAAGACCAAGCACTTCACGGGCCAGACCTATTTGCTGCACTACGCGCTGCCGCACTTCTTCTTCCACGCCACCACGGCTTATGACATCCTGCGCCATAACGGGCTCGATATTGGAAAGAAGGATTTTATTGGCACTTATTGATTGGAGCACAACCGGGGGCTGATCCCCTTGGGTTAATTGATTCAATTAAAACCGGGGTCTGACCCCTTGAGCTTATTGATTCAATTAAAACCGGGGTCTGACCCCAAGGGGTCAGACCCCAACGTCGCAACGTCGTCGCCCCCGGCGTTGGCTGGGTCAGGTGTTGCGGCGCGGGTAGCCCTGCGCCAGGATGCGCTGCCACACCACTTCCTTCTGCTCAGCCGTCATGGCCACCCAGTGCGCCACCTCGACCACGCTGCGTCCGCAGCCGCGGCAAATCTCGTCGAAGGTGGTGGAACAGACGGCCACGCAGGGCGTGTCGGGCCGTACCGGCAAATCGTTCGCCATCTTATTTCACCTTCAGGCCCAGCTTGTCCCAGCCCTCGCGGCCCAGGGCTTCCAGGGTGGCGATATTCTTCTCGAAAATGTCGCTCGCCTCGGGGAAGGCGTCCACCGCCCGCTCCACGCTGGCCTCGCGCAGCAGGTGCAGGGTTGGATACGGTGCCCGGTTGGTGTAGTTGCTGATGTCGTCCGGCGCCGTGTCGGCGAACTGGTATTGCGGGTGGAAGCTGGCCACTTGCAGCTCGCCCACCAGGTCCATGTCTTCCAGCGCGGCGTCGGCCACGTCCAAAAATTCGTTGTAGTCCTGGAAATCGGTCAATACATGGGGGTGGATCAACAGCGTGGTATCGACGGCTTCCGGGTCCGCGTCCGACAGATATTGCAATTCATCCATCAACATCGACAGCAAGGCTTCCGGCGTATCGGCGTCGCACACCACGTAGCGCACCTGCTTCTTGACGTGCACGGACTTCGCGAACGGGCACAGGTTCAGGCCGATGACGGCCTTTTCCAGCCATTGTTCGGTGGCGGCGATGATGGCGGCGTGGTCGTCGGCGGTGGTGCTCATAAAATGTATTCCTGGATTCAAAACCCGAATTGTACGCACTCTTTGCGCCATCTCATATAAATAGCGCGCACCGCTTGCGCCAGCTCCCGGCGCGGCCCATGCTGCCCTTGTAACGCCGGCGGCGGCGCGCCCCCCCCCCCTTACACCTGGCGCCACCTTGCCCCACCCTGGCGCCCTGATTTGCCCTGCTGATTTGCCCTGAATTCCACGACAACTGTATTGTACTCACCGGCAATTATTGCCAAAAAGCATTAACCGGCAAGGTCGTCACGCGGCTGACATATTTCTTGACTCAGCTAGTCGACCTTCGTACACTCCACGTTTATTCATGTCCGTCCGGTGTTCCCCGCCGACAACAATGGAATACTATGCAAGCACGCAATAACACTTCCGCTGCACTGGCGGCGCTGGCCCTGATGCTGGCACCGGCGCTGAGCCAGGCCGCCGACGCGGGCCTGCCGGCCGTCGCGGCCTTCCAGCCGGCCCCGCCCAAAGCTTCCGACACCACCCTCACCGCCAAGGCCGACATGAAACAGGCCCGCCCCGCCAGCGAAGATGCGCTGCGCGAGACGGACGTGTGGGGCCGCATCCGCTCCGGCTACGCCATCCCGGATCTCGATAATCCGCTGGTGGCCAAGCACATCACCTGGTACAGCAGCCGTCCCGATTACATGGCCCGCACCACGGCGCGCGCCTCGCGCTACCTGTTCCACGTCGTCACGGAACTGGAAAAGCGCGGCATGCCGACCGAACTGGCGCTGCTGCCATTCATCGAATCGGCCTTCAACCCGCAAGCCCTGTCGAGCGCCAACGCGGCCGGCATGTGGCAGTTCGTGCCCGGCACCGGGCGCGATTTCAACCTGAAACAGAACGTATTCAAGGATGAGCGGCGCGGCATCGTCGCCTCGACCGACGCCGCCCTCACCTATCTGCAGCGCCTGTATGACATGTTCGGCGACTGGCAACTGGCGCTGGCCGCCTACAACTGGGGCGAAGGCTCGGTGCAGAAGGCCATCCAGCGCAACCGCGCGCTGGGCAAGCCGACCGACTTCGAAAGCCTGTCCGAACTGATGCCGGCCGAAACCCGCAACTATGTGCCCAAGCTGCAAGCGGTCAAGAACATCATCGCCAATCCCGGCCAGTACGGCCTGAGCCTGCCGCTGATCGACAACCAGCCCTATTTCACGGCCGTCGACAAGACCAGCGACATCGACCTGACCATCGCCGCCCACCTGGCCGAACTGTCGGTCGATGAATTCAAGGCGCTCAATCCGCAGTTCAACCGCCCCGTCATCACCGGCGGCGAACACACCAAGATCCTGCTACCACAGGAAAACGCGGAGAAGTTCCACCTGAACCTGGCCCAGTGGGGCCGCGCCCTGTCCACCTGGACCACGCACAAGATCACCAGCGCGCGCGAACGGATCGAAACCCTGGCCTCCAAGTTCCACACCACGCCGGAAGTGATCCGCCAGGCCAACAACATCCCGCAAAAGACGCTGCTCAAGGCTGGCTCCACCATCCTGGTGCCCAAGCTGGCCACCTCGGCCAACGTGGACATCGCGCCCGAAGTGGCCGACAACGCCGTCGTGGCGCTGGAAGCGGACCGTGGCAGCAAGCACGGCCGCGGCTACAAGGCGGCACGCCGCCACAGCGATGACGATGACGCGCCAGTCAAGCTGGTCAAGGCCCACGTCTCGCGCTACCAGCACAAATCGCGTCACCGCAGCGAAGACTGAAGCCCGTGTTGGCGACGATGAAAAGTTGCCAGCGCGGCGCACACGCCCTACAATCTCGGTCTTGCGGCAGCCAGACCTTGAGCGCGCAAAGTTGCGTTCCAGGACGGCGCTTTTAGAAGTTGTTTCAAAATGACCATGGCCAGGCGTGGCGACGAAGACAGTGCGCGTGCACGGCAAGGAGCCGCAACGACGCCATGGGCTTTTTGAAACAACTTCTTAGTTAGCCTGGCCACCAATACCAAACAACCCATACTGTCGCCCTCGCCGCCTACCGGGCTGCGTTGCGGCGCAGCAGTAGCAATCGGAGTCTATATGGCGTTCTTGCAAGGCAAAAAAATCCTCATCACCGGTTTGCTGTCGAACCGTTCCATCGCTTACGGCATCGCCAAGGCTTGCCACCGCGAAGGCGCCGAGCTGGCCTTCACCTACGTCGGTGAGCGCTTCAAGGACCGCATCACCGAGTTCGCCGCCGAATTCGGCAGCTCGCTGGTGTTCGATTGCGACGTCTCCAGCGACGAGCAGATCGCCGCCCTGTTCACCGACCTGGCCAAACACTGGTCGCAGCTGGACGGCCTGGTGCACGCGATCGGCTTCGCGCCGCGCGAAGCGATCGCCGGCGAGTTCCTGGACGGCCTGACCCGCGAGAATTTCCGCATCGCCCACGACATTTCCGCCTACAGCTTCCCGGCCATGGCCAAGGCCGCGCTGCCACTGCTCAAGGAAGGTTCGGCGCTGCTGACGCTGTCGTACCTGGGCGCCATCCGCGCCATTCCGTACTACAACACCATGGGCCTGGCCAAGGCCTCGCTGGAAGCGTCGGTACGCTACCTGGCGGAAAACCTGGGCAAGCTGGGCATCCGCGCCAACGGCATCTCGGCCGGCCCGATCAAGACCCTGGCCGCGTCCGGCATCAAGGACTTCGGCAAGCTGCTGGGCTTCGCCTCGTCGCACGCACCGCTGCGCCGCAACGTCACCATCGAAGAAGTGGGCAACACGGCCGCCTTCATGCTGTCGGACCTGGCCTCCGGCATCACCGGCGAAATCACCTACGTGGACGGCGGCTTCTCCCACGTGATGGGCCTGAACGCGGAAGACTACACCTGATCGCGCCGCCCGCGCATCGAGCGAGCCGCCCCGCAGGGCGGCTTTTTTACATCCGGGCCGCGCCGCGCTTGCTGGCGCAGCCGCCCCACCCCAGCCGATACCACCATGACCACCGCCCCGCACACCTCGCCCTTGTCCGACGATGAATACGAAGCGCTCGGCGCGCTATTGGCCGCGCCCGGCGCCCGCATTCACGACGTCTCCACGCTGGAGGGCTACCTGACGGCCATCGCGACGGCCGCCACCCCGCCGGCCGAGGCCGAGTGGCTGGCGCAGGTGTGGCCAGCCGCGCCAGCCGGCACGGACTCGGACACGGACGACGGCGCCCGCCAGCGCGCCACCGGCCTGGCGCTGCGCCACTTCCACTACCTGTGCGAATGGCTGGCCAAGGATGCGGCCAGCTTCGAGCCGATCTTCCACTGCGGCCCGGAATGGGGCATCGCGGCCTGGGGCCAGGGCTTCTTGATGGGCATGGAACTGGATCCGGCCGGCTGGGCGCCGCTGCAGGCCGCGCAACCGGACTGGTTCGCCCCCATGCGCGAACTGGCCGCCTCGGACGGACGCGAACCGCCGATGCCGGACGAGGAAACGGAACAATGGATGGCTGCCGTGGCGCCGGCCATCATCGCCATCCACGCCGCGCGGCCACGCCAGCAAGGCGCGGGACGCCCGGTCCAGCGCGCCACACCCAAGGTCGGGCGCAACGATCCCTGCCCTTGCGGCAGCGGGAAGAAGTACAAGAAATGCTGCGGGGCGGCGGACGCCTGACGGCGCGCGCCACCGGCGGTCAGTCCGAACCGCCCAGCGCGTTGGCGATCTTGTCCGTCTGCGACGCCTGCGCGATCACTTGCCGCACCCTGGAGGGCTTCCTGGCCGCCGCCACCTTGTGCGGCGCCGCCGCCGCGCTCACCTGTTCCAGCGCCGGCCTGGGCGCCGCCATGTCGCGCATGACATGCATCGCGCCCAGTGCGGCGCCCAACGCCACACCGCCGACGATCATCAAATGGGGAACACTCCTGCCACGCATGATGCACCTCTCGCGCCAGCCCATGGCTAGCAAGTAGAAAGTTGCTAACGTTATGCTTTTTATAAAGTATAGCGATGCATGCGCGTTTGTTTCTCTCCAATCTACACGGCGCACCCGATCACAGGGCGATCTTCCACACCTGGACCGGCGAGGCCCAGCCGGTGCCCGCGTACAGCGTGCCGTGGCCATCGGCCACCAGCGTCATGATGTAAGGCATGCTACCGGTGGCGAAGTGCATGGCATCAACGGTGCCATCGGGCGCCACGCGCATGATGGCGCTGTCCGTCGCCGCGTAAATATAGCCGTGGTCGACGGCGATCGTGCCATCGACCGGGATGATGCGCTTGGGAATCTTGGCCACGGTGGTCACCGTTCCGTTGGCCAGCACCTTGCGGATGGCATCGCTATCGTTGACCAGCAGCGCGCCGGTGGCGTCGAGCACCAAGGCGGACGGCCCATGGAACGCCGCGTTGACGCCCACGCCATCGACGCCGTCGCCCGAACCGCCCCCCGCCAGCACGCTGACCACGCCGGCCGCCGTGATCTTCAGGATGCGCCGGTTGTCGAAATCGGCCCGGTACACGGTGCCGGCGCCATCGATCGCCAGTTGCCCGCCCTTGTTCACCATCACCTTGTTCCAGTCCGGCCCCCAGGACTGCTCGGCGCCGTCCGGCGTCCTGCGGTACAGCACCGGGGAGGCGCTGTCGGTGCCGTAGATATTGCCCGCGCCATCGACGGCCACGCCTTCGAACGTGAGCGTCACGGAAGCGGCCAGCGTGTTCACCACGCCGGCCGGCGTGATGCGGCGCAGGCGGCCGCGGTCGGAGCCGATCAGGTTGCCGGCGCCATCGAGCGTGAGCTGGTACAGGCCACCGAAGCGGGCCTGGTCGCCGCTGCCATCGACCGGATCGTAGGCGCCCATCACGGACGGCCCGGCCAGCAATTGCGCGCTCACCGTCACCCCGGCCGCCACCGCGCTGGCCGCCACCGTATTGTCGGCCGTGCCGGTGGCCGAGGATGGCACCTGCACCACGGCGCCCGCCGCCACGTTGACGGTGTTGTTCGATCCGTTGATATTGACGGTGCTGCCATTGGACGTGACGATGGTGCCGGCCGGCACCATCACCTTCTCGCCGGCGACCATGGTGTGGCTGCCGCCCGCGGGAATGATCTGCACCCCGTTGGCGCTGGTGGCCGGCGTGCTGATGGCCGGCGCCACCACGATGGGCCCACTGGGTACGCCCGCGCCGCCGCCGCATGCGGCCAGCGCCAGCGCCACCACGGCGCCCAGGCAGTTATGGGAAATTGCACGAACAGTTGCCATGATGAGTATGCAAAAAATTAAGTAAAGAGCATCTTACTATGAAATACCAAGCTTATCTTTTTGAAAATTAGAAAGGTACATCCATAAGCGTATGCATATTAAAGCGTGCAAAGCCAGTCAAGATCAGGTATAGTTCTGCCTCTGCGCTGCATCACAGCAGTTGCCCGAAAAATAACCAGCAGCTTCGCAAGCCTTAGCGCATCGCACTGATGTCGCTTATTAAAGCCCTCCCGCCTTGTGTGTCGCACCTGACACCGTCCCGGCGCAAAGCTTTTGTGCCGAAATTTCTATCGATTTAGATTGAGTCATTTCGTTTTGGTTGGCGTTGCTATTTCGCGTTCTGCTTGTTTGCACGAACGCTGATTTTTACGAAAGAAAAGAATGACATTTGAAGCACTTGGTCTCAACACGTCCATCATCAAAGCCCTGACCGACGCCGGCTACACCAAGCCGACCCCGGTTCAAGAGCAGGCGGTACCTGCCGCCATCGCGGGCCAGGACTTGTTGGTATCCTCGCAAACCGGTTCCGGCAAGACGGCAGCCTTCATGCTGCCCTCGCTGCACCGCCTGTCGGCGCTCGAACCGACCGCCGCCAGCAAGACCCACAACCAGGAAATGCAAGCGGCCCGCGCCCGTGGCGAGCGCCCCCGTTTCAAGCCGGCCCAGCCCAAGATGCTGGTGCTGACCCCGACCCGCGAACTGGCCCTGCAGGTGACCACCAACACCGACAAGTACAGCGTCAACCTGCGCCGCCTGAAGGCCGTCTCCATCCTGGGCGGCATGCCTTACCCCAAGCAGATGCAACTGCTGGCCAAGAACCCCGAGATCCTGGTGGCCACGCCGGGCCGCCTGATCGACCACATGGAGTCGGGCAAGATCGACTTCTCGCAACTGGAAATCCTGGTGCTGGACGAAGCGGACCGCATGCTGGACATGGGCTTCATCGACGACATCGAAAAGATCGTCGAAGCGACGCCTGACACGCGCCAGACCATGCTGTTCTCGGCCACGCTGGACGGCGTGGTGGGCAACATGGCACGCCGCATCACCAAGAACCCGCAGATCATCCAGATCATGAGCGCGGCCAACAAGCACGAGAACATCACCCAGCGCGTGCACTTCGTGGACGACCTGTCGCACAAGAACCGCCTGCTGGACCACCTGCTGCGCGACGACTCGCTGGACCAGGCCGTGGTGTTCACCGCCACCAAGCGCGACGCCGACACCATCGCCGACCGTCTGAACATCGCCGGCTTCTCGGCCGCCGCGCTGCACGGCGACATGCACCAGGGCGCGCGCAACCGCACCCTGGATAGCCTGCGCCGCGGCCAGGTCAAGGTACTGGTGGCGACCGACGTGGCCGCGCGCGGCATCGACGTGCCCACCATCACCCACGTGTTCAACTACGACCTGCCCAAGTTCCCCGAGGACTACGTGCACCGCATCGGCCGCACCGGCCGCGCCGGCCGCAACGGTCTGGCCATCTCGCTGGTGAACCACGCCGAAGGCATGAACGTGAAACGCATCGAGCGCTTCACCAAGCAGCTGATCCCGGTCAACGTGATCGAAGGCTACGAGCCGAAGAAATCGGCCCCGCCGCGTTCGACCTCGCGTCCAGGCGGCTGGAAGCCGGGCGACAACCGTGGCGGCGCCAAGCCGGGCCAGCGTACCTTCAGCAAGCCCAACGCCCCGCGCCGTGATGGCGCCAGCAGCGGCGGCTACAAAGGCAGCAACCCGCGCAGCAGCGACGGCGCCCGCCGCAGCTACGGCGACCGTTAATCGCGTGCATCGCGTTCCTCGCCAGACCTGACGGCAACGCACAACCACCCCTCCTCGCGGACGGGTGGTTTTTTTTCGCCCGCGCCCGCCTCAACCGCGCGCGTCGAACGCCGTGGCGCGCGCCGTGGCCTCCCACCGTTCCAGGTCGGCCAGCAGCGCCTGCGCGTGCGCGCGCACGGCGTCGACCGCGTCCGCCCCCAGTTGCAGTCGCAACGGCGTGACCTCGGCCAGCAACGCTTGCTCGATGGCGGCGGCGGCCTTGCGCGGATCGCCCTGCTGGGTGTTGTGCATCTCGCTGGTGAAGGTGCGGATCGGCCCCACCACATCGCGGTACGCGTCCAGCTGCGGCATGTGGCGCAGCGCGCCGGCCGCGAAGTCGGTGCGGAACGCGCCCGGTTCGACGATCATCACCTTGACGCCAAACGGCGCCAGTTCCAGCGCCAGCGCTTCGCTCGCCCCCTCCAGCGCGAACTTGGAGGCGGAATAGGCGCTGTAGCCGGCGAACGACATCTGCCCGCCCATGCTCGAGACGTTGACGATGGCGCCGGCGCGCTGCGCCCGCAGGGTGGGCAGCGCGGCGCGCGTGACGGCCATGGCGCCGAAGAAATTGGTTTCCATCTGCGCCCGCAGCTCCGCCTCCGGCGTCTCCTCCACGGCGCCGACGATGCCGTAACCGGCGTTGTTGATCAATACATCGATGCGGCCAAAGCGGGCCACGGCCGCGTCAATGGCCGCTTGCGCGTCGCCACCCTGATCCACGTCGAGCCGCTGCACCAGCACGCGCTCGGGCGCTTGCGCGGCCAGGTCGTCCAGTTTCGAGATTGTGCGCGCGGTGGCGACCACGTTGTGGCCGCGCGCCAGCGCGTGCGCGGCGAACGCCCGGCCAAAGCCGGAGGATGCGCCCGTGATGAACCAGGTGTGGCGGGACTGAGCCATGTTCAAGTCTCCCTTCAAAGTGGCGGTGGCGCCGGCCGGGATTGGACGGCCCGACCATGATGGCATGAAATACCTTTTTATCAAGATGATTTATTTCGCAATTTCCACAAAAACCGCTTGCAAATCCCATCAAGCGGCATATACTTGCGTACTCAAGTATTAATCAACAACCAGTCAAACAAAACGCAATCAATACGCAAATACTGCGCAAGCACCTTCAGCGAGGCACACCATGAGCGAACACAACAACGACAGTCCCGACACCATCAGCCCCCAACTCGACGTCGCCCTGCGGCTGGCGCGCGCCCAGGCGATGCTGGTGCGCCGCCTCGACACCACGCTGGGCGGCCACCACGGCATCAGCTTCAGCGACTTCATGCTGCTGTTCTACCTGAGCCGCGCACCGGGCGGCCGTTTGCGCCGGGTCGACCTGGCCGAGCGCCAGGGCCTGACAGCGTCCGGCGTCACACGCACCCTGCTGCCGCTGGAAAAAATCGGCCTGATCGAGCGCCAGCAAGACCCGCGCGACGCGCGCGTGGGCTACGCGGCCATCACGGCCACGGGCCGCGAACTGCTGGCCAACGCCACCGTCATCGCCCAGCAAACGAGCGCCGAATTACTGCGCAGCTGCCCGCCCGGGCAGCTGGCGGCCCTGTCGGCCGTGCTGGGACAGATCGCCGGCATGAGCCCATCCAACTCCTGAGGAGCACATCATGGCGGCATCGCGTCCCGCACCTGAACCATCGCGCGCCACCCTGCTGCGCGATCCCAATTTCCGCTGGCTGCTGCGCGGCGGCGCCATCTCCATGCTGGGCGACCAGCTGACCATGATCGCCCTGCCCTGGCTGGTGCTCAAGCTGACCGGCGACACGCTAGCCCTGGGCCTGGTGATCGCCCTCATGAGCGCGCCGAGCGCGCTGTTCATCCTGATCGGCGGTGCGCTGGTGGACCGCCACTCGCCCAAGCGCGTACTCATGCTCAGCAAGTACGCCAACGCCGCGCTGCTGGCCATGCTCACGCTGCTGGTGCTGAACAACGCGCCCGCGCTCACGCTGGCGCTCACTGCATCGCTGTCGATCACGCTGGCCCTGAACGGGCAAGTGACGCTGTGGCTGGTGTACGGACTGGCGCTGGGCCTGGGTCTGGCGCAGGCGTTCGGCATCCCATCGGGCACCTCCATCCTGCCGCGCGTGATCGTGCCGCAGCAACTGGAACAGGCCAACGGCATGCTGATGGGGATGCGCCAACTGACCACGCTGGCCGGCCCGCTGCTGGCGGCCCTGCTGATCGCACTGGCCGGCGACAGCGGCGGCGCGCTGCGCGACGCGCACGGCCTGGCGCTGGCGTTCGGCTTCGATTGCGCCAGCTTCCTGCTGTCGGCGTGGACGCTGGCCAAGGTGTGCGAACTGCCTGGCGCATCCGCGACGCCGGCGCCGCCAGCCGCGCAGGCGGTGCATCCGGGCGCCACGCCGGACATCACCGCCACAACGCACGCCAGCACAACGCACGCCACTAAGCATGCCACCAACGGCGGCCAGCTTTCCGTCTGGCGTGCCGTCGGCGCCGGCCTGGCCATGGTGTGGCGCGACACGGCGCTGCGCCTGTGCTTCAGCTACTGGGGCCTGGTGGCCCTGTTCATCGGCGGCGCCATGCAGGTGGCCCTGCCCGCGCTGGGCAACGAGCGGCTGCACGGCGCCACCGCGTTCGGCCTGCTGATGGCGGCCAATGGCGCGGGCAGCCTGGCCGGCATGGCCGCCGCCGCCATCGCCGGCGCGCGCCTGCGCATGGCCAGCTTTGGCGGCATGGTGCTGCTGGCCGACATGCTCGTCGGCGCGCTCGTCATGCCACTGGGCCGCATCCACAGCACGTGGCAAGGGGCCTTGCTGCTGCTGGCCGTCGGCACCGTGTCGGGTTACATGCAGGTGTCCGTCTTCACCTGGATACAGCGCCGCGTGCCGCCCCACATGATGGGCCGCACCATGAGCATCTTCATGTTCATCTTCATGGGACTGGCGCCGTTGTCGGCGTCCGCCACTGGCTGGCTGCTGCAATCGATCACACTGGCGCAATTGTTCGCCGGCGGCGGCGCCACGCTGATCGCGCTGGCGGCGCTGGCCTGGTTGTTCACCCCCATGCGCGCGATCCGCACCGTCAGCGCCACCCCCACCGCCCAGCAAAACTAAGGAGTAAAACGATGGAAACCAAATGGCTGGAAGACTTTATCTCGCTGGTCGAAACCAATAACTTCAGCCGCTCGGCGGCGTTGCGGCACGTGACGCAGCCGGCCTTCTCGCGCCGCATCCAGTCGCTGGAAAACTGGCTGGGCACGGACCTGATCGACCGCACCTCTTACCCCACCCGGCTGACCTCGGCCGGCATCGTGTTCTACGAGCAGGCGCTGGAAATGCTGGCCCAGATCAACGGCGCGCGCGACATGATGCGCAACAAGCGCGCCGCCGCCCTGACCAGCATCGACCTGGCCGTGCCGCACACGCTGTCGCTGACCTTCGTGCCGAAATGGCTGTCGGCGCTGGAGCATGATTTCGCCCCCATCAAGAGCCGCCTGATGGCGCTCAACGTGCACGACGCCGTGCTGCAACTGGTGGAAGGCGGCTGCGACCTGCTGCTGTGCTACCACCATCCGCGCCAGCCGGTGCAGCTCGATCCGGGCCGCTACGACATGCTGGTGATGGGTCGCGAGGCGCTGCGTCCCTACGCGCGCTGCGACAAGACGCGCGCCCCGGCCTACGCCCTGCCCGGCGCGCCGGACGCGCCGCTGCCGTTCCTGTCCTACACCAACAATGCCTACCTGGGCCGCATGGTGGACCTGATCCTGGCCGACGCCAAGCAGCATCCCTACCTCGATCCGCGCTACGAAACGGACATGGCCGAAGGCTTGAAGATGATGGTGCTTGAAGGGCGCGGCATGGCCTTTCTGCCCGAATCGGCCGTCACGCGCGAACTCAAACAGAAGCAGCTGGCGTGCGCCGACGGCGGCAACGGCGGCTGGGAAATCGAGATGGAAATCCGGCTTTACCGCGAACGTCCATCGGCCCAGCGGCGCGGCAAACCGATCGTCGAACGGCTGTGGGAGTTCCTCGAAACGCAGCAAAAAAAGGCCAATCGCAAGCGCCGCGCGCCCGTCTCGGAGCGCTGATTTCCGGGGGCGCGCACGGCGTTGGCATGGCGTCGATAGTGCGTTGATTTTGCGTCGGTTTCGGGGCGTTTTCAACGCAAAAAACAGCCCTGAAAAGCACGCCCGTTCATGCACCGTTACAGTGCATAACTATGCAAATTTTGCATAATAGGATGCGCATACAGCATTGGCCGGGCTAACTCATCCGGGCCTATGATTCGTCCCACTGAACGCAGCCAAGAGCCGCGTCACTCACGAACCCATAGGAGTTATGAGCATGACCACCCAACACGCACTGCCTTCCTACCTCAATCCCGAAGACCTCGGCCCCTGGGGCGTCTACCTGCAGCAGATCGACCGCGTTACCCCGCACCTGGGTAACCTGTCGCGCTGGGTCGAAACCCTGAAGCGTCCCAAGCGCATCCTGACCGTGGACGTGCCGATCGAACGCGATGACGGCTCGATCGCCCACTACGAAGGCTACCGCGTGCAGCACAACATGTCGCGCGGCCCCGGCAAGGGCGGCGTGCGCTTCCACCAGGACGTGACCCTGTCCGAAGTGATGGCCCTGTCGGCCTGGATGACGGTCAAGAACGCGGCGGTCAACGTGCCATACGGTGGCGCCAAGGGCGGCATCCGCGTCGATCCGAAAACCCTGTCCAAGGGCGAACTGCAGCGCCTGACCCGCCGCTACACGAGCGAGATCAGCCTGATCATCGGCCCCACCAAGGACATTCCGGCACCGGACGTGAACACCAACGAACAGGTGATGGCATGGATGATGGACTCCTACGCCATGATCGAAGGCAACCTGTCGACCGGCGTGGTGACCGGCAAACCAATTTCGCTGGGCGGCTCGCTGGGCCGCCGCGAAGCGACCGGCCGCGGCGTATTCGTCGTGGGCCGTGAAGCGGCCGCCAAGCGCGGCGTAAAAATCGAGGGGGCGCGTGTCGCCGTCCAGGGTTTCGGCAACGTAGGCGGCGTCGCAGCAACGATGTTCGCAGAAGCCGGTTCCAAAGTGATCGCGGTGCAGGACCATACCGGCACCGTGGTCCACCAAGGCGGGCTGGATATTCCACGCCTGCACCAGCACGTGGCCGAATGCGGCAGCGTTACCGGCTTCGCCGGCGCTGAAGCGTTCCTGGACCGCGACGCGTTCTGGGATATCGAATCGGACATCCTGATCCCGGCCGCGCTGGAACAGCAGATCACGGCGAAAAACGCGCCGCGCATCCGCACCAAGATCATCCTGGAAGGCGCCAACGGCCCCACCACGCCGGAAGCGGACGACATCCTGGCCGACAAGGACGTGCTGATCGTGCCCGACGTGCTGGCCAACGCCGGCGGCGTGACCGTGTCCTACTTCGAGTGGGTGCAGGACTTCTCCAGCTTCTTCTGGACCGAGGACGAGATCAACGCCCGCCTGACCCGCATCATGCAGGACGCGTTCAACGCCGTGTGGAGCGTGGCGCAGGACAAGAAGGTCACGCTGCGCACCGCCACCTTCATCCTGGCCTGCACCCGCGTGCTGCAGGCGCGCGAAGTACGCGGCCTGTACCCATAAGCCGTAGCCCGGCATCTTCATTCCGCGCCTGCACGAGCGACGCTTGTGCAGGCGTTTTTTCCATTCACGGAGACAGACAGCAATGAGCACCATGGAACAAAAAGCGCTGGCCTATCACAAGGCTGGCGGCGCCGGCAAGATCGCCATCGAAGTGACCAAGAGCGTCAGCACCCAGGACGACCTGGCGCTGGCCTATTCGCCCGGCGTGGCCGCGCCCTGCGTGGAGATCGAACGCGATCCGGCCAAGGCCTACGACTACACGGCCAAAGGCAACCTGGTGGGCGTGATCACCAACGGCAGCGCCGTGCTTGGCCTGGGCAATATCGGCGCACTGGCCGGCAAGCCCGTCATGGAAGGCAAGGTGGTGCTGTTCAAGAAGTTCGCCGGCATCGACGCCTTCGACATCGAGATCGACGAGCGCGATCCGGACAAGCTGGTGGACATCATCGCCGCGCTGCATCCCACCTTCGGCGGCATCAACCTGGAGGACATCAAGGCGCCCGAGTGCTTCTACATCGAGCGCAAGCTGCGCGAGCGGCTGGCCATCCCCGTGTTCCACGACGACCAGCACGGTACGGCCATCGTGGTCGCCACCGGCATGCTCAACGCGCTGGCGCTGACGGGACGCGCGCTGGCCTCGGCCAAAATCGTGTGCTCGGGCGCCGGCGCAGCGGCCATCGCCTGCCTGGAACTGCTGGTGGACCTGGGCGCCACGCGCGAGAACATCTTTGTTTGCGACAGCAAGGGCGTGCTGACCACGGCCCGCGAACTCGACGGCGAAAAGGCCGCCTGGGCACAAGCCACCCCGGCCCGCACCTTGTCGGATGTGATCGCGGGCGCCGACGTGTTCCTGGGTGTGTCCGGTCCCGGCGTGCTGTCGCCGCTGGACGTGGAAAAAATGGGCAAGTCGCCCATCGTGTTCACGCTGGCCAATCCGGAGCCGGAACTGCGGCCTGAACTGGTGCGCGAAGTGGCGCCGGACGCCATCATCGCCACCGGCCGCTCGGACTATCCGAACCAGATCAACAACGCGCTGTGCTTCCCTTACCTGTTCCGCGCGGCGCTCGATTGCGGCGCCTCCACCATCAACCAGGAAATGAAGCGCGCCTGCGTGATGGCGCTGGCCGAGATGGCGCGCGGCGATGCCCGCTTCGGCAAGGATTACGTGGTGCCCGGCTTGCTGGACCCGCGCCTGCTGAGCGGCGTGACGCCGAAAATCGCCGCCGCCGCCATGCGCAGCGGCGTGGCCCGCAAGCCACTCGATGAGGCGGAGTACGCGGCCAACCTGGAAGACCTGGCCGCCTCGCTGCTGTAACGCGGCCGCGCCGGCCGCGCCGTCACTGGGCGATGGCCTTGCGCGTGACGGTCGCCGTTTCCAGGTGGGTTTCATCGCCGATCAGCAGTACGGCGTGGTCGGCGAACAGCATCTGGCGCAGGATCGGCGCCTGTCCCAGCGGCGCGGCGGCCGGATCGCGCCGCACCCATTCCACGTTCATGGTGGCCGATGACACGGGCGCGGCGCCGTAGCTGTAATCGGCCAGCAGCAGCAAGTCGCCCAGCGGGTCGCCGGCGTTCAGCCGTCCGGTGACCACGTCGGCGATCAGCAGCGAACCGTTGGCCGCCGTGCGCGCGTCGAAGGTGACGCGGTCGCGGCGCGTGTAATTCCATTTGGCCGACAGCGATTCCTGCGTCAGGTCCGCGCGCCCCGAGTCGATGATGGGGTTGCCGCCGTTATTCAAGGCCACGCCCAGCAAGTTGCTGGTCATGCCCACCTTGTAATTCCACAGCATCCCCACCTTGCCCGTGCTGGCCATGGCCACCGGCAGCAGGTCCGGCGCGCCGCCGCCCGTGCCCGTCACCGAGTGCACCACCGGCCGCGAACCGCCATAAGGCCAGTAAGCCTGCATCGGTGTGCCGCTGTCGAGCCACGTCACCAGCACGGCGCCGCCGGACGACACCATGTGCGGCTGCATGAACTTGGAGGACATGGTCAGCTTGAATGGTGGCGTCATCTCCTTGCCGTTGGCGTCGAGCTTGACCAGCATCATGCTGTAGATGGCGTTCTTCTCGCTGTTGGGGATGGGCCGCTCCACCAGCGTGGTGGCGTACCAGAAGCCATCGCCATCGACGGCGGCGGCGCTGGCCACCACCGTCGGCAGCGGCGAATCGACCGGCTGCACCGCGTACAGGTCGATGCCGGCCGCCGCGCCCACCATGGCGCCCTGGTCGTCGAGCCGGAACAGCTTGGAGCCGGCGCCGGTCTGCACCATCACCACGCCGCCGGCCATGGGCAGCATGGCCCACTCGCCCAGGTAGTTGGTGGCCAGGGTGTTGCCGTAGTCATGGGTGGCGACGAACTTGCCCTGCGCGTCGAGCATGCTGACGCGGGTGCCGGGGTGGATCAGGTCGCGGTCGACCTGGATGGTGGCGGCCGAATCGGAACGCAGCAGGATATGGTCGCCCACCACCACCGCTTCGCGCATCCGGCTCAGCGGCACGCCGGACGGCTGGCCCGGATCGGACGACACGGCCCGCACTTCCTGCTGCGCGCTGACCGTGATGGCGACGCTGGCCTTGTTGCCACCCGTGTCAACCACGGTGTTGCCGGCCACGCTGGTGCCGCTGCCGGCGCCGCCTCCCCCGCCGCAGCCGGTCAGCATCGACGCCGCCAGCAAGGCGGCAAAGGTGAACTTGGAGCGGTGGCGCATACGAATTCCCGGCGAGATCTGATGAAGGAATGAGTATAGGGGATGACAACGTGCGCCAACGGCCAGCGACATGGCCTGGCGAGCCATCGCCACAGCCGCGCGATCAAAAAACCACCTCAGGCCGCGGGTTTGCCGGTGCGCGCCACCACCAGCCGCATGGCGCCGCCCAGGTGCCAGCCGTCGCCGCGCCCGCCCAGGTAGTGGGTGCGCAGCGCGTCGGCCGCATAGTCGGACACCCCGCCAAAGCCCAGCGCCCGCAGTTCGCTTTGCAGCACATCCGGCGCGAAGCGCGACTTCCACGGTTCCCCGGCCGCCTCGAACTTGCTGGCGAAATAGGCCATACCCATGCGGTCGAAGAAGTCCAGCAACTCCGGTACCACGCCATAATCGAACACGATGGCGCTGCCGGCCGGCAGGCCCGCCACCACGCGCAGCGTGTCGAACACGGCGTCGTCGCTCAGGTACAGGGTCACGCCCAGCCAGGACAGGAACACCGGCAGGTCGAGCCGGCAGCCGGCGGCCGCCAGCGCCGTGTCCAGCGCATCGCGCTCGAAGTCGAGCGGCACGAACGTCAGCGACGGTGGCGCGGCGATGCCGGCGTGGCGCAACTGCTCCCGCTTCCAGCGCTGGGTGGCCGGGTGGTCCACTTCGAACACCCGCAGCGGCGTGCCGTGGCAACGGTAGGCGTAGGTATCCAGGCCCGCGCCCAGCACCACGTATTGCCGCACCCCGCAGGCGACGGCGGCGGCCAGCTCCTCCTCGGCCAGGCGGCTGCGCACGGCCGTGGCGCCGCGCAACTGGCGCGCCGGCCCGTGCGCGTAGCGCGCCAAGTGGACGTGCAACTGCGCCTCCAGCTCCGGCCCCAGGATGGGCAGGGCCAGCGGATCGGCGAACACGGGGGGATGGTCCAGCAACTGGTGGGCCGCGCGCAGCGTGGCCACCAGCAAGGCGGAGCGGCTGGGCAGGCCCAGCCGCAGGATGCTTTCAGTACTCGCCAGCGATGAAAGGATGCGCTCCATGCCGTCCCGCTTCCGGTGCCCTCATGCAGTCAAGAAAGGTCGCCAAGAAAGGTAACCGAAAAAGTTAGCCAATCAAAGCGGCCATTTTAGCGCGGACAGCAGGCGGCGGGGCGGACGGCGCGCATGGCGTGCGCCCTCCTTCTTTGCGCCTCAGTGGCGGATGACGGCGCCGCCCTTCATCACGAACGACACGCGGGTCAGTTCGGCCACGTTGGCCAGCGGATCGCCCTGGACGGCGATGATGTCGGCGAACTTGCCGGCCGCGATGGCGCCCACCCTGTCCTTCCAGCCCAGCAGGTCGGCCGCCTGTACCGTGGCCGACTGGATCGCCTGCATCGGCGTCATCCCGTACTGCACCATGTAGGCGAACTGGCGTGCGTTGTCGCCGTGCGGATAGACGCCGGCATCGGTGCCGAAGGCCATCTTGTCGCCGGCCTTGAAGGCTTTGCGGAAGTTATCGCGCTGCAGCTGGCCCAGCGCCCGCTCCTTGTCGATCGACTCGGGCAGCATGCCGGCCTTGGCCCCCTCTTGCAGGATGAAATCGTCGTCGTAGATATCCATCACCAGGTAAGTGCCTTTCTCGCGCGCCAGCCGTATGCCCTGCTCGTCGATCAGGCTGGCGTGCTCCACCGAGTCGACGCCGGCCGTGATGGCGGCGCGGATGCTGCTGGCGCCGTGCGCATGGGCGGCCACCTTGCGGCCCAGCTTGTGGGCCTCGTCCACGATGGCTTGCATTTCCTCCAGCGTGTACTGCTGGGCGCCCGGTTCGTCGCCCTTGGACAGCACGCCGCCCGAGGCGCAGATCTTGATCACGTCGGCACCGTACTTCGCCATCTCGCGCACCTTGGCGCGCGCCGCCCACGGGCCGTCGGCCACGCCGCGCTCGGTCACGTTCATGTCGGCCGGCAGCAGGTTGTTGTCGCAATGGCCGCCCTTGATACCCAGCGCGTAGCCGGCCGTGCGCATGCGCGGGCCGGGCAGGTCGCCGTCGTTGATGGCGTCGCGCAGCGCCACGTCGCCAAAGCCGCCGGCGCCCACGTTACGCACGGTAGTGAAACCCGCTTCCAGCGTGACGCGGGCCGCGCGCGCGCCGTACAGCGCGGCGCGGATGTCGGACACGCCCAGCGCCGCGTAGCCGCTTTGCATGGGATCGGCCGTCAGGTGGGTATGCATGTCGATCAGGCCCGGCAGCACGGTCTGGCCCGACAGGTCGATCCGCTCGGCGCCGGCCGGCACGGTGATGCTGGCCGTGGGGCCGACCGCCGTGATGCGCTCGCCCGTAACGATGATGGTCTGGTCTGCCAGCACGGTGCCAGCCACCACGTCCACCAGTTTACCGGCGCGGATGGCCAACACCTTGGCCGGCGCGTTGGCCGCCACTGTGGCTGCCCCGTCCGCGAACGAAGGCGCGGCCGCGCTAATGGCGCCCAGGGCGGTGGCGGTAACGACGAGATGCTTGAAATTCATGGAATGCGCTCTTTCTTGGTAGAAGGCCGGGGGATGCCTGTTTTTGATCGAAAAACTTCCCCGGCGGCAAGGATAGCAGAATCGTCCTGGCCGCATGGCGGATACTGGCGGCGCGGCGGACCCGGGGCGGTTGTATCCACGCCACAACAGCGCGCGGCGCAAATCGCTGCGACTATCCGTGTCCGCAACGGGTAGAATTGCAGTCAGGAACTTAATCGGCCGATACGGAAGAACGCTCACAGGATGCCCAAACAACGCATACGAGACTTGGCCACGCTGGCTGCGCTGGCGCTGGCCATGGCCAGCGCCTACGCGCAACAAGCGGCGCCCACGCCGCTGCCGCTGGGCACGGTGAAATTCGCGCCGATACCGGTGCAGTCCATCTTCCGCCCCTTGCAGGCCAATGGCACGGCCGACGACGCCATCGCCAGCGGGCGCGTGGTGGACGGCCATTACCCCATGACGGCGCGCGCCAGCAAGCACTGGCGCATCGCCTTCCTGTTTCCGCACCTCAAAGATCCGTACTGGGTCGGCTGCAGCTACGGCGTGATCAGCGAGGCGCACCGGCTCGGTGTGGCGGTGGACATCCTGGCCGCCGATGGCTACGACGACCTGGCAGGCCAGTTGCGCCAGATGGACCAGGCCATCGCCGCCAGATACGACGCCATCGTGCTGTCGCCGATCGGCATGACCGCCAACAATGCCTCGATCGCCAAGGCGCGCGCGGCCGGCATTCCCGTGTTTGAACTGGCCAACGACAGCCGCAGCGACGATCTGACCATCAAGGTCACCACCTCGCTGCGCGCGATGGGCCTGGAAGCGCTGGGCTGGGTGGTGCGCGACGCCCAGCAGCGCGGCATGAAATCGGTCAACATTGGCCTGCTGCCTGGCCCCATGGGGGCGGGCTGGGTCAAGGGCGAAGTCGATGGCAGCCGCATCGGCGCCCAGCAGGCGCCGATCCAGGTCAACATCATCGATATCCGCTACGGCGACAGCGACTTCAAGGGCCAAACCAGGTTGGCCACCCAGATGCTGGCCAAGTACGGCAACAAGCTCGATTACCTGATCGGCTGCACCGGCTGCGCGCCGGCCGCCGTGCAACCGGTCAAGGATGCGGGACTGGGCGACAAGATCCGCATCGTGGCCTACGACCTGACGGATGATATCGCACGCCTGATCCACAACAAGGAGATCTACGCGGCGGCCGACACCAAGGGCGTGAGCCAGGCGCGGGTGGCCATCAACGCGGCCGTCAGCACGCTCGAAGGCCGCAACAAGGAGTTGCCGCACACCATACTGATCAAGCTGGGGCTGGTGGATCAGCTCAACTACGCCAGCTACCCGTTCGACACCTCGATCGCGCCGGACGGCTACAAGACCACCTTGTCCTACGATCCGGCCAGGAACTGAAGCGTCAGGGCTTCTTGCCCGCGATCTCGGCCAGCAACTCGGGCGGGATCGTCTGGCCGTTGGCGCTCAGGCTGCGCACCGTCTCGTGCAACAGGTGCAGGCGCGTCACCTTCAGCACCGTGTTGGCGATGATGCCGACGATGGGAATCAACAGGGCGATCACAGGGATCAGGATGGGCGACAGGTCGGTCAATGTGCTCATGTTCTCTTTCACAGGTCGGGATGCGCGCGACACCAGCGCTGCGATGTTAATTCAATGTTAATACGATAATATTAACACAATATTCTTTCCAGCAAACATCTTCTGGATGGCGCCGGCAGCGCTCAACCGGGCCAGGCGCAGGTACGCAGGCCGGCGAAAATGTCGTCCCGTTCCGGCCGGTAGAAATTGCGGAACTTGGCCGATCCCAGCCGCTCCGGCGTGGCGAACGAGGCGCCCCGCAGCGTCTGGTGGGTGCCGAACCAGGGCGCCGAATATTCGCGGTAGCGGTCGGCCTGGAAGCCGGGATAGGGCTCGAACGGCGAGGCCGTCCACTCCCACAACTGGCCCCAGCGGAACGCCGGGTGGCCGGACAGGGCCGCGTATTCCCACTCGGCCTCGGTGGGCAGGCGGCGCCCGGCCCAGGCGCAATAGGCTTGCGCCTCGTACAGGCTGATGTGGCGCACCGGCTCGGCGCCGGCCAGCGTATGCAACTGGCCAAAGCGCATGGTGCGCCACTGGGCGCCGTCGCGCTGCCAGTAGCGCGGTGCGCAGCGCTCCTGGCGCATCAGCCACGCGCTGCCGGCCGCGCTCCAGTACTGGCGGTTGTCGTAGCCGCCATCGGCCACGAAGTCCGCGTACTGGGCGTTGCTGACCAGCGTGCTGTCGATGGTGAATGGCGCCACGTGAACCGGGTGCGCCTCGCGCTCGTTGTCGAACACGAAGCCGCCATCCTGCGCGCTGCCGAGCTGGAGGGTGCCGCCGGGGAAGCGGATTTCGGATGGCGTGAACATGGCCTGTTCATCGTGCGTGAGCTGGGCCGGCGCGGCCAGCCCCAGGGTCTGCAAGGTGTACAGGAAAGCTTCGCCGTGCATGTCCTCGTGGGCCAGCGCCAGCCGGTACGGGTACAGGGCCGCATCCGTGTTGGGCTCGCGCGAGAGCTTGTCGAGCACGCGGTCCAGCACTTCATGACAGTAGGTCTTGAGCGCGCCCGTGCTGGGCAGGTCCAGGTTCCAGCGGCTGCGGTGCGGCACCGTGTTGGAATCGAACCAGTCGTCGCCGCGCGTGAGCAAGGAGTTGTACAGCGCGTCGGCCGGATGGCTGGAAGCGGCCTCGCGCAGGATGAACCATTCGGCGAACCAGGCCGTGTGGCCCAGTTCCCACAACGGCGGATTGACGGTGACCAGCTGCGGCACGCGGGCCGGCGCGTCCAGTCCGGCGGCCACGAAACAGTCGAACAGGCGCAGCGTATAATCACGCGCTGAATGGAGCGCCTCGGCCAGTTGCATCGGGCGGGCGTGGCGGAACGAAGCATGGATAGCACTCATCGTTTGATTGTAGCGGCTTTTGCGCCGAAATACAGGCACAGAGTCAAAAGGCGTCAAACGGCGGCGAGCGGCATCCACACCTCACGACAGGCGGCAGTGAAGCGACCCCACATCTGGATCATCAGCCCGGCCTCGGCCAAGGCCAACAACGGCAACTGGCAAAGCGCCAGGCGCTGGGCACGTTTCCTGCGCACGCGCTACCGCGTCACGATCGCACAACAGTGGCCGGCGCCCAATGCCACCGCCACCACGCCCGGCGCGCCCGCCGCCAGCCCGGCCAACGTGCCCGGCCTGCCTGCCCTGCCCGTCCCGTCCGACCTGCCCGACCTGCCCGACCTGCCGAAGCGGCCGGACCTGTTAATCGCGCTGCATGCGCGCCGCTCGGCCGCGTCCCTTGACGCCTTCGTGCACGCCTGCCCTGAGCGCCCCACCATCCTGCTATTGACCGGCACCGACCTGTATCGCGACATCGCTCACGACGCCAGCGCCCAGGCCTCGCTGCGCCAGGCCCGTGCGCTGGTGGTGCTGCAACCGGCCGGCCTGGCCGAACTGCCGCCGCCGCTGCGCGCCAAGGCCAGCGTGATCTACCAGTCGGCCGAGACGCTGCGCCCGGCGAGCGGGCCGCGCCGCCACCTGGACGTGTGCATGGTGGGCCACCTGCGCGACGAGAAAGACCCGGCCACCTTCATGCGCGCGGCCGCGCGCGTGCACGACGCGCGGGTGCGGCTGCTGCACATCGGCGGCGCGCTCGACCCGGCACTGGGCCAATTGGCCGAGGCCACGGCGCGCGACCATCCGCGCTACCGCTGGCTGGGCGCCCTGCCCCACGCGGCCACGCGCCAGCGCCTCAAGCGCAGCTTCCTGATGGCCATCACCTCGCGCATGGAAGGCGGCGCCAACGTCATCATCGAAGCCGTCACCAGCGGCGTGCCGGTGCTGGCCAGCGACATCGGCGGCAACCGCGGCATGCTGGGCGACGACTACGCCGGCTATTTCGCGCCCGGCGACGACGGCGCGCTGGCGGCCCTGATCGAGCGCTGCGCCGCCGATCCGGCCTTCTACGCACAACTGCAAGCGCAATGCGCGGCGCGCGCGGCCCTGTTCGCGCCGGCGGCCGAGCAGGCGGCCTTGCTCAAGTTAGTGGATAATCTGCTTCAAGAAAATACAACCACGGCCGCACCGGCGGCGGCCGCACCACACTGAGGAAAACACCATGAGCGACGCTCCCATCAAACTCACCTCCTTTTCCCATGGCGGCGGCTGCGGCTGCAAGATCGCGCCCGGCGTGCTGTCGGAAATCCTGAAGAATTCATCCGGCTTCCCCGTGCCCAAGGAACTGATGGTGGGCATCGAGACGGCCGACGACGCGGCCGTCTACAAGCTCAATGACGAGCAGGCGCTGATCGCCACCACCGATTTCTTCATGCCCATCGTCGACGATCCGTTCGACTTCGGGCGCATCGCCGCCACCAACGCCATCTCCGACGTGTACGCCATGGGCGGCACGCCCATCATGGCGCTGGCCCTGGTGGGCATGCCGGTCAACAAGCTGCCGCTGGAGACCATCGGCCAGATCATCAAGGGCGGCGAAGCCATTTGCGCCGAAGCGGGTATTCCCATCGCGGGCGGCCACACCATCGACTCGGTGGAACCGATCTACGGCCTGGTGGTGATGGGCCTGGTGCATCCGTCCAAGGTCAAGCGCAACGCGGACGCGCGCGCCGGCGACGTGCTGGTGCTGGGCAAGCCGCTGGGCGTGGGTGTGCTGTCGGCCGCGCTGAAGAAGGACAAGCTGGATGCGGCCGGCTACGCGGCCATGATCGCCAACACCACCAAGCTCAATAAGCCGGGCAAGGCGCTGTCGGAACTGGCCGGCGTGCACGCACTGACGGACGTTACCGGTTTTGGCTTGCTGGGCCACCTGCTGGAAATCTGCCGTGGCGCGGGCCTGACGGCGCAGCTGAACATGGCGCAGGTGCCGCTGCTGCCGGGCGTGGAGCAACTGGCGCACGATGGCTTCTTTACCGGCGCCTCGGGCCGCAACTGGGATGCCTATGGCAAGGATGTGCAACTGTCGCCGTCCATCACCCAGGCCCAGCATATGCTGTTGACGGACCCGCAAACCTCGGGCGGCCTGCTGGTGTCGTGCGATCCGTCCAGCGTGGACGAGGTGCTGGCCCTGTTCCGCCGCGAAGGCTTCGGCGAGGCGGCCGTGATCGGCGAGATGGTGGCTGGCGCGCCGCGCGTGCAGGTGGCGGCGTAAGGTCGGCCAAAACCAGGGTCAGACCCTGGGGTCTGACCCTTAGGCGGGTCGGCCCCTTAGGCTCCTCAATCTCCCTAAGCGGCGTTGCGCTTGGCGAGGTACATGGCCGAATCGGCGTGCTTGAGGATCTCGTCCGGGTCACTCTGGCCGCCGCAGAACAGCCGCCAGCCGATGCTGATGGTGCAGCTGTAATGCAGTTCGCCCAGCTGGTATTCCTGGTTCAGGATGCGGCTGATTTTTTCAGCCAGCGCCTCCACATGGTGATGCGCGGCCACCGCATCGCCGCCCAGTTCCTCGATCAGCACCACGAATTCATCGCCACCGAGCCGCGCCACCGTATCTGCCTGGCGCACCAGTGCGCGCAGGCGCCGCGCCACCTTCACCAGTAACTGGTCGCCCGCGTCATGGCCATGGGTGTCGTTGAGCTGCTTGAATTTGTTCAGGTCCATGAACAGGATGGCCGCGTAGCTGGTGTGGCGCTGGCTGACCAGGATGGCCTGCTTGAGCCGGTCCAGCAGCAGGCGCCGGTTGGGTAGCTGGGTCAGCGCGTCGTAGAAGGCCATCATGCGCAGCTCCTGCTCCAGCCGCCTGCGCTCGGTCATGTCCACGAACTGGGCCAGCAAGTGACTGCCCCCTTCGGCCTCCACCGGCACGATGCGCGATTCGAGCCAGATATCGCGCCCCTGGCTGGTGCCCACCTGCACCTCGCGCCGCTGCACGCTGTTGGTGGCCAGCGCCTGGCGGCAATCGTCCACCAGTGCCGCCACATGCCAGCGGCTGGTCTCGTAGGCGCCCTGCGCCAGCAACTGCTCGCGCGTGACGCCGATCAGGCGGGCGAAGGCGTCGTTGGCTTCGATGCAGCGGCCGTCGGCCGCGAACACGCGCATCGGCAGCGGGGAGTTGAGCAGGATGGAGGCGTTGAACTTGAGGACGGAGCGCAGCTCGCGGTTAACCGATTCGGCCGCGCCGCGCGCATCGCGCAATTCCTGCTGCACGCGCTGGCTCGCCTCGAGCGCGTCGCGCAAACGCTCTTCCATCTCATGGCGCTCGGTCAGGTCGAGGAATTGCACCAGCAGGTGGCGCTCGCCATTGAGTTCGGTGACCATGATGTGGCACTCGCCACTAATGGCGCGGCCAAACGCCGTCAGCACGGCGCCTTCAAGGCGGCGCGGCTGGCCATCTTCGAGCGACGCCAGGGCTTGATCCAGCAGGCCCGATTCGCGCCATTTGTCGATCTGGTGGAAGTTGTACGACATCAGCCTGGCGCGGCTGGTGCCCACCATCCGGGCGTAGGCTTCGTTGGCCTCCATGCAGCGGCCATCGGCCGCGTACACGCCGATCGGCACCGGTGAGCACTGCACGATGGTCTCGTTAAAGCGCAGCACCGCGGCCAGCTCCTGGTTGGCTTTTTCCGCGCGGCCCAGCGCGGCGGCCAGGCGGTTCTGCAAATCCATCTCAATGCCGTAGTTGGCCTCATGGCTGGCGACAAAGAACCACACCATGAAGCCGGTGAAGCCGATCACGACCATATGCACCACGGCCCACACGCCGGGCGGGCGCAGCGGCACCGTCAACACCAGCCAGCCGCGCGTCTCGGCCAGCCAGTACAACACCACGCCACACATGAACAGCGCCGTCAACGCCACCAGCACGCGCCGGCCCAACAACCAGCCCGTCATCATCAGCAACGGCGCCACGATCAACAGCAACGGGGTACGCACGCCGTTCAACAACATCGGCACGAACAGCACAAACACGGTCCACAAGCTGACGATCAGGTAGCGCGCCAGGGCGGTGCGGCCAAACAGCACCGTGCCCTTGGCCAGCACGCCGGCCGCCACCATCAACATGCCGGGATATTGCGTGGCGGGCGCCGTCAGGTACAGGCCCAGCCAGAACGCCGCACCCAGCACGATCCATGCGTCGACGAAGTGGCGCACGAAACGGTCGCTGGTATCGGCCACGCGCAACCGGGCGGCCGCTCCCTCCTGGGTCAGTACGTCGGCCGAGCGCGGCGCCAGGCGGGGCAAGCCCATGGTCATGTGCGGGAAACTCCGGTTGGATCAGACAGGATTTGTTTACAACACATTGTACATGGCGCCACCGGCGCGGCAACGCCGGCGCGGCCCGCGCCGTGTTGGCGGCACCACAGGCGGGCGCCGGCCGGGCCAGGGCGCGGTGCGCGACGCGGCGCCACAGCCCCCATCATTTTGCTTGACAAGGGCGCGCGCCAGCCCTTACATTGAAGGCATGACCGCGCATCTGCACCTATCCTCTTTCCTGCCGGCCGCCCTATCCCTAGCGGCGCACCTATCCGCACGCGCTTAATCCGCACGCGTTTAATCTGTACTTCGCCCCGCGTTCAGCAGCACCAGATAACACCAGAACGCACCCAATCAAGTAGTCGTAACACGCCGCCCGGCCACGAGCCGCACGGATCTTCGAACCCAGGAAAGCTTGCACCGATGTCCACCATGGCCCACCGCGTATTGACCAGCACCAGCGCCCCATGCGCGCTGCCGCTGGGCGTGCGCGCCCTGTCGCGCCTGCTGCTATTGCTACCGATCGGTTGCCAGGCCTAGTACCCTGTGGCCGCCTGCCAGCCCGTTGCCACCCGCGCCGCCCGATGCGGCTTTCCCATTCAAGATTCCAGGAGTACCCCATGATGTTGCAGAACCCTGCCGCGAAGTATCGCGCCTTCCCTCCCGTCCAATTGTCCGACCGCCAGTGGCCCAACAACGTCATCACCAAGCCGCCGATCTGGATGAGCACCGACCTGCGCGACGGTAACCAGGCCCTGATCGAGCCCATGAGCGCCGAGAAAAAGCTGCGCTTCTTCGAACTGCTGTGCAAGATCGGCCTCAAGGAAATCGAGGTGGGCTTCCCGTCCGCTTCGCAGACCGACTTCGACTTCGTGCGCAAGCTGGTCGACGAGAACCGCATCCCTGAAGACGTGACCATCATCGTGCTGACCCAGTCGCGCGATGAACTGATCCGCCGCACCGTGGAATCGGTGGCCGGCGCGCGGCGCGCCGTGGTCCACCTGTACAACTCGGTGGCGCCGGTGTTCCGCAAGGTGGTGTTCGGCATGTCGCGCGAGCAGATCACCAACATCGCCACCACCGGTACCCGCCTGGTGAAGGAACTGGTGGCCCAGCATCCGCAAACGGAATGGGTGTTCGAATACACGCCCGAATCGTTCTCCACCACCGAGCTCGATTTTTCCAAGCACATCGTGGACGCCGTCAGCGCCATCTGGGAACCGACCCCGCAGAACAAGATGATCGTCAACCTGCCCTCGACGGTCGAATGCAGCACGCCCAATGTGTACGCGGACCAGATCGAATGGATGTCGCGCAAACTGGCGCGCCGCGATTCGCTGATCATCAGCGTGCACCCGCACAATGACCGCGGCACCGCCGTGGCCTCGGCCGAACTGGCCGTGATGGCCGGCGCCGACCGCGTCGAAGGCTGCTTGTTCGGCAACGGCGAACGCACCGGCAACGTGGACCTGGTCACGCTGGCGCTCAACCTGTACACCCAGGGCGTGCATCCTGGCCTGGACTTCTCCGACATCGACGAAGTGCGCAAGTGCGTGGAAGAGTGCAACCAGCTGCCCGTGCATCCGCGCCACCCCTACGTGGGCGACCTGGTGTTCACCGCCTTCTCCGGCTCGCACCAGGACGCGATCAAGAAAGGCTTCGCCCAGCAAAAGCCGGGCGCGCTGTGGGAAATCCCCTACTTGCCGATCGACCCGGCCGACCTGGGGCGCAGCTATGACGCCGTGATCCGCGTCAACAGCCAGTCCGGCAAGGGCGGCATGGCCTATCTGCTGGAACAGGACTACGGCCTGGTGCTGCCGCGCCGCCTGCAGATCGAATTCTCGCGCGCCGTGCAAGCCGTGGCCGACGCCACCGGCCTGGAAATCACGGCCGACGGCATCCACGAGATCTTCAGCCGCGAATACCTGGAGCAGAACGCGCCCTACGCCTACAGCAGCCACCGCATGGTGGAGGACACCAGCAGCGACGAGCCGGTGCAGATCGACATCGCCGTGATCCACAACCAGGCGCCGCTGGCCCTGCAAGGTGGCGGCAACGGCCCGATCGACGCCTTCGTCGACGCGCTGGGCCTGGACATCAAGCTGATGGACTACCACGAGCACGCGATCGGCTCGGGCGCCAACGCCAGGGCGGCCTGCTACGTGGAGCTGCGGCTCGATAACGGCCCCACCCTGTTCGGCGCCGGCATCGACAGCAACATCGTCACGGCCTCGTTCAAGGCCGTGCTGAGCGCAGTCAACCGCCAGCTCAGGCAGGCCAAGGCCGGCACCGCGCCGGCCAGCGTGGCAGCCTGACACCGGCAACACCCCGTTGCGTGCAACCACCAGTCGTTTGCACGCAACGTTTTTCGCTCACAAAAATGTAAAATATGATAACAAAATAGCGGATTGCACTACACTGCACTTTTAGCCTGGAGTGCGATCCGTGAAACCGACCGAATTCTCCGCTATTCCCTTCCTTGAGCTGTCGCGCTGGCAGCGGCTGGCACTGGCCGTGGCACTGGGCGCGCTGCTGCACTTCGCACTCGGGCTGGAACCCGTGTGGTGGCTGGCCTGGCTGGCCCCCGCCCCGCTGCTGGCCGTGGCACTGCGCTCGCGCACGGGCGCGGCCCGCTGGAGCACGCTGGTGGCCGCGCTGACCGGCTTCGCTCCCAACCTGCCCTACCTGTATTCCGTGGTCGGCATCGCCGGCGCGGCGCTGATCGTGCTGCTGCTGTCGCTGCTGTGGATGGTCATCGTCATGGCGACACGGCGCATCGTGCTGCGCTATCCGCGCTGGTGGAGCGTGTTCGCCTATCCACTGCTGTGGGCCGGCGCCGACACGCTGATGGCCAACCTGCTGCCCGACGGCAACTGGAACAGCCTGGCCTACACCCAGGCCGGCTTCCTGCCCGCCGCGCAAGTTGGCGCGCTGGCCGGCACGGCCGGCGTGGTGTTCGTGCTGTCGCTGCCGGCGTCCGCGCTGGCGTTGCTGGTGGCGCGCGCCGCGGCGCTGTCCCATGCCTGGCGTGCCGCCGCCGCGGCGACGCTGCCGGTGGCGGCCGCGCTGGCGTATGGCGTGCTGCGCCTGCAGGCGCCGCTGGAAGGCCAGCAGACCACGTTCGGCCTGGCCGCCATCGACGACGCCATCGGATGGCAGGCCAGCGCCAGCTACGCCACGCCGATCTGGCAACGCTACGAACAACAGGCCGAAGCGCTGGCCCGGCAAGGCGCGCGCATCATCGTGCTGCCGGAGAAAATCGCCATGCTGTCGCCGGAGCAGGCGGCGCAACAGCGCCAGCGGCTGGCCACGCTGGCGACGCGGCTGGGCGTCTGGATCGAGGCCGGCGTGGGCGTCGATGATGGCCAGCATCGCCAGAACCTGGCCTGGCTGCTGGCGCCGCAAGGCGAGTCGCCGCCCACTTACCAGAAGCACTTCCTGGCGCCGCCGGAACGGGAGTTCCAGCCCGGCCGCGACTACACGCTGCAAAACGTGGGCGAGCTGCGCTACGGCGTGGCGATCTGCAAGGACATGCACTTTGGCGCGTTCGGCCGCGCCTACGGGGCGCGCGGCGCGGACGTGCTGCTGGTGCCGGCCTGGGATTTTGGCGCCGACCGCCACCTGACAGCGGCCATGACGGCCATGCGCGGCGTGGAGAACGGCTACACGGTGGTACGCGCCGCCCGCGAGGGACTGCTGACCGTGCACGATCCCTACGGCCGCGTGCTGGCGCAGCGCGACAGCGCGCCCATGCCGGGCGCCTCGCTGCTGGCCACGGTGCGGGCCGGCCCGCAACTGGCCACGCTGTACACCCGCACCGGCGACGCCTTCGGCTGGCTGTGCGCGGCCATGGCGGCCGTGCTCATGGTGCTGAGCCGGCGCCGCCCGTCGCTGGTGGCCACGCGGGCGGCCGTCGCGGCCTGAGCGGCCGCGCGGACGCCGCGCTGTGGCGACCATGTGTGCAATATGGACATTTGCACCACAATCGTGCCTGCGCGTGCGCGTCTACCACAGCCGCCATCGCATACCTAGGGGATAGCTGGCCCAATTCGTGCATAAATTGTTCTAGATCATGCAGATTTTTGCTGCGGCGCACTATAGTGTGACGCTGAATTGCACCAATCCGGTCATTTCGCGGCGCAGTGCACCAAATTGACGCAACGATCCGACTTCACCGCATCCCTTAGCTCATCGAACAAGAAACGAGTCCATCATGAACCTGATCCTGCGACGCCTGCTCCTCTGGCAAAAATTCCTGGTCCTGTCACTGCTGTGCGCAGTGCTGGTGGCCATCCCCCTGCTGCTCTACATCGTCCAATCGGGCCAGGAAGTGAGCGTAGCCCGCCAGGAAGCCCAGGGCATCGCCCCGATCCGCGCCACCATGACCGCCATCAAGCTGGCGCAGCAGCACCGCGGCCTGTCGGCCATCGTGCTCGGTGGCGACACCAGCGCCACCGACCGCCGCCGCGCCAAGCAGCAGGAACTGGCGCAAGCCCTGGCCACGGCCGATGGCTTGCTCAAGGACGGCGACCCGGCCCTGTTCGAGCGTTACACCAAGGTGCGCGACGAGCTTGGCGCATTGACGGCGCGGGTGGAACAAGGTGGGCTGAGCGGCAAGGAAAGCTTCGCCGCCCACAGTGCCCTGATCGGCCGCCTGATGCGCTTTAACGAAGCGCTGGTGGACCACTACAAGCTGAGCCTGGACCCTCAATTTGAAACCTTCTACCTGATCGACTCGGCGCTGATCAAGTCGCCCACGCTGACCGAGGCGCTGGGCCGCCTGCGCGCCAAGGGTGCAGCCGCGCTGGCCGCCAAGGCCGCCACGCCGGAAGACCGCGTGACCATCGCCGCCATGGCCGCCGGCATCGGCGAGCTGTACGACAGCGCCGCCAATTCGCTGCGCAAGGCCAGCGACGGTGACGCCAGCATCAAGGCCCAACTCGATGCGCTGGAGCAAACCAGCCAGGGTGCCGGCCGCGCCGTGCTGCAACTGGTGGATCAGCAACTGGTGCAGCCGGAAGCGCTGACGCTGGCGCCGGCCGACTACTTCAGCCAGCTCACCAACGCCATCGACAGCCAGCTCAAGCTGAACGACGCCGCGCTCGACCTGGTGCGCAGCCGCGTCGATGCGCGCCTGGCGCACCTGACCACCGTACGCTACGAAGCGCTGGCCGGCATGCTGGCGCTGGCCGTGCTGGCCGGCGTCACCTGCGTGGCCATCATCAAGTCCGTCACCGTGCCGCTGGCCGAAGCGGTGGAAGCGGCGCATCGCCTGGCCCAGGGCGACCTGACCGTGGACTTCGACGCCCACTCCGATGACGAGGCGGGCCAGCTGATGCGCGCACTGCACGCGATGGTGGCCAGCCTCACCGCCATCGTCGGCACCGTGCGCGCCGGCAGCGACGCCATCGTCAGCGCCTCGACCCAGATGGCGACCGACAACGCCGACCTGTCGAGCCGCACGGAATCGGAAGCGAGCGCGCTGGAACAGACCGCATCGGCGCTGGAACAACTGGCATCGACCGTGCACCAGAACGCGGAAAGCGCGCGCCAGGCCAATTCGCTGGCCGCATCGGCCTCGGACGTGGCCGTGCGCGGCGGCACCGTGGTGGCGCAGGTGGTGGAAACCATGGAATCGATTAACGCCTCGGGCCGCGAGATCACCAACATCATCGGCATCATCGACGGCATCGCGTTCCAGACCAACATCCTGGCGCTGAACGCCGCGGTGGAAGCGGCGCGTGCCGGCGAACAGGGCCGCGGCTTCGCGGTGGTGGCGTCGGAAGTGCGCAACCTGGCCCAGCGTTCGGCAGCGGCGGCGAAAGAGATCAAGACCCTGATCGTGGACTCGGTCGAGAAGGTCGAGCGCGGCAGCAAGCTGGTCGGCCAGGCCGGCGTCACGATGGACGAGGTGGTGGCCAGCGTCAAGCGCGTCACCGACATCATGAGCGAGATCGCCAACGCCAGCGCCGAGCAGAGCGCCGGCATCGAGCAGGTCAACGTGTCGATCATCGAGATGGACAGCATGACCCAGCAGAACGCCGCGCTGGTGGAAGAAGCCGCCGCCGCCGCCCAGAGCTTGCAGGACCAGGCCGCCGAACTGGCGCGCGTGGTCAGCATCTTCAAGCTGGTCGAAGGCGAGGAGAGCCAGGCCGAGGCAATCGCCACGCTGGCCGCCCCGGCGGCGCAGGCGGCGCCGCGCGCCCCGGCCAAGCGCGCCGGCCGTCCGGCCCTGAAGAAACCGGCTGCCGCCGCTCCGGCGCGCACCGAACCGTCGGCGCAAGCCGAACCTGCCCCGGCGCAAGCCGCGGCCAAGCCGAAAAAAGTCGTGGCGGCCGCTGCCGCTACCGATGAATGGGAAGAGTTCTGATCCGCCGCGCCGCCCGCCAGCGGGCAGCGGCCAGTACTTGTTGGAAAATGATTTAACCTTGGGAAACCGTATGTCTACGAATAAGCCTTTTAAGCGTGTTGTCGCAACCTTGATCCTGTCCGGCGTGGCCGGCGCGGTCTTCGCTGGTGAAGTGCCGGCCAGCTTTGATCCGTCCAAGTGCAAGGTCGAATACCCGAAGGCCTCCCTGATGAACGAAGAGCAGGGCGTGACTTCGATGTCGTTCCTGATCAATGCCGATGGTTCGGTGGCCGATTCGAAGCTGGACAAGTCGAGCGGCTTCAAGAACCTGGACAAGGCCGCGCTCAAGTCGCTGGCCGCGTGCAAGTTCAAGCCGGGCACCAAGGACGGCGCCCCGGCCCAGACCTGGACCAAGGTCGACTACGCCTGGAAGCTGGACTAAGCACGCCAGCGGGCCGGCGCCAGTCCGGCCCCGCAGCCCGGCCCGTTCGCGGCCGGGCATGACCGCCGGCGGCCTGCCGCGCGGTGTCCTTCCAGCCCTTCGTTCGTCCGCGCGTCTGCCGCGCACGTCGTCGCCACGCCCGCCGTCAGCGGCAGCGTTCGCGCATCATCTCCATGTGGCGCTCGCGCATTTCCGGCGACATGCCTTGCATATAGCGTTCCTGCAGCGCCTGGCGTTCCTCGGGCGTGCGCGCGGCCATCATGCGGCCGTTCAGGTCGCACATCGCCTGCCGTTGTTCCGGGGTGCCGGTGGCGCCCGCGGCCGAGCTGCCTGCGCTGGCGCTGGCTGGCGCCGCAGGCATGCCCATCGGCCCGCCCTGGCCGTAGCCGGGGCCGCCGTGGCGCGGCATGGTATCGGGGCCGGTGGTGGTCTGGGCGCAGCCGGCCAGCATGGCGGCAAGCGCCAGCATGCGCAGCGATGGGGATGGGGCACGGATCATGGCAGTCTCCTTGGACGTGGATGGCGTCGTTCGACATGCCATTGTCGCGCGCCTTGCGGATCCGCCGCGCGCGCCACGGCTAGCCGCGTTCCTTCTCCAGGTTGATCGAGTAGCGCGGGATCTCGACCACCAGGTCCTGACCGGCGAC
>DATFBD010000175.1:0-20000 GCA_035254005.1 Burkholderiaceae bacterium | reverse complement strand
CCACCGCTGAAATTGCTTGGTGGGACAGGTCTGTGGGTACACACAAACCCAATGCCAGTAAGGCTTACAGCCAGATTTAACAATCTGTGCCACCTGCCCCACCAAAAAAAGTAGTGGTTTGAATGATGATCTGTACTTGTGGTGTGTTTTGGCTGGTCGTGTCCGGCTCCAATGCCGTGTCCCCGCCTTCACCTGAAGAGACATTGCGATTTCATATACCGGAGTTGTCAGAGTCGCTGTGGCCGATGCCGTGGCTGCTGGCACTCTTTCCGGTGCTGTGGTCATTGCCGTTGTCGTGATCGGTTGTCGGTGGCCATGATCTGGTGCCGGGGTGCTGTGCCTGAGGCCGGTGGGGCGGGTCAAAAGTCCAAGCCCTGCCTGCTGGAAACCGTCAGTTTAAGCGTACTTTTATGGAAAGCAAAAACTACCCCCAGGGGATCAGATGCGCTAACTGGCATGTTTCAAGTTTAGTTGCTCTGTTGCCAACATCACTCCCCTCAAAGGTACTACCAGCCGGAAACAGAGATGCGGTAGCGAAACGGCATGGCATTTCGGTAGCCATCGGTCTGCACTTTCCTTACTGATAGCCTGACTATCCAAAGCGATCAATGAACAACCTGACATGCTGCGGCTTTGGTCGATGGGGTGGGGCCGGTTAAAAGTCTGGATGCCCTAAACTGTAGACCGTCTGCTAAGTCCTTTTTTTGTTCACGCAAGTTTTGGGGGTGGAGGCTAAGTGATACATGCTCGGAAGAAAATAGCCCTCCTCTTCTGAGGATGTGCCAAGAACGCGTAATAATCGCTCATAATGGGCGAAAAACAGGGCAGCAAAATTTTTTGACAGTATTTTTCAATATTAAAAATTGAAAGCTCAATATCCATGCGGCTTACAGGTCATGTTACGGTTTCTGTCGGAACCAACTAGCAGAATCAAGCAGTCCCAGAACGTCCCAGAACCCGCACTCCTCACTATGAGAATGCGGGTTTTTTTAATGCCTGCAATATTTTTTATTATTGCCCCCCGCGCGGCCTAAGGAATCCCGACCGTAATGAAGAGCAGCAGCCCTTGACCGCCGGTATTGCCGGGCATGTTTTTCGCATAAGTAAGCATTATTTTTGGACCGGCGTCGCCGAACGACATCAGCGGCATCGCAACGCGATAGGGGCCGGGCAGTGCGCGATTAACAATGCCCGCTTTTTGCAGATTTGCAATCCATTGATGGCGGTCATAGTAGCGATGCTCTTCCGAACCGCCGGTGTATGAAGGGGCCGCTTCTACCGCCGGACCCGGTGATGGCTGCGAAGCAGCCTCTTCAATACCCGATGCCTGCTGCGCCCAGGCATAATGGGCAAGAACCGCACAAAAACAAGGAGTAACGAGGCTGAGCCATGTGCGCGCCTTCATGGATGAACTCCTTTCCATTACTTATCATTATGTCACTTGTAATCATCGACCAAATTTATTCAAGCACTTTGTGATCAGTCATTGTTCTTTAAAATGTAGTCAAAAATAACAAAATAGAAAAATAAAATCGTTTGAACTGCTGCAGTTTTCAACATGGCAAACCGAAATACCCCCCCGATGCGGGATAATGGTTTCTGTCTGTTTTGGCTTGATTTATTCCCGCTATATGGCGCCGCTGTCAACATCCTCTTCCCCGCCTTGCCAGGTCGGCTTTCCGCCTGTAATCGATCATGCTACCCGCATCCTGATCCTCGGCAGCTTTCCCGGTGTGGCGTCGCTGCTGGCACAGCAGTATTACGCCCATCCGCGCAACCAGTTCTGGACATTGTTATCGGCAGTGATCGATGAAAATCTGGCCGGCAAGACTTACCCGGAACGGCTGGCCTGCCTGCTCGCGCATCGCATCGGCTTGTGGGACGTGATCGCCGATTGCCAGCGTGCGGGCAGCCTCGACTCAGCGATCCGCCAGGCCCAGCCGAATCAGTTTTCCGTGCTGCGGCAACGGTGCCCGCAGCTGAAGCGGGTCTGCTTCAACGGCAAGACTTCCGGCCGCTTCGCGGCACAATTTGCGGCAGCGGGTTATGACACGCTGGTGTTGCCGTCTTCCTCGCCGGCCAATGCGCAGCTGTCATTCGCACAAAAACTTGCGCAGTGGCGCGGCATCGCCGGATAATGCCCCGATACCCTGAAGGGGCGCTCCGTCATAATGCGGCGCTGCCATTTCACCACCAATACAAACCGGCCGCAGGCCACCGCCATGCTCATCAAACGTAAATCGATCGAAAAAGAAGAATCCTTGCGCCCCGCCAACAGCAAGCCAGGCAAGACCGCAGCACCGCGCGCCCCGCGCAAGCCGAAATACGCGCCGGTCACGCTGTCCGAGCAGGATGGCGTGCGCTATTTGCACTTCGGCACCGAATGGGTGCAGGGCGCGATGCGTATCCGCAAGCCGGATGCGATCGAACTCGAATATGCGCAGCAGATGATGATGTGGATGCTGTTCAACGACCAGCCGCAGCACATCGTTCAGCTCGGGCTGGGCACCGCGGCGCTGACCAAATACTGCTACCGCCAGTTTCCCGAGGCGCAGGTGACGGCGATCGAACTCAATCCGTCGGTGATCACGATTTGCGAGTCGATGTTCAAGCTGCCGCCGAACGACGAGCGCCTGAACGTGATCGAAATGGATGCGATGGACTTCGTGCTGGATGACGCCAATCACGGCACCATCGATGCGCTGCAGGTCGATCTGTACGACGCCACTGCGCGCGGGCCGGTGCTCGATACGCCCGAGTTCTACCAGGCTTGTGCGGCCTGCCTGAAGCCGGGCGGCATGATGACCGCCAACCTGTTCGGCGACCATCCGAGCTATGCGAAGAACCTGAAGGCGATGCTGTTCGCGTTCGACGATGTGTACTGCCTGCCGGAAGTGCACGAAGGCAATGTCGTCATCATCGCGTTCAGGGATGCAGTCGAAATGGATTTTCCGGCACTGTACGAACGCGCGGCCGAGATCAAGGCGGCTACCAAATTGCCAGCAAAATCGTGGGTCAATGGCCTGAAAGCCTGGACCCTGGCCTGACCCACAGGGACTGGCAGTGAAGTAACCGACGCGACGCAATATTGACGCTACCCTGGGCCGCACCGATGAGCACACCGAAAAAGCTGGATCTGCAACAAATATTCACCTGGCTGCTGGCCGACGGCATTATCGAGAAGGACAAGGTCAAGGCTTGCTACACCCAGGCCCAGGTCATCCTCAAGAACAGCCCCGGCGCAATCCATCCGCTGACTGCGGTGGCCCAGTGCAAGCTGCTGTCGGCTTGGCCGCCGCACAAGCTGATCACCCTGGACTGGCTCAGCGAATGGCTGGCGGGCAAGGCCAAGCTGTCTTTTTTCCGCATCGACCCGCTCAAGATCGATTTCACCAGGGTGGCCGACGTGATGTCGGCCACCTACGCCACGCGCTTCAACATCCTGCCGGTCGAGCTGACGCCGACCGAGCTGGTGATTGCGACCGCCGAACCGTTCCTGATCGAGTGGGAAGACGAAATCGCGAAAATCTCGCGCCGCAAAGTCAGGCTGGTGATCGCCAATCCGCTCGAAATCACCCAATACATCAGCCAGTTCTTCAGCCTGGCGAAATCGATCAAGGGCGCCAACAAGCTCAACGGCCAGGATCTGGCGCTGCGCAACAACTTCGAGCAACTGGTCGAGCTCGGCAAGCTCAACAAGCAGGTCGACGCCAACGACCAGCACATCGTCAATATCGTCGACTGGCTGTGGCAATACGCGTTCGACCAGCGCGCCTCCGACATCCATCTGGAACCCAAGCGCGATTTCAGCCTGGTGCGCTTTCGCATCGACGGCGTGCTGCATCAGGTGTATCAGGTGCCGGCCGTGGTGATGATCGCGATGACCGCGCGCATCAAGCTGCTGGGCCGGATGGACGTGATCGAGAAGCGCCGCCCGCAGGACGGCCGCATCAAGACCCTGACCGCCGGCGGGCAGGAAGTCGAATTGCGGCTGTCGACGCTGCCGACCGCGTTCGGCGAGAAGCTGGTGATGCGGATTTTCGATCCGGAAGTGGTGGTCAAGACCCTGCCCGAACTGGGCTTTCCGGTCGGGGACGCGGCGCGCTGGGATGCGCTGACCCAACGCCCGCACGGCATCATCCTGGTCACCGGCCCGACCGGCTCCGGCAAGACCACCACGCTGTACACCACGCTCAAGGCGCTGGCAACTTCGGAAGTCAATGTCTGCACGGTGGAAGACCCGATCGAAATGGTCGAGGCCTCGTTCAACCAGATGCAGGTGCAGCACGGCATCGACCTGTCGTTTGCCGACGGCGTGCGCTCGCTGATGCGGCAGGACCCCGACATCATCATGGTCGGCGAAATCCGCGATCTGGAGACCGCCGAAATGGCGATCCAGGCCGCGCTGACCGGCCATCTGGTGCTGTCCACGCTGCACACCAACGACGCGCCGTCGGCCGTGATGCGCCTGCTGGAACTGGGCGTGCCCTACTACCTGCTGGAGGCGACGCTGATCGGCATCATGGCCCAGCGCCTGGTGCGCACCCTGTGCCCGGACTGCAAGTCGCCCGATGGCGAACTCAGTGACGAATTGTGGAACAGCATAGGCGGCGCCTGGCACCTGCCCAAGCCGGCCACGCTCTACCGCCCGGTCGGCTGTCCCGAGTGCCGGCAGACGGGCTACCGGGGCCGTACCGGCATCTATGAGCTGCTGACGGTGACCGATGCGTTCGGCAAGCTGGTGCGCGCGGAAACCGACATCCAGGCATTGCGGCAGCAGAGCGTGGCCGACGGCATGAAGCCGCTGCGCATCGCCGGCGCCATGAAAATCCAGCAAGGGGTGACGAGCGCCGAGGAAGTGTTGAAGGTGACCTCCTCGCTGAGCTGAGCGCTGGGCGCCGGTCGTGGCCATCGCATTGATTGATTGAAGAAAACCCTTTGCAGTTTCCCGCCGGCTGTATATAATACGGCCTCTTTCGGGTCGTTAGCTCAGCTGGTAGAGCAGCGGACTTTTAATCCGTTGGTCGCAGGTTCGAATCCCGCACGGCCTACCACGAATGTATCAGGAAAGCCCACGAACGCAGTTCGTGGGCTTTTTTGTTTTTTGCACGCAGTTGTGATACGGCTCACATGGCGCGATTGCGTCGGCGCGATCCAATGGCGAACTGCTGCACAAGCCGACGCAAGAGAAGCAACCGCAACCGCGCGCGGTTGATTCTCCTGGCAGACCAAAACGGCGGTGCGGCCGCAATCACCCCTGCCGGCGGCGACGCGCCACGGTACCCGTCACCAGCAGACCCGCCAGCAGCATGGCGTAGGTTTCCGGTTCCGGCACGGCCGTCACCTGGTTGATCCAGCCGATGTGCGAGTAAGTCGCCGTGGAGCCGGACAGGTCGCCGAAGCTCGACGAATTCTGGTCGCTCGAATCGCAATGGAGCAGGTCGAAGAACGAGCAGGCACTGCTGCCCTGCCAGCCCCACGAGTGCACGCCCGACAGCAGCCATTCCTTGCCGTTCCACACGAAGTCGCCGCCCCCCGAATCGCCGCCGGCGATCAGCGCCTCATTGACGCCATGGCCCAGGCCGCTGCTCCATTGATGGCCGGTCACGTCGGCGATGCGGCCCAGCGTATTCTTGCTGGCCGTGCCGTCGTCGTAGTCGCTCATGTAGGTGGTGCCGGGCTTGTAGTAGTTGGGGTCGTAGCCCCAGCCCGTGTACTGGTTGCCCACCTTGTTGAAGGTATTGCTGTCAACATCGAAGGTGTTGTAACCATAGTGGCCATAAGCGTGGTCGCCCCAGTCCGGATCCTGGTCGGAACCGGCCACGGTGGTGGTGCCGTAACCGGCCATCAGGTAGTCCTTGCCCACGTCGTTGGTCGTGCTCAGGTGATAACCCTTGATGTCGGTCACGGCGCTGCTCAGTTTCAGCAGGGCGACGTCGGAGCCGGCGTCCAGCGAATTGTTGGCACCATGCCACTGCGGGTGCACGAACGCATCCGACACCGCCACCGTGCGCGACTCCTTCGCCTTGCCGTCGGCCCAGCCGAAGTCGACTTTCATGGTGCGGAAATCGTCGGCGCAATGGGCCGCCGTCAGCACGTACTGGCCGCCAGCCAGCAGCGAACCGGAACAAGCCCAGTTGCCTTCGGCATTGCTGAAGCTCAGACGGGCCACGCCATCGAGTGCGCCGGCCACGCCATTAAAGGTCTGGCCCGGCAGAAAGCGCCAGTCGGCCGGCGACGAGGTGTTGCCCGTCAGCGGCGTCAGGAAGGCGGAATTGTTGGCTTGCGCGCCCGTGGCGAACAAGGCCGCAGCCAGCGCACCGGCCAGTTGCATAGTTTTGGACTGCATCACTGTATGACCTCTGTTAGTCGATTTATTGGTTGAAAAGTGCATCCCTGTCGTGTTCCACCAGCATGCCGTCGCCACCTCGGTACATCCCGGACGTCATGCGGTTTGTGGACACAAATATAACATTGCTGTTTGAAAAATACTTATATTTTCGCAATTTATATTTAATTAATTCACTTGTCGCCCCGGAACCCAGCGGCCTGCTTTGGGAGTACACTGGCCCGAAACGGCACGGTCTGCCGCCGTGCCGATCCCCCTACTCACGGACCCGGCCACCATGACGACATGCTTGCGCCTGCTGTGCTTGCTCTTGCCGCTGCTGTGCGGCGCCTGGCCGGGCGGCACGGCCGGCGCGGTGACGCTGCGCGTGGCGGCCCAGGAGGGAACGGAACCAAAATTCATCGCCAAAGGTGGCGCCGTGGTGGGACTGTGCGTGGACATCCTGCGCGCCATCGAAAAACTGGAGCCCGGCCTGACCTTCACCGGCGACCAGCACTGGATGCCGCTGGTGCGCGTGTACACGGAGCTGGCGCGGGGCGAGCAGGACGCGGCCTGCGGCGTGCAACGCACGGCGGACCGGGAAAGCAAATTCGTCTTCCTGGATCCGCCCCTGTTCCCGCTCAATTACATGCTGGTGGCGCGCGCCGACGATCCCGTCGTCATCCACAGCTGGGACGATGTGCGGCAACTGGGACCGCAGAGCGTGGTACTGGCCAACCGCGGCTTCGCCGCTGTGCAGATGCTGGAGGCGGTGGGCGGACTGAAGATCGATGCGCGCTCGGCCAGTCCGCTGATGAACCTGCAAAAACTGATCGCCGGCCGGGGCCGGCTGTTCCTGCATCGCACCCCGGGACTGCAAGCCTTCCTGCAACGGGCCGGCGCAGCGGACAAGGTCAGGATACTGCCGGTGGTGCTGGAGTCCAGCAGCGTCTACCTGGTACTGGGCAAGCACGTGGACCACGACACGGCCGCCCGCGTGCAACATGCGCTGACCCGCCTGGACAAGGCCGGCGAACTGGAACGCTTGCTGCACCGCTGGGATGGTCCGGCCACACCATGACCGTCGCCCCGGCGCGCGTCGCACGAGCGTGCTGAAACTTGATTGACAGCAACGCAAGATTTGGCCACTATCAGCGTTTGCCTGACTTTCAACTGACACCCATGCCGTCTTCCCGTCTCCGCCAGCCCGTGCTGGCCCTGCTGCTGGCCGCCGCCTTCGCCGCGCCAGCAAGCGCCGCGCCCGCCGCCACAAGCGCAGCAAGCGCACCAAGCGCCACGACCACCACCGCCGCCACCCATGCCATCACGCACGAAGACGTCTGGCTGATGAAACGGGTGGGCGCGCCCGTCCCCAGCCCGGACGGCAAGTGGGCTGTGTTCTCCGTCACCGACCCGGCCTATGACAGCAAGGAACAATGGTCGGACCTGTGGATCAAGTCGCTCACGGATGACAGCCCGGCCCGCCGCCTGACTTTCAGCAAGGGTGGCGAAGGCGGTGTCAGCTGGTCGCCCGACAGCCGCCAGCTGGTGTTCACCGCCAAGCGCGACGGCGACGAAGCGAGCCAGCTCTACCGGCTGGACGTGGCCGCCGGCGGCGAAGCCCAGCGCCTGACCACGCTGACGCTGGGTGCGCGGCTGCCCAAGTGGAGCCCGGATGGCAAGCAGTTGCTGTTCACCAGCGACATCTTCCCCGGCAACGCCAGCGAGGCCGACGTCAAGCAATCTGCCAGGGAACGCAAGGAGCGCAAGACCAGCGCCCGCGCCTATGAATCCTTCCCGCCCCGCTATTTCGACCGCTGGCTCGATGACAAGCAGGTACGCCTGTTCGTGATGGATGCCCAGCCGGGCGCCGTGGCGCGCGACCTGCTGGCCGGCAGCAAACTGGCCGCCCTGCCCGGCTTCGGCGGCGCCCAGGGCGACGACGGCCAGTCGCTCGACGCCCTGTGGGCACCGGACGGCAAGAGCGTCGTGTTCGCCGCCGCCACCAACCGGCTCGACGCGGCCAGCACGCCCACCATCACCCAGCTGTACGCCGTCGCACTGGCCGGCGGCGAGCCGCAAGCGCTCACTTCGGATGAGCACAACTACCATGCCATGCAGTTCGCGCCGGACGGCAAAACGCTGCTCTGCCTGACGGAAGCGGAAACCAGGGGCAAGGTGTACGACCTGACGCGCCTGGCCAGCCTGCCCTGGCCTGTGGGCAAGGCCCAGCCCACCATCCTCACGGCCGGCCTGGACCGCTCCATCTCGCGCTACGCCCTGCCCGAGGGCGCCAGGCGCGTCTACTTCAGCTACGAGCACGCGGGCCTGGAACAACTGCACTCGATGGCCTACGACGGCGGCGCCGTGCGTGACGAGCCGTCGGCCGCCACCGGGTCCATCAACGCACTGCGCGCCGGCGGCAAGGCGTTGGTGGGCGTGTGGGAATCGTCCGTCAACCCGCCGGAAGTGGTGGCCTTCAACGGCGCCCAGCCCAGGCGCCTGACCGACTTCAACACGGCGCGCGCGGCCACCATCGACTGGCAGCCGCCCGAGCACTTCTGGTTCCAGGCCACTGACGGGCGCCGCATCCACAACATGCTGATCAAGCCGCCCGGCTTCGATCCGCACAAGAAATACCCGCTGTTCGCCGTGATCCACGGCGGCGCGGCCAATATGTGGCGCGACCAGTTCGTGCTGCGCTGGAATTACCATCTGCTGGCCCAGCCCGGCTACGTGGTGCTGCTGACGGACTACAAGGGTTCGACCGGCTACGGCGAGGAATTCGCGCGCGCCATCCAGTTCGACCCGCTCAAAGGGCCGGCCGACGAGCTGAACCAGGCGGTCGACGCGGCCATCGGGAAATACGCCTACATCGATGGCGGCAAGCTGGCCGCCGGCGGCGCCAGCTACGGCGGCCACCTGGCCAACTGGCTGCAAGCCACCACCACGCGCTACAAGGCCATCGTCTCGCACGCGGGCGAGATGGACCTGGTGATGCAGTGGGGCACCAGCGACAGCATCCACAACCGCGAAACCAACAGCGGCGGTCCCGTGTGGAGCGACTTGCCCGTGTGGCGCGAGCAAAGCCCCGTCATGCAGGCGGGCAATCACGACAAGGGCACGGGCTTCCTCACCCCCATCCTGATTTCGGTCGGCGAGCTCGACTACCGCGTGCCGGCCAACAACGCGCTGATGAACTTCGCCACCCAGCAACGGCTGCACGTGCCCAGCAAGCTGCTGGTGTTCCCTGACGAGAACCACTGGATCCTGAAAGGCGAGAACAGCCGCTACTTCTACAGTGAAGTGCATGGCTGGCTGGCCAAATACCTGAAATAGGCAGGCAAGGCACCTTATAAACAATACGTTATAAACGATTTATATCATTACCAACCAAGGAGACAAGATGACGATTGCTAACTGGACGATCCTGGGCGCCTGCATGCTGCCGGTCGTGACGATGGGCCTGGCCAAGGCGGCCTCGATGCGCCTGCCGGACCGCAAGGCCCGCTACGACAACAACCATCCGCGCGACTGGGAAGCCAGGCTGACGGGCTGGCAGGCACGCGCCTACGCGGCGCAGAACAATGGCTTTGAAGCGCTGCCCCTGTTCATCGCCGCCGTGATCCTGGCGCAGCAGGCGCATGCCGACCAGGGCCGCATCGACCTGCTGGCGCTCAGCTTCATCGGTATCCGCATCGCCTATGTGGCGGCCTACCTGGCCGACATCGGCACGCTGCGCAGCCTGATCTGGGGCGCCGGACTGGCCACCAATATCGCCCTGCTGGCCATGGCCTGATCCGGCCGCCGCCGACGTCACAAAGCGCGGGCCGCCCATGACGGTCCGCGCTTTCTTTTTAAGCAGCCCCCGGCGCCAGGGCCGGCGGGGCCGCAGGATCGACCTTATTTGCGCTCGTTCTTATCGATGCGCAGCGCGCTTTGCACCTGGGTCACACCCTTCACATTGCGCGCCACTTCCACCGCCTTGTCCACTTCCGTCTGCGACGGCACGAAGCCGCTCAGGCTGACCACGCCCTGGTTGGTTTCCACGTGCACGTCCAGCGACTTCAGGTTGGGTTCCTTGAGCAGCTCGGCCTTGACCTTGGTGGTGATGACAGAGTCGGCCACCGCGGTGCCGGCCATGTCAGACTTGGTGCGGGTCAGGCAGGAGGCCTTGGCCGAACCCGTCATGGTGTTGCAATCCTCCCCCGTCTGCGCCACGTCGGCCGCATGCTTCTCAGCCTTGGCATCGGCGATGGCCGCCGTTTGCGCCGACTTGGCCGTATTCAGGCAATTACGCTTTTCGGTACCGCTCATGTCGGCGCATTTGGCCTTGGCCAGGTCATATTCGGCGTCGGCCACGGCGATCTCGGCCTTGCGCACCGAGCGCTTGTCGTTCTTGTACTGCACCACGGCATCCGATTCCGAATGGGCGCGCGTGGCCTTGGCTTGCTGGATGCAGATATCCTTGGCGTTGCCCGACTGCTCGTCGCACTGCGCCCTGGCCGTCTTGTAGTCGGCGGCGGCCTTGTCCATCATCTGCTTGTAGGCCACGGTATCCATGTGCGGCGTGGCGGCGGCGGGCGTGGCCGGCTCGGCGGCGAAACTGGCGCTGGCGAAGCCAGCCAACATGATGAAGATAAGCTTGTTCATGGTGTGTGTTCCTTATCAATGGTTGACATGCAGATTTAATCCTCGCGCCAGCCACTACTCTGTGCGAGAACGAACACAATCGGGGAATTCGGGACAAATAGGCTAAGGAACTGCGCGGCGTTTGTGGTGGATCAATCGCTACCAACCAATCCTTTGCTCCACAGCATGGACACCTGCTCGAACAATGGGGACGAGGAAGAAAACACGGCACGGTCGCCCGCCAGCCGCAACCAGGCTGTGGTGTCGTGCGAGGCGCCGGCCCCCGGCTGGCGCAGCTGGCGCATCCAGCGGTACACCTGCGCATACTGGGCCGGATGGTGATGTGCCGTCCAGGACAAGGCCACCAGGTCGGCATAGCCTTCCTCGCGCTGCGTGGCGCGCTGCACGCGGGCCTGTTCCAGCAGGTCGGCCGAGCTGGCATGCTGCTGGCCCACTTCGACGAATCCGGCCGGCAGCACATGCCACTGGTGATGCGCGTAACGCCAGCAGTGGCCGATCTCGTGCGCCGTCATGGCTTCGATCAGGATGGCGCGCTGGCTGTCGGGCACACCGTCGAGCACGCTCTCGGCGGCGGGGTTGCCGCGCATCGACAACACCAGCTTGCAGCGGCCGTTCTCGAAGCCCAGCGCCAGCGGCACATCGTTCGGCCCGGCCTGCGGCTGCACCGTGATATCGAGCGGCAAGCCCAGCTCCTGCCTGGCGTAGCTGAGCGCGGGCAGGCCGGCCGTCAGCCAGCGCGTTTCCAGCTCGGTCAGCTGGGCCGCGCCTGCCAGGCCTGGCAACAACAGCAACAGGGATAAGGGGGGCTTGAACATGGCGAGATTCCTGAGTCGGACTCTAGCATGTCAGGCTCGCAAAAATTTACCTTGCGGAAGGTTTTTTACTACGTAGAAAAAGTGGAATGTTTTTGTGCAGGCGATGCGCACCGGCCACAGGGACCGGTGCGCGGACGCGCATGCGCGCGCCAGGCTTACTTGCCCAGCAAGGCTTGCGCCGTCGGGAACGATGGACGGATATCGTTGGGCACGGCCTTCATCTTGTCGAGCGCCTTCTGCACATCGGGACGGATCACGACATACTTGGTCATCATGGCTTGGGCACGCGCATAGTCGCCCGTGGCCTCGATCGTGAGGAACTCGCGGTCAAGATCGGCCACCGCCTGTTTGATCTTCTTGAAGTCCACCGCGAACGTGCCGTCGCCATGCGACACGAAGCCGCCCTGGTCGAGCAGGTAGTTGATCTGGATCGCCATGCCGCGCGCGTGCGAATCGGTCAGGCCGAAGTGCAGCGTGCGGAACCCGGATGCGAGGAAGGTCGTGTACAGCTTGCGTTCGGCCGCCTCGCCCTGTCCCAGCACGCCATTCAACTGGCCCTTGTCCATCATGTAGGCCAGCGCGTACAGGCCGGTGATGTCGGCCTTCGCTTCCTCGATGGTGGAATAGGCCGCCTTCAGGTCCTGGCGCGGCGTGGAGGCGACGCCGTTGACGCGGGTGATGTGCGGACCCAGGCCGTGCGTGATCTCGTGCGCCAGGATGTGAGTGAAGAAGGAATCGAAATCCACGTCCTTCTGGTCGGCCGGCTTTAGCACCAGCTTCGAGATCGGCGTCAGCGTGGACTTGAATTTCGCCTCCTGCACGTTCTTCAGCATCACGCGCTTGGAGCCGCGCTGGCTGATGATGCGCTCATCGTTGGGCAGGTTGTAGGCGGCCGTCTGCACGCCCATGTTGCCGTCGCCGGCGCCATACACCTCGTTCACCACCACCATCGGCGCCAACGCGCCCACCTTGGGGTTGCGGTATTGCGCGTCCAGAGGCAGGTTGTCTTCCAGTTCCTGCATGTGCTGGGCGAAGAAGTTCAGCTTCTGCGTTTCCTTCTGGTCGCGGATATTCACGTAGGCTTCGAACGCGGCCTTGTAGCCAAACAGTTCATCGTTGTAGGTCTCGTAGGGGCCGATGGTCACGTCCACCGGCGAATCGAGATCCATCCACGCGAAATCGGAAGCCAGGTAATCATTCGACAGCAGCGCCTCGGCGCGCAGGCCGAGGAATTTTTTCAACGACGCGTTGTCGGTGGCGTCGGCCGCCTCCTTCAGCAGCGTGGCCAGGCGGGTCAGCTCCGGCTTGTATTCATCGGCGTACTTGACGGTCTTGAACTGGCCGTCCGCGCCCTGGCGAATCACGGTATAGAACCACTGCGCCTGTTCCTTGTCGGCCGCAGGCAGGCCATTGATCCACGTTTCCAGCGCCTGCTTGCTGGCGCCGGCCGGATAGAAGTTGGCGGCCGCCGGCTTGGTAGCGGGAATGGTGATGCCGGCCACCTGCGCCGGCAGGAACGCGGCGTTGCCGTCGATGATGGACCACGGGCCCTTGTTGAGCCAGAAGTAGTCCAGCCGCGCCTTGCCCAGCGGGCTGGTGTCCTTTTGCAGCGCGGCCCACAGCGCCTCGTTGGAGGCCCAGCGCTGGCGCAGTTGCAGCACATCGACGATCCTGGCCGCTTCGACCAGCTTGGCGATCGCCTTGCGGTCGCCGGCCGACAAGGCTGACATATCGGCCTTCAGTTCAACCGGCGCGAAGCGGGCCGTCATTTTATTCAGTTCGGCGACGTTGGCCGGCGCGGCGGATACAGCCGATGCGGCAAGTGCCAGTACCACAGGAAGCAGGATGGTTTTCATGTGACCTTGTTGAAGGGATGGTAGGCCGGGTATTGTAATGCTTCTGCCTTAAGTTCCCCCCTGTTTCACCCCCTGCTTTCTGCCGCCGCGCTTACCAGACGCGGTATTCCTGCCCCGTCTCGGCGCCATCGACGCTGCGCGCGTAACCGAGCGCCACGCGGCTGGCCTTGACCGGCTCGAAACCGACAAAGAACGGGCCATACACGGGCATCGATTCTTCCAGCACGCTGGGGCTGACCAGGTTGATGCGCAGCCCGCGTTGCAAGTCGAGGGCGGCGCCGCGCACGAAGCCGGCCAGCGCGCAGTTGACCGCGGCCGCGCTGCTGGCGTGGCGAATCAGCGGCCGGTCGCCGATGATGCCGCTGGTGAGCGTGATGGAACCGCCGTCATTCAGGTAATGCTGGGCCACCATGGCCACGTTGACCTGCCCCATCAACTTGCTGTCCACGCCGACGCGGAATTCCTCGGGCGTGATGTCGGCGAACGGCACCAGCCGCAGCGCGCCGGCGGCCACCACCACCGCGTCCACCTTGCCGACCTGCTCGAACAGCCGGCGCACCTGGGCGATGTCGGCAATGTCGGCCTGGTACTGGCCGCTGCTGGCGCCCACGGTGATGATGTCGTGGCGCTGGCCCAGTTGTTCCACGACGGCCTTGCCGATGGTGCCGGCGGCACCGATAACGATCACTTTCATGTTCTTGCTCCTGTCTGGTTGGTGAGTGCGATCAGTATCGCGCCAAGCAAAACAGGAATAAATGGGCTAGGATTTAGATCATTACTAAACCAGAGTTAGCAATCGATGGACAAATTACGCAGCATGGCCATCTTCGTGGCCGTGGTGGACGCCGGCAGCTTCACGGCCGTCGCGGCCCGCTTCCGGCTCTCGCCCGTCATGGTGGGCAAGCACATCGCCCACCTGGAACAAACGCTGGGCGCACGCCTGCTCACGCGCACCACGCGGCGCCAGAGCCTGACGGAGATCGGCCAGCAGTACGTGGAACAATGCCGCGCCATCCTGGCCCAGATCGAGGCGGCCGAAACGGGCGCCGCCGCCATGCGGACCGGCGCGCGCGGCCGGCTCAAGATCACGGCGCCGGTGTCGTTCGGCGCCGAATGGCTGAGTCCCGCCGTGACCGACTACCTGGCGCGCCATCCGGAAGTGAGCGTGGACCTGAGCCTGAACGACCGCACGGTGGACCTGGTGGAGGAAGGCTACGACCTGGCCGTGCGCATCGGCAAGCTGGAAGATTCGACCATGGTGGCGCGCGCCCTGTTCCCGTACGCGATGGTGATCTGTGCCGCGCCCGCCTACCTGGCGCGGCGCGGCACGCCGCGCACGCCGGACGACTTGGCGCAGCACGAATGCCTGGACTTCATGCACTGGCCGCACGCCATCCGCTGGCGCTTGCGCGGCGGCCAGGGCGGCAACAGCATTCCGCCCAGCCGCTTCCGGGCCAACAACGGCCAGGCGCTGCGCACGGCCGCGCTGCATGGTTTTGGCATCGTGATGCAGGCCGAAGTACTGCTGGCGCAGGACATCGCGGCCGGGCGGCTGGTGCCTATCCTGGAAGACTACGTGCCGCAGGCGCGGCCCATGCACCTGGTCTACCCGCGCGACCGCCAGCCCACACCCAAGCTGACCACCTTCGTCGACTTCATGCTGGAACGTTTCGGACCGCAGGCACGCCTGCGGCTGCGGGTGCCCGGCGACACGCCCGACCCGACACCGGCCGGCCCTGTCGCGCGCTAAGCGGCGGATAACGCATCGGGCCAGCGGCACGCTTGCCGCTGGCCTCTTCCGCGTTGGGGGGAATTTAGCGGAGCGACGGGCGCCGCTCCGCCGGTGCTGACCTTTACTGCACCCTGGCCGCGCCGCTGGTGGCCACGGCCGCCAGCGCCGGCGAAGGCTGCCAGCCTGCGCCCAGTGCGCGCGCCACGTTCACGGTGGCCAGCAGGCGCTGGGTGTTGATCTGCACGGCGGCGCGATCGGCCGCCAGCGCGCTGCGCTGGGCATCCGTCACGTCCAGGTAGGTCGAGATGCCGCGCTCGTAGCGGGCGCGCGCCACCAGGTAAGCGCGTGCGGCGGCCGCTTGCGAACCCGCTTGCGCCTGGCCCTGCAACTGGCGCTGCTCGGCGTCCGACAGGGCGTCTTCCACTTCACGCAGGGCCGTCAGCAGCTTGCCCTCGTGATTGGCCAAGGCTTCCTCGTATCGGGCTTTGGCCACCGCCAGGTTGGCCTTGTTGCGGCCACCGTCAAAAATCGGCAGCGACAGTGCCAGTGGGCCGACACTGAACTGGCGCGCCGCGCCCTTGGACAGTTCGCGCAGGCTTTCGGACGCGAAGCCGAAATTGCCGGTCAACGACAGCGAGGGATAGAACGCGCCTTCGGCCACGCCGATCTGGGCGTTGGCCGCGCGCAGGCTGGCCACGCTGCCGGCCAGGTCGGGACGCTGGGCCAGCAGGCTGGCCGGCAGGCCGACCGGAATGGCGGGCGGCTGCGGCAGCGCGCCAGCGTTGTCGGCCGCCGGCAGGCGCATGGCCGATGGCGAGGCGCCCACCAGCGTGGCCAGGCTGTGTTCCAGCAGGTTGCGCTGGCGTTGCACTTCATGCAGATCGGCCTGGGCGTTGGCGCGCTCGATGCGGGCGCGCGACACATCCAGTTCATTCGACAGGCCGGCGTCGAAGCGGGCCGTGACCAGTTCCTCGGTCTCGCGGCGTGTGTCGAGCGCGCCCTTGAGGATCGCCATTTCCGCGTCCATGCCGCGCAGTTGCCAGTAGGTGGTGGCCACTTGCGACGACAGCAGCAACAGCACGCCGTCGCGGTCCGCTTCGGCCGCCAGCGCTTGCGCATCGGACGCTTCCACCAGGCGGCGCACGCGGCCCAGCAGGTCCACTTCATACGACATCGAGGCGCCCACCGTGTACTGGTTGCCCTTGATGGCGCGCCCGCCCAGCGCCAGCGCCTGCGACGTCTCGGCCGAGCTGCGGGAATTGGCGGCCGAGGTGCTCAGGTTCACGGACGGCGACTGATTGGCGCGCGTCACGTCCGACTGCGCCTGCACCTGCAGCAGGCGCTGGCCGGCGGCCTTCACGCTGGGGTTGTCGCGCAGTGCCGTCTGTTCCAGCCGGTCCAGCGTGGCATCGCCGAACACGGTCCACCACTGGGCAGGAAGATGGGCCTCGCTGGCGGCACCGGGCGCCTGGTGGCGGAAGCTGGCGTCGGCCACCTTCTTCGGCGCGGCGAAGTCGCTGCCCACGGTGGCGCAGCCGGTTACGGCCAGCGCCACGGATGCGGCCAGGGTCAGGCGTTTGAATGCTGTGTACATGGCATTACCTCGAAATCAGTATAAATAGTATTGTTCTTAATTGACGCGCAATGCGTGGCGCTCAATGCGCGCCACCACCACCGCCGCCGCTGGACGGGGCCTTGACCTTGTCGGAGAACCACAGCACGAAGATGCAGCCGATCAGTACCGCGCCCACGAGGAAGAAGCCGTCGTTGTAAGCCATCACATAGGCTTCGCGCCGCACGATGGAATCGACCGCCTTGAGCGCCATGTCCGAGGCCGTGCTGGCGTCGATGCCCTTGGCGATGAAGGACTGGGTCAGCTGGTCCAGCCGCAGCTGGGTGGCGCTGGAGAAGCTGTTGACGGCTTCGCCCAGGCGCTGCGAGTGGAAGTGCTCGCGGGCGCTCAGGGCCGTGGCCAGCAGCGCGATGCCGATCGAGCCACCCAGGTTGCGGGTCATGTTGATCAGGCTCGAAGCGGACGGCGTGTCCTTGGGCGCGATGCCATTCATGGCGAAGTTCGACAGCGTCAGCATCACGAACGGCTGGCCGGCGGCGCGCACGATCTGCGAAATCAGCAGCTGGTCGTAGCCGGTGGTGGCATCCATGTAGGCGTTCATCAGGCAGGAGCCGCCGAACAGCAGCAGGCCGAAGGTGCACAGGATGCGGTTGTCGATCTTGACCGACAGCTTGGCCACGAACGGCATGATGAACAGCTGCGGCAAGCCGGCCCACATGATCACTTCACCGATCTGCATCGGCGAGTAGCCGGCGATCTGGCCCAGGTACAGCGGCAGCAGGAACGAGGAACCGTACAGGCCCATGCCCATGCAGGCCGACAGCGCGGTGGCGGCCACGAAGTTGCGCTGGCCGTACAGGCCCAGGTTGACGAAGGGCTGGGCGCGCATGGTGCTGGTGACCACCCAGCCCAGCAGGCCAACGATGGCCAGCGCGGCGAAGGTGATGATGAAGGCCGAGTCGAACCAGTCCTTGGAATTGCCCTCCTCCAGGAACACGGTCAGGCTGCCCAGGCCCAGGGCCATGAAGGCGATGCCCAGCCAGTCGGCGTTGAACAGCTGGTCCAGCTTGACCTTTTCGCGGTCCAGGCCATACGAGATGCCGCCGATCAGCAGCAGGCCGGGCACCCAGTTGATGTAGAAGATCGAAGGCCAGCCATACAGCTCGCTCAGGTAGCCGCCCAGCGTGGGGCCCATGGAGGGCGCCAGCGTGGCCGTCAGGCCGAAGATGGCCATGCCGGTGGCGCGTTTGGAGGCGGGCAGCTTGGCCATCACCAGCGTCATGGCCATCGGGATCAGGGCGCCGCCGGTGAAGCCTTGCAGCATGCGGAAGCCGATCATGCTGGACAGGTTCCAGGCCGAGCCGCACAGCGTGGAGAACACCAGGAACAGGGCCGTGGTGCCCATCATGTAGGCGCGCATGCCGAACACGCGCGCCATCAGCGCCGTCATCGGGATGATGATGATTTCCGCCACCAGGTAGGCGGTGGAGATCCACGAGCCTTCCTCCTGGGTGGCCGACAGCGTGCCCAGGATGTCTTTCAGCGAGGAATTGGTGATCTGGATGTCGAGCACGGCCATGAAGGCGCCCAGCATGCCGGCGGCCACGGCCATCCAGGTACGTGCCGAGACGTGTTCGCCCACCATGGGCGGGCCCAGCGGCTTGGCGCCGGGCGGCAGGGTTTGCGTGCTGCTGGTCATGGCCGGCGCTCCTTATTTCTGCGCCACTTTGGCGGCGGCAGGTTCGCCCCGGTTCACTTCCACTTCAGCCAGCGCCGACATGCCGGGCACCAGGCGGCCGCTCAGTGCCTTCACGTCCTCCGGCTTGAACACGATCTTGACCGGCACGCGCTGCACGATCTTGGTGAAGTTGCCGGTGGCGTTATCGGCCGGCAGCAGCGCGAACTGGGCGCCCGAGGCTGGCGAGAAGCTTTCCACCTTCCCCTCCAGGGTCTTGCCGGGGATGGCGTCGATCGTCACTTTCACGGGCTGGCCGGGGCGCAGGTCGGCCAGCTGGGTTTCCTTGAAGTTGGCCGTCACCCACACGTTGTCCTGCACGATGGCCGTCAGTTGCTGGCCGGGCTGCACGCGCTGGCCCACTTCCACGGCGCGCTTGCCGATGCGGCCCGTGACGGGCGCCACGATCCGGTTGTAGGCCAGTTGCTGCTGGGCGTCCTTGAGCTGCACCTGCAGCACCTTGACCTGGGCCTTGAGCACGTCGCGCGCGGCGGTGGCGGCCCCGATGTTGGCCTTGGCGGCGGCGGCGCTGTCGCGGCGCGCGGCCAGGTCGGCCACGGCGCTGGCGCGGCCGGCGTTGGCGGCGTCCAGCTCGGCCTTGGAGACGGCCTTCATCTGGTTGTTGTACAGCTGGCCGTAACGCTCGGCGTCCTGTTTGGCGCGCACCAGCTGGGCTTCCGACTGGGCCACCTGGGCGGCTGCGGCGCTGGCCTGGGCCTGCACCTGGGCGATCTGGGCGTCGGACTGGCCCACCTGCTGTTCGGTGGTGGCGATCTGGGCCTGGATCTGCTCGACCTTGACACGCTGGTCGGCCGGATCCAGCTCAGCGATCACGTCGCCTTCATGCACCAGCTGGTTATCTTCGATCATCACGCGCGTGACCACCCCGGCGATGCGCGACGACACCGGGTGCACATGGCCCGTCACATAAGCGTTTTCCGTCTCGACGAAATAATGACCGCGGTACCACATGCGGCCGCCTGCGGCCAGCGCGGCCAGGGCTACCAGGCCGGCCACCACCAGCACGCGGCGATTGGGCTGGGGAGCGGCCGGGGCTGGGCTGGCGACGCCCGAGTTTGCGCCGGGTACGGCGTTGAGCACTTTTTGTTCTGCTTCGGTGTGCAGGTTGGACATGGGACGCTCCAGAAATGAAATTGGGTAGGTGCATTATTGGTCAAGTTTTGGGCAAAGTCAAGAAATGAAACGATTGCATTTCATTTTAATTTGGACTACATTATCGGCATCGACTACCATTGCGTCCCATGAAGATTTCCGCCCCCACCGCCCTGGAACCGGACAGCGTCCAGC
>DATFBD010000174.1:0-6455 GCA_035254005.1 Burkholderiaceae bacterium | reverse complement strand
AAACAGCGACGAGAACAGGTTGGCACGGTTGTCGGCCGCCGAAAACACCACGTTCTGGTCCACGGTCAGCACATAGCCGTGCGCTTGCGGCGAAAAATCGAAGCCGTGCGCCACGGACGGATGAATGGTGATGGCCACCGGACCGCGACACTCCCATGACGCGCCGCTGACATGCGCGCGCACTTCGCCGCCCAATAAAAATAGTACCTGAAACAGTCCTGCATGCGTGTGCGGCGCGATATGCCAGTCGTACAGGCGGCTGCGCGTTTCTATCAGTTCGATGTGCACCAGTTCTGCATTTTCCGCCCGCTGTTGCTCGCCATATAAGGCGAAGGTGGGAATGTCGGCTGCGCTGGCGATGGCGGACTTTGGCATGTCTTTCGATTCGGATTGGATGTTCGAATAGTACAAGTTTTAGCGGCATTCATCCATTCATTTCACGTTCCGCCAACGCTACGATGGGCTCCTGTTCAAACAACATTCGAGACATATTTCATGCGTACCCAAGTCGCTATCATTGGCGCCGGCCCTGCCGGTCTGCTGTTATCCCACCTGCTGCATTTGAAGGGCATCGAATCGATCGTGCTCGAATCGCGTTCGCGTGAAGAGATCGAAGCCACCATTCGCGCCGGCGTGCTGGAACAAGGCACGATGGACATTCTCGACGAGGCCGGCGTGGGTGAGCGCATGCACCGCGAGGGCGCGCTGCACCGGGGGATCGAACTGTCCTTCGGCGGCCAGCGCCACCGCATCGACCTGACGGAGCTGACGGGCAAGGCCATCATGGTCTATCCCCAGCACGAGGTGATCAAGGACCTGGTGGCGGCGCGCCTGGCCGCGCAGGGGCAGGTGCTGTTTGAAGTGAGCCAGGTGACGGTGCATGGCGTGGAAACGGAATCGCCATCGGTGACGTTCACCCATCGCGGCGAACCCTACGTGATCGAGGCCGATTTCGTGGTCGGTGCGGACGGCTTCCATGGCGTGTCGCGCCCGTCCATGCCGCAGCAGGAGCGGCGCCAGGATTTCCAGCGCATCTATCCATTCGGCTGGTTCGGCATCCTGGTGGAGTCGGCGCCATCGTCCGATGAATTGATCTACGCCCAGCACGAGCGGGGCTTCGCCCTGATCAGTACGCGCACCCCGACCGTGCAGCGCCTGTACTTCCAGTGCGATCCCTCGGATCACGTGGACAACTGGAGCGACGACCGCATCTGGGCCGAACTGCATGCGCGCACCGAAACCAACGATGGCTGGCGCCTCAAGGAGGGCCGCATATTCCAGAAGGGGATCATCGGCATGCGCAGTTTCGTCTCCACGCCGATGCAGGGCGGGCGCCTGTTCCTGGCTGGCGACGCGGCCCACATCGTGCCGCCCACCGGCGCCAAGGGCCTGAACCTGGCCGCCTCCGACGTGGCCTTGCTGGCACGCGGCCTGGAGCAGTTCTACCGCCAGGGCAGCCAGGAACGCCTGCACAGCTACACGGAAGACGCCCTGAAGCGGATCTGGCGCGCCGAGTACTTCTCGTGGACCATGACGCGCTTGCTGCACACTTTCGCGGACGCCACGCCATTCGAGCGGGAAATGCAGCGCGCGGAGCTGGACAACATCATCGCCTCGCGTGCCTTGGCCACCTCGCTGGCGGAAAACTACGTGGGCGCGTTCTGACGGGGGAGAGTTTATCGGGCCTGCCGCGGATGCATCATCCGCGGCAGGTCATCCCCGCTTCTCATGCCCAGTTTTCCAGGACGAGGGGTGCTGCGATCTGCGCATCATGACGGCTGTTGTTCGTGACCAGCACCATCCCGGCGGCCAGTGCGTGTGCGGCCATCATCATGTCCATTTCGCCGATCGGCTGTCCACTGCTGACGAGTTGATGGCGGGTGGCGGCTTTACTGTGCCGTTGTTGCCGGTGCTGCCATTCCGTCGCCTTGCAGCGGACAGGCCGCCATCGGCTCGTCGAGCCGGCGGACCAGTTGCGCGCGCAGTGCGGCCAGGCCGGCCATACGATGGTCGATGTCGTTCAGCTTGCGCAACAGGGCCGCGCGCAACTGCGGGGCGGATGCTTCCGGCGCGGCCAGCAGCGGCAGGTCGGCCTCGATTTCCTTGAGTGTGAACCCAAGTGTCTGGGCCAGGCGGATGTAGCGCAGCCAGTCCACGGCTTCGGGCGGATACTGGCGGTAGCCATTGGCGCCGCGGTGCGCGCGCAGCAGGCCGCGTTTCTCGTAAAAGCGCAGGGCATCGCGGCTCAGGCCCGTGGCGTTGGCGATTTCTCCGATCCGCATGTGGCAGTTCCTCAAAAAACGGTTGACCTTGGAGTGTACTCCAAGCTTTAGCATGGCACCCATCTACTTTCAAAGGGAGCCAGCATGACCATTCTTTCAGCCCACACCTACCGCCGTGTCGTTCTCGGCAGCGCTTGGTACGACTTACTGCTGACGGCACCATTTGCCACGCCGTGGACGTTCGCGCTGGTGCACGACCACCTGTCGGCCGTCAATCAGGGACTCGGCGGTGCCGCGTTGCCGCCGTTCACGCCGTTTCATGTGTTGTTCGCGTGCCTGCTGGGCAGCGTGGTGCTGGTCTGGTCGACGCTGCGCCTGCGCGACCCGCAGCAGCGCTTCGGCCGCTACGACGGCGCGGCGCGCATGTTGTTCTCGACCTGGATGGGGTGGACGCTGGCGCAGACCGGTGCGCCGCTGCTTTGGCTGTTCATCATTCCGGAATTTGCCTGGGGCGTGGTGCAGTGGCTGCCGGTGGAGCATGTGCATCCGACGCATCGGCACTGACGGTGCAATGCCACTTTGTATTTTCAATTTGGTTAACTATGGAGTAAAGTTGCCAACTGAAAATAATTCCAGTCCATTCGCGCATGCTGTTGACAAAAGTCCATTTCAATCCCACACCGGGGCCGTTCGATATCATCTTTGTCCATGGATTGAATGGCGACCGCAATACATGGACGCATAATCCGGACAATGCCGATGAATACTGGCCCACATGGGTGGGTGAGGACAGCCGCTGCGATACCTGGGTGCTGGAGTACGACGCGGCCCTGTCGGGCTGGGTGGATTCGGCCATGCCGTTACCCCACCAGGGCAGTAGCATGCTCGATATGCTCGACAGCGAGCCTCGCCTGGCTGGCCGTCCATTGATATTGGTCGGCCATAGCATGGGTGGCCTGGTCATCAAGACCGCCATCGTGCACGCGCGCACGATGGGCGGTTCGCGTTTCCTGCCGTTGGCCGACCGGGTGCGCGGCGTGGTCTTCATTGCGACCCCGCACCAGGGATCGGACCTGGCCAATCTGGCGGCGGCGCTCGCCGTGCTCACGCGTGCCAATGACCAGGTGAGCGATCTGAAAGCGCACAACGCCCATTTGCAGACCTTGAACGGGCAGTTCCTGGCCCAGTGGCAGCAACTCCAGTTCCATGCCCGCGTGTTCGCCGAAGGGAAGGGCGTGCCGTTGACCAAAGGATGGCTGTCCTTTCTGCAGGTGCGCAAGAAAGTGGTTTCCTCGGATAGCGCCAATCCGCACGTGCCGGGTACGGAGGTGATCCATCTCGGGCATGCCGACCATTTCTCGATCTGCAAGCCAAAGAAGCGGCGCGGCGAGCAAATCCACAATTCGCTGCTTAGGTTCATCACTGATTGCGGGGCGGGCGACGCGGGCGCGCCTCCCGTCGCGATGCCTTCCGGTAACGCGAGCAGCCCCATCCCCATGGCGCCAGAGCCGGCGGCGCCCGCTACGCCTGCTGCGCCGCATGCGGGGGCACGGCAGGAAGTGGGCGTGGCGGTGCGGCCGCCCGGCATGCTGTCCGGCCACCGCGACCAGCGGCTGGTCGCGCGTGAGCTGCATTTCGTGGGCCGCCAGATCGAAGTGCAGAGCGTGCTCGCTTTTCTCGACAGTGAGGAAGACGCGGCCGTGATCTGCGCCCAGGTCACCGGATGCGGGGGCATCGGCAAGACTGAAGTCTGCAAGGCGGCCTTGCGCGCCTGGCTGGAGCGCAGTCCCCAGCACACGGTCTATTACATCGACGTGCCCGAGGATGCCAGCGTACCGGAACTGATCGACCTGTTTGGCCGTGCGCTGGGTGCGCCCGGCCTGGGCACGGTCGAACAACTGGCGGCCGTACTGGCGCCGGGCCTGTATTACCTGGATAACCTCGACAGCATAGCCAGTCAGCCCGATGGTGTGGCCCTGTTGCGGACCTTGCGCCAGCTCGATGGCGTGCGGCTGCTGGTGTCGTCGCGGGTCGATGTCGACGGTGTGCTGGGCCGGCCGATCAACATCGATGTGCTGCCCGCGACCGATGCGCTGGACCTGTTCCGTCACTTGTGGGCGGGCCAGCCGCTGCCCGAGTCGGACGACGTGGCGCGGTTTGTTGAACAGGACCTGGGCAACCATGCGTTGAGCATCGCGCTGACGGCGCGGCTGGGCCGTTCCTACACTTTCGCGGGGCTCAAGCAGCGCTGGGACCAGGTAGGTGCCGCGCTGATGGGCAGTAGTGGCAAGTCCCGACTCGACAGCCTGCAAGTGTCGCTGGGCCTGACGCGCGACGCGGTGGCGGCCGTGCCGGGTGCGCTGGCATTGTGGACGCTGGCCGCGCTGTTCCCGCTCGGATTAGAGGAACGTTGGCTGAGCCAATTTGAACAGCAGGGAGGCTGGCCGGACGAGGCGCGCCAGACGTTGGCGCTGCATCATGTGTGGCAGTTGCGCGATGGTCGCCTACATGTACTGCCTCCTGTGGCGCGTTTTGCCCTTGGTGAGGCATTGCGGGAGTTGAAGCGGTTTTCGTGGATGGAGGTGAGGGAACATGCATATATGTTCTTCAATGTGCATGCCACGGCAGCGGACCAGATATCATCGGCGTCGCACGTGCGTGAAGCACAAGCCGTGATGCTGACTTTATTCGATGCACTACATCGCTTTGTCTTGTTCGACGCGCGCTCGACTGCACCGGATTTGGTCGCGCTGGCTAAATTGTTTAGGAAATTGCGTAACTTGTTTCAATATCAGGCTCTGCTTTCTAAGGAAATGTTATGTGCTGGGTTGAAATGCTTACCGAAAGAAGCAAGGTGGCTAGCTGCGGTTGGAAGTCTGGAGTTGCGACTTGGTAATGTGGACTCGGCACGCGCCCATTTAGAGCAAGCGCTGACATTATTTACCGAGTCCGGTGATCGTGTTGAGCAAGCCAATGTACTTGGTGATTTAGGTGACACAATTAGGCGAGGGGGCAATTTCACCGGCGCCCAAATATTGTTCGAACAGGCATTGACACTGTACGAGGAGACCGGAGAACAGTTGGGGGTCGCCAACAGTCTGTTCCGCCTTGGAAGAACGAAGTATATGCAGAGGAAGGATGATGCGGCGTTGGGTTTTCTACAGCGGGCTTTAGAAATGCACGAGCAAATCGGCGGCGGAATTGGACAGGGCAACGTGTTGTTGGCGTTGGGAGAAGTGAAAGTGCAGTCGGGGGCATTTGAAGACGCTGAAACATTTTATCTTCGCGCGTTTGCCATTTTTGAGCGGGAACCAGGTGGCCTTGGTCGCGCAAATACGCTATTGGAGCTGGGGAAGTTGGCTTTGAGGCGCGAGAAATTTGTTGATGCACGTGTTTATCTTGAACGGGCGCTAGTCGAATATGGTGACGTTCAGGATCAGCTGGGTGTGGCAAATACGTATGGTTTGCTAGGTGAGTTGGAGGCGGCGTTGGGCAATTCGTCTGACGCGTACGCACTCTTCGAACGAGCCATGGTGTTGTTTCGTAGAGAACGTGGTCAGCTTGGATTGATTGATACTACGCTATCATTTGCCAAGTTGGCAGTTGCGGCGAGTCGGCTCGACGAAGCCTCGGCTCATTACCAAGCGGCGATCGAAATGCATGGCCCTGGATTGCGGACAGCTGTACTACTCGATGCATATTTGAGTTTGGCGTTGTGCTTGCATGCGCAGGGACGTGTTGTGGAAAGGGATTCGTCGTTGATCTCGGCGTGTGGATTGCTCAAAACCCTGGGTGAGGCAGTATATGGGCATCAGGTAAGCGGTGTGCTCGAGTTTGTATTTGGAGATACGAGTGCCGCTCAACGGTGGGTATCCAAGCACGATATGTTCGCTACGGCGGGTGGCTTACGTTCTTTGAATGATCAGCCGTCCGGACTGGCCGGAACGTCTGCTTGACTCGCGATTCGAACTCCTACCTCGTCCTCACGCCGCCTTGAGCAACTGCTGCGGCGCGCTCCACACCTGCTGCGCCACCCGCATCATGTTGCGGCCCAGGACTTGCTCGATTTCGGCGTTGTTCATGCCGGTGCGGCGCAGGGCCGGCGCCAGCTCGCGCCACACGGAGGGTGGCGTGAAGCTGGGCGGGCGGCTGGCGTCGTAGCCGGCCGACGCAGGCCACCAGTGGCCGGGGTCGAAGGCGCCGGGCGGGGTGTCGTCCAGGCCGGGCTGCTGG
>DATFBD010000173.1:0-47747 GCA_035254005.1 Burkholderiaceae bacterium | reverse complement strand
TGCTGGGGCGTGGCGTTGGCCTGGGCCACCATGGACGCGGCGGCCTGCTGCAGGATGCGGCTGCGGGTCAGTTGCGCCGTCTCGCTGGCGTAGTCCGTGTCGAGGATGCGGGAACGGGCGGCCGCCAGGTTGGTGCTGGCGCCCACGTCGCCGTCGTAGGCCAGCTGCAGCCGGTTTTGCAGCGCGCCCAGTTGCGCGCGCACGGCGTTGCCGCTGTCGATCTTGCCATCGATGAAATCGAGCGCGGCGCTGGCGCCGGCGTAGCTGCTCAGGTCCAGCGGCGGGTCGCCGCCGGCGCCGGACGACTCCAGCACGGTGACCGTGTTGCCGGTGGCGGTGGAATTCTGGCCGCCGGCCGTCAAGCCCACGGCGCCCGGATTGGCGCCGCCCACCAGCAGCTTGTGCGCGCCGCCGCTGGGCGTGTCGCGCACGGTCAGGGTGCCGCCATGGGTGGTGGCGGCCAGGCCCAGCACGCCGGCGTAAGGGCCGCCGGAGGCGCCGATACTGATATCGCGCCCATCGGCCGCCGTCAGCGTCAGGGTGGAACCACTGGCGCTGGCCGACACACCCGTGGCACCCGCCGCGCCCGAGATGGCGGCGGCGGCGCTGGCGGCCAGCGCGGCACCAGTGAGGCCGGCGATGGGTCCCAGCGCCACGCCATTGATGGACAGGCCGCCGGCCGGGATATTGCCGCTGGCGGCCACGTCGCCGCTGACGGTGGTGACGGCGCTGGCCGTCACGCCGGGCACGCCGGCGCCGTTGATGGCGGCGGCCGCCGCCCACGCGCTGGCGGCGCTCTGGCCCGGCGCCGCGCCGGCCGCGGCCGCGCCCACCACCTTGCCGTTGAGCGTCAGGTCGCCCGCGTGCAGGGCGGACGTCACCTGGCCGCTCAGGTTCACCTGCTGCTCGGGCACGTCCACCTGCACCGAGCCACCGGCATCGGCGCGGTACACGGCCGGAATCGCCACATCGATGATGGCGCCGGCCCGGTCGCCCACCTGCAACTGGGTGCGGTAGGAGCCGTCCAGCAGGTTCAGGTGGTTGTACTGGGCGCGGCTGGCGATGTCCACGTTGGCGCGCACCAGCGCGTCGGCCTCGTGCTGGATGGCGGCGCGGTCGGCCACGCTGTTGGTGTCGTTGGCCGCCTGCACCGCCAGTTCGCGGATGCGCTGGTAGTTGGCCATGATCTCGCCCATGGCGCCGTCGGCCACCTGCAGCAGCGAGATGCCCTCGCTGGCGTTCTGGGCCGCCCGCTGCAGGCCGCGCACGCCGGCCGTCAGGCGCGCGCCGATGGCCATCCCGGCCGCGTCGTCGCTGGCCGAATTGACGCGCTGGCCGCTGGCCAGCCGCTGCATGGTAGCGCCCAGCGCCGTGCCCGCACGCTCGTAGCTGCGCTGGGCATTCAAGGCTGACAGATTGCTGTTGATCTGCATGGCTGGGCGCCGGCCGGCGGCGCGCGGGCGCGCCGCGAACCGTTCAAGGATTCGTGGTGGTCGCGCTATTAACGGCAGGAAACGTGAAACGCTTGAGCAAAAAAACCAAAAACCGGGGTCAGGTCATACTCTCGGGCAAGATGCGTGCATCTTTCCCGAGAGTATGACCTGACCCCGGTTTTAGTTGAGCCGCATCTTGCCCGAAGGCATGACCTGACCCCGGTTTTAGTTGGGCAGCGATTCCAGCTGGTCGCGGGCCTGGGCCAGGCCGGCGGCATCGAGCCGGGCGGCGGCCAGATGCCGGTATTTGGCGGCCGCCGGCACGCCGGCCCGTTCCGCCATGGTCAGCCAGATCCACGCCTGGCCCGCGTCGGCGGGCGCGCCCTGGCCGGCCAGCAGCATCAGGCCCAGGTTGAGCTGGGCCCGCGCATGGCCCTGGCGCGCCGCCTGCAGGTACCAGTGCTGGGCTTGCGCGTCATCGCGCACCAGGCCGTGGCCCGTGTCGTAGCGCAGCGCCAGCGTGAACTGGGCCAGCGTGTGGCCCTGATCGGCCGCCTTGCGATACCAGTCGCCAGCCTGCACGCAATCGGGCGCGGGGCCGTCGTCGCTGTCGTGCAGCCGGCCCAGCATGTATTGGGCGGCCGCGTAATCCTGCTCGGCCGCGCGCCGGTACCAGGCCAGCGCCTTGCGCAAGTCCTGCGGCACGCCTTGGCCATTCTCGTAGCGCAGGCCGAGATCGAACTGGGCCCGCAGATGGCCCTGGTCGGCCGCCTTGCGGTACCAGAACACGGCTTCCTGCGCATCCTGCGGCACGCCGTGGCCGCAGTCGTACAGCATGGCGAGGTGGTACTGGGCCGCGGGGAAGCCCTGTTCGGCCGCCTTGCGGTACCAGAAATGGGCTTGTTCGTAATCCTGGGCCACGCCCTGGCCATGATCGTAGCGCAGACCCAGGTTGTTCTGGGCCGCGGCGTGGCCCTGCTCGGCCGCCTTGCGGTACCAGTCCATCGCCTTCTGCTCGTCGCGCGGGACACCCTGGCCATTGTCGTAGATCAGGCCCAGGTTGAACTGGGAACTGGCGTGCTCCTGTTCGGCCGCGCGGCGGTACCAGCGGATGGCTTGCTGGCTGTCCTGGGCCACGCCGTCGCCCTTGTCGTAGCGCAGCGCGAGGTTGAACTGGGCCGGCGCGTAGCCCTGGTCGGCCGCCTTGCGGAACCACGACATGGCCTGGCCCGCGTCTTTCGGCACGCCCTGGCCATTGTCATAGCGCAGGCCGAGGTTGAACTGGGCCCGCGCATAACCCTGCTCGGCCGCCTTGCGGTACCACTGGATGGCCTGGCGGAAGTCCTGCGGCACGCCCTTGCCGGTGTCGTACATCATGCCCAGGTTGTTCTGGGCACCGGCGTCGCCCTGTTCGGCGGCCTTGCTGAACCAGTGCATGGCCTTGGCGCTGTCTTGTTCTATGCCCTGGCCCTTGGCGTACAGCCAGCCCAGGTTGTACTGGGCCGCCGCGTAACCCTGCTCGGCCGCCAGCTGGTACCAGCGCGCCGCCTCCAGGTAATCCTGCTCCACGCCCTGGCCCTTCTGGTACATCACGCCCAGGTTGTATTGCGCATGTTCGAGGCCCGCGTTGGCGGCCTGGCGATACCACGCCACGGCCAGCTCATAGCTTTGCTCCACGCCCTGGCCGTTGAAGTACATGAAGCCCAGGCTGTGCTGGGCGTTGGCCACGCCGCGCTCGGCCAGTCCGCGCACGCGCAGGTATTCGGCGGTATAGGTGCTGCCGGCGGAAGCGTCGGCCTCGGTCGGGTGGTATTTCTGCATCGGCGATCAGGCCTGGATGGCGATCATGGACGGCGCCTGCATCACGGGCGCGGCGCTGGCCGGCGCGCTCAGGCGGTTCTGCTCCTGCAGCACGTGGATGAAGTGCGACAGCGAGATCGGCCGGTGGTACAGATAGCCCTGCATGGTGGTGCAGCCGTTCGCTTCCAGGTAGCGCGCCTGCACGTCCGTCTCCACGCCTTCCGCCACCAGGTGCAAGCCCAGCCCGCGCGCGATCGAGATGATGGCCAGGATCACCGGATAGTGGCCCTGCTCGTCGTGGATCTCCTTGACGAAGGACTGGTCGATCTTGATGGTATGGATGGGGAAGCGGTGCAGGTACGACAGCGACGAGTAGCCGGTGCCGAAATCGTCGATCGCCACCGACACGCCCAGCTGGCACAGCTTGTTCAACTGCTCGATCGCGTACTGCGGATTACGGATGCAGATGTTCTCCGTGATCTCCACTTCGATCTGCGCCGGCGAGATGCCGTAGCGCGTCAGCGCGCCGCGCATCTTCTCGAAGAAGTCGCCCCGGTCCAGGTATTGCGGCGACAGGTTCAGCGACAGCCGGATGGCGTCGCCGCCGGCCGCGTTCCACAGCAGCAGGTCGCGGCACAGCGCGCCCAGCATCCAGTCCGAGATCGGCAGCATCAGGCCATTGTCCTCGGCGAACGGCAGGAATTCGCCGGCCGACAACAGGCCGCGCTGCGGGTGGTTCCAGCGCATCAGCCCTTCGGCGCCGATGATGCGGCCGGTGGCCACGTCCACCTGCGGCTGGTAGTACATTTCCAGCTCGTTCTGCTCCAGCGCCTTGCGCAGGCTCTGCTCCAGCGCGATCTTCTGGTGCGACACGTCGAGCATGGAGTTGTGGTAGAAGCTGTGGCCGTTCTTGCCCAGCGCCTTGACCTGGTACATGGCGATGTCGGCATGGCGCAGCAGTTCGTCGATGGTCTCGCCGTCGCTCGGATAGATGGCGATGCCGATCGAGGCCGAGATGTGCACTTCATGGCCATCGAGGTCGAATGGCTTGTGCAAGCATTCGAGGAATTTGTCGGCGATGGACTTGGCGTCCTGGCGGTCGCGCAGCTCGGGCAGCACGATGGTGAATTCGTCGCCGCCCTGGCGCGCCAGCGTGTCGCCGCGGCGCAAACAATCCTTCAGGCGCAGCGCCACCTGCTGCAGCAGCTCGTCGCCCTTGACGTGGCCCAGCGTGTCGTTGACCAGCTTGAAGCGGTCCAGGTCGACGAACATCACGGCCAGCTCCGTCAGCTTGCGCTTGGCCTGGATCACGGCCAGGCCCAGGCGGTCCTTGAACAGCATGCGGTTGGGCAGGTCGGTCAGGATGTCGTGGTAGGCCTGGTAGGAAATCACTTCCTCGGCGCGCTTGCGGTCCGTGATGTCGCGCGCCACGCCGTAGGTACCGAAGAATTCGCGCTGCTTGATGTCCTGGTCGGGCACGTGCATGCCGATCGCGTTGAGCGAGATCGTCATCAAGGTGTTGTTGAAGGTGCGCTCGACGCCATTGCCCGTGTTGCACTTGAGCCGCAGCTCGACGTTGCGCGAAGCCCGTTCATCCACCCGGCGCTCGTTGAACACGTAGCGCGCCCGTTCCTGGTCCTCGTCGTGCACGAGGATGGAGTAATGCTTGCCGATCAGTTCTTCGCGCGTGAAGCCCAGCAGCTGCTGCGCGCGGTCGTTGACGAAGGTGAACTTGCCCTCGTGGTTCAGGGTGTAGATGATGTCGGGCGAGCTGTCCACCAGGTAGCGGTACATCTTCTCCGAGTTTTCCAGCTTGGAGGCGATGCGCGCGTTGTCCTGGGCCAGCATGCGCTGCGCCAGCGCGTTCTCCACCGTCTTGAGCAATTCCTCGCGGCTGTAGGGCTTGCGCAGGTAATCGTAGGCGCCGCGCTTCAAGGCGCCGATGGCAGCCTCGATGCCGACGTCGCCGCTCATCACGATCACGTCCGCGTTGATGTCCTTGGCGTTGATGAAGTCCATGATCTCATGGCCGCTCATATCGGGCAGGCGCAAATCGAGCAGCACCAGGTCGAACTTGAGCTTGTTGAGCTGCGCCAGCGCCTCGCTGCCGCAGGTGGCCGTGACCAGGTGGTAGTCGCGGTCGCGCAGCAGTTCGTACAGCGACGACAACAAACGCGGTTCGTCGTCCACCAGCAGCAAGCGCGGCCAGTTGTCGCCGGCCAGGGCCACGGCCATCTGGGCCGTGGCCGGGTTGGGATCGATGGCAGCGGCGGCGCTGTCTGGGGGCAGGTTCATCATGGCCTTAAACGGAATCCATCGCGCGCGCGTTCACGCCGGCGACTTGGCTGGTGCTGCCACGGGCGGGCAGCAGAATTTCAAATGCGGTGCCCGTGTTACCCGAGCGGCAGGTGATCTGGCCCTGCATCTTCTTGACCAGACCGTGCACGATGGACAGGCCCAGGCCATGATTGGCGCCGTCCTTGCTGCTGCGGACCACGGAGAACAGGTTGGCCAGCACTTCCTGCGACAGGCCAGGGCCGCTGTCGGACACCACCAGCTCCAGGTACAGCCGGCGCTCGCGGTTCACGTAGCCGCGGTTGGCGATCTCGATCTTGCCGCCGTTGGGCAGCGCCTCGACGGCGTTCTTGACCAGGTTGACGAGAATCTGCTTAAGCATGTCGGCGTCGCCGTCGATCTCGGCCGGCTGCTCCTGCATGCGCACCAGGATCTGCACCGAGGCGGGCACGAAGTCGGTGGCGCGGAACAGGCGCAGCACGTCGTCCACCACGCGCGCCACGTCCGTCACGCGCGACGTCTCGGTCGGCTGCAGATCGGCCAGGCCGTTGATCAACTGGCCCACGCGGTCGATCTCCTCGTTCAGGATCGACATCTCGCCCACCACGGGTTCGCGCCGGGCCAGCTTGCTGTCCAACACGGACAGGTAGTTCTTGATGATGGACAGCGGATTGTTCACCTCGTGCACCACGCGGCGCGACGCTTCGCGGTATTCCTCGGCCACGTGGGCGATCTGGCGCTTGGCGTGGCCACGCTCGCTCATGGCCGTCTCCAGCGCGGCGGCGGCCTGGGTGCCGAACGATTGCAGGAAGCGCTCGCGCTTCTGGAAGTGCGGCATCTGCCAGGCGGGCGCGCCGCCGATGATGACGCCCAGGCAGCGCTGGTTGGCCACCAGCGGCAGGCACACCAGGCTGTCCGTGCCGAGGATGCGGAACAGCTGTTCCTCGGCCAGGCTCAGGCCCGCGTCGTTGCGTCCCAGGTAGGCCAGCTTGCGTTCGTTGGCCGACTGCGCCACCAGGCCCGGCTTGGCGAGCGGGATGGAGAATTCGGCCAGCCGCTGCTGCTGCTCGCCGCCGGCGGTACCGACCAGCGCGTGGCCGGTGGGATTCTCCAGCAGCACCACGGTGGTGTCGAAATCGAACAGGATGCGGGCCGAGCGCGTGATCGATTCCAGCAAGCCCGCCTCGCCATGCTGGCGCGCGAAGGTCTGGCCCATCTCGGACACCAGCATGATGTTGCGCACTTCCTCGGACAGGCGCTGCTGCACCGGGTCCACGGGCGGTGGCGGGGCATAGGCAGGCGGGGTGGCGATATCGTCGGCGCCGGCCAGGTCGATGCCCAGGTGGGCGGCCGATTTTTCCACCTGGCGCTCGGCGGTGCGGGCCACCTGGTCCAGCGCGCCGCCATCGAGGCCGCACAACTGGGCCGCGTCGTCCAGCGCCTGCGCATCGTCCTCGCCATGGCAGCCCAGCAGGTGGGCCAGGCGCACGATGCGGATCAGGGGATGGGCCGATTCCAGCCGCGCGATCGGTTCGTGGTGATACAGCACGCTGTCGGCCAGGAAGGAATCGAGGTGCCAGCGCTCGATCAGCCAGGCGCCCGCTTCCGAGTGGGTGATCTGCAGCGTGCGCTGCTCCACCACGCACAAATTCTCGTCGTCGCGCGCCATGAAGTTGTAGGCGTACTCCTTGGGCGCCGTGGCCAGTAAAGCGAGACGGCCGACGTTGTGCAGCAGGCCGGCCAGGTAGGCTTCCTCCACGTGCGGATAGTCCATCTGGCGGGCGATGTCGCGCGCCAGCACGGCCGTCGTCAGCGAGTTTTTCCAGAAGCTGCGCAAGTCGGTGCTGCCGGAATGGGGGAAGCTGTTAAAAGTCTGGAATACCGATTCGCTGATCACCAGGGTCTTGATCATGTCGGTGCCCAGCGACACCAGCGACTGCTCCAGGTTCACGGCGCGCGTGTTGCGGTGGTAGGCCGAGCTGTTGGCGACGGTCAGGATCTTGCTCGTCATGCCGGCATCCTTGGCGATCAGGGCGGCCAGTTCCGGCATGCCGGCGTCGTCGGCCTGCAAGTGCTCGATCAACTTGATGAGTATCTGCGGCATGGCCGGCAGACGCGCGATCAGCAAGCGATTGCGTATGTCCTGGTCTGATTGATGCATCGTATCAAGCATTGCCGCCAATGGATGTCGAATGGGGGCAGCGTTCCTGGGTACCACGCCGCCACGGTTATTGTTCTGCTGTTTGCGTCACCTGCGACCACCTTCGTGGGGCGGCCATCCATATTGCTGAAAGTTATATTAGCATAAAGTTCACAAAAAATAACTTATCGGCAATAAAAATTCCTGTTCAACCGCACTGGTTTCCCAGCGTAAATATTAATCGATCCGTTTGGCGTAGTAGCATGCGCCGCTAATAGCGAGACGTCAACCATAATGCCAGAGTAGCCATACTAATTCCCCTCTGTTCGGCCGATGGCGGCGACTTGCGATGTGATACGGATGTCAGCATTTCCCTTATAACAGCAGTGTCGCAGGGCGGACAAGCAAAAAATGGGCGGCGCGGGCTGGCGCATGGGGCGCGCGCGCAAGGTGTCGCGAAAAAACCATGCGCGGCGGGAGGGGGCGTGAAGGAAAGGTCCGTTACTGCATTGCAGCATCGCCAGACGATTGTTGCGGTTACAGCACAGACAGGCGGCCAGAATTGCGCTGGCCGCAGGGATGGTGGCGGGGCCGGGCGCCCCGCCACGGTCACTCAGCCTTGGGCTTGGCTTCCTCGCGGCGGTTGTAGCCGGCCACCATGTCGAAGCGGAAAAAGCGGCATTCGAGTGCGCCATTGAAGAACGGCGTCTTGCGGGCCTCTTTCAGGCGCAGCATGCGCGGCAGCTTGAGGTCGGCCGTAAACAGGAACACGGTCCAGCCGGCGAAGCGCTGCTTGAGCGTGGTGCCCAGCGCGGAATAGAAGCTGACGGCCAGTTCATCCTCGGCCAGCGAGCTGTCGCCGCGCACGCCGATCCGCTCGCCATACGGCGGATTGGTCAGCAGGATGCCCGGCTGCTCGGTGGGCGCCTTCACTTCCTGCGCCTCGATCTGCTTGAGCGGCACCTCGAACAGGATGCCGGCGCAGCGCAGGTTGTGGCGCGCCATGGCCACCATGTCGCCCGAAATGTCGCTGCCGAAGATGGTTGGCGTGGCCGGCAGCGGATTGGGCTTGATGGCCGCCTTCATGGCCTGCCACGGGGCCGGATCGAAACCGATGAACTTCTCGAACGCGAAACGGCGGCGCGCGCCCGGCGGGATGCCCTGCACCATCTGCGCCGCTTCGCACAGGATGGTGCCGGAGCCGCACATGGGGTCGAACAGCGGCACGCCCGGCTTCCAGCCCGACACGCGCAGCAGGCCGGCGGCCAGGTTCTCGCGCAGCGGCGCGTCGCCCGTCTCCTCGCGCCAGCCGCGCTTGAACAGCGCCTCGCCCGAGGTGTCGAGGTAGATGATGAACTGGCGCGCGTCGAGGAAGCCGACGATGCGCATGTCCGGTTCACGGGTGTTGACCGAGGGGCGCTTGTTGAACTGGTCGCGGAAGCGGTCGCAGATGGCGTCCTTGATCTTGAGCGTGGTGAATTCCAGGCTTTTCAGCGGCGACTTGACGGCCGTGACGTCGACCCGGATCGTGTGGTCGTAGGTGAACCAGTCTTCCCAGGGCTGTTCCAGCACCAGGTCGTAGATGTCGTTCTCGTTCTGGTAACTTTTCACACCCATACGCATCAGCACGCGCGAGGCGATGCGCGAGTGCAGGTTGATGCGGTAGGCGTCGTACAGGTCGCCCGAGCAGTGCACGCCGCCGGGCACCTGGTTGTGCACCTTGAGGGTGGGGCTTTGCTGGGCGATTTCGCCCAGTTCTTCGGCCAGCGCCGCTTCCATGCCGCGCGGGCATGGGCAAAAATAGGAAGTCATCAGGTGTACCTTTTATCCGTAAATTGTTAAATGCAGGGTCAGCCCCTAGGGTCTGACCCTTGTTCTATGCGGTGGTTCGTCAGGCCGGGCAAAAGTCGAAATGCCAAACCAGGGTCAGACCCCAGGGTCTGACCCTTTTGCTCCTTTTGCGTGCGTGCCGCCACACCATCAAAACGGTTTGACCACCACCAGCATCACGATGGCCAGCAGCATCAGCACCGGCACCTCGTTGAAGTAGCGATACCACACGTGGCTGCGCTTGTTGGCGCCGTTCTCGAACTTCTTCAACAACGAGCCGCAGGCGTGGTGGTAGCCCAGCACCAGCGCCACCAGTCCCAGCTTGGCGTGCATCCAGCCTGGAATGGCGAAGCCGTCCGGGCCGTTGTACTGCATATACAGCAGAATGGCGCCGAACACGATGGCCGGCACCATCAGCATGGTCATGAAGCGGAACAGCTTGCGCGCCATCATCAACATCCGCTCGGTGGCCACCGTCTCCGATTCCTGCGCCAGGTTGACGAAGATGCGCGGCAGGTAAAAGATCCCCGCGAACCAGGAAATGATGAAGAAGATGTGCAGCGCTTTAATCCAGAGCATGGGGCGTCCGTGCGGTTATTTGCGTACTTCGCCGTGGCCGAACACCACGTACTTGAGCGAGGTCAGGCCCTCCAGTCCGACCGGGCCGCGCGCGTGCAGCTTGTCGTTGGAGATGCCGATCTCGGCGCCCAGACCGTATTCGAAACCGTCCGCGAAACGGGTCGAGGCGTTCACCATCACGGAGGCCGAATCGACTTCGCGCAGGAAGCGCAGGGCGTCCGTGTAGTCCTCGGTGATGATGGACTCGGTGTGCTTGGACGAGTAGCGGTTGATGTGGTCCATCGCCTCGTCGATGCCCTCCACCACCTTGACCGACAGGATGGCGGCCAGGTACTCGGTGGCCCAGTCCTCCTCGGTGGCGGCCACCAGGTGCGGGTAGCCGGCCAGGATGGCCATGGCTTCGGGATCGCAGCGCAGCTCGACCTGCTTGGTGGCGTACAACTTGGCCAGCTCCGGCAGCACGCGCGGCGCGATGGCGCGCGCCACCAGCAGCGTTTCCATGGTGTTGCAGGTGCCGTAGCGGTGGCACTTGGCGTTGAAGCCAATGTCGAGCGCCTTTTGCAGGTCGGCCTTGGCGTCGATGTAGACGTGGCAGATGCCGTCCAGGTGCTTGATCATGGGCACCGTGGCTTCTTCCATCAGGCGCGCGATCAGGCCCTTGCCGCCACGCGGCACGATCACGTCCACATACTGCGGCATGGTGATCATGGCGCCCACGGCGGCGCGGTCGGTGGTGTCGACCACCTGCACGCCGCTCTCGGGCAGGCCGGCGCCCAGCAAGCCTTCCTTGACCAGCTTGGCCAGCGCGCGGTTGCAGTGGATCGCTTCCGAGCCGCCGCGCAGGATGGTGGCGTTGCCGCTCTTGATGCACAGGCCGGCCGCGTCCACGGTGACGTTGGGACGGGCTTCGTAGATGATGCCGATCACGCCCAGCGGCACGCGCATCTGGCCCACCTGGATGCCGGACGGGCGGTATTTCATGTTGGAGATTTCGCCGATCGGATCGGGCAGCGCGACGATCTGGCGCAAGCCTTCGACCATGGTGGCGATGGCCGCTTCCGACAGGGTCAGGCGGTCCACCATGGCCGGCGCCAGGCCGGCGGCGCGGGCCGCGTCCAGGTCCAGCTGGTTGGCCGCGCGCAGGGCCGGCGCTTCGCGCTCGATCGCCTCGGCGATCAGCAGCAATGCGCGGTTGCGGGTGGCGCTGTCGGCCTTGGCCATGGCGCGCGACGCGGCGCGCGCCTGTTGGCCCACTTGTTCCATGTACTGCTTGATGTCCATTATCGTTCCATTCACGGAGTTCAATACAGGGTCAGACCCTGGGGTCTGACCCTTACTTATGCACTGGTTTGTCGGGCGCCAGAACGGCCACAGACGCAAACCAGGGTCAGACCCCAGGGTCTGACCCTATAACCACTGTCAGCCGCGCGCCACTTTCAGCGCCAGCTGCAGCATGGCGTCCCAGGCGTCGCCGGCAAACGCCTTGGCCCGCAGGCCCTTGATCATTTTATCCACCTGCGCCGCATCCTTCATGGCCGCCTCCAGCGTGGGCAGCGAAATGCGCCGCAGGGCCGGGTCCATCATGCGCTCGCGCGGCCCCCAGATGCGGTATTCCTTGAGCAGCGCGCCCAAGGGACGGCCCTGGGCCATCCCCGCTTTCAATTTTAACAGCGTCCGGATTTCCTCGGACACGGCCCACAAGACCAGCGGCAGCGCCTCGCCTTCGCCCTTCAAGCCTTCCAGCATGCGCACCAGCCGGGCCGGATCGCCGGCCAGCATGGCTTCACTCAGCTTGAACACGTCGTAGCGGGCCACATTGAGCACGGCGTCGTGCACCTGCTCATACGTCAATCGTCCCGGCTCGTGCAGCAGGCCCAGTTTCTGGATCTCCTGGTGCGCCGCCAGTAGGTTGCCTTCCACCCGGTCGGCGATGAACTCGATGCTCTGGCGGTCGGCGCTCTGGCCTTGCGCGGCCAGGCGCTGGCCGATCCAGTTGGGCAGCTGGTTGCGCTCCACCTGCGGAATGTCGATATACACGGCGGCCTGCTGCAGGCTGGCCACCCAAGCCGCCTTCTGCGTCTGCCAGTCCAGCTTGGGCAGGGTGATCAGCGTCAGGTTGTCCGGACTGAGGTCCTTCACATAGCTTTGCAGCGCCGCGCCGCCATCCTTGCCCGGCTTGCCGCTGGGGATGCGCAGCTCGATCAGCTTCTTGTCGCCGAACAGCGACAAGGCCTGGTTGGCCGCCAGCAGCTCGCCCCACTTGAAGGTGCGCTCCACCGTCAGCACGTCGCGCTCGGAATAGCCTTGCGCGCGCGCGGCGCGGCGGATCTTGTCGGCCGCCTCCAGCGCCAGCAAATGTTCATCGCTGGTGACGACGTACAGCGGCGCCAGTTGCTTGGCCAAGTGGCCTTCCAGCGCTTCCAGTCGCAATTGCATGAAGCCCCCTGCCTACTGCCGGCTGGCCGGCGGCACCGACATCTGCACCGGCTTGACGGCGGCGATGCGGCGCATCATCTGCTGCACCAGGTCGGTCTGCATGTCCTTGTACAGCAAGGCTTCCTCGCGCTCCTTGGCCAGCAACTGGGTTTCGTTGAAGGTGATGGGGCGGTTCAACGCAATGGTGGTCGCGGGCAGCAGCTCGTTGCCCTGGCGGTCCAGCACGCGGAACACGATGGTGTAGGCGAGCAGGTATTCACGCACCCGGCCATTGCTGTTCAGCGACAGGATCGATTTGCTGCGCGTCTTTTCAGGATCGCTCAGCACGTCGATCACGCCATCGGCATCCTTGGGATTGGCCGCCACGGTGGTGCCGCCGTTGGCGCGGATGTTGCGCTTGAGGTCAATCGCCAGCGGCGACGACTCCGGCAAGCCCACATACAGCGACGGGAACGGCAGCGTGTAATGGCCACCCTCCCCGCGCAGGTGGAAGCCGCAGGCCGTCAAAGTCGATGACAACGACAGGGACAGCGCCAGCAGCGCGCCCCAGCGCCGCCACGACACGGAAGTGGTGGCCGCCATCGCTTACACCACGATGTTGATCAACTTGCCCGGTACGACGATGACCTTCTTCGGCGTGCCTTCGATGAACTTTTGCACCGCCTCGTTGGCCAGCGCGGCCGCCTCGATGGCCGCCTTGTCGGCCGTCTTGGCCACGGTGACGCTGCCGCGCAGCTTGCCGTTCACCTGGATCATCATCTCGATCTCGGCCTGTTCCAGCGCGGCCGGGTCCACCTGCGGCCAGGCCGCGTTCAGCAGGTCGCCGAACACTTTGCCGTAGCCCAGCTCTTCCCACAGCACGTGGGTGATGTGCGGCGCGACAGGATTGAGCAGGCGCAGGAAGATCGAGAAGCCTTCGGCCACCAGTGCGTTCGATTCGGCGCTGTCGTCCAGCCTGGCCGATTCCATCGTGTTCAGCATCTTCATGCAGGCCGATACCACGGTGTTGTACTGGATGCGCTTCAAGTCGTAGTCGGCCTGCTGCAGGATCTTGTGCAGTTCGCGGCGCAGCGTCTTCTGCGGCTCGGTGGCCACCGGCGCGGCTGGCGCGGCCAGCGCGCTGCCGATGCGGCCCGCCTGCGCGTAGCCGTAGGCCCACACGCGGCGCAGGAAGCGGTTGGCGCCTTCCACGCCGCTGCCCGACCATTCCAGCGTCTGTTCCGGCGGCGAGGCGAACATGGTGAACAAACGGGCCGTGTCGGCGCCGTACTGCTCGATCTGGGCTTGCGGGTCGATGCCGTTGTTCTTCGACTTGGACATCTTCTCGGTGCCGCCGATGTGCACCGGCTGGCCGTCCGTCTTCAGGGTCGCGCCTTGCGGGCGGCCCTTGTCGTCCAGCGTCAGGTCCACGTCGGCCGGGTTGAACCAGGTCTTCTTGCCCGCTTCATCCTCGCGGTAGTAGGTTTCGTTGAGCACCATGCCCTGGGTCAGCAGGTTGACGAAAGGTTCGTCGAACTTGACCAGGCCGAAGTCGCGCATCACTTTGGTCCAGAAGCGCGCGTACAGCAAGTGCATCACGGCGTGTTCGATGCCGCCGATGTACTGGTCCATCGGCATCCAGTAATCGTTGCGCGCGTCTACCATGGCCTCGTTCGAGCCGGGCGAGGTATAGCGCATGTAGTACCACGACGAATCGACGAAGGTATCCATGGTGTCCGTCTCGCGGCGGGCCGGCTTGCCGCACTTGGGGCAGTCGCACTTGAGGAAGGCTTCGTGCTTGTTGAGCGGGTTGCCGCTGCCGTCCGGCACGCAGTCTTCCGGCAGCACCACGGGCAGGTCTTTTTCCGGCACGGGTACGGAGCCGCAATCGTCGCAGTGGATCATCGGGATCGGCGTGCCCCAGTAGCGCTGGCGCGATACGCCCCAGTCGCGCAGGCGGAACGTGACCTTCTTCTCGCCCAGGCCCTTTTCGCCCATGGCGGCGGCCACCGCTTCCACGGCGTCGGCGTAGTTCAGGCCGTCGAACTGGGCCGAGTTGCAGACGATGGAGATGTCCTTGTCGCCATACCATTCCTGCCACGCGTCGGTGGAGAATTCCTTGCCTTCGGCGCGGATCACCTGCTTGATCGGCAGGTTGTACTTCTTGGCGAATGCGAAATCGCGCTCGTCGTGGGCCGGCACGCCCATCACGGCGCCATCGCCGTAGGTCATCAGGACGTAGTTACCAACCCATACTTCCACCTGGGCGCCGGTCAGCGGATGGGTGACGAACAGGCCGGTGGGCATGCCCTTCTTCTCCATGGTGGCCATGTCGGCCTCGATCACGGAACCGAGCTTGCACTCGGCGTTGAAGGCGGCCAGCGCGGCATTGGTCTGCGCGGCGTGCACGGCCAGCGGGTGCTCGGCGGCCACGGCGCAGAAGGTCACGCCCATCACCGTGTCGGGACGGGTGGTGAACACGTACAGCTTGCCGTCGCCGATCAGGGCGCCGGCGGCGTCCTTGATCTGGTGCGGGAAGGCGAAGCGCACGCCGGTCGACTTGCCGATCCAGTTGGTCTGCATGGTGCGCACGCGCTCGGGCCAGCCGGGCAGCTTGGTGTCCACGTATTCCAGCAGTTCATCGGCGTAGTCCGTGATGCGGGCGTAGTACATGGGGATTTCGCGCTTTTCGATCAGCGCGCCGGAACGCCATCCGCGGCCATCGACCACCTGCTCGTTGGCCAGCACGGTCTGGTCGATCGGATCCCAGTTCACGGTGCCGGTCTTCTTGTAGATGATGCCCTTCTCGAGCATCTTGAGGAACATCCACTGGTTCCACTTGTAGTATTCGGGCTTGCAGGCCGTCATTTCGCGCGACCAGTCGATGGCCAGGCCCATGGACTCCATCTGCTCGCGCATGTGGGCGATGTTGGAATAGGTCCACTGCGCGGGCGGCACGTTGTTGGCCATGGCCGCGTTCTCGGCCGGCATGCCGAAGGCGTCCCAGCCCATGGGCATGAGCACGTTGTAGCCGTTCATGCGCAGGTAGCGGTACATCACGTCATTGATCGTATAGTTGCGCACGTGGCCCATGTGCAGCTTGCCCGAAGGGTAAGGCAGCATCGAGCAAGCGTAGTACTTACCCTTGGGGAAACGGGGATCGTTTTCGACGGCTTTGTAGGCGTCGATCGCCTTCCAGTGGGATTGGGCGGCTTTTTCAACGTCGGCGGGACTATATTTATCTTGCATGATGTGCGGCCAAAAGTGACTATGAACCGGACATTATACTGGTTCGCGGCCGGGCTGAGCGTGCGGCCGCCGCCAGCGCCCGCTGCGGAGATGGACGTGGCATGATATGGTTTTTTCAACATGAACAGGGAGACAACCATGATCAAGGGATTACGCACCGTGATCTACCCCGCGCCGGACCTGGCCCGGGGCAAGGACTGGTACACCCAGGCGTTCGGCGTGGCGCCGTATTTCGACCAGCCGTTCTACGTGGGCTTCGCCGTGGGCGGCTTTGAACTGGGCCTGGTACCGGACGGCCAACCCGGCCCGTCCGGCAGCAAGGCTTACTGGGGCGTGGACGATATCGAAGCCGACGTGGCGCGCCTGCTTGCGCTGGGCGCCACCGTGCACGCGGCCGTGCAGGACGTGGGCGACGGCATCAAGGTGGCGGAACTGAACGACCCGTTCGGCAACGTGCTGGGCCTGATCCAGAATCCCCACTTCGACCTGCAAGCCGTGCGCTGAGCAGCGCCGGCAGCGCGCCGGCGCTGGTCCTGCGCTGGTCACACACCGATCCTGCGCCGGGCCGGCGCGGGGCCAGCATCCAGCCTCAGGGCCGCAGCAGAATGGCGCCCGTGTTGGCGCCCGTCTCCAGCCGACGGTGGGCTTCGGCCGCCCGCGCCAGCGGCAGCACCTCGGCCACCGTGGCACGCAGGCCAGCCTGGAGCTGCGCCAGCGTGGCCTGCGCGCCGTCCCGGTACAGCCGCGCATCGGCCATCAGCCCGAACACGCTGGGCCGCGCGAACGCCACGTTGCTGCCGCCGCCGAGCAGCGACAGGTCGAGCGGGACTTCACCACTCACCTGCCCCACGCTGGCCACCATCCCGAACGGACGCACGGCCCGCACCGTATCGGCCAGCGTCTGGCCGCCGATGCCGTCGATGGCGTAGTCCACCCCGCGCCCGTCCGTCAATGCACGCACGGCGTCCGCCACGGCCCGCTCACGGTAGTTGATGGCGTAATCCAGCCCATGTTCGCGTGCCAGCGCGGCCTTGGCCTCGCTGCTGACGGTGCCGATCACGGTCGCGCCCAGCGCCTTGGCCCACTGCACCAGCACCAGCCCCAGGCCACCGGCGGCCGCCTGCACCAGCACCGTCTCGCCCGCCCGCAGCGGCCGCACCTGCTGGAACAGCATGTGGGCCGTGATCCCGCGCAGCAGCAGCGCGGCCGCCGTGTCGTCCGCCACCTCGTCGGGCAGGGCGATGGCTTTGGCGGCGGGCAGGTTGCGCGCCGTGCTGTAGGCGCCGGTGGGCGGCCCGGCGTAGGCGATGCGCTGGCCCACGGCCAGCCCCTGCACGCCGGGGCCGAGCGCCTCCACCACGCCGGCCGCCTCCACCCCCGGCACAGCCGGCAGGGCAGGCAGCGGATACAGGCCGCTGCGGTGATAGATGTCGACGAAGTTGACGCCGATGGCCGTGTGGCGCACCCGGATTTCACCGGCGCCCGGCGGCGGCAGCGTGACGCTGCCGTATTCGAGCACGCTGGCGTCGCCGTAGGCGTGGATGCGGATCTGGCCGGCCTGGTTTGCAATTTCCTGGTCCATGAAGTTCTCCTTGAAGTTGATGGGACGGACTTCAGGTTACACTGGGCATAAATCACCAACAATTCTCAAAAATCACACAATGTCTGTGCAAAAACAATCAGATGGCAATCTGCAATGGGACGACGTGCGCCATTTCCTGGAACTGGCGCGGCTGGGCAGCCTGTCGGCCGCCGCCCGCAAGCTGGGCGTGGAACATTCGACCGTGGCGCGCCGGGTGGAAGGGCTGGAACAGGCGCTGGCAGTGCGCCTGTTCGACCGCCTGCCGCGCGGCTGGAGCTTGACGCCGGAAGGGGAAACGCTGGCGCACCAGGCCCGCAAACTGGAGGACGAGGCGCTGGCATTCGCCCGCGTGGCGCTGGGCGTGTCATCGCTGCAGGGCACGGTGCGGCTGTCCGCGCCGCCGGCCATGAGCGCGCACTTCCTCGTGCCGCGCCTGGCCGCGCGGCGCCAGGACTGGCCCGGCATCGACCTGGAAGTGATGGGCGAGACGCGCGAAGTGAACCTGGCGCGCGGCGAAGCCGACCTGGCGCTGCGCCTGTCGCGCCCCAGCGCGCCGGGGCTGGTGGTGCGCGCGCTGGGCACGCTGGGCTACGGCCTGTACGCGGCGCCGCGCTACGCCGAACGGGCGCCGGAACAGTGGGAATTTCTCGGCTACGACGACAGCCTGCGCCAGGTGCCGCACCAGCAATGGCTGGAAGGGGTGGCGGCGGGACGCCGCTTCATCCTGCGCAGCAACGACATGACGGCCTTATGGCAGGCGGCGCGCGCGGGCCTGGGCATTGCCGCCCTGCCCCATTTCATCGGCCGCACCGACAGCGGCCTGGTGGCGTTGGCAGCGCCCACCCAGCCCGTGCCGCGCCAGATCTGGCTGGTCATGCATCCGGACGTGCGGCGCTCGCCGCGGGTACGGCTGGTGGCCGACATGGTGGCGGCGCTGGTCGCCGGCGAACAGGCACTGCTGGCCGGCCAAGCCTGATGGCACAGTCACGCAGCCGTGCGGCCCGGCGCCGGGCATGGTAATATACGTTTCGTATATAAAACGTATAAAGGCACTCCTCCCCATGGGCATCGTCAAAATCTCCAGCCAGATGCATGAGAATCTGCGCATCGCCAGCGGTGCGCTGAACCGCTCCATCAACGCGCAGGCCGAACACTGGCTGCGCATCGGCCTGCTGGCCGAAACCAACCCGGACCTGCGCTACAGCGACATCTGTCAGCTGCTGCTGCGCGCCGCCCAGGAAGGCGGCGTGACGCTGCCGCGCGAGCACGACGAACTGCATGACGCGGCGCTGGCCGCCGCCATGAAAGTACTGGGAGGCGCGCATGAACAAGCGTAAATCGCTGGCCATCCTGGTCAAGACGCCGGAACAGATCGCGCAGGCGCGCGTGGCGGCCCAGCTGGCGGCCGACGTGCTGACCATGATCGAACAACACGTGCGCCCCGGCGTGAGCACGGCCGAACTGGACCGGCTGTGCAACGACTACATCGTCAAGGTGCAGCAGGCCATTCCGGCCAACGTGGGCTACAGCGGCTTTCCGGCCACCGTGTGCACCTCCGTCAACCAGGTGGTGTGCCACGGCATCCCGTCGCCCGATGAAGTGCTGAAGGATGGCGACATCATCAACATCGACGTGGCCGTGATCCGCGACGGTTGGCATGGCGACACCAGCCGCATGTACTACGTGGGCACGCCATCGAAGACGGCCAAGCGGCTGGTGGACGTGACCTACGACGCCATGTGGGCCGGCATCCGCGCCGTGCGTCCGGGCGCCACGCTGGGCGACGTGGGCCATGCGATCCAGACCGTGGCCGAGAAAGCCGGCTTTTCCGTGGTGCGCGACTACTGCGGCCACGGCATCGGCCTGGTCTACCACGAGGAGCCGGAAGTGCGCCACTATGGCAAACCGGCCACCGGCATGGTGCTCAAGCCGGGCATGCTGTTCACCATCGAACCGATGATCAACGCCGGACGCGCCTCGACCGTGGAACTGGAAGACGGCTGGACCGTGGAAACGCGCGACGGCTCGCTGTCGGCCCAGTGGGAACACATGGTGGTGGTGACGGCCAGCGGCTATGAAGTGCTGACGCTGGCGCCGGCGGAGCTGGCCGGACAGGCAGGATAAGCCCGGAAGGAAGGTGTCCCCGCGCGCGCAAGCGCGCCGGGCGGCGCGGGCGTGTTCGCCCGGCTTAGAAGTTGTTTCAAAATGACCATGGCTAGGCGTGGCGCCGAAGACAGTGGGAACGGCACTGCCGATCCGCACGGCAAGGCGCCACAACGACGCCATGGGCTTTTTGAAATGACTTCTTAGCGCAGCACCAGCCGCAGGGCTGGTTTCTCGCCGTAGTCCTCGTAGCGCTCGTTGATGCCGGCTATGCAATAGGTGACTTCTTCCAGGATGTCGGGCACTTGCGCGCGCATCGCCTCGGCGTTCACGATGACGAGGTCGAGCAGTTCGCTCGGCTTGAGGCGGAAGCGCGTCATGCCATCCTCGTCGCGCAAGTAGCTCAGGCAATCGACCCAGGCGTCCATGGTGCCCGTGTAGCTGTCGGGGAAACCCAGCGCCTGCTGGCATTCGCGGTGGAAGCTGGGGAAGTCGACGATCGCGGCGCCATTGATTTCTGCGGTAGCCATTATTTTTTCTCTTTCGGTGGTTCAGTGACGAAACCGAGCTTGGTCAAGCCGGCTGTCTGGGCGGCGGCCATCACCTGGGCCACCACTTCGTAACGCGTGTTCTTGTCGGCCCGCAGTTGTAATTCGGGCTGCGGATCGAGCTTGCTGGCCGCCGCCAGGCGCGCATCGAGTGCCGTCGCCGCCACCGCTTCATCGTTCCAGTAGACCTGGCCCCTGGCGTCGATCGCCAGCGACACGCTGGCCGCCTGCTGCGGATTGGCCTGCGCCTGCGCCTTGGGCAGATCGAGCTTGACGGCGTGCGTGAACATGGGCGCGCTGATGATGAAGATCACCAGCAGCACCAGCATCACGTCCACCATGGGCGTAACGTTGATGTCGGCCATCGGGCCTTGCTGGCGGTGGTGGTTGAATGAGCCAAAGGCCATCGCTACTCCCGGCGTGGTGTACAAGGCAAGGACCGGACAAGCCGGCCCGGTGACGTTACTGGCGGGCCCGCTCGCCCGTCGTCAGGTAGGCGTGCAAGTCGAACGCGAACGCGTCCAGCTCGGCCAGCGTGAGGCGGTTGACCCGGTTGAAACCGTTATAGGCCAGCACGGCGGGAATGGCAACCGTGAGGCCGATGGCCGTCATGATCAGCGCCTCGCCCACGGGACCGGCCACCTTGTCGATCTGCACCGTGCCGGCCGTGGAGACGGCCGCCAGCGCATGGTAGATGCCCCACACGGTGCCCAGCAGGCCCACGAACGGTGCGGTGGAACCGATCGAGGCGAGCAGCGTCAGCCCCGATTCCAGCCGGGCCGTGACGCGCTGCACGGCCGCGCGCAGCACGCGCGTGACCTGCTCCGCATGGCCCATCTCGCCGCCCAGCGATGGCCGGCCCGCCACCTTCAACTGGGCCGCGCCCAGCTGCGCCAGCGGCGCATACACCAGCTCGGGATCGGCCTCGGTCAACGCGGCCACGCCATCGTGCATGGTGGGCGCGTCCCAGAACGCCTGCACGGCCGGCGCGGCGCGGCGGATGCGCCAGGCCGCATAGCCCTTGGCCAGGATGCAGAACCAGCTGGCCAGCGACATGGCCAGCAGCAGCCAGGCCACCGCGTGGCTGACGGCGTCGCCCTGTTCCCAGTAGCGCGCCAGGTTGAAGCTGGAATCGAGGTTGGGCGTCATCGGCGCGGCGGCTCCCCGGTCAGTCCTTGAGCGACAGCACGTCGTTCATGTCGTACAAGCCGGTGGCCTTGTCGGCCAGGAAGCGGGCCGCGCGCAGCGCGCCGTGCGCGTAGGTGACGCGGCTGCTGGACTTGTGGCTGATCTCGATGCGCTCGCCGGTGCCGGCGAACAGCACGGTGTGGTCGCCCACGATGTCGCCGCCGCGGATGGTGGCGAAACCGATCGAGGACGGATCGCGCTCGCCCGTGACGCCTTCACGCGCGTAGACGGCGCATTCCTTGAGGTCGCGGCCCAGCGCATCGGCGATCACTTCGCCCATTTTGAGCGCGGTGCCGGACGGCGCGTCCACCTTGTGGCGGTGGTGGGCTTCGATCACTTCGATGTCGTAGCCCACGGCCAGCGCCTTGGCGGCCTGCTGCAGCAGCTTGAGCGTGACGTTGACGCCCACGCTCATGTTGGGCGCGAACACGATGGCCGTCTTCTTGGCGGCGGCGGCGATGGCAGCCTTGCCCGCTTCATCGAAGCCGGTGGTGCCGATGATCATCTTGATGCCATGCTCGGCGCAGTAGGCCAGGTGGGCCAGCGTGCCTTCCGGACGGGTGAAGTCGATCAGGTACTGGGCGCCGGCCAGGCCCTTGGCCAGGTCGGACTCGATCGCCACGCCGCTGGTCTGGCCCAGGAAGGCGGCCGCGTCGCTGCCCAGGCCGGGCGAGCCGGCACGGTCCAGCGCGCCGGCCAGGCGGGCGTCCGGCGTTTGCAGGATGGTTTCGATCAGGATGTGGCCCATGCGGCCGCCGGCGCCGGCGATGGCGATATTCAATGGATTCATGCTATTTGCTCTGTCGGTGAAAACGTTTCAATTACTGCTTGGTGGACGGCGGGTCTTGCTTGACCTCGGGCGCCGGGCCGGCGATGCGGGCGATGTATTCCTTCTCGGTCGGCAAATGGCCGCCTTCATAGTGGTCGACCTTGCCATCCTTGAAGAACACGGTCACGCGGCTGGTGGTGATCTCGCCATTGCCCTTGGCCAGGCGGAACGGATAATCCCAGCGGTCGGCGTGGAAGATGTCGGCCGCCAGCGAGGTGCCGAAGATGAAGCGCACCTGGTCGCGCGTCATGCCGATTTTCAATTGCGCCAACATTTCTTCCGAGACAAAGTTGCCTTGCTGAATGTCAGGACGGTACGGCGAGAAGAACCACATGAACTTCTGGAACTTGGTAATGGTCGTGGTCTGCGCGCCATCGGCTGCCACGGGGGCGCTCTCGTGCCTGGCGTCGCTCAGCTTTTCGCCCAGCGCACTGCGGGTGGCGCAGCCGGACGAAGCCAGTGCGACGCAAACGGCGGCCGCCAGCAGGGGCGCGCGGCGTGAAATTCGGTGCAACAAAGACTGCGGTAAAGCCTGGGTGACGCGCATAAGTGTCCTCAATTGAATTGAGCGGAAGTGCCAAAACGCTATATCATAAAGCACATGAACCACATTCGAGTAACAAACATGAGTAACAATCCTACCGACCTCAAGGCCAGCGGCCTGAAAGCGACCCTGCCCCGCCTTAAGATCCTGGATATTTTTCAAAGCAGCCCGGTACGCCACCTGACGGCCGAAGATGTCTACAAAATATTGCTTGCTGACAACATGGATGTGGGTCTGGCCACCGTCTACCGCGTGTTGACCCAGTTCGAGCAGGCCGGCCTGCTCAACCGCAACCATTTCGAGACGGGCAAGGCCATTTTCGAACTGAACGAAGGTTCACACCACGACCACCTCGTGTGTTTGGACTGCGGCCGGGTGGAAGAGTTCTTCGACGACGAGATCGAGCAGCGCCAGCAGAAGATCGCCGAGGAGCGCGGCTTCAAGATCGCCGAGCACGCGCTGGCCATCTACGGCAACTGCGTCAAGACGGCCTGCCCGCACAAGCACTAATCCCAGACTGGCCACATCAGGGTCAGGCCCCAGGGTCTGCCCCTGAAATGTTCAATGGTGGCTCAGCGCGTTCGACAGCAGCTTGGCCGTGATGTCCACGATCGGAATCACGCGCTCGTAGGCCATGCGCGTGGGGCCGATCACACCGAGCGTGCCGACGATCTTGCCGTTGGCCGTGTAGGGCGCCGTCACCACGCTCATCTCGTCCATCGGCACCAGGTTCGACTCGCCGCCGATGTAGATCTGCACCCCGCTGGCCTTGCTCGATACGTCGAGCAACTGCATCAGCCCGGTCTTCTGCTCGAACATGTCGAACATCTGGCGCAGCGACGTCATGTTCGAGGACAGGTCGCTGACCGACAGCAAATTGCGCTCGCCGGCGATCACCATGTCATCCGAACTGTCGGCCATCGCTTCGCTGCCCGCCTCCACGGCCGCCTGCATCAGCCGGCCCATGTCGTCGCGCAACTGGCGCAGCTCGCCCTGCAGCCGGTGGTGCACTTCGTCGAACGCCAGCCCGCCATAGTTCTGGTTGATGTAGTTGGCCGACTGGGTCAGCTGGGCCGGGGTGTAATCCACATCCGTCAGCAACAGGCGGTTCTGCACGTCGCCGGTGGGGCCGACGATCACCAGCAGGATGCGCTTTTCCGACAGGCGCAGGAATTCGATCTGCTGGAACACGGATTCGCGCCGCGGGCTCATCACCACGCCGGCGAACTGCGACAGCTGCGACAGCATCTGCGCCGCGTTGGAGATCATCTTCTGCGGCTGCGGCGCCTGCAGCCGCATGCGCGCTTCCACGGCCTGCTCGTCAAGCTGCTGCACCGTCAACAGGGTATCGACGAAGATGCGGTAGCCGCGCGGCGTGGGCACGCGTCCGGCCGAGGTGTGGGGGCTGGCCACGTAGCCCTGTTCCTCCAGGTCGGCCATGATGTTGCGGATGGTGGCCGGCGACAGGTCGAGGCCGGAAATCTTGGACAGCGCTCGCGATCCGACCGGCTGGCCGTCGGCGATATACCGCTCGATCAGGGCTTTGAGCAGGGTTTGGGCGCGGGTATCGAGTTGCATATTTCTCAAGGCCGGCACGGGCCGGCAACAATCTGGGTCACCCGCTTATTATGCACGCTCGCGGCGCGCTTGCGCCATCGGCTTGTGCCATCGGCTTGCGCCAGCCACTTGCACCATCGGCTTGTGCCATCCGCTAGTCCCATCATTCCGCGCCAAGTTGAGCCAGCCACGTCTCCAATTCATCCAGCGTGGCGCAGATGGCGTCCGGCACGATGCCCAGTTCGACGTGGCCATTGCCGCCGTGGCGGTTGAGCCAGACGGCCCGCATCCCGGCCCGCTGGGCGCCGATCACGTCCAGCTTGAGGTCGTCGCCCACGTAGATGGCCGCCTCGGGCGCCACCCCGAGCGCGGCGCAGCCGGCCAGGAAGATGGACGGGTCGGGCTTGGCGCGGCCGAACTGGGGCGCGGCCAGCGTGGCGTCGAAATGGTGGGCCAGGCCGATCTGCTCCAGGTCCGCGTTGCCATTGGTGATGGTGCCCAGCCGCCAGCGCGCGCGCAGCCGCTCCAGCGCCGGCAGCACGTCATCGTAGGGTGTGACGGCGTTGCGGGTGGCCAGGAAGATGCGGATGGCTTCGTCGATGTGGCGCCCATCCTCGCCGGCCAGCGCGAACGCTTCCTCCAATCCCACGCGGCGCAAATGCGCCAGGTCGACCACCAGTTCCGGCCGCCGCGCCAGCAGGGCCAGCCGGCGCTCGCGCAGTTCGGCGATGGAAAAGCGGGCCGCCACCAGTGGCGCGTGCGCACTCAGCCAGGCGTGCAAGTCCAGCTCGGCCTGGGCGATGACGGGCGCGATCGGCCACAGGGTATCGTCGAGATCGAACAGCAGGGCTTGCGGACGGATGGCGGGCATGGCGGGACAGGGTCGGTGGCAAAGGCCCTATTGTCGCATCAATTCGCCGCAGCAATTGCCGCCGGGGCTGGCGTGGTAAATTAACGCCTCACTATCCAGGAACCATCGTGCCGTCTACCGTCCCCCATCGCCTCGCCACGCTGGCCACTGCCTTGCTGCTGGCCGCCTGCGCCACCGTGCCGCCCGCCGGCGACAGCGCGCCATTCACCGCCTTCGTCGTGCTGGGCGAGGATGGCGCGGCCATGGCGCGCGTGCTCACCGGAGCGCCGGCCTGTCCCGCCATCGTGCGCGACGGCGTGGCCCAGCCCATGACACTGCGCGCCGCGCCAGCCACCATCGCCCAACGGCCCACCGCGTCGCCGCCGGCACTGTCCAAGCCATCCGTGTTCGACGTGCGCGTGTGCGAGGCGGCGCTGCCGGCCGGGCTGGCCAGCGCCAGCGTGCTGGGGCGGCCATTGCCATTGCCGCACGCCGACCCGCGCCGCATCGTGGTCCTGGGCGACACCGGCTGCCGCCTGCTTCAGAAGGAAGACAGCTTCCAGGCCTGCAACGACCCGGTCCAGTACCCGTTCGCCACCGTGGCCGCCGCCGCCGCCGCGTGGAAGCCCGATCTCGTGATCCACGTGGGCGACTTCCACTACCGCGAGAATCCGTGCCCGGCCGGTGACCAGGGCTGCGCCGGCAGTCCGTGGGGTTATGGCTGGGATGCCTGGCGGGCCGACCTGTTCCAGCCGGGGGCCGCGCTGCTGCGGGCGGCGCCGTGGGTGGTGGCGCGCGGCAACCATGAAAGCTGCGCGCGCGGCGGCCAGGGCTGGTGGCGCTTCCTCGATCCGCGTCCGCTGCTGCCGGGCCGCGACTGCGACGCCGCCGCCAACGACGACCGCGGCGACTACAGCGATCCCTATGCCGTGCCGCTGGGCGCGGACAGCCAATTGCTGGTGTTCGACACGGCCAGCACCACGTGGCGCGGCTTCAAACCGGGCGACGCCGGCCTGGCGCATTACCAGGACACCTACCGCAAGCTGGCCGCGCTGGCGCCCCGCGCGCGCCACACGATCGGCGTGGAACACCACCCGCTGCTGGGCATCGGCGCCGACCTGAAGGACGCGGGCAAGCTGCGCCTGCTGCTGGGCGACGCGGGGCTGATCCAGAGCTTTGGTAGCATCAACCCGCAGCTGCTGCCCGAGAACGTCGAGCTGATGCTGTCGGGCCATGTCCACCTGTGGCAGCAGGTCAGCTTCAGCAGCGGCCACCCGAGCCAGTTCATTTCCGGCTTTTCCGGCACGGCCGAGGACATCGTGCCGATTCCCGATCCGCTGCCGCCCGGCATCAGCCCGGCGCCGGGCGCCGTGGTCGAACAACTGAGCGCGTGGATCGACGGCTTCGGCTTCATGACCATGGAGCGGCGCGGTCCGGACAGCTGGGAAGTGCAGGTCCACGACCAGCACGGCGCCGTGCGCAATACCTGCCAGGTACGGGGCAAGCGCTCCGTGTGCGAGCATACGCGCGTCCATTGACGCGGACGGGCCAACTCGCCGGCCAGTCCGGACACAGGCTGTTACAAGGGTTTGCCCGCCGCTGTTACCAAATGCACTAAAATATGGCCCGCGCGTGTAGTATGCGCAACTGCGATGCGCACTGCGATGGTCAACGGCGATGCGCACCGTGTTGGGTACCGCCTTGCGCGCCGGCGCCACTGCGCTGCGGTCACGCCCCGGCATGCCGCCCCTGCCCCTATTCGATTTGGAGAGTGTGTTTATGAAAAGTTTGTACCTGCGTGCCGGCCTGGCCGTGCTGTGCGGCGCCACCCTGGCTGGCTGCGGCGGCGGCTCCGGCAGCCTGCAACTGGGCGGCACCATCGTGGGCCTGACCAAGGCCGGCCTGGTGCTGCAGAATGGCTCGTCCACCGTGTCGCCGGCGGCGGGCGACACCACGTTCACCTTCCCCGACCTGGTGGCCAACGACGCCTCGTTCGACATCGAGATCAAACAGCAGCCCGACCCCACGCTGGCCACCTGCGACACGGCCATCCAGTACAACAAGGGCAAGGCCAACATCTACACCGTGCGCCAGGCCATCGTGACCTGCCACACCACCACCTACAGCCTGGGCGGCAACGTGCGCGGCCTGGTGGGCAAAGGCCTGGTGCTGGCCAACGGCAGCCAGACCGTGCCCGTGTCGCCGCCGGCGACGGCGGGCGACCTGGCCAGCTTCACCTTCCCGACCGAAGTGCCGAACGGCAGCAACTACGGCGTGACCGTGCTGGCCCAGCCGACCGATGACAATGGCAACCCGACCGTCAAGTGCGTGGTCAACAGCCCGGCCGCCGTGATGCCGGCCGCCAAGGTCACCACGCTGGACGTCAGCTGCAGCAAATAACACCGGCGGCGCCGTGCGCGGCGCCACCCTGCCCACTATTTGGAGAACCCCATGAAAGTTTCGACCCTGCGCGCCACTGCGGCGCTGGCCCTGGCGCTGGTGCTGGCCGGCTGCGGCGGCAAAGCCATGTTCGACGTGGCCGGCGTGATCAGCACGGCCGGCCCGCTGACCAATTCCGGCCTGGTGCTGGCCAACGGCACGGACACCCTGTCGGTACCGGCCGGCGCCACCACCTTCACCTTCGCCCGCCGCGTGGCCTATGGCGATGACTACAACGTGGTGCAGCAGACCCCGCCCGACCACATGAACTGCCAGGTGTTCAACGGCAGCGGTTCGGCCGGCCACACCAGCTCCATCCTGGTAACCGTGCAGTGCACCCAGAACAGCTACCTGCTGAGCGGCAGCGTGGTCGGCCTCAAGAGCACCGGCACCGGCCTGAAACTGATCAACGGCGGCGGCGCCACGGTCGGCCCGGTCACGCCCGGCTCCGATCCCACCATCAGCGTCGGTTTCCAGATGGGTAACGTGTTCGACGGCAATGCCTACGGCATCACCGTGCTGGAGCAGCCCGTCGGCCAGACCTGCACCGTGGCCAATGGCACCGGCATCATGCACGACAAACCCATCAGCAACGTGCTGGTGACGTGCATCTGATCGCAAGATATACAATTTTTCTATAATGGATATTGGAAAGATAAATTTGCTTTATATGCCGCGCCGCAGCATACTGCACCTGTCTCCTCCAACTCCCTAAGAAGAATTGGATTTAGCCCGCTCTGATGAGCGGGCTTTTTTTTTGTTCCACGCAGAAAACCGGGGTCACACGCAGAAAACCGGGGTCAGGTCATGAATTGAGGCAACTTGCTTCAATTCATGACCTGACCCCGGTTTAGGCCGGCGCCACGGCCGGCAGTGTCAGCGTCACGGCCACGCCGGCGCCGACGGCGCTGCGGATGCGGATCTCGCCCTTGAGCGTGCCATGGGTGAGGTTGTGGACGATGAACATGCCCAGCCCCGAGCCACCCTGCCCCAGACGCGTGGTGTAGAACGGCTCGAACACCTTGTGCTGCAGCTCGGGTGCGATGCCCACGCCGTTGTCGCAATATTCGAGTTCCACCTTGTCGCCGTGCTGGCGCCCGTCGATCACGATCTCGCCACCCTTGCCGTCGAAACCGTGGACGATGGAATTGCTGATCAAGTTGCTGATGATCTGTTCCAGCGCGCCCGGATAACTGTCCATCATGATCCCGTCGGGAATCCGCAGCACGGTGCGCACCTGGGCGTGGCGCAAGCTCGTGCCCAGGCTGTTGAGGATGTCGGCGACGGTGGCGCGCACGTCGAACTGGCGCCGGCGGGCGCTGGTCTGGTCCACCGCCACGGCCTTGAAACTCTGAATCAGCTCACTGGCGCGCATGGCGCTGCGCAGCAGCAGCGCGCTGGCCTCGCGGAAATCGGCCACGGCGTTGGCCAGCACGGTGCGGGTCAGCTGGCCGGCCTGCACGGTCTGGGCGAACGCGCCGAAACGCTCGTCGAGCGCGGTGGCCACCAGCATGATGTTGCCCAGCGGGGTGTTCAGTTCGTGCGCCACGCCGGCCACGATACTGCCCAGCGAGGCCAGTTTTTCCGATTCGACGATCTGCTCCATGGCGCGCCGCAGGTCGCGCGTGCGGTCGTCGATGCGCTGCTCCAGTTCATCGTTCAACTGGCGCAAGGTCTGTTCGGCGGCGCGGCGCGCGCGCACTTCCTCACCCAGCTCGCGGGCCAGCGCCGACAGCTCGGCCGTGCGCTCGGCCACCAGCGCTTCCTGGTGGCGCCGGTGGCGGTACAACTCGCAGAACACGCTGACCTTGCTGCGCAAGACCAGCGGCTCGATCGGCTTGATCAGGTAATCGACGGCGCCCAGTTCATAGCCGGCGAACTGGTGCGGCTGCTCGGTCATGCCGGCCGTCACAAACACGATGGGCAGTTGCCGCGTCTTGGGATTGGCGCGCAGCAGGGCGGCCGTTTCCAGGCCATCCATGTCCGGCATCTGCACGTCCAGCAGCACCAGCGCGAATTCGTGGCGCAAGCTCAATCGCAGCGCCTCGTTGCCCGATTCGGCGCTCACCAGCTCCAGCGCCAGCCCGAAATCGTCCAGCAGCGCCGCCAGCGCGGCCAGATTCTCGCGCCGGTCGTCCACCAGCAGCACCGGCACGGGCGTGCCCACGCCGGCGCCACCGGCGCCGTCGGCCAGGGGACGCACGGCGGCGCTACACATAACGCTTCCGGTAAATGCGCAGACGCGGCGCCAGCGCCTCGTAGCGCGGCGCGATGGCGCGCCCGTCCAGCCCTTCCTTCATGCCCAGGCACAGGAAGCCCCCCGGCTGCAGGCAGCCGTCGAACAGCGCCAGGCAGCGTTCCTTGAGGGCGGCCTGGAAGTAGATCATCACGTTGCGGCAGATGACCATGTGCATCTCCCCGATATCGGTATCCGTCACCAGGTTATGCTGGGCGAACACCAGGTTTTCCTTCAGCGCAGACATGACGATAGCATGCTCGTAGCGCGCCGTGTAGTAATCGGCGAATTGCCCGGTGCCGCCGCTTTGCTGGTAGTTGCGGGTGAAGGCCTGCAGCTGGCGCAGCGGATAGATGCCTTCGCGCGCCTGCTGCAGCACCTGTTCACTGAGGTCGGTGGCGTACAGCCGGTAGCGGCCGCGCATGCCCGCCTCGTGCAGCAGGATGGCCAGCGCGTACACTTCCTCGCCGCTGGCGCAGCCGGCCAGCCAGATCTTGACGAACGGGTAGGTCCGCAGGAACGGCAGCACCTGGCGCCGCAGCGCCAGAAAGAATGGCGGGTCGCGGAACATGTCCGTCACGTGCACCGTGATCCCCTGCAGCAGCGACGCGAACAGGGCCGGCTCGCGCAGCAGCCGCTCCTGCGCCCGCGAGAAGGTGGCGCAACCGCTGCCGGCCAGCCAGAGCCGCAGGCGGCGCTTGAGCGAGGCTGGCGCGTACTGGCGGAAGTCGTGGCCGTACACTTGCCGCACACCGTCCAGCAGCAGGGCGATCTCGATGTCTTCGATCGGGTCCGCGTGCATGGCCTCAGCCCTGGGTCCACACGCGCAGCAGCGACAGCAGCTTGACCGTGTCCAGCGGCTTGGCGATGTAGTCGCTGGCGCCGGCCGCCATGCATTTCTCGCTGTCGCCCTGCATGGCCTTGGCCGTCATGGCGATCAGCGGCAGCGTGCGATGGCGGGGCTGGGCGCGGATGGCGCGCATGGTTTCGTAGCCATCCATCTCCGGCATCATGATATCCATCAGCACCACGCACACGTCCGGGTGCTGTTCCAGCTGGCGCAGGGCCTCCTTGCCGTTTTCCGCCTCCACCACCACGGCGCCCTTGTCCGTCAACAGGCTGGTGAGGGAAAACACGTTGCGCATGTCGTCGTCCACGATCAGCATCTTGCGCCCTTCGAACGGGGCGTCGCCCGCCAGGGCCGGGCCGGCGGTGGCGCCGGCACCGGCCACGGCATGACGGCGCGCCGCCGCGTGCAGGCACAGCGCCACTTCGTCGGCCAGCCGTTCGGCGCTGCGTTCGCCGCGCAGCACGATGCTGTCGGCGTGCTGGCGCAGGCTGCGCTGCTGTCCGGCGTCCAGCGCGCGGGCCGAGTGCAACACTACGGGCAAGGGCTGGCCGGCCTGGCGCTGCACCTGCTCCAGCAGTTCCGGCGCCGGCACGCCGGCCAGTTCCAGGTCCAGGTCCAGCACCAGGCAGCCGATGCGCTGCACCGTCAGCACCGTGTGCGCCTCGGCCGCGTTGCGCGCGCCCATGGCGGCGATGCCGCGCGTGGCCAGCTGGCTGCACAAGCTGCTGGCGGCGGCCGGCCGGTCTTCCAGCACCAGCACGCGCCACGGTGCGGCGCGGTCGGGCGGAGCCGCGCTGTCCGCACCGGACGGTGGCGATGCGCCCGGCGTGGCGGCGGTCGGCAGCCCACCGGCTGGCGTAGCCGCGGCTCCAGCCGTAGGCCCGGTGGCGCCCGCCGTGGCGCCAGTGCGGACGCCCACGGGAAGCGCAGCCACGGCGCCGGTGGTGGCGGTGGTGGCGGCGCTGGCGGTGACGGCCGCCGCGCCCAACGCCGCCTGCAGCGGCAGCAGCAGCGTAAACGTGCTGCCCTGGCCCGCCACGCTGTGCAGCGACAGGCTGCCGCCCATGCGGGCCGCCAGTTGCAGCGAGATCGATAGCCCCAGTCCCGTGCCGCCATAGTGGCGCGAAATGCCGCCATCGGCCTGGCGGAACGCTTCGAAAATCAGCTGCTGCTGGCTCTCCGGCACGCCGATGCCGGTGTCGCTGACGGCGCACGCCAGCATCGCCGGCCGCCCTTCCTGCGGCGGCGCCACCGACACGTGCAGCGCCACCTGGCCGTGGGCCGTGAACTTGATGGCGTTGCCCAGCAGGTTGCGCAGCACTTGCGCCGTGTGCTGCAGGTCGAGCCGCAAGCGCGGCGGCACGGCCGGGTCGAGCGCGAACGACAGGCGCAAGCCTTTCTGTTCGGCCGCCGGACGGAACAGGTTGTCGAGCGCGGCCAGCATCTCGGCCGGCGCGCCATCCTCGTAGTGGCACTCGACCTGCCCGGCCTCCACCTTGGCCAGGTCGAGGATGTCGTTGATCAGGTTGAGCAAGTCCTTGCCGGCCGCGTGGATGGTGCTGGCGTATTCCGTCTGCTCGGGCGTGAGATTGCCGGGCCGGTTGTCGCGCAACAGGCCGGACAGGATCAGCATGCTGTTGAGCGGAGTACGCAGCTCGTGCGACATATTGGCCAGGAACTCGCTCTTGTAGGCGCTGATGCGCTGCAGCTCCTCGGCCTTGTGCCAGATCTCGCGGCTGGCCTGCTCCACCTCCGCGTTCTTGGCGCGGATCTGCTCGCGCTGGCGTTCCAGCAGGTCGGCCCGCTCCTCCAGTTCCTCGTTGCTTTGCTGGAGTTCCTCCTGCTGCATGCGCAGCTCCTCGGCCTGGCGCTCGGTCTCGGCCAGCAGCGCGCGCGTGCGCTGGCGCGACAGGCCGACATCAAAGCCGATGGCCACGCTTTCGCGCACCTGTTCCAGCCACGCCAGTTCCGCTTCGCTGTAGGGCCGGAACGTCCCCGCCTCCAGCGCGCCCACCACGTTGGCGCCGTGCAGCAGCGGCACCACCACCACGCAGGCCGGTGTGGCCCGGCCCAGCGCCGAGGCGATGGTCAGGTAGCCGGGCGGCACCTGGTCCAGCACGATGGTGCGCCGTTCCAGCACGGACTGTCCCAGCACGCCTTCGCCCAGCGCCAGCGGCACCGCCTCGGCGCCTGCCGGCGGCAGGCCGTAGGCGGCCACGGGACGCAGCAGCCCGGTGGCCTCGTCATACAGGTAGCAGGCGCCCGCGCCGGCGCCGATGCGCGGGCACAGGTAGGACAGCACGCGGTCGGCCAGTACCGCCGTTTCCAGTTCGCCGCGCATGCGCATATTGAGCTCGTTCTGGCCCTGCATCATCCAGTCGCGCCGCTCGCCCTGCGCCCGGCTGTCGCGCAGCGCGTCCAGCATTTTCAGGAACGCTTCGTCCAGCGTGCTTTGCACCTGCCCCATGCGCATGACGGCGCGCTGCAGCTCGCCCACTTCGTCCTGCGCCGCGGCCGCCAGCGCGATGGCCGGCAGCGGCGCCACGGTGAGCCGCCGTTCCAGGTCGCCGCGCGCGATGGCGCCGGCCGCCTCGATCTTGTCGCTGGCGCCGGCCGTCAGCACGCGGGCCGCCTCCAGCGCCTGGCCCAGCGGACGCGTGACGGATCGGACGATGACATGGCCCAGCGCCACGGCCAGCGCGCACAGCAGCAAGACCGCGCCCACCAGCACCGCCTCGGCCCGGCGCTGGCTGGCCACGCGCGCGGCCAGCACCTGCTGCAGCGCGTCCAGCCCGGCCTCGGCCAGCCGGTGCTGGGTGTCGATGGTGTCGCTGAACTGGCGGTACCAGGCCAGCGCGCCGTAGGTGAGCCGGGGCGGCTGGACCACCTGCTCGCGCGCCAGCCGCAGCGCCTGTTCGCCCTTGGCGCGGCTGGCCCGCGCCAGGTCGGCCAGCCGGGTGCGCAACTCGCCGTTGTGGGCCAGCGCGATGGCCAGTCCGTCGTCGATGGTGCGGTAGTAATCGCCGGCCAGGTCGGCGCGCGAAGCGATCGCGATGCGCTCGTCCATGCCGGCCGCGCCGCGCACCAGCATGCCGGCGCCGGCACCGCGCAACTGGCCCAGCGTCTCGCGCAGCACGGGGGCGCGCACCAGTAGCGCGTCGACCAGGAAATAGGAATCCGGTTCCGGGTCCAGCCGCAGGCCGGCATGCTCGATCATGCCGTCGTTGAAACGGAACAGCTGGGCGATCAGGGCGCTGTGGCGCGCGAAGCTGTCGGACGCGGCCAGCGCGCCCTGGGCGTCCTGGGTCGACAGCGCGCTCCACTGTTCGAGGATGCGGAACCAGGCGGTGCTGATGTCGCGTTCATCGAGCCGCTGGACCAGGCGTTCCATCTGGGCGAAGGCCTGGTCGGCCTCGCGCAGCTTGGCCATGGCGGGCGCGCGCGATGGCGCGTCGCCGGCCAGCGCCATGGCCGCCAGTCCGCGGTGCTGCTGCACCAGCTGCACCACCGCCAGCAGCGCGCGCGCCGGCACGATGCCGTCCGCCTCCTGCCGCGCGATGGCGATGGTCTTGTTGGCTTCGTTCAGGAACAGGGCCGTGGGTATGGCCACCGTGACGCAGCCGAGCAGCGCCAGCAACAGGAATTTTTGCCGCAGCATCAGGCGGCCCAGAAACGCTGTGAACAAAGTCACTCCTTTATGTGCGCCATCGATCGTCTAGCCCCCGCCGGATACCTGGGGCCGGGCCGCGCCGGCTGCCCCCACACCGCCCGCCGCCGCGCTGCCCACTCCACCGTTCGCTGCACCGTCTGCCACGCCGTCCGCCCACCCTTCGCCGCGCTGCCCGCGGGCCTGGTGCAGCAGGTGCGCCGTATGCTGGTGCGCCAGCTGCATGCTGAAGCCCAGCGCGCACGCTTCGCGCACCAGCGCCATCAACTCCTGTTCCAGCGCCGTGCAGGGACGGAACGCGCCCAGTTCCAGCACACCCACGGCCGTGTCGCCATGCCACAGCGGCCACACGGTCAGCACCGTGGGCCGGGCCGCGCCCAGCGCCGAGCCGATGGCCATGTAATCGGCCGGCACCGGGTCCAGGCATAGCATGCGCCGTTCGCGCAACGCTTGCCACGGCAAGCCCTGGCCCGGCGCCAGCCGGGGCGGCGCGTCGTGCCGGCTCAATAGCGCGTAGGTGGCCACCCGTTCCAGCGCGCCGTCGGCGGACGACAGCAGGTACAGCGCACCCAGTCCGGCGCCCAGCCGCTGGGCCAGGTAGCGCAGCACGCGGTCGGCCAGTTCGGCCATGCTGAAGTCGCCCCGCATCGCTTCGGCCAGCTCGTTCTGGCTGGTCTTGAGCCAGTCGCGCTCCGTGTCGCGCAGGCGGCTGGCGCGCAGCGACACCAGCATGGCGGCGAACGCGCCATCGAGCGCGCGCTGCAGTTCCAGGTTGCGCTGCACCGAGCGCAGCAGGCTGCCCAGTTCATCGTTACCGGGGGCGGCCCCATGCAGGACCAGTTCCGGTGCCGCGGCCAGCTCGCGATCGAGGTCGCCGGCCGCGATGGCCTGGGCCGCCGCCACCTTGGCGTCGCTGGAGGCGGTGAGCGTGCCGATCGCCTCCAGCGCCTGGTCCAGCGGGCCAGCGATGGCGCGCCGGTAGAACAGCGACAGGAACAGGCCGGCCAGCAGCAGCAGGGCCGCCAGCGTGGCCAGCACGGCATAGATGGCGCGCCGCCCGGTTTCCAGCTGCAGGCTGGAATCGACTTCCAGCACGCCGCGCACGTCGCCCAGTTTCCAGTCCGTGCGCGGGCTGGTGGGCAAGCTGTTGTGGCAGTCGACGCAGGACTGGGCGATCATCCTGTCGGCCAGCGCGACCCGCACCACGGTGGCGCTGCCGAGGCGCTCGGTGCGGGTGTAGGGCTGGTCGGGATGGCGCTGGAAGTAGGCCCAGGCGTCCTCGCCGAAGCTGTCGAGCACGCGGTGGGCACGGTTGGGAAAGGGATAGGGGCTGTACAGCTTGAGGTTGACGCCGGAGTCGCGCAGCAGTTCACCCAGCTCCAGCACCATGGTGGCCGGCAGCGGGATGGTGTCCGGGTGATCGAGGTGGTCGCTGCCGGCGCGCAGGCCGGGATGGGCCATCACCTTGGCCACCACGTTGGCTGTGTAGTACTGGCGCAGCACAGTGAACTGGCGCGCCGTCTCGCGCGCGGCGCTGACGGCCTCCTGCTCGGCATTGCGCTCGATGTAGCGCGGCACCACGATGGCGGCGGCCAGCGCGCACAAGCCCAGCGCCGCGCCGATGGGCAGGAACAGTTTCCAGAATAGGGAGCGGGGGGCCGCTGAGGTCATGATGTCTGGGTGCGTCGGCGTGGTGTCCGTTGCTGCCAGCATAGCTTAATTGCCGCCCGGCGTGTACCGCCGTGGGGAGGACGGGGACCGCTGTTGCGGGCACGCCGCAAGCGACGCCGCTGTCCTGGACGGCGCCCTCACCTCAGGGTCGGACCCTGGGGTCTGCCCTCACCTCAGGGTCAGACCCTGGGGTCTGACCCTCGCAGTACGCTGTGGTGTGTCAAACGGTGAAACGACGACTGCCGCACCCCAGGGTCAGACCCCAGGGTCTGACCCTATGTCAGCAGGCTGGCTTGAGCAGGTTGGCCAGCGCCACGTATTGCGCCAGGCCGATCGCCTCGGGACGGTCGGTGGGGTTGATGCCGGCGGCTACGATCTGCTCCTCGGTGAACATGCCGGCCAGGCAGTTGCGAATCACCTTGCGGCGCTGCGAGAACGCCTTCAGCACCACCGCCTCCAGCGTCGCCTCGTCGCAGGGCAGCGGGTTGGCCACGGGGACCATGCGCACGATGGCCGAATCGACCTTGGGCGGCGGGTCGAACGCTTCGGGCGGCACCACGAACAGCAGCGCCATCTGGTAGCGCCATTGCAGCATCACGGACAGCCGGCCATAGGTCTTGCTGCCCGGTTCGGCCACCATGCGCTCCACCACTTCCTTTTGCAGCATGAAGTGCTGGTCCTGTACCAGCGGCGCGAACTGCGCCAGGTGGAACAGCAGCGGGCTGGAGATGTTGTACGGCAGGTTGCCCACCACGCGCAGCTTCTGGCCGGCGGGCACGGGAATGGTGGAGAAATCGAACTTGAGGGCGTCGCCGGCGTGGATGGTGAGCTTGGCCCGGCTGTAGGTCTTTTCCAGCCGCGCCACCAGGTCGCGGTCCAGTTCCACCACGTGCATGTGGGTCACGGTGCGCATCAGCTGTTCCGTCATGGCGGCCAGGCCGGGGCCGATCTCCACCATGGCGTCGCCCGGGGTGGGCGCGATGGCGTCCGTGATGGCTTCCAGCACGTGCTGGTCGTGTAAGAAATTCTGGCCGAAGCGTTTGCGGGCGACGTGTTTCATGCGGGTTCTTCTTGTTATGGGTGATAAGGGGGATAGCCGGCCGCGCGGCTGGCCTCGGCCATGCGCAGCGCGCTATCGATGGCCGCTTCCATGCTGCCGCAGTCGGCCCGGCCCACGCCTTGCGCGGCCAGGTCCAGCGCCGTGCCATGGTCGACCGAGGTGCGGATCAGCGGCAGGCCGAGCGTGATGTTGACACCGTGGCCGAAGGTGGCGTACTTCAGTACCGGCAAGCCCTGGTCGTGGTACATGGCCAGCACGCAGTCGGCCTGCTTCAGATACTTGGGCTGGAACAGGGTGTCGGCCGGGTACGGGCCGGTCACGTCCAGCCCGCGCGCGCGGGCGGCCGCGATGGCCGGTTCGATGATGTCGATTTCTTCGCGCCCCAGGTAGCCGCCCTCGCCCGCGTGCGGGTTCAGGCCAGTGACGAGGATGCGCGGCGCGGCGATGCCGCACTTGACGCGCAGGTCGTGGGCGATGATGTCGAGGATGCGGGCCAGGCCATCCTGGCTCAGCGCGCCGGCCACGTCCTTCAGCGGCAGGTGGGTGGTGGCCAGCGCCACCCGCAATGGCGGCGCATCGGGGTCGCCTTGCGGCTGGCCGGCCAGCATCATCACCACTTGTTCGGTCGCCGTCTGGGCGGCGAAGTATTCGGTATGGCCGGAAAACGGAATGCCGGCGTCGTTGATGGTGCTCTTTTGCAGCGGCGCCGTGACGATGGCTTCGAACCAGCCGGCCCGCACGCCTTCAATGGCTGCGTCCAGCGTGGCCAGCACGGCGCGGCCGTTGTTCTTGTCGAGCACACCGGGATGGACGTGGGCTTCCAGCGGCACGTCGATCACGCTCAGGCGCTCGGCGCCGAAATGGGGCAGGCCGCCGTTGCGCACGGCCTGCAGCGACAGCGACGACAGGCGGATGGCCGGATCGATCTCGCCGGCCAGCATGGCCAGGTAGGCCGCGTCGCCCAGCAGCACGCAGTTGACGTCGTGGCGGCGCGCCCAGGCGGCGCGGATGGCCAGTTCGGGGCCGATGCCGGCCGGTTCGCCCACCGTGACGCCAAGCGCCGGGCGCACGCCGGGACGGCGCGCCGGCACGGGTGCCGGCGTGTCAGGCAGCGTTATGCTCAAGGTGGTGGCCATGGGCTTACTTGGCCTCGTCGCGGAATTCCACGTAGGCGCGGTCGCGCACTTCGCGCTGCCAGTCCTCCACGGCCTCGGCCAGCTTGCGCTCGCGGATGGCCTGGCGCGCCGCGTTGCGCTGGCGCTCCTTGGACATGTCGTCGCTCTTGCGCTCCAACACCTCGATCAGGTGGTAGCCGTAGCTGGTCTCGATCGGCTGGCTCACTTCACCGGGCTTGAGCGCGTTCATGGCGGCCTCGAACTCGGGCACGGTGTCGCCCGGGTACAGCCAACCGAGGTCGCCGCCCTTGACCGACGAGCCGTCGTTGGAGAACTGGCGCGCCAGGTCCTCGAACTTGGCGGCCTTGTTGTCGAGCCGCTCCTTCAGGTCCATCAGCTTGCGCTTGGCGTCGTAGGCGCTCATGGTGGGCGTGACCTTGATCAGGATGTGGCGCGCGTGGGTCTGCTGGACGGCGGCGGCGGCCTGGCCTTCGGCCACGCTGCGGCGGTCCACCACCTTCAGGATGTGGAACCCGCCCACGCTCTTGATGATGGGCGTGACCTGGCCGGCCTTGAGCTTGGTGAGCGCGTCGGCGAACAGCGGCGGCAGGTGGTCGGCGTTGCGCCAGCCGATCTCGCCGCCCTTGAGGGCGTCGCTGGCGTCCGAGAACGAGGCGGCCATCTTGGCGAAATCGGCGCCCGTGCGCAGCTGGCGCATGACCTGCTCGGCCCGTTCGCGGCGGGCCGCGATCACTTCCGGCGTGGCGTTTTCGGGAATGCGGATCATGATCTGCGACAGGTTCAGCTCCACCTGCTCGGCGGCGGCGGCCTTCTCGGCCGCCAGGTAGCTGTCCACCTCGGCCTCGGAAATCTGGATCTTGGCGTCCACCTCGTGCTCGCGCAGGCGCTGCATGATGATCTCGTCGCGGATCTCCTCGCGGAACGCGGCGAAGGTGGTGCCCTCCTTCTCCATCTGGTTGCGCAGTTCCTGCACCGTCATCTTCTGCTGTTCGGCGATGCGGCCGATGGCGCGGTCGAGCATGGTGTCGTCCACCCGCACGCCGTACTCCTTGGCCATCTGCATCTGGGCCCGTTCCACGATCATGCGTTCAAGGATCTGGTGGCGCAGGTCGGCCGCGTCGGGCAGGGCCACGTTCTGCGCCTTCATGCGCTGGGTCACGGCGGCGATGCGGGCGGCAAGTTCCTGGCGCGTGATGACGTCATCGTTGACGACGACAGCGATGGAGTCGATCGGGGTGGTGGCGCTGGCCTTGGCGGCGGCGGCCTTGGGTGCGGTGGCGGCGGTGGGCGCGGCGGCGGCCGGGGTGGCCACGGGCGCGGGGGCCGGCGTCTTTTTGCTCGAGAACATGCTGCAGCCCGAGGTGGCGGCGGCGCACAGCAACAGCGCTGCGATCTTCGTGTGGTGCATACTGGCTTTACGCATAATGGAGAACGCTCATGTGTCAGGGGTAAAAAATTTCAAACGGGCGGGCCGCGCAGCGGGTGCTAGCGGCCGTAGCCCTCGTTCAAACGCTGGTAGCCGGGGATGCTGTTCTTCATGGCTTCCAGCGGATTGCCCACGCCCAGCTTGGACAAGCCATTGAGTTCGAGCTGGAAGAAGATCGGCGTGGAGACATTCTTGGCCGTCGTCACGAAGCGCTGCGCGCCCATGCGGAACACCCAGCAGTCGCCGTTATATTCGAGGCCCACCAGCGATTCCAGGATCTTCTTGTCGAGCAGCGAGTAGCTGACCCGGCCCACGCCATACCAGCGGTCCGACACCGGCCACTGGCTCGACAGGTCGGCGTTCTTGAAGCTGTCGCGCAGGTAGCGGTAACCGAGGTTGAGCACTTTCTTCTGGCCCGGTTGCCACTGGATGCCGTAGTTGGAGCTGACCGTCCGGTGCTGGCTGGGGTTGTACTGCACCGCGCTGTCGAAGCCCCACGTCTCGGAGATGCGGCCGGTGGCCGCCAGCAGCATGTCGGAGCGGCTGTCGTTGGTGGGGGTGGAAGCGTCCAGCTGCACGCGCTGGTCGCGGAAATAGAAACGCTGGCCAAACGCCAGGCGCAGCCGCTCGGCGCCGGACGACTCCAGGAAGCGCGACACCAGCGCGGCCGTCAGCTGGTTGGCGTCGCCGATGCGGTCCGAGCCGACGAAGCGGTTCTCGCTGAACAGCTGGCTGAAGTTGAAGGTGGCGGCGGCCGTGTCGAACGTGGGCAGGGCCGACTGGTCGCGGTACGGCGTGTTGACGTAGAACAGGCGCGGCTCCAGCGTTTGCGTGGTGGCGCGGCCGAACAGCTTGGCGTCGCGTTCGAACACCAGGCCCGAGTCCAGCGAGAACGTGGGCACCGAGCGCGACAGGTTGCGGGCCGGGTCGGTGTCGTGCGCGTCGAGCTGGTAGGTGCTGGCGTTGAGCATCAGCTTGGGCGTGACGAAGTAGCTGGCCCCGATGATGGGGTAGCTCAGCTGCGGGATCGCCACCAGGCGCGTGCCGCGCAACTCGGTCGGATGCCAGAAGCGCGTCAGCTCGCTGTCGAATTCCCAGTCGAAGCCGGCCACGTCGTAGCGGCCGGCGTGGAAGTTCAGCGACGGCAGCCGGTCGTACGGGCGCGTCACGAACAGCGACTTGTCGGTGATCGAATCGGGGTCCTGCAGCACCTGGTACTTCTGGATGCGGGCCGTCAGGCGCCAGTATTCGCCGTGGTAGTCGCTGCGCAGCTCGCGCAGCAACTGGCGCTCGGCGCTGCCGGCCACCGTCTTGGAGAAGTCGTTCGGGTAGTTGTCGTCCGAGGCGGCGCGCACGCTCCAGCCGTACGACCAGTCCCTGGCCAGGTCCTGGGTATGGCTGGACTTGATGGTCCAGCGGTCCGTCTGGGTCTGCTTATCGTGCGGCAGGAACTCCAGGTAGGTCTCGCCGCGGTACAGACCCTCTTCGGTCTCACCGATGTAGCGGCCGTTGGCGCCCAGCTGGAAGCCGCGCCGGGGAATGATCTTCGGGTACAGCGTCAGGTCGCGGTTGGGGGCGATGTTGACGTAGTACGGCACCGTCAGTTCGGCCGCGCCCTTGGAGCCAAAGCCCGGCATCGGCGGCAGCCAGCCGGAGCGGCGCGCGCCCGACAGCGAGAACGACAGGGCCGGCGTGCCGAGGATGGGCACGTCCTTGAAATAGACGATGGTCTGGCCGGCCGTGCCCACGTCGCGCCCGGAATCGAGGTTGAGGCGGCTGGCCTTCAGGTACCAGTCCGGGTTCGGCCCCTGGCAGGTGCTGTAGGTGCCATCGATCACCAGCGCCTCGTCCTCGTTGAGGAAGTTGATGCGCTGCGCCTTGCCCTGGGCATGGTTCAGTTCCATCTGGTAGGTCGGGTGCTGCATGTAGCCCACGCCCGTGTCCAGATTGAGTTTCAGTTCATCGCCCGTGAAATAGTCGCCAAAGCGCCAGATGCGCACATGGCCCTCGGCCTCCACCTCGTCCTCGACCTGGCGGTAGCAGGCCGTGTCGGCCTTGACCCGGGTCTTGCCCTTGACCAGTTCCACGTCGCGCGCCAGATTGAGCTCGCGCTCGGGGCGGCCGGTAATGTCCTCGGCCTGGATGGTGGTGGGTGCGTTCGGGTCGTCCACGCGCGGCGGGCGTGGCTTGGGCTGGGTCTGGGCGTGGACCGGCAACGCCGCCACGGTGACGAGGGCGGACAAGGCATATGCCCAGCGTTGCGAGGGGTAAGGGGCCAGGAACCAGCTCATGAAAGGTAGCGACTTAACACCATGACAGGCGATTTTTTGAAATGAATCCCTTATTATATGGGAATCTTCAGCTTTCACCGTCCGCTTCATGTCTTTATTGCCAAATTCATCACCCGCTTCCCCCGCCACCGATACCGCCGACGCGCGCCTGGCCATGCTCAAGGAATGGCTCGCCACCCTGGACCTGGTGCGGGTGGACACGGTGCGCCCCGCTTCGGCCGACGCCAGCTTCCGCCGCTACTTCCGGGTTGACGTGCTGCCGGCCCATCAGGCCGCACACGGCGCCACCCTGATCGTGATGGACGCCCCGCCCGAGCGCGAGAACGTGCCCGCCTTCATCAAGGTGCAAGGCTTGCTGGCCGCCGCCGGCGTGTCGGTGCCGGCCATCGTGGCGCAAGACGCCGAGCGGGGCTTGCTGCTGCTGTCGGACCTCGGCAACAGCACCTATCTGAGCGAGATCGACCACGACAACGCCTCCACCCTGTACGCGGAGGCGCTCGAAGCGCTGGTCAAGATCCAGCAAAGCAGCCAGCCCGGCGTGCTGCCCGAATTCGACCGCGCCTTCATGCTGCGCGAGATGAATTTGTTCCCCGAGTGGTACATCGGCAAGCACCTGGGCGCCACGCTGACGGAAGCCCAGTCGGCCGAACTGCAGAAGGTGTTCGACGCCATCCTGGCCCGCGCGCTGGCCCAGCAGCAGGTGTTCATGCACCGCGACTACCACTCGCGCAACCTGATGCGCATGGACACGGGCAACCCCGGCATCCTCGATTTCCAGGACGCCGTCTACGGCCCCATCACCTACGACGTGGCCTCGCTGCTGCGCGACGCCTACGTGCAGTGGGACGAGGAGCTGGTGCTGGACTGGACCATCCGCTACTGGCAGCACGCCAAGGCCGTGGGCCTGCCCGTCAACAAGGACATCGACGCCTTCTACAAGGACTTCGAGTACATGGGCCTGCAGCGCCACCTGAAGATCCTGGGCCTGTTCTGCCGCCTCAACTACCGCGATGGCAAGTCCGGCTACCTGGCCGACCTGCCGACCGTGATGGACTACGTGCGCAAGACGGCCAACCGCTACAAGGACCTCAAGCCCCTGGTGCGCCTGCTCGACACGCTGGAAAACAAGCAGCCGCAGGTCGGCTATACCTTCTAAGTTGATACGCTGAAGGCGGGCGCCGGCCTCGCGCCCGCGCCCGCCCAGCCACGAAAGCCCCTCATGAAAGCCATGATCTTCGCCGCCGGCCGCGGCGAGCGGATGCGCCCCCTGACCGACACCTGCCCCAAGCCGCTGCTGACCGTGCGCGGCCGGCCGCTGATCGTCTGGCACATTCTCAACCTGGTACGCGCCGGCATCACCGACATCGTCATCAACCACGCCCACCTGGGCGACCAGATCGAGCAGGCGCTGGGCGACGGCAGCCAGTATGGCGCCCACATCGCCTACTCGCCCGAGCAGACGGCGCTGGAGACGGCCGGCGGCGTGGCCGCCGCCCGCCACCTGCTCGGTGACGAGCCGTTCCTGGCCATCTCGGGCGACATCTACTGCCCCTATTTCGACTTCGAGGAAGTCAAGGACGTGCTGCACGACGCCGACATGTGGGGCAATCCCTACCCGGCCGACAAGCGCGACGTGGCCTGGCTGTACCTGGTCAAGAACCCGCCGTTCCACCCTGAGGGCGATTTCGGCCTGACCATGTACAGCGTCACCAACGACGGCGACCCGCGCTGGACCTTCGGCAATATCGGCGTGTACCGGCCCGAAATTTTCGATGGCATCGAAGCGGGCAGCTACGCCAAGCTGGGTCCCCTACTGCGCCAGTACATCGAGCGCGGCCAGGTGGGCGGCGAAGTGTATGAAGGCGAATGGCATAACGTGGGCACTATCGAGCAATTGGAAGCCCTCAACAAACCCGTACGCAACGGAGCGGCCAAGTGACTGGCGCCTGCGCCGCGCGGCGCGCCCGCCTGCTGGCGCAAATGGCCGGCATGGCGCCCGGCGCCGTGGCCGTGCTGCCCACGACGCAGGAAGTGGCGCGCAACGCCGACAGCGACTACCCGTATCGCCACGACAGCTATTTCTACTACCTGAGCGGCTTCACGGAACCGGAAAGCGTGGTGGTGCTGGTGGCCGCGCGCGGCGACGCGCCGGCCCGTTCCATCCTGTTCTGCCGCGAGAAGAACGCGGAACGCGAAATCTGGGACGGCTTCCGCCACGGCCCGGAGGCGGCATTGAGCGCGTTCGGCTTCGACGCCACCTTCCCCATCGCCGCGCTGGACGCGCAGATGGAACAACTGCTGGCCAACGCGCCCGCCCTTTACTACGCGCTGGGCAGCGACGCCGAACTGGACGCCCGCGTGCGGTGCTGGCTGGGCGCCGTGCGGCGCCAGTCCCGGCTGGGCGTGACGGCGCCCGCCGCCGCCTACGACCTGCTGCCGCTGCTGGACGAAATGCGCCTGCTCAAGGATGATGGCGAGCTGGCCACCATGCGCCGCGCCGCCGCCATCTCGGGCCGCGCCCACGCGCGCGCCATGCGCGCCACCCGGCCCGGCATGCATGAATACGAAATCGAGGCGGAACTGCTATACGAATTCCGCCGCAGCGGGGCCCAGCATCCGGCTTATTCCTCCATCGTGGCCAGCGGCGCCAACACCTGCGTGCTGCACTACAGCGCCAACAACGCGCCCTGCCGCGACGGCGACCTGCTGCTGATCGACGCCGGCTGCGAACTCGATGGCTACGCCTCCGACATCACCCGTACCTTCCCCGTCAACGGCCGCTTCACGGCGCCACAGCGCGACTTGTACGAGCTGGTGCTGGCGGCGCAGGCGGCCGCGCTGCACGCCATCAAGCCTGGCCACCGCTACTCGGCCATCCACGACGCCGCGCTGCAAGTGCTGGCGCAGGGCATGCTGGACCTGGGCCTGCTGGACAAGAACAAGGCCGGCAACGTTGCCGACGTGATCGCCAACAAGAGCTACCTGCCGTTCTATATGCACGGCACCGGCCACTGGCTGGGCATGGACGTGCACGACGTGGGCCAGTACCGCGACGTGCACGCGCCAGACAAACCGTCACGTCCCCTGCAGGCCGGCATGGTGGTGACGGTGGAACCGGGCATTTACGTGCGCCCGGCCGAGGGTGTGCCCGAGCAGTTCTGGAACACCGGCATCCGCATCGAGGACGACGTGATCGTCACCCCGGCCGGCCACACCATCATCAGCGCCGCCGCGCCCAAGTCGGTGGCCGATATCGAACACCTGATGCAACAGGCACCTTGATAACCTCCGATACAGGCACCCGCACAGGCACCCAAACAGGCAAACAGGCACCATGAATCCAAGCAACGCCACGCTTCACTCCGCGACCACCGCCCCCGACCTCGACATCGCCATCTGCGGCGCCGGCCCGGCCGGCATGGCGCTGGCGGCATTGCTGGTCAAGCGCGGCGTGAAGCCGGAGCGCATCGGCCTGATCGACGCCAAGACCCTGGCGCAGGCCAGCAACGACCCGCGCTCGCTGGCCCTGTCCTATGGCAGCCGCCAGATACTGGAGGAGATCGGCGCGTGGCCCGTGACCGGCACGCCTATCCACCAGATCCACGTCTCGCGCCGGGGCCAGTTCGGCCGCAGCATGATAGACCGCGAAGAACACGGCGTGCCCGCGCTGGGCTACGTGGCGCGCTACGGTGACCTGGTGACGGTGCTGGGCGCGGTGTGCGAACGGGCCGGCATCCGCATGCTGCGTCCCGCGCGCGTGACGGGCAGCGCCGAACACGAGGATCGCATCGACCTGCACATCCTGCATGAAGGCGAACCGGACGCGCGCACGTTGACCGCCGCCATCATGGTGCAAGCCGAGGGTGGATTGTTCAGCGACCAGGAAAGCAAATCCGTGCGCCGCGATTACGAGCAGACGGCCATCATCGCCCAGGTGCGCACCAGCGCGCCGATCGCCCACCGCGCCTACGAACGCTTCACGGAACAAGGCCCGCTGGCGCTGCTGCCGCAGGACAGCCGCGACGGCCAGGCCGAATACTCGCTCGTGTGGTGCGCCCGTCCCGAGCAGGCGCAAGCCCTGCTGGCACTGGACGACGCGGCCTTCCTCGCGCAACTGGGACAGGCGTTCGGCGAACGCCTCGGCAAATTCGTGGCCGCCACGCCGCGCCTGGGCTTCCCGCTGGGCCTGAACGCGGACGCGCGCAGCACGGCGCGCTCGGTCGCCATCGGCAACGCGGCGCAAACCATGCACCCGGTGGCGGGCCAGGGCCTCAATCTCGGTTTGCGCGACGTGGCCGTGCTGGCCCGCCTGCTGGCGCCGGCCGCCACGCCGGACAACCTGGCGCGCTACACGGCCCAGCGCCACGCCGACCGCAGCACGACCATGCGGGTGACCGACACCATGGCCCGCATCTTCGCCAACGATTCGCCGGCGCAAGCGCTGCTGGGCATGTCCCTGGCCGCCATCGACCTGTTCCGGCCCGCCCGCAGCCTGTTGGCGGAACTGATGATGTACGGGCGGCGCTAGCGACCTGTTGCACCTGCGGCGAAATTCCGCTATATTGAACACGTGTTCTGTATAGCGGAATTTCGAGCGAAGGCCGTTTATCAGAAGATTTGCATCAAGAGTCGGTTTACCCCGACGCCAACCTGCCTACCCGGGCAAGGTGGAAGCCTTTACGGCGATGCGGCCTATTAACGGCAACGAAGCGGGCGCGACATGGATTGCTCCGAATCGGGCCAAGATTTCAGGAGTAATCATGAGCACTCAACCATCCAGCCAGTCCTCCCACGACATCAGCGCCTGGCGCAGCCAGTACCGCCTGACGCACACGTTTCACCTCCTTCTGGATAACAGCGCACCCATCGCCAGCGAGGTGGAAGCGGCATTGCGACGCGCCCATGCGCGCGTGGAGAAATGGGTGATCGTGCGCCGCGCCGGCTGCTACGAGCATTCCATCCTCGTCGAAGGCATCAGCGACGAATCGGCACGCGCGCTGCGCAAGGAGTTCGCCGGCCTGGCTGGCCAGATCAAGGTGCATGTCGAACATATGCTGCACTTCGGTGGCGAAGTGACGCATCGTTGTTAATGCGACGGTGACGGCCACTGGCGGGCGGTGTGCAGCACCCGCAGCACGCGCACCTGGTCGCCGGCAATGTCATAGACGAGGATGTAGTGCTGATGTGCCACCAGTTCGCGGGTGCCGGCGGCCCGGCCAGGCTTGCCCAGGCCGGGATAGGCTATCAAGCGGCCGGCCATTGATTCAATCTGTTCATCGAGGGCGAGCGCGGCGCCCGGGTTGTCCTGTGCGATGTATTCGCGGATCTCTTTTCGGTCCAGGCTCGCCGTCCGGGTCCAAACCAGCCTCACGATTTAGCGTCGGCCATCTTGCGCCGCGTCTCCGCACGCCAGGAGGCGGCTTCGGCGTCGACTTCTTCCGCTGGAATCAAGTCGCCGGCGTTGGCCGAATCCAGGCCAATCTGCACCTGGCGACGGAACCAGGCATCATGCTCGGCCGCTTCCTGCTGCTGCCGGACGAAGTCGCGCATGAAGTCGCGCAACAGCTGCGCGCCGGTGCGGTCGCGGGCCTTGGCAGCGGCGGCGAATTGATCTTTCAGACCCTCATCGACTCGAAAGGTAAAAGTAGCGTCACCCATGGCCAGGCTCCAATGTGTTACAGGATTACTACATGGTAGCACATAGGCGATAGCCAACTCGGATAGAAAAAGCCGCACCGCCGTGAGGCTGGTGCGGCTTTTCGCAGGACGGCAACGCGGCTTAGTCGACCGCTTTCACCATATCCTCGATGACCTTCTTCGCATCACCGAACACCATCATGGTGTTGGCCTGGTAGAACAGGTCATTGTCCAGGCCCGCATAGCCGGACGCCATGGAACGCTTGTTGACGATGATGCTCTTGGCCTTGTACGCCTCCAGGATAGGCATGCCGGCGATCGGCGACTTGGGATCCTTGGCGGCCGGGTTGACCACGTCGTTCGCACCCAGCACCAGCACCACGTCGGTCTGG
>DATFBD010000172.1:0-19680 GCA_035254005.1 Burkholderiaceae bacterium | reverse complement strand
TTACCCCAGTAGTACCGTTCTGGGTCGTTAGCTCAGTTGGTAGAGCAGCGGACTCTTAATCCGTAGGTCGAGTGTTCGAGCCACTCACGACCCACCAGAATGCTAAAACAAAAAGCCTAGTCGCAGAGACTAGGCTTTTTGCTTTTTGCCGCCGCCAGATGTTCTCGTGTGCGGTGTTACGGCCAGCCATTCGATATGGCACACAAGCGCCTAATCTCTTTTGTGCACTGCCGCCGACCATTTTGTCTGGGTCGATATTTCGTCAGCGTGCCATGCTATTGTGTTGTCCCTTGCCATTGTTATGCCGCTGGCTAGTGTCGCATAATCCCCCGATATCTAAATTAGCGAGAGAGTTGTCATGTTGAAGCGCACTGCCGGCTGCCTGTTGCTGTTGTCTGGACTGGCCTGGGCCCAGACGCCGGAAGAGGAGGTGCTAGCGGCCCAGATGACTTACCAGCAGGCGAGCCGGGTCTCCGACGCGGCGCAGGCGCGCTTGGAAGCGGCGCGCCAAGCCAAAAAATTGGCCGAGGCACGGCTGGCGGATGCTCAAAATGAACTGCAGCGGCGAGATAAGGAGTTGGGCGAGGCGGCTGCTACCGCCGCGAGTACAACGCGCCAGTTACAGACGGCTGAACAGCGGCTGAAGGAGGCCTGGCAGCACAAGGAAGGCACTTCGCACTGAGAGGTGCGTCAAAACGGGGAATGAGCTGCTGGGGCGTGACCCCCTTGTTTGGCATTAGCGCTGGGTGAGCTGGCGGTAGCGTTCCAAGTCGTACTGCATCCTCTTGGTTTGGCTGGCGATCTCGGCCTGCCTGCTGTTGATGGCCACCTCGAGGTTGGCCGCCTGTTGGCGGAGGACGCCGAGGTTGGCGTTCAGGGTGGGTTGGGGCGGCTTGCCGCTTTTCTGCAGTGCCTCGATCTGGCGCGTCTGCTGGACGATGTTCTGCTGCAGCGTTTTCCGGTCGTTCAGCAAGCCGTTGAGTATGCTGTGTTGCACGACGAGCTGCTTCTCGCGCTCGCTGCGCAGTTCGTCGGGCGACTGGAAGCTTTCCACCAAGCCTTTGTCGTAGCGTGCCTGGTAACGCTGGCGTGCCGCCTCGGCCTGGCCGGCGGCTTCGCGTGCCTCGCGTGCGGTGCGTTCCTGGGGTGTTTCCACCGCACGGGTGACGCCGCCCTGCCGGTCCAGTTCGAGCAGGCCGCGCGGCGTTTGTAGCGGCGGGGCGTCGCTGTACTGGACTTTGCCGGACTCGTCGACCCATTTGTAGAGCGTGCCGCCAGCCAGGGTGGTGAGCGGGAGCAGGGCGAGCAGTAGTCCGGCGAGACGTGGCATGATCAGTCATTCACTCCATATTGGGCGCGATAGGCGCGTACGGCATCCAGGTTGGCCGCCAGTTCGGGGCTGTCTTCGAGGAAGGCCAGCAGGTCTTTCAGGGTGGCGATAGCCACCACCGGCAGGCCGTAGGCCTGTTCGACTTCCTGCACCGCGGACAGCGCGCCGCTGCCGCGTTCCATGCGGTCGAGCGCGATGGCCACACCGGCCGGTTCGGCGCCGGCGTCGCGGATCAGCTTGACCGATTCGCGTACCGAGGTGCCGGCGGAGATGACGTCGTCGATGATCAGCACGCGGCCCTTGAGTGGGGCGCCGACCAGCACGCCGCCTTCGCCGTGGTCCTTGGCTTCCTTGCGGTTGAACGCGAACGAGGTGTTGCGGCCCTTGCCGGCCAGCGCCACGGCCGTGGCCGAGGCCAGCGTGATGCCCTTGTAGGCGGGGCCGAACAGCATATCGAACTCGACGCCCGAATCGAGCAGGGTCTGGGCATAGAACTGGGCCAGCTGGGCCAGCGTGGCGCCGTCGTGGAACAGGCCGGCGTTGAAGAAGTACGGCGACTGGCGGCCCGCCTTGGTGGTGAACTCACCAAAACGCAGCACGCCGGTGGCGACGGAGAAGGCGATAAATTCTTGCCGGAGGTTGCTCGTATTGTTGCTCATATTGCCTCGTTTCGTAAAAGTGCCTGTATTTTAATCCGCGCGCCCGGTCAGGACAATCAATGCCATCATCGCGTCATCCGCCCCGCCGTGGCCGGACGATACGACAAGGGCAAAACCGATCGTGCTGCGCACGCCACAGGCAACACTTGCGAAATTGAAAGTATTTTTCTTTCAGGCCACACTGGGCTAGCATAGGTAAACGGTCCATTCCAAGAGGCCGGTGACGGAGGCCACATGCACTGTTTCAAGCAAGGCGACCTGGTGCAATCTCGCCTGGATGGCCCGGAAATGCTGGTGGTCGAGGTGGTCGATGAGTTCCCCTTCGTCGGTGAAACGGCGATCGGTGTGTATTGTGTCTGGGAAGAACACCATTTATTGCATGAGCGCGTGTTCGCGCAGCACATGCTGGCCGCCATGCCGGCGGCGACCCGCCGCTACAATGTGCGCGGACAGGTGCTGATCCCCGGCGCCACCGCCCTCCCGGCCGCTGACAAGGGCGCCTGAACGGCGGACCGCAAAACACGCTACACTGGCGACTTTTCCCTCGGGCACCGCCCGCGGCGCCACGCAACGCATCGTAACGTACCCCATGCCAAAAATTATCTCCGCCAATTTGAACGGCATCCGTTCCGCCGCCTCCAAGGGCTTTTTCACCTGGATGGCCGCGCAGGACGCCGATTTCGTCTGCGTCCAGGAACTCAAGGCGCAGCAAGCCGACATGACGCCTGAATTCCTCAATCCGGGCGGCTACCATGGCCATTTCCACTACGCTGAAAAGAAAGGCTATTCCGGCACCGGCGTCTACAGCAAGCAGCAGCCGGACCGCGTGCTGATCGGCTTCGGCAGCCCCGAATTCGACGCCGAAGGCCGCTACGTGCGCTGCGACTTCGGCCAGTTGACCATCATTTCCGTCTACTGCCCGTCCGGTTCGTCCGGCCCCGAGCGCCAGGAAGCGAAGTTCCGTTTCATGGACCTGTTCCTGCCGCACCTGGAAGCGCTGCGTGCCGAAGGCCGCGAAGTGGTGATCTGCGGCGACTGGAACATCGCCCACCACGAGATCGACCTGAAGAACTGGAAGGGCAACAAGAAGAACTCCGGCTTCCTGCCCGAGGAACGGGCCTGGATGACCCGCATCTTCGACGAGGTGGGCTACGTGGACGTGCACCGTGGCCTCGACAAGCGCGAGGAACAGTACACCTGGTGGAGCAACCGTGGCCAGGCCTGGGCCAAGAACGTGGGCTGGCGTATCGACTACCACGTGGCCACACCCGGCATCGCGGCGCAGGCGCGCGCGGTGGCCATCTACAAGGATGAGCGCTTCTCCGACCACGCGCCGCTGACCATCGAGTACGCGGCCTGAACGGCCGTCCCGCCAGCGCCAGCAGCGCGCCGGCCGGCGTGCGCCGCTCTACAGCGTGCGCCGGCTGAAGAACTGGCGCCGCTCGCCCGTAAACGGATCGTCGAAGGCGATGGCGCGCGCCAGCAGTTTTAACGGCTGCGACACGTCGTCCTGCTTGCATGGCAACGCCACCGGATAGAACGCGTCGTTGACGATGGGGACACCCAGCGACGCCATGTGCACCCGCAGCTGGTGCTTGCGGCCCGTGTGCGGGCGCAGGCGGTACAGCGTGGCGTCGGCCCGGCGTTCGATCACGTCGATCACGGTTTCCGAATTGGGTTCGCCCGCCTCCTCCTTCATCACGAAGAATTTCTCGCCATCGACCATGCGGCTGCGGTAGGTGAACGGGAAGTCATAGCCGGCCAGCGGCGCGGCCAGCGCCTCGTATTCCTTCTCGATGGCGCGCTTCTGGAACAGCGACTGGTAGGCGCCGCGCGTGACCTGGCGGCAGGAGAAGATCACCACCCCGGCCGTCTCGCGGTCGAGCCGGTGGATGGGCGTGAGCTCCTCCATGCCCAGCTTCTTCTTCAGCCGCACCAGCAGCGATTCATGCAGGAAGCGCCCGGTCGGGATCATGGGCACGAAATGCGGCTTGTCCACCACCAGCAAGTCCTGGTCCTGGAACAGGATCTCCTCGTGGAACGGAATCGGCGTTTCCGTGTCCAGTTCGCGGTAGTAGAAAATGCGGATGCCGCGCCGGTACGGGCTGTGCGGCAGCAGCGGCGTGCCGCTGGCGTCCACCACCCCGCCCTTCTCCATGCGCGTGCGCCAGTCATCCTTTGTCACGGCCGGAAAACGCTCGGCCATGAAGGTCAGCATATCCGGCCAGTCGCCGCCCTGCAGCCACAAATAGCTGGGCATGACGCCGTCGCGCATGGGCAGCGGCGGCTTGCCGTGCTTGTGTGCGTTGGCCGCCATGTCAGCGCCGGCTGATGGCCATCGAGTGGTAGGGCGGCAGCGCGTTCGGGTCCAGCCCGCGCGCACGCGCGAACACGGGCAGCACCAGCGGCATGTTGCGATTCATGTCGTCGATGCGCGAACTGCCGCTTGGGTGGGTGGACAGGAATTCCAGCGGCTGGCCCTGGTTCAACTGGCCCATCTTGGTCCACAAGGCCACGCCGGCGCGCGGGTCATAGCCGGCGCGCGCGGCCAGGTCCAGGCCCACGTCATCGGCCTCGCTCTCGTCCTCGCGCGAGAACTTGAGCACGGCCAGCTGGGTGACGGCGTTGGCGCCGGCGTCCGTCAGGCGCTGGTCCACGCCCAGCCAGGCCGACAGGCCGATGCTGGCCACCCGGCCGAACAGGTTGGCCGTGGTGGCCTTGCCGGCCTGCTCGCGGCCATGCTCGCGCAGCGCGTGGCCGATCTCGTGGCCCATCACGATGGCCACTTCATCGTCCGTCAGATTGAGCTTGGTGAGGATGCCGCTGTAGAAGGCGATACGCCCGCCCGGCATGCAGAATGCATTCACGGTGCCGGAATTGAGCAGGTTCACTTCCCACTTCCAGTTGGCCGCCTCGGGATTCCAGCGCGTGGTGAACGGGATCAGACGGCGCGCGATGGCGCGCAGGCGGATCACCTGCGGGTGGTTGTCCGGCATCAGCGCCTGCTTCTGCTGCGCCTGCCCCAGCAATTGCGCGTACTGCTGGCGCGACTGCTGGTCCACCTGCTGCTGGTCTTCGAAGTTGCGGAACTTCGACATCGGCTTGACGGGGATGCCATCCGAATAATTTTGCGTCGATGCCATCGGCGCGGCGGCCAGCCCGGCCACCAGCGCCAGCGCCAATGCGCTACGTTTGAGGGTGTTCATTGGGTGCGTTCCATGGTGCGATTTTCGGCAGCATCATCATGGCAGGAAACGCAAGCACAAAGCACACGATAAAGAACGTGAACCAGCCCGTTTCGGCCACGATGAAGCCGACCGAGGAATTGATAAAGGTGCGCGGCACAGCGGCGAGGCTGGAAAACAGCGCATATTGGGTAGCAGTGTAACGCGGATCGGTGGAACGCGAGATAAACGCCACCAGCGCGGCCGCGCCCAGCCCCGTGCTGGCGAACGCTTCGAAGCCATACACGGCGCTCAGCAGCACCGGATTGGCGCCCACCTGCGCCAGCCACGCGAAGCCCAGGATGGCCAGCGCCTGCAGCACGCCGAACACCCACAGGGCGCGGTTGATGCCCAGCTTGACCATCCACACGCCGCCCACCACGCCGCCGGCCAGGCTGGCCCACCAGCCGGTGGCGTTGGCCGCCAGGCCGATCTGCTTGGTGCTGAAGCCGATATCGAGGAAGAACTTGGTCGACAAGGCCGTGGCCATGCTGTCGCCCAGTTTGTACAGCAGCACGAAGGCGATGATCATGAAGGCCTTGTTCCAGCCGTCGCGCCGCACGAATTCGCGGAACGGCAGCACGATGGCCTGCTGCATATTGCGCGGCGGTTCGCCATACACGGCCGGCTCTTTCACCAGCAGCGTGCAGGCCAGCCCGGGTAGCATGAAGGCGGCCACGATCCAGAACACACTCTGCCACGGCATGCTGTCGGCCAGCACCAGCCCCAGCGCGCTGGGCACCAGGCTGGCGGCCTTGTAGGCGTTGACGATGACGGCCGCGCCCAGGCCCTGCTCGGCGTCGCTGAGCGACTCGCGCCGGAACGCGTCGATCACCACGTCCTGGCTGGCCGACAGGAAGGCCACGCCGGCCACGAACACGGCGATCAGGCCCAGCTGGGTTTTCGGGTCCAGCATGCCCATCGCGCCCATGGTCACAAACAGCAGCAGCTGGGTGAGCGCCATCCAGCCGCGGCGCCGGCCCAGCGGGCCCAGGCTGTAGCGGTCCATGAACGGCGCCCACAGGAACTTGAAGGTGTACGGTGACGTCACCAGTGCGAACAGGCCCAGCGCCTTGACGTCCAGGCCCGAGGTGGCCAGCCAGGCCTGCATCAGGTAGATCAGCGTGTACAGCGGCAGGCCGGAGCTGAAGCCCAGGAACAAAATGGCCACGGTGCGGCCATTCAGGTAGGTGCGCCAGCTGGTCGCAGGTGCGGCCGGCTGGGGCGCCTTGGGCTCAGTCGCCGCCATCAGGCCAGGGCCTTTTTACGCAGCCGGAACACGGCCAGGTCGCCGCGCAGGTTGGGCAGCACGGATACCTGTTCGCCGGCCGCCAGCGCCACGCATTCGAGCACTTCCAGCCCGCATTCCTCGGCCAGTTCGCGGAAGTCGTTGATGGTGGCGCAGCGCACGTTCGGCGTGTCGTACCACTGGTAGGGCAGCGATTTGGAGACCGGCATGCGGCCCTTGAGCAGCGCCACCCGGTGCGGCCAGTAGGCGAAGTTGGGGAAGGAGACGATGGCTTCGCGCCCCACCCGCACGATGTCGCGCAGCAGCGGTTCGACGTGCTTCATCATCTGCAGCGAGGACAGGCACAGCACCGTGTCGAAGGAATTGTCGGCGAACAGGCCCAGGCCTTTTTCCATGTCCTGCTGGATCACGCACACGCCGCGCCGGGTGCTGTCGAGCACCTTGTCGTCGGCGATCTCGATGCCGTAGCCGCTGCACTGGCGGTCGCTCTGCAGGTAGTCGAGCATGACGCCGTCGCCGCAGCCCACGTCCAGCACGTGCGACTGCTTCGGTACCCAGTGGGCGATGAAGGCGAGGTCGGGACGGGCGCTGCTTAACTGTTCAAAATTCATGCGTACTCCTTGTTGCTGCTCGCGGGCGCCGCCTGCGCGGGCGCACCCAGCTCTTTCCACACCTGCTCGTAGTAGGCGCGCACCAGGTTCATGTAGCGCGGGTCTTCCAGCAGGAAGGCGTCGTGGCCGTGCGGCGCGTCGATCTCGGCGTAGGTGACGGGCCGGCGGCTGCGCACCAGCGCCTGCACGATCTCCTGGCTGCGCGCGGGCGAGAAACGCCAGTCGGTGGTGAACGACGCCAGCAGGAACTTGGCCTTGGTGCCGGCCAGGGTCTTGGCCAGGTCACCGCCGTGGACGCGCGCCGGGTCGAAGTAGTCGAGCGCCTTGGTGATCAGCAGGTAGGTGTTGGCGTCAAAATACTCGCTGAACTTGTCACCCTGGTAGCGCAGGTAGGATTCGATCTCGAAATCGATACCAAAACCGAACTTGTAGTTACCGTCGCCGTTCTGGGACACGTCGCGCAGCTTGCGGCCGAATTTCTCGGCCATGTCGTCATCCGACAGGTAGGTGATGTGGCCCACCATGCGCGCCACGCGCAGGCCGTTGCGCGGCACCACGCCGTGCTCGTAGAAGTCGCCGCCGTGGTAGTCGGGGTCGGACAGGATGGCCTGGCGCGCCACGTCGTTGAAGGCGATGTTCTGGGCCGACAGCTTGGGGGTGGAGGCGATCACCACGCAGTTGCGCAGCCGGTCCGGGTACATGATGCTCCAGGCCAGGGCCTGCATGCCGCCCAGCGAACCGCCCATGACGGCGGCGAATTGCCGGATGCCCAGCCGGTCGGCCAGCAGCGCCTGCGAGGCCACCCAGTCCTCCACCGTCACCACGGGGAAGGCGGCGCCATAGGGCTTGCCGGTGGCCGGGTTGGTATGCATCGGGCCGGTGGAGCCGAAGCAGGAGCCGAGGTTGTTGATGCCGATGACGAAGAATTTGTCGGTGTCGAGCGGCTTGCCCGGTCCCACCATGTTGTCCCACCAGCCGGTGCTTTTCGGCTTGCCCTCGTATTCGCCGGCCACGTGGTGCGAGGCGTTCAGGGCGTGGCAGACCAGCACCGCGTTCGACTTGTCGTCGTTCAGGGTGCCGTAGGTTTCATACATCAGCGTGTAGTCTTGCAGCGTGGCGCCGCTTTGCAGCGCCAGCGGCTGCGGGAAATGCATGGTTTGCGGCGACACGTATCCAATGGATGGCATGTGTTTTTTGGTTGTCTAGGGGGCGGCCCCACGGGCCAGATAATCAATGCGGAACCGCGAGGGTGGGTTCCGCAGGCTTGCCAGCAACGCTTATTGTACCGTGATGATGGTTACATCAGCTGCAATTGCTGGACCGCGTCGGCGATGGCATCCGGTTCCATCGAGCGCATGATCTTGCGCGTCTGGGGCGCCAGCCGCGCCAGGTCGCTGTTCAGGATCTCCTGCTTGACCGACAACAGCTGCGCCGGGTGCATGGAGAACTCGCGCAGCCCCATGCCCAGCAGCAGGCGGGTGAGCTTGACGTCGCCCGCCATCTCGCCGCACACGGCCACGTCGATACCAGCCTTGTGGCCGGCCGCGATGGTCATGGCGATCAGCTGCAGCACCGCCGGATGCAGGGGATTGTAAAGGTGCGCCACCTCATAATCAACCCGGTCGATGGCCAGCGTGTACTGGATCAGGTCATTGGTGCCGATCGACAGGAAGTCCATGCGCTTGACGAACATGGGCAGTGCCAGCGCGGCGGCCGGAATCTCGATCATGGCCCCCACTTGCACCGTCTCGTCGAACTTGACGCCCTCGTCGCGCAGCTCGGCCTTGGCCTGGGCGATCATGGCCAGCGACTGGTCGATCTCGAACGCGTGCGCCAGCATCGGAATCAGAATGCGCACCTTGCCGAACGCGGAGGCGCGCAGGATGGCGCGCAACTGCGCCAGGAACAGCTGCGGTTCGGCGAGGCAGTAGCGGATGGCGCGCAGACCCAGGGCCGGATTGAGGGCCGTGTGTTCGGTCTGGTCGAGCGGCTTGTCGGCGCCGATGTCGAGCGTGCGGATGGTGACGGGGCGGCCCTTCATGGCCACCACGGCCTTCTTGTACTGCTCGAACTGCTCGTCCTCGGACGGAATCCGGCTGTTGCGGCCCATGAACAGGAATTCGGAGCGGAACAGGCCCACGCCGTTGGCGCCGGCCTCCATGGCGGCCGCGCAGTCGTCGGGCAGCTCGATGTTGGCCAGCAGCGTGATGGGCGTGCCATCCTTGGTCACGGCCGGGGTTTTCTTGAGCTTGTTGAGCTTCTTGCGGGCCCGCTGCAGCGCGTTCTGGCGCTCGCGGTACTGCTCCAGCACCAGCGCGCTGGGATTGACGATGACCACGCCGGCGTCGCCGTCGATGATGATCCAGTCGTCCTGTTCGACCAGCGTCGAGGCCTGCGACATGCCGACGGCGGCCGGAATATCGAGGCTGCGCGCCACGATGGCCGTGTGCGAGTTCTGGCCGCCCACGTCGGTGACGAAGCCGATGAAGGCGCGGTCGCGGAATTGCAGCATGTCGGCCGGCGAGATGTCGTGCGCGACGACGATCATCTGGGCCTGGTATTCGCCGTCACCGACGGCCGGCAGCGGCTGGGCGCTGCCCATCAGCACCTTGAGCACGCGCTCGGCCACTTGCTGGATGTCGGCCTTGCGCTCGCGCAGGTAGGGGTCCTCGATCTCGTCGAACTGGGCCGACAATTCATCGATCTGAGTCAACAGCGCCCATTCGGCGTTGTAGTGGCGGGTGCGGATGATGTCGAGCGGCGCTTCCGAGATCATCGGGTCCGACAGGATCAGCGCGTGCACGTCGATGAAGGCGCCCAGTTCCGTGGGCGCGTCCTTGGGCAGGTCCAGCCACAGGGTTTGCAGTTCCTTGTGTACGGCCACCAGCGCCTGCTGCAATCGCTGCACCTCGGCCTCCAGGTGTTCCTCGGCCACCAGGTAATGCTTGACTTCGAGCGCGGCCGCCGCCAGCAGGTGGGCCCGGCCGATCGCGATGCCGCGCGATACGGGAATGCCATGTAGCGTGAAAGATGCCATGGGTGAACCTGTCGGGATACGTGGACGGCCGGCTTCAGCGGGCATTACTCGCCTTCGCCGAACTTGTCGTTGACCAGCGCGGTCAGCGCCGTGATGCATTCCTGTTCGTCGGGGCCGTCGGCCTCCAGCGTGACCTTGGCGCCCTTGCCGGCGGCCAGCATCATCACGCCCATGATGGACTTGGCGTTGATGCGGCGGGCATTGCGGGTCAGCCAGACGTCGCTTTGATATTTTGCTGCCAGTTGGGTGAATTTGGCGGAAGCACGCGCATGCAAACCAAGCTTGTTGATAATCTCAAGTTCTTGTTGAATCATATTTTTCTGTTCTCAATCAGGAATGCGCACTGCAAACAAGGCCGCCACCAGCCACAACGGCGGCCACTAAAAACCCGGAGCGGCTAGGCCGGGCCCAGCCGTATCCGGTTGTCGACCCGCACGGCGCCGCTTTGCGCGCCGGCCAGGGCCATTTCCACCACCACGTCCAGCGTATCGCGCCGGTAGGTGATGGCCCGCAGCAGCATCGGCAGGCTGATACCTGCGATCACCTCGACCCGGCCGGCGTCGGCCAGCTTGTTGCAGCAGTTGGCCGGGGTACCGCCCTTGATGTCGGTGATCACCAGCACGCCGTCGCCCTCGTCGAGCCGGGCGATGGCCGCCGCCGCCAGCGCCTGCACTTCGGCCAGGTCCTGGTCGGCCACCACGTCGATCGCTTCCAGCCGTTCCGTCGGGCCGCGAAAAACGTGGGCGCAAGCAGCGATGAACGCCTGCCCCAGCGGCGCGTGTGTCATAAGCAGTATGCCTACCATAAGTTTAAACCGCCAGTGAGCGGCGCCGCTTTACAACGCGCGCCGCGTAATTTTTTTTCAATGCATGACTTCATGCCTGGGTTGCGCCCTGCTCCACCGCGTCGATGAACATGGCCGCCACGTTGAAGCCGGTCTGCTGCGTGATCTCCTGGAAGCAGGTGGGACTGGTGACGTTCACTTCGGTCAGGTAGTCGCCGATCACATCCAATCCTACCAGCAACAGGCCACGGCTGGCCAATACGGGGCCCAGGGTCTCGGCGATCTCCCGGTCGCGCGCGCTCAGCGGGCGGGCCACGCCGGTGCCGCCGGCAGCCAGGTTGCCGCGCACTTCGCCGGCCTGCGGGATGCGCGCCAGCGCGTAGGGCACCGGCTTGCCGTTGATGACGAGGATGCGCTTGTCGCCGTTGACGATCTCGGGAATGTAGCGTTGCGCCATGATGGTGCGGCGGCCGTTGTCGGTCAGCGTCTCGATGATGGAACCGAGGTTCATGCCGTCGGCCTGGACCCGGAACACGCCGGCCCCGCCCATGCCGTCCAGCGGCTTGAGGATCACGTCGCCGTGGTGGGCCTGGAACGCGCGCAGCCGCGCCTCGCTGGAGGTGACCAGGGTGGGCGCCGTGAACTGGCTGAACTGGGCGATGGCCAGCTTTTCGTTGTGGTTGCGGATCGCGTCGGGCCGGTTGAACACGCGCGCGCCCTGGCGCTCGGCCAGCTCCAGCAAATAGGTGCCGTAGATGTATTCCATGTCGAACGGCGGATCCTTGCGCTGGATGACGGCGTCGAACTCGGTCAGGGCCGCCTCATGGTGCGGCTCCAGCCGGTACCAGTCATGGGCGTCGCCGGTGAGGATGACGCGGGCCGCGTTGGCATACACGATGCCGGCGTCGAGCGCCATGTCCTTCTGCTCGAACGCGTAGACGGCGTGGCCGCGCGCGGCCGCTTCCACCATCATGGCGTAGGTCGAATCCTTGTAGGTCTTGAAGCCGGCCAGGGGATCGGCGAGGAATGCGATTTTCATGGACGTTTCCATTCTGGGTAATGCCTGATTTTAGCCGACAAGCGGGCCCGGCCGTGCGAGCCGGCTCCGATCGGTCCGGTCAATACACTTCCGGGTTCGGATCGGTGCGCTCCATCTCCAGCGAGGCGGCCAGCAACGCCAGCCGCGCCACCACGCCGTACACGTAGAAGCGGTTGGGCGCGGCCGTGCCGGGCTTGGCCTTCAGGTCGGGCACGGCGTGCTGCTGGGCGAACGCCAGCGGCACGTATTCCGAGCCGGGCGCGTTGAGGTTCTGGTCCACGCCCTTTTCGGCGTGCACACGGTAGAAGCCGCCCACCACGTAGCGGTCTATCATGTAGACCACCGGTTCGGCCACGGCGTCCTTGATACTCTCGAAGGTGGGCACGCCCTCCTGGATGATGATGTCGGTGACGGCCTTGCCATCCTTGACGATGGACAGCCGTTCGCGCTGCTGCGGCGTGAGCTGCTTGATCTCGGCCGAGTCCTTGATGGTCAGGATGCCGGTGCCGTAGGTGCCCGCGTCGGGCTTGACGATCACGAACGGCTTCTGCTCCTTCATGCCGTATTCCTTGTACTTCTTCTTGATCTTGGCCAGCAGCGTGTCGATGTTGGCGATCAGGCAATCCTCGCCCTCGCCCGTCTGGAAATTCACCTGGCCGCACTTGGCGTGGAAGGGGTTGAGCATCCACGGATCGACGCCGATCAGCTTGCCGAACTTCTTGGCCACCTCGTCGTAGGCGTCGAAGTGGTTGCTCTTGCGGCGCAAGGCCCAGCCCGCGTGCAGCGGCGGCAGCAGGCTTTGCTCATGGATGTTCTGCAGGATGTCCGGGATGCCGGCCGACAGGTCGTTATTGAGCAGGATGGTGCAGGGGTCGAAATCCTTCAGGCCCAGGCGGCGGCCGTTGGGCGAACGCACCAGCGGCTCGACCACCAGCATGTTGCCATCGGGCAGGGCCAGCGGGGTGGGCTGGGTCACGTCCGGCGACAGCGAACCGAGCCGCACGTGCAGGCCGGTCTGGCGGAAGATCTGCATCAGGCGCGCCACGTTCTGCCAGTAATGGGGGCTGCGCGCCTTCACTTCGGGGATCAGCAGCAGGTTGCGGGCGTCCGGGCAATATTTGTCGATGGCGGCCATGGCGGCCTGCACGGACAGGGGCAGCATCTCGGTGGCCAGGTTGTTGAAGCCGCCGGGGAACAGGTTGGTGTCCACGGGCGCCAGCTTGTAGCCGGCGTTGCGCAAGTCCACCGAGCAGTAGAACGGCGGCGTATGTTCCTGCCATTCGAGCCGGAACCAGCGCTCGATGGCGGGCGTGGCGGCCAGGATTTTTTCTTCGAGATCTAGCAGCGGTCCGGTCAGGGCCGTAACGAGATGGGGAACCATGATCACTTCCTTAATTGATGCGGGAGGACGACCCTCCAGACATGCTGAACCGCCTATATTACCGTGCAAATATACCAAATCGGGGCAATATTGCCTTTTTAAACCCCCAATAACGAAAAAAGGCGCCTCTTGCGGAGGCGCCTTGCCGTGGCCCGCCGGCGGCGGGCCCGATGCGATGCGGGGTATCAGTTGTGGTAAGCCGATTCGCCGTGGCTGGTGATGTCCAGGCCTTCGCGCTCCTCTTCTTCCGGCACGCGCAGACCGATGACGATATCGACCAGCTTGTAAGCCACTACCGATACCACGGCCGACCACAGGATGGTGGTGCCGACGGCGGTGGCCTGGGTGGTCACCTGGCCGGCGATGGAGTACGCATCGGCCGACATCTTGTTGGTGACGTAGTCAAAGATGCCCTGGCCGCCCAGCGATGGTGCGGCGAACACACCCGTCAGCAGCGCGCCCATGATACCGCCCACGCCGTGCACGCCGAACACGTCCAGCGAGTCGTCGGCACCGATCATGCGCTTGAGGCCGTTCACGCCCCACAGGCAGACCACGCCAGCCAGCAGGCCCATGACCAGGGCCCCCATCGGACCGACGTAACCGCAGGCCGGGGTGATGGCCACCAGGCCGGCCACGGCGCCGGACGCGGCGCCCAGCATGGAGGGCTTGCCCTTGTGGATCCACTCACCGAACAGCCAGGACATGGCGGCGGCGGCCGTGGCCAGCAGCGTGTTGACGAAGGCCAGCGCGGCCACGTCGCCCGATTCCAGCGCGGAACCGGCATTGAAACCGAACCAGCCCACCCACAGCAGCGAAGCGCCGATCATGGTCATGGTCAGCGAGTGCGGAGCCATCGATTCGCGGCCATAGCCGACGCGCTTGCCGATCATGATGGCGCCGACCAGGCCAGCGACGGCGGCGTTGATGTGCACCACGGTGCCGCCGGCGAAGTCCAGCGCGCCCTTCTGCCACAGCCAGCCGGCCTTGGCCGTTTCGGTAGCCAGGGTGGCCGCATCCTTGATCGCGTCCGGACCGGTCCAGAACCAGACCATGTGGGCGATCGGCAGGTAGGCGAACACGAACCACAGCACGACGAACGCCAGCACGGCCTTGAACTTGGCGCGCTCGGCGAAGGCGCCGATGATCAGGCCGCAAGTGATGGCGGCGAAGGTGCCCTGGAAGGCGACATACACGAATTCATTCAGTACCACGCCCTTGCTGAAGGTGGCGGCCGTCGAGAAGGTCGCTTTGACCGGGTCCCAGATACCGTTCAGGAACAGGCGGTCGAACTTGCCGTAGAAGGCGTTGCCTTCCGTGAAGGCCAGCGAGTAGCCGAACACGCACCACAGCACAATGATCAGCGAGAAGATCGTGAACACTTGCAGCAGGATGGACAGCATGTTCTTGGTGCGCACCAGGCCGCCGTAGAACAGGGCCAGGCCGGGGATGCTCATCATGATCACCAGCAGGGTCGAGGTCATCATCCAGGCCGTGTCGCCCTTGTTGGGGGTGGGGGCCGGCGCGGCCGCTGCCGCAGCGGGGGCTGCGGCGGGGGCGGCTGCGGCGGCCGGGGCGGCTTCCGGCGCCGGGGCGGCGGCCGGGGCGCTGGCGGCGGGCGCCGATGCGGCGGCCGCCGGCGCCGAAGCGGCGGCGGACGCTTGCGTCTCGTCAGCGGCCACGGCCGGCAGTGCGGCGCCCAGGGCGAACAGCACGGTGAAGCCGGCCAGCCACGTTGTTATCGTTTTTTTCATCAATCTTCCCCTTAGAGAGCGTCGTTACCGGTTTCGCCGGTACGGATACGGATCACCTGTTCCAGGTTGTACACAAAAATCTTGCCGTCACCGATCTTGCCGGTGCGGGCAGCGCCTTCGATGGCTTCGATCGCCTGGTCGACGACAGCGTCATCGACGGCCGCTTCGATCTTGGTCTTGGGCAGGAAGTCGACCACGTATTCCGCGCCACGGTAGAGTTCCGTGTGGCCTTTCTGGCGGCCGAAGCCTTTCACTTCCGTGACGGTGATGCCTTGCACGTTAATCGCCGACAAGGCCTCGCGGACCTCGTCCAGCTTGAACGGCTTGATGATGGCGGTAATCAGTTTCATGACAGCCTCGCTTAGAAGGTTTTCGTGATGGTCAGGACCGCGCCGGTCTTGGCCAGGTTTTTGCCGTTGGGAGCGATGTACGCTTCCGTGTCGGCGTAGATGGCGGCCAGCGAGACGGAGGCGAAACCGAAGTCCTTGGTCACGCCGATCTTGTAGTCGCTGTAGCTCAGCTCACCGTGGTTCTTGACGTTCTGGTGACCCACATGCAGGTTCAGGTTGTAGCCGTCATACACCTCATAGTTGAAGGCCGCGTCCAGGTAGCCGCTGTTCTTGCTGTCGGCCGTGCCGAACAGGTTGGTGGTCGAGTGCGAATACTTGAGCGAGAACGGGCCGGCGCTGAGCTGGCCATATAGTTCGAAGGTGTTGGCGTTCGGATGCAGGCCGTTCGAAGGGTAGAAGTAGTACAGGCCGCCCACGTCGTAGGAAATGTCCTTGGTCACTTCGCCGCGCTTGCCGCCATAGATATCCCACTCGACATCACCGCTGCCGCCGGCGTCCTTGGTCCATTTGATGGTCGACAGCCAAGTGCCGGCATAGAAACCGGTCGGGTTGTGGGTATAATCCGCACCGCCTTGCAGCGCCGGATTCAGGCGCGATTGCGAATAGCCACGGTAGCGGTAATCGCTGGTCAGGCCGACGTTGTAGCTGATTTCGTTGTCCGGCTTGGCCTCAGGTTTCGCATCTTCCGCGCGCGCCACGCCGGCGCCCAGGGAAGCGAATGCTACAGTCAACGCAGCGGCAAGAGTGAGCTTCTTGGTAAGGCATTTCATAACGATTTCCTTTAGGTTGAACTTGGATAGCGGTTGCGGTTTACAATTCAGGCTGAAAAACAAACGTTCCCCCTGTCTTTAGCAGAATGCGTGCCAGCTTGCGTTGAATCAAAGTACGCTATGAAAGAGGCAAGTGTGTGCCGCTTGCCGGGGCGGCGGACGGTATCCGCGCGCGGGCCAGGGAAACTCTCACAGAATTCGCACCATCTTAAAGCCGGGGTGCACTGCAATGGTGCGATGCATCGCCGGCAACATCAAGGACTATCATGGACATGAATACTTTTTTTAATGACTTGCAAAGCAAGATCAACCAGGCGATCGAGAATTCGCCGGCCAAGGATATCGAGAAGAACGTCAAATCGATGATGACGCAGGGCTTCGCCCGGCTGGACCTGGTCACCCGCGAGGAATTCGACATCCAGGCCCAGGTGTTGGCCAAGACCCGCGCCAAGCTGGAAGCACTGGAGGCACGCCTCGCCGAACTGGAAGCACGCCTGACGGCCGAGAAGTAATCACCCGCCGGGCCGGCCGTTCGTGCCGGCCCAACCACGGCGTGGCCGCATGATCGCGTCGCGCCGCACCACCGCCGCTTCCCTTGGGCCAGCTCAATACCGCCCCGCCGCATCGTCCTACGATTTCAGCAGCCGATCCCTCCCCAAGGATACCGATGAGCTTAGCTGTGCTGAAAAGCCGGGCACTGGCCGGCATGGACGCGCCGGAAGTGAATGTGGAAGTGCATCTGGCCAATGGTTTGCCTTCCTTTACCATCGTCGGCCTGCCGGAAACGGAGGTCAAGGAGGCGCGCGACCGCGTCCGCGCGGCGATCCAGAACAGCGGCTTCGAGATGCCGGCCTACCGCATCACCGTCAACCTGGCCCCGGCCGACCTGCCCAAGGAATCGGGCCGCTTCGACTTGCCGATCGCGCTGGGCATCCTGGCCGCGTCGCAGCAGATGCCGGGCAAGCGGCTGCAGCACTACGAATTCGCGGGCGAGTTATCGCTGTCGGGCGAATTGCGGCCGATCCGGGGGGCGCTCGCCATGTCCTATGCCATGCTGCGCGGCGGCAACCGGTGCGCGTTCATCCTGCCCCAGGCCAACGCCAACGAAGCGGCACTGGCGGGCGGCACCGTCATCCACCCCGCCCAATCGCTGCTGCAAGTATGCGCGCACTTTTCCTCCGCGGAGGCGACGCCGGCCTTGCCTCGCCACGTGGCCCAGCTCCCCGATAGCCGACGTGATTATCCCGATTTCGCCGACGTCAAAGGACAAGGCGTACCCAAGCGGGTGTTGGAGATTGCGGCCGCCGGATGCCACAGCGTCCTGTTAGTGGGGCCGCCGGGCGCTGGCAAGACCATGTTGGCCAACCGTTTTCCCGGACTGTTACCGACCATGACGGACGCCGAAGCGCTGGAAGCGGCGACGGTGCAGTCGGTCACGGGCGAATTTCGCGCAGAACAATGGAAACAACGGCCATTCCGCGCGCCCCACCATACATCATCCGGCATCGCGCTGGTGGGCGGTGGCAGCGTGCCCCGCCCCGGTGAAATTTCGCTGGCTCATCACGGGGTACTGTTTCTCGACGAATTGCCGGAATTCGACCGCCGCGTGCTCGAAGTGCTGCGTGAACCCATGGAATCGGGCCGCATCACCATTTCCCGCGCGGCCCGCCAGGCCGATTTTCCGGCCCGCTTCCAGCTGATCGCGGCCATGAATCCCTGTCCGTGCGGCTACCACGGCCATCCCGCCGGCACCTGCCATTGCCCGCCGGACGCCATCGCCCGTTACCAGAACCGCATCTCCGGCCCCCTGTTGGATCGTATAGACATGCAGATCGAGGTAGGGCCGGTGGAGGCGGAAATACTGGCCGCCGGCGTGGACGGCGAAAGCTCGGCCACGATCATGGTCCGGGTGGAACGGGCCTATCAGCGGCAGTTGGGGCGCCAAAGCAAGAACAATCAACAACTGACGACGCGCGAAATCGACCAGTTCTGCAAGCTCGACCGTGCCTCCGAACTGCGGCTACGCACCTCGATGAAGCATTTTCACTGGTCAGGACGGGCGTATCACCGCGTGCTGCGCGTAGCGCGCACCATTGCGGACCTCGCCGGCAGCGACACCATCCGCAACGAACACATCGGCGAGGCCATCCAGTACCGGCACGCACTACGGCCGGGCTGAAATGATTGCCTGGGCGCCGTCCACCCTGCTACCATCGGACATGCGAAAAATCTCCGTCCCCCTCCTCCTGGTACCGTTGCTGGCTGCCGGCGTACTGACCGCCTGCAGTCCAAAGTATGACTGGCGCGACTTCCGCAGTACCGATGCGCCGTATGCCGTGCTATTCCCCGGCAAACCGGCCAGCCAGACCCGTACCATCAATTTGGATGGCCAGGAAGTGAGCATGACGATGACAGCGGCCGAAGTGGACGGCGTCTCGTTCGCCGTGGGCAGCGCCCGGCTGGCCGACGCGGCAAGGGCGCCGGCGGCGCTGGCGGCGATGAAGACGGCGCTGGTCAACAATATCGGCGCGGCCATCGTGTCCGACAAGACCACCGCGACCTCGTCCGGCATGGGCGGCCTGTCCGGACAGCAAACCATGGTGGAAGTGGAAGCAAAAGGAGCGCACAATGGTGAGGCGACGCTGCTAATCGGTCATTTCATCGCCAAGGACAACCGGATTTACCAAGTGGTCATCATGGGTGCGGAAAAACATATCGTTCGCGACACGGTTGACACCTTCATGAGCTCCTTTAAACTAAACTGACAACAAGCACGAGGAGAAACAAAGATGAATAGTCTTGCAAAATCCGCCTCGCTGTCGGATGTTTGCCTGACCGGGAGTGGTTTGTCGGGACGTTGATGTCGATGTATGCGAACGGACAAGTCATGTTATCGTTATAAACAACAAGACTCGGAAAGTGCCTATGCTGATCACATTCAAATCCAAATCGTTGCCAGAAGTAATGATGTATCAGGAACATGCACAGCGCATCCTCGACCTGTTACACAAAAATCCCACCCGCGGGGTGATTACGGCGGCAGAAGCCGCCCAAGCATTATCTGTCCTGGAACATGAGGTCGCGCTAAGCAAACTGCATCCGGAAGTGGATGCGGAGCATGAGGTGCATACGCCCGAGCAAGAAGATAGCGGAGATCTGCCCGAAAACAAGCTGAACTTGCGAGTCGGCTTTGCGGCACGGGCCTTCCCCCTGTTGGAGATGCTGCGCAGTGCCAAGCAAGAAGGTCAGGACATCATCTGGGGAGTCTGATTGCCAGCAACAACGGCAAGCAGCACAAAAAGCGCTTCGTCATGAAGCGCTTTTTTTACGTTTGCAATATCGAACGGTACAGACGAAAAAAAACCCCGCCAACACAAGAGTCAGCGGGGTTTTTTCATATAACTAGCTTGACGATAACCTACTTTCACACTGGTTGCAGCACTATCATCGGCGCAGAGTTGTTTCACGGTCCTGTTCGGGATGGGAAGGGGT
>DATFBD010000171.1:0-45573 GCA_035254005.1 Burkholderiaceae bacterium | reverse complement strand
GCCGTCAGGCCACCGGCCAGGCAGGCCGTCAGCAGATAGCCGCCCGTTGGCGCTTCCCAATCGACCATCTCGCCGGCTACGAACACGCCCGGCACCGCCTTCAGCATGGTGCCGTCCAGCGCATCGAGCCGCACGCCGCCGGCGCTGCTGATCGCTTCGTCGATGGGGCGCGGCCGCAGCAAGCGCACTGGCAGCGCCTTGATGGCACGCGCCAGCCGCGCCGGGTCCGCGTATTCCTCGGCGCTGATGCATTCGCGCAGCAGGCCCGCTTTGACGCCCTTGATCCCGAGACGGCTTTGCAGATGGCTGGACATGGAACGGGCGCCACGTGGGCGGCTTACCTCGTCCAGCACCCGCTGCGGGCTCAGGTCCGGCAACAGGTCGAGGTGGATGGTGGTGCTGCCACGGGCCGCGATCTGGTCGCGCAGCGCGGCCGACAGCGCGTAAATCAGGCTGCCCTCCACGCCGCCAGCCGTGACAACGAACTGGCCCTGCTTGCGCAGCGGCTGGCCGTGCGCGTCGAGCGATTCAATCGCCACCGTCGTCAAAGGGTGGCCCGCATAGCGGCTGCTGAAATGCTCGCTCCAGTCCACATCGAAACCGCAATTGGCCGGCACCAGCGGCGCCAGCGCCACGCCGCGTTCGGCCAGCAAGGGCAGCCACGCGCCGTCCGAACCAAGCCGCGCCCAGCTGCCGCCGCCCAGCGCGAGGATGACCGCATCGGCTTGCACCGCCAGCTCGCCATCGGGACTGGCAAACAGCAGCGCCCCATCGCGCCAGCCCAGCCAGCGGTGGCGCATGTGGAATTGCACGCCCTGCTCGCGCAGCCGGTGCAGCCAGGCGCGCAGCAGCGGCGCCGCTTTCATATCGGTTGGGAACACGCGGCCGGAAGTGCCGACGAACGTGTCCACGCCCAGGCCGTGGACCCAGTCGCGCACGCCCTGCGGGCCGAACGCATCGAGCATCGGGCGCAGCGCTGCGGACGCCTTGCCGTAGCGGGTGACGAAATCGGAGTACGGTTCGGCGTGGGTGATGTTCATGCCGCCACGCCCGGCCAGCAGGAACTTGCGGCCAACGGACGGCATGGCGTCGTACAGGTCGACGCGCGCCCCGCCCTGCGCCAGGGTCTGCGCCGCCATCAGGCCGGCGGGGCCGCCGCCGATCACGGCGACGTGAAATTGTGGAGTGCTGGACTGCATGCGCCGATCCGAAAACTGTAGTTAAGCGCCGGACCCGAAGCTGGCGTGGCGGCTGTCAGTCCGGGCGGATGAAGAAGGCGGCAGGTCCAGGTCGGGTGGCGTAGGAAGTGCGGGTGTGTCGTTTGGTCAACCGCCCGTCACCGGCGGGAAGAAGGCCACTTCGCAGCCTTCGCTCAGGGCCGTGTCGGCCGCGCACATCACCTGGTTGCAGGCCATGCGCAGCGCGCGGCCTTCGCCCAGCGCGGCGGCCCATTTGCCGCCCCGTGCGACCAGGTGGGCGCGCACGTCGCCCACGGTGGCGGCGCCATCGGGCAGCGCCAGCGTTTCGGTCGAGGTGCCGAGGGTTTCGCGCACGCTGGCAAAGAATCGCAGCGTAATATTCATCGTGTTTTCAATCTTTAAAAATGGTTCAATCTTGAACTAATTCAGCAATTCGCTAAACGGTATAAATCGTACCGTGTCGCCGGCCATGATGCTGCGGCCGGGCGGATTGTCGATCACGCCATCGCCCCAGACCGTCGACGTGAGCACGCCGGAACTCTGGTTGGTGAACAAATCGAGGCCGCCCTTGTCGTTGAAGCGGGCGCGCAGGAATTCGTTGCGGCGGTCCGGCTTGACCCAGTCGAAGTCGGCGCGCAGCGGATAGGCACGCGGCGTGAGCGCCCGGCTGTCCTCCACGCCTTGCAGGCGCAGGATGAAGGGCCGCACGAACATCAGGAAGGTGATGTAGCTCGACACCGGGTTGCCCGGCAGGCCGACGAAGAACGCCTGTTGCACTTCACCGAAGGCCAGTGGCTTGCCCGGCTTGACGGCGATCTGCCACATATTGAGCTTGCCCTCCGCTTCCACGGCCGGCTTGATATGGTCTTCCTCGCCGACGGACACGCCGCCGGAGGTGATGATCAGGTCATTCTGCCGCGCACAGTCGCGCAGCACGGCGCGGGTGGCGTCCAGCGAATCGGGCACGATGCCGTAGTCGCTGATCTCGCAGCCCAGGTTCTCCAGCAGCGCGCGCAGCGTGAAGCGGTTCGAGTTGTAGATCGCGCCGGGCGCCAGCGGTTCGCCCGGCATGGTGAGCTCGTCGCCCGTGAAGAACACGGCTACCTTGAGCTTGCGCCGCACCGGCAGTTGCGCCAGGCCGACGGAAGCGGCCAGGCCCAGTTCCTGGCTGCGCAGCCGTGTGCCGGCCGGCAGGATGATGCTGCCGTTGGTGATGTCCTCGCCGGCGCGGCGTATCCATTCGCCCGGCTTGGGCGCGTGGCGCACGGTGACCAGGTTATCCAACGCCTCGCACTGCTCCTGCATGACGACGGCGTCCGCCCCTTCCGGGATCAGGGCGCCAGTGAAGATGCGGGCCGCGGTGCCGGGCAGCAGCGGCTGGCCGACATGGCCGGCCGGGATGCGCTGCGACACCGTCAGCGTGGCTGCGCCACCGGCGCAGTCGGCCGAGCGCACGGCGTAGCCATCCATTTGCGTATTGTCCTGCCCCGGCACGTTCATCTCCGACACCTGGGCCTTGGCCAGCACCCGGCCATTGGCTTCCAGGGTCGGGATGATTTCAACGTCGGCCACGGGACGCGCGGCCGACAGCATGAAGGCCAGCGCCTCGCTCACCGCCAGCATCGGTTTAGGCTTGTATTCGCTCATGGCAGGCGTACTCCTTCTTGCGCGCTTACAGGCCGGTATTGGCGGCGATGTAGGCTTTCATCTTCTCGACATCGGCCGGCATGACGACGAACTTCTGCGGCAGCGCCTCGATGTTCTCGAAGCCGGCCGGACGCTCGGCATCCACGCCCAGCGCGTCGAGGATGGTTTCATTGAACTTGGCGGCCAGCGCCGTTTCCAGCACGATCATCGTCACGCCCGCTTCCATGTTCTCGCGCGCGACCTTGATGCCGTCGGCGGTGTGGGTGTCGATGGTGATGCCGTAGTCGTCGGACACGTCGCGGATCGTGTTCAGGCGATCCGCGTGGGTGGACTTGCCGGACTTGAAGCCGTACTTGGCCACCAGCTTGAATTCGTCGCCGTCGCTGCCAGGCTTGCCCGACAGGTCGAAGCCGCCGTGGGTTTCCACTTTCTGGAACAGGGCACGGGTGCGGTCGCCGTCGCGGCCCACCAGGTCATACACGAAACGCTCGAAGTTGGACGCTTTCGAGATGTCCATCGACGGGCTGCTGGTGTGGTAAGTCTCGGCCGACTTGCGCACGCGGTACAAGCCGGTGCGGAAGAATTCATCCAGCACGTCGTTCTCGTTGGTGGCGGCCACCAGCTTGTCGATCGGCAGGCCCATCATGCGGGCGATGTGGCCGGCGCAGATGTTGCCGAAGTTACCCGATGGGACCGTGAACGACACCTTCTGGTCATTGCTGGTGGTGGCCGACAGGTAGCCGCGGAAGTAGTACACCACCTGCGCCACGACACGGGCCCAGTTGATGGAATTGACGGTGCCGATCTTCTGCCTGGCCTTGAATGGCAGGTCGTTGGAGACGGCCTTGACCATGTCCTGGCAATCATCGAACACGCCTTCGACGGCGATGTTGAAGATGTTGGGGTCCTGCAGGCTGAACATCTGCGCCGTCTGGAACGCGCTCATCTTCTTGTGCGGCGACAGCATGAACACGCGGATGCCCTTCTTGCCGCGCATGGCGTATTCGGCCGCGCTACCGGTGTCGCCCGAGGTGGCGCCGAAGATGTTGAGCTGCGCGTCATGCTTGGCCAGCGTGTATTCGAACAGATTGCCTAGCAATTGCATGGCCATGTCCTTGAACGCCAGCGTGGGGCCGTTCGACAGCGCCTGCAGCACCAGGCGCGAACCGTCTTCGCGCTCTTCCAGCACGCGCAGCGGCGTGATCTGGCTGGCCTTCTCGCCTTTGCGGGCGTTGCAATAGACTTCCTTGGTGTAGGTCTTGGCGGTCAGCGCGCGCAGGTCTGCTTCGGGAATGTCGGTCGCGAACTTCCGCAGGATTTCGTAGGCCAGGTCGGCGTACGACAGCTGGCGCCATTTATCGAGTTCGGCGCCCGTCACTTGCGGATATTCGGTCGGCAGGTACAGGCCGCCGTCAGGCGCGAGGCCGCCCAGCAGGATGTCGGAAAATTGTTGGGAAGACGAGGCAGCGGCCGATGCGGCGGCGCGGGTAGACACGTATTGCATAGAGTAGAAAGGTCCAGTTGAGCGAACAGCGTGTGGCGAAACGATGCGATGGGCTCATATTATAGTGCGGCCGGACCTTTCCCGTGAAATTCGCGTTGTTTTACGGGTATTAAAAATCCATCAACATGCGGCGTGGTTGACCGTGATGACGTGGATCGCCAGCCCGCCCAGCGAGGTTTCCTTGTACTTGGCCTGCATGTCGGCGCCCGTCTGGCGCATGGTTTCGATCACTTCATCGAGGCTGACGAAATGGGTGCCATCGCCCTTCAACGCCAGCGAAGCCGCCGTGATGGCTTTCACGGCGCCCATGCCGTTGCGCTCAATGCAAGGGATTTGCACCAGGCCGCCAATCGGGTCGCAAGTCATGCCCAGGTGGTGCTCGATGCCGATTTCGGCCGCGTTCTCGATCTGCTGGTTGCTGCCGCCCAGCGCCGCCACCAGCCCGGCCGCCGCCATCGCGCAGGCCACACCGACTTCGCCCTGGCAGCCGATTTCGGCGCCCGAGATCGACGCGTTACGCTTGCACAGCATGCCGATGGCGGCCGCCGTGAGCAGGAAATTGCGCGCGCCCGTCACCGGATCGCTGGGCTTGCAGTCTTCCGCGTAGTAGCGCAGCACGGCAGGAATGATGCCGGCCGCGCCGTTGGTGGGCGCCGTCACCACGCGCCCGCCGGCCGCATTTTCCTCGTTGACGGCCATGGCGTACAGCGACACCTGGTGCAGCGCGTCGTGCGGCAGGTCGTTGGCGTGGTTGTTCAGCGCCTTGGGATCATTCGCCTGGCGCCACAGGTTGGCCGCACGGCGCTTCACGTGCAGACCGCCGGGCAACTGGCCGGACGTGTCGAGGCCACGGGCGATACAGTCGCGCATCACCTGCCAGATGCGGTCCACACCCGCATCCAGTTCCTCGTTGCTGATCTTGACGCACTCGTTGGCGCGCAACATTTGCGGAATGGTCAGGCCACTGGCCTTGCCATGTTCGAGCAACTGGGCCATGGTGTCGAAGCGGTAGGGAATCGCGCTGGCGGGGCGCTCCGCAGGCTCCTGCCCTTCCCCCTGCTCGCGAATGAAGCCGCCGCCAACCGAGTAATACACCTTGCTGACCGTGCTGCCGTTGGCCCGCTTGACGGTAAAGCACATGCCGTTCGGGTGCTCGGGCAGCGATTCGGTCTTGTGGAACAGCAGGCCGGTGGCCATCTTGAACGGCACCTTGTGGTGGCCCAGCAGTGCCAACTCGCCCGCCTGCTCGGCAGCCGCCAGCATGGCATCCACCCTGGCCGGGTCCACGCCCTGCGGCGTTTCACCCATCAGGCCCAGGATCACCGCCTTGTCGGTGGCGTGGCCGACGCCCGTCAGGGCCAGCGAACCATACAGCGACGCTTCAACGGACACCACGTCATCGAGCGGACCGCATTCGACCAGGAAGCGGCGCGCGGCCACCATCGGGCCCACGGTGTGGGAACTCGATGGGCCGATGCCGATCTTAAACAGGTCAAATACGCTCATGTCCATCGTTTGTCTCGCTTTGTTTTATATGGTTTTTATCGTTTTTTGGCTGCTGTCGCCACTCAGGCGGCTTTGCCGAGGTTGACGTCCACATTGGCCAGCATGTCGTCCACCATCTGTTCAATGCCGATGCGGGCGGTCCAGCCCCAGTCGGCCTTGGCGGCGCTGTCGTCCAGGCTCTTGGGCCAGGTGTCGGCGATGGCCTGGCGGCTGTCCGGCTTATAGGCGATGCGGAAGTTGGGTACCTTGCGCGTAATGGCGGCCGCCAGTTGCTCGGGATTGAACGACACGCCGGCCACGTTGTAGGCCGAGCGCACCTTGATCTGCTCAGCCGGCGCGTCCATCAACTCGATGGTGGCGCGGATCGCGTCGGGCATGTAGATCATCGGCAGCGTCGATTGCGGGCCAAGGAAGCATTCGTAGCACTCGCCGCGCAGGGCCGAATGGAAGATCGAGATCGCGTAGTCGGTGGTGCCGCCGCCCGGAGGCGACTTGTAGCTGATGATGCCGGGGTAGCGGATGCTGCGCACGTCCACGCCGTACTTGAGGAAGTAGTACTCGCACAGGCGCTCGCCGGCCAGCTTGCTGATACCGTAGATCGTGGTCGGGTCCATCACCGTCAGTTGCGGGGTCTGGTCGGCCGGGGTGTTCGGGCCGAACGCCGCGATCGACGACGGCCAGAAGATGCGCAGCGGCTTGCCGACGGCGTTGCGCCCGCGCGCCACTTCCAGGATGTTGAGCAGGCCGTCCATGTTCAGCGTCCACGCCTTGAGCGGCGCGGCCTCGCCGGTGGCCGACAGCATGGCCGCCAGTTGATAGACCTGGGTGATGCCGTGTTCGGCCACCAGACCGTCCAGCGCATCCTTGTCCAGCACGTTGAGCTGGACGTAGCGCTCGGCCTTGTGCACGTTGGTGGGGCTGACATCGCTGGCGATCACATTGTTGGCGCCATGCTGGGCGGCCAGGGCTTCCACCAGTTCACTGCCGATCTGGCCGTTGGCGCCGATAACGAGTATGCGTTCCATGTTGTTGTTCCTGACGAGTTTCATTGTGCCTGGGCCGGCAGCAGGCCCAGTTCGCGGCCGGCCTGTTCGAATGCCTTGAGGACGGTGTCGAGCTGCTCGCGGGTGTGCGCGGCGGACAGCTGCACGCGCACGCGCGCCTGGCCCATCGGGACCACCGGGTAGAAGAATCCGCTCAGCAGCACGCCCAGCTCGTACATGCGGGCAGCGAATTTCTGCGCGACCGGCGCGTCGAACAGCATCACCGGCACTACCGGGTGGGTGCCCGGCTTGATGGTGAAGCCGATGCGCTCGATCTCCTTGCGGAAGTAGGCAGTGTTTTCGTGCAGGCGGTCGCGCAGCTCGGTCGATGCCGACAGGCGCTCCAGCACGGCCAGCGAGGCGCCGGCGATGGATGGCGCCAGCGTGTTCGAGAACAGGTAGGGACGCGATTTCTGGCGCAGCATGTCGATCACTTCCTTGCGCGCCGACGTGAAGCCGCCCATGGCGCCGCCCAAGGCCTTGCCCAGCGTGCCGGTAATGATGTCGATCCGGCCCATCACGTGGTGGTGCTCGTGGGTGCCGCGGCCGGTGGCGCCCATGAAGCCGGAGGCGTGGCACTCGTCGATCATCACCAGCGCGCCGTATTTGTCGGCCAGGTCGCAGATCTTGTCCAGCTGGGCGATGGTGCCATCCATCGAGAACACGCCGTCGGTGACGATCAGCTTGTGGCGCTTGCCGGCTGCGGCCTGCAGTTGCGCTTCGAGATCGGCCATGTCGTTGTGGGCATAGCGGAAGCGGGCCGCCTTGCACAGGCGGATGCCGTCGATGATGGAGGCGTGGTTCAGCGCGTCCGAAATGATGGCGTCGTTCTCATCGAACAGCGGCTCGAACACGCCGCCGTTGGCATCGAACGCGGCCGCGTACAGAATGGTGTCCTCGGTGCCGAGGAATTTGGAGATGGCCTGTTCCAGCTGCTTGTGCACGGTCTGCGTGCCGCAGATGAAGCGCACCGACGACAAGCCGTAACCGTACTTCTCGGTGGCGGCGATGGACGCCTGCGCCACCCATTCCTCACCCGACAGGCCCAGGTAGTTGTTGGCGCACATATTAATCAACTTACGGCCATCCTGGCTCACCACCTCGGGCCCCTGGCGCGACGACAGCACGCGTTCCGGCTTGTACAGCCCCTGCTCGCGCAGCTGATCCAGGTTCTGCTGCAGGCCAGTGAAGAAAGCGTGCTTTGCTTGGTCGCTCATGATGATCCTCGTGTGGGTGGCGCGGCCGGTCGCTTGACCTGACTGTGCGCTATGTTGTACCGTGTTTCTCAAGGCGTCTCTGGAGGAAAGTCTACTCCTGTTTTCCGGACTGCCATCGAAATTCGCTATCTCGAACCTAAATTCAATATATCGAATCTTACCGAAGGCCAGTGAACTTCGCAATACGCACACGTGCGGTTATTGCCGTCCTTTTCCGACAGATTTACGCAGAATTTACCCCTTCGGCCAAATAAAACCATGAAAACACCTGTCTCAACGAACGCACCACCCGAGGTCGGCGCGGCGCTGCAGCGCCTGCGCCTGGCCCGTGGCCTGACCCTGGAAGATCTGTCCCGTATCGCGGGCGTATCGAAGTCCATGCTGTCGCAGATCGAGCGCGAGAAAGCCAACCCGACCATCGCCATCACCTGGCGGCTGGCCAACGCGCTGGGCGTGCAGATCGGCGAACTGCTGGCCAGTGTGGACAACAAGGAAACGGATCCGATCCGCGTGCTGGACGCACATGAGACGCCCACCCTGCCCGGCCAGCATGCCGGCTACGTGCTGCGCATCCTGGGCCCGATGGAACTGGCGGGGAAGTATGAATGGTATGAACTGACGCTGGCGCCGGGCGGCGAGCTGGTCTCGCAGCCGCATGATCCGGGCGCGAGCGAGCACCTGACCTTACTGCATGGTTCGGTGGAAGTGGAGGCGGGTGCCCACAAGAAGAAGGTGAAGCTGGGCGGCACGGCCCGTTACGCGGCCGATGTGCCGCATGCGATCCGCAATGCAGGCAAGACGGAAGCCAAGGCGCTGCTGGTGGTGATCCACCGTTGATCCGCCGTTGATCGGCCATTGATCGGCCGTTGTTGCGCCGTTATGAGCGCAGTCGCGCATCGGGCGCTAGTCTTACCCGATGCGCGATGGGTTGGTATTACCAGTTCGACTCACGCTCCGGCGTGGACGAAATACGGTGAATCGACAGGTCGGCGCCCTGGAATTCATCCTCGGGATCCAGGCGCAGGCCGAGCGTGGCCTTCAACACGCCGTAGATGGCGGCACCACCGGCCAGCGCAATCACCACGCCCACGCCAGTACCCACACACTGCGCGCCGAACGACACGCCGCCCACGCCACCAAGCGCCTTCTGGCCGAAGATACCCGCCGCCACGCCACCAAATGCGCCGCACAGGCCGTGCAGCGGCCATACGCCCAGCACGTCGTCGATCTTCCATTTGTTCTGCGCCAGCGTGAACATGGTCACGAAGATGGCGCCAGCGATGGCGCCCGTCACCAGCGCGCCCATCGGATGCATCAGGTCCGAACCGGCGCACACGGCCACCAGGCCGGCCAGCGGGCCGTTGTACACGAAACCGGGGTCGTTCTTGCCCATCAGTAGCGCCACCAGCGTGCCGCCCACCATGGCCATCAGCGAGTTGACGGCGACCAGGCCGTTCATCTTGTCCAGCGCCTGGGCGCTCATCACGTTAAAGCCAAACCAGCCCACCGTCAGGATCCAGGCGCCCAGCGCCAGGAATGGAATCGACGAAGGCGGGTGCGAGGCGATGGCGCCGTTCTTGTGATAGCGGCCGCGGCGCGCGCCCAGCAGCAGCACCGCAGGCAGCGCGACCCAGCCGCCGACGGCGTGCACCACTACCGAGCCGGCGAAGTCGTGGAACTCGGCGCCGAAGGCCTGCACCAGCCATTCCTGCAGGCCGAAGCGGTGGTTCCACACCATGCCCTCGAAGAAGGGATAGACCAGGCCCACCAGCAAGGCGGTGGCGATCAGTTGCGGGTGGAAGCGTGCGCGCTCCGCGATACCGCCCGAGATAATGGCGGGAATGGCGGCGGCGAAAGTCAGCAGGAAGAAGAACTTGACCAGCTCATAGCCGTTCTTGGCGGCCAGCACGTCGGCGGCGGCGAAGAAGTTGATGCCATAGGCAATGCTGTAGCCAACGAAGAAATAGGCGATGGTCGAAATCGCGAAATCGACCAGGATCTTGACCAGGGCGTTGACCTGGTTCTTCTTTCTGACCGTGCCGAGCTCCAGGAAGGCGAACCCCGCATGCATCGCCAGAATCATGATTGCGCCGAGCAAGATAAACAGTGCGTCCGCGCCTTCTTTAAATCCACCCATCAAACTACTCCCCAAAAGAATGCATCAAAAAATATGGATGTATTCTCTTAAGCAATAACCGTACCATTTTGGTGCAAGTTTGTAAGTGCTTGATTTTATTGATACCGCCAATTTCGTTCCTATTTATCCTCACACGGCGCACCATCATGGTGCGTTCTGGCATGGTGGCCAGCCCGCGTCGGCACTAGGATTGTGCGGCGGCGAATGAGATGGCACGCGGAGCAGCTGTTGCGCACCATCGCGAGGCATACGTGCGCCGGGAAAAACGATCCAAATGAGTGCGGCGAGCCGGCCGCGCACCACCGATGCGACTTGTTGGTGCGTGGCCGGCCGGCGCCGCCTGCCTTACTTGCCAGCCACTTGCGTGGGCTGATCCATGTGCAGCGCGCGGGTCAGGAAGCCCCAGCGGTCGGTCACTTCGTCGATCTGCTTGGCCGTGGGTTTGCCGGCGCCGTGGCCGGCCTTGGTGTCGATGCGGATCAGGATCGGGGCGGCGCCGCCCTGGTCTGCCTGCGCCGTGGCCGCGAACTTGAAGCTGTGCGCCGGCACCACGCGGTCGTCATGGTCGGCGGTGGTGATCATGGTGGCCGGGTAGCACACACCCTTCTTCAGGTTGTGCAGCGGCGAGTACTTGAGCAGCGCGTTGAATTCGTCGGCGTTGTCGGACGAACCATAGTCCGAGGTCCATGCCCAGCCGATGGTGAACTTGTGGAAGCGCAGCATGTCGAGCACACCCACTTGCGGGATGGCGGCGGCGAACAAATCGGGACGCTGCGTCATGGTGGCGCCCACCAGCAGGCCGCCATTGCTGCCGCCGCCGATGGCCAGCCGAGATGGCGACGTGACCTTGTTCTGCACCAGCCATTCGGCCGCGCCGATGAAATCGTCGAACACGTTCTGCTTGCGCAGCTTGGTGCCGGCCGCATGCCATTCCTCGCCGTACTCGCCGCCACCGCGCAGGTTGGCCATCACGTACACGCCGCCCATTTCCACCCAGGCCAGGTTGGCCACCGAGAACGATGGCGTGAGCGAGATGTTGAAGCCGCCGTAGCCGTACAGGTAAGTGGGGTTGCTGCCGTCGAGCTTCATGCCTTTCTTCGCGACGATGAACATGGGAACGCGAGTGCCGTCGCGGCTGGTGTAGAACTGCTGGCGCGTTTCGTAAGCCGACGGATCGAAGTCCACCTTGGGCTGGCGGTACACGCTGCTCTTGCCGCTCTTGAGATCGTAGCGGTAGATGGTCGCTGGCGTCGTGAAGCTGGTGTACGAGTAGAACGTCTCGGTGTCGGCGCGCTTGCCGCCAAAGCCGGCCACGGATCCGATGCCGGGCAATTCCACGTCGTGCAGGCGCTTGCCGTTCAGGTCATAGACGGTAACCTGGCTGTGCGCGTCGCTCAGGTAATCGACCACCAGCTGCTGGTTGACGATGTTGGCCGAGACCAGCGTGCGGGCGCTCTCGGGCACGATCTCCTTCCAGTTGGCGCGCGCCGGCTTGCGGGTGTCGATGGTGATGATGCGGGCGCGCGGCGCCTTCAGGTCGGTGCGGAACCAGAACACGGGGCCGTCGTTGTCGATGAAGTTGTAGGCCGCATCGAAGTCCTCCAGCAGCGGCACCACTTTGCTGTCCTTCGCGCTCAAGTCCTTGTAGTACAGGCGGTTCTTGCGTTCCGTGCCCTGCGAGGCCGTGATGATCAGGTAGCGGCCATCGTTGGTGACGTCGCCGCTGAAACCCCAGTCCTTGTGGTCGGGACGTTCGTAGACCAGGGTGTCGCTGCTTTGCGGCGTGCCGAGCTTGTGGAAGTACAGCTTCTGGAAGTAGTTGACGTCGGCCAGCTTAGTGGCCTCGTTGGGCGCGTCATAGCGGCTGTAGAAGAAGCCGGAACCGTCGCGCAGCCAGGCCGTGTTGGAGAACTTGACCCACTGGATATGGTCGTCCGTGTCCTTGCCCGTCTCGATGTCGCGCACGCGGATCTCGTTCCAGTCCGAACCCGATGCGGCCGTGCTGTAGGCCAGGTATTTGCCGTCCGGGCTCACGGCCAGGCCAGCCAGCGCCACCGTGCCGTCGGCGGCCAGGGTGTTCGGGTCCAGCAGCAGGCGCGGGGTCTCCGCCAGCGTCTTCATCGTGTAGAGCACCGACTGGTTCTGCAAGCCGTCGTTGCGGCTGTAGAAATAGCGGCCGCCCTCCTTGAACGGCACGCTGAAACGCTCGAAGTTCCACAGCCTGGTCAGGCGCGCACGGATCGCGTCGCGCGCGGGAATCTGGGACAGATAGCCCTGCGTCAGGCGGTTCTGCGCTTCCACCCAGGCGTGGGTATCGGCGCTGTTGGCATCCTCCAGCCAGCGGTAAGGATCGGCGACGGTGGTGCCGTGGTAGTTGTCCTGCTGGTCCACCGTGCGGGTCAGCGGATACTGCAGGCCGTGGCCGTTGGCGGGGCAATCCTGCGCCGCCGCGCTGCCACCCAGGCCGGCGATCAAGGTAAGAATCAGGGATGCGCGTCGTATTTGCATGTGGGGTTCCGTGTCATCGTTGAACATGGCGGCGCGGGCTCCGTGGCCCGCGCGCCCGGCGATGATAGCGTGCTTTGATGCAAATTTGAAACGTTAGAAATCTTGGCAAGTCGTGTTTTATTTGGCCAGCGTGAGGCTGGCGACGGCCGGCGCGGGCAGACTCGCAGCTTCGGGGGCATGCCATTGCTGCATCCACAGCAGCAGCTGGTCAGCCGGAATCGGGCGGCTCATGTAATAACCCTGCCCCTGGTCGCAGTTCATGCTCTTGAGCTGGTGCCACACGGCCTCGCTCTCCACGCCCTCGGCCACCACGCGCAGCCCGAGGTTGTGGCCCAGCTGGATGGTGGAGCGCACGATCATGACGTCGCCGGCGTCGCTCGCCATGTTCAGCACGAAGGACTTGTCGATCTTCAGTTCGTTGACGGGCAGGCGCTTCAGGTAAGCCAGCGACGAGTAGCCGGTGCCGAAATCGTCGATCGACAGTTCCACGCCCATCGCGTGCAAGCGTGCCAGGGTCTGCTCGGCGCGCACCGGATCGTCCATGATGGCGCTCTCGGTGATCTCGAGGCAGAACGAGGCGGCCGACAGGCGGCGCCGTTCCAGCATGTCGCGGAATTTGGCGGGCAAGTCCTGGTCCATCAGGTCGCGCGTGGACAGGTTGACCGACACCTTCAACTGGATGCCCGCCGCCTCGAGGTTCTGGCACAGGGCCGCCGACTGCTCCAGCACCCAGCGCGTGAGCTTGCGGATAAAGCCGGTCTGCTCGGCGAACGGGATGAATTCATCGGGGAATACGTTGCCGCGCTCGGGGTGCACCCAGCGCACCAGCGCTTCGGCGCCCACCACCTTGCCCGTGTCGAAATGGATCTTCGGCTGCACGAACAGGCGGAACTCGTCGCGTTCGAGGGCGCTGCGCAGCTCCGTCAGCAGCGACAGGCTTTGCTCGCTGCCCTTGTCGATGGAACTGTCGTACACCACGGCGCCGTCGTTGCGCAGCTTGGCCGCGTACATCGCCACCTCGGCCATGCTCAGCAGCGCTTCCGCGTCCGCGCCGTGGGCGGGATAGCCGGCGATGCCGATGCCGGCGCCGATGTCGACCATCTGGTCGTCCAGCGACAGCGGCGTTTCCAGCGTTTGCGCGATGTCGGCCGCCAGGCTCCTGGCCTGCTCCAGCGTCGCTTCCGGCAACAGCACGGCGAATTCGTCGCCGCCCAGCCGCGCCACCTGCGGCGACACGTGGCGCTGGCTGGCCAGCAGTTTTTGCAGCCGGTCGGCCACTTGCCGCAGCAAGGCATCGCCAAAGCTCTGGCCCATGACGTCGTTGACGTGCTTGAAGCGGTCCAGGTCCATCATCAGCACGTACACGCAGCCATCCTGCTTGCGGGCCTCGCCCAGCGCCTCGTTCAGCAGCCGCAGGAACTGGGCGCGGTTGGGCAGGTTGGTCAGCGTGTCGCGGTAGGCGAGCCGTGAAATCTCCTGTTCGCGGCGCGCGATCCCGTCGCGCATGCTGTCGAACGCGTGGGCCAGCGCACCGATTTCATCCTGGCGCGTGACGTCGACCTGGCCCTGGTAATCGCCCTGCTCCAGCCGCTTGGCCGTAACGGCCAGTTGGCTCAAGGGCTGGGCGATACGCTTGGCCGTCAACACGCTGGCGACTGCGGAGACGGCGATGCCGGCCAGCGTCAGGCCGATCAGCCAGCGCTCCAGGCGCTGATAATCCTCGGTCGCTTCGTCGATGGAACGGGCCAGCATCACGCTGGCGCTCTGCTGGCCGTCCTGGCCGATCGCCAACAGGCGGGCGCTGTACTGGCTCGATTCCACCGTGAGGTCGAACGGGCCGGCCGGCACCTGGGGCAAGGCTTGCAACTGCGCGACGGCCGCGCTCACCGACGGCGCCAGGAAGGTGGAGCCGACGGCCAGCCAGCCGCTTTTCGGGTCATGGGTGAGGATGGTGGTGTGCAGCGACGACACCTCGCGCATGTCATTGGCCAGCTGGCGGTCGATGGGGAAGGTCATCACGATCCAGCCGATCGTGATCGGCGCCTTGATGGGCATGACGACGATCTGGTAAGGCCGCCGTTCCACGATGGCGATGCCGTTGGCGCCATCGCCCTGCTCGGCCGCGTCGAGCATGCTCAGCACCAGTGGTTCCAGCGCGGCGGCCTGCGCGTTGTTGGTCGAGACGCTGACGCGGCGCTCGGCGCTCACCAGCATGGTCAAGGTGGCCCGGATGCGGCGCCCGCTGTTGACCAGCGCCGATTCGATGGTGGCGTGGTCGCTCTCGTCGTTGTTGCCGATGGCGGCCAGGAAGGCCGTGTCGCGCGCCAGCAGGCGGGCGCCGAAACGCAGGCTTTGCGCGTTCTGGTCGAGCAGGCGGCGGAACACCTTGGTGCCGTTGTTCAGTTCGCCACTGATAGCCTGGCGCGCGTTGCTGTCAATGCCACGCTGGATCACCAGCAGGCCGATCACCTGCACCGCCACGATCAAGGCCAGGAACAAGGTGACGATACGGCTTTCCAGGCTGCGAAAATGCATGGCGCGGCTCCGGTCAGGGGAACGGGCGGCTGGCCGCGTCCGCATCGGTGGCGCCCGGCTTCATGGTCAGGCGAAATTCCAGCGGCGCGCCCGGCTCGCCCGGTTTGACCTGCACCGGCTGCTCCGGCGTCAGGCCACCCGCCGTGTTGTAGTGCCAGGCCTTGACCGTGTACTTGCCGGCCGGCAGATCGAGATGGGCGGCGCCGCTGGCGTCGGACTTGGCGAAGTATGGCGTATCGACCACTTTGACATAGGCCAGCATCTTGTCATGGATGTTGCATCCAAGCACAACCGTGCCGGCCTTGTCGAACAGCTGCGGCGCCGCCTCCTCACCGGAATACAGTTTCTGGTCGAACTTATGGGCCGGCGAGAAGGAATAGATGTGATGCCTGACCTTGTCACGGTTGGGAAAGTAGATCTTGCTGCCGGTTTGCACCACCGTCACCAGCGGAATGAACTTCAAGCCTTTCTGGGAGATTTCTCCGGGCGCCATGGTCCTGGGCGCGGCGCCGCCTTCGGGCTCGGCGAATATGACGGTATTGGCCAGGCCGGCGCCGCCGGCATCGACAACCTGCACCGTCAAGGCGGCGGCATGGCCGGCGACACAGCACAAGCACACCGGCATGGCGGATGACATGGCGAATTTCTGGGACATCGGGCGGCCTGATGAGTACGTGGAATCGCCATTGTAGCGCCAGCCAAAAAGTTCCTGTCCAGCTTTTCCGCAAATATTCGCTTCCGGTTGGCAACAACCGCTGCACTGGATGTTTCTTCCATTTCATACTGTTGTCACATTTCGCCGTTAGCATGTGCAGCAATCTACCGTCCATGGCAAGCATCGTGAATCCCCTACCCCTGGCGCTCCCCGGCACGCGCCCCGTCCCTACCTCCGCCACCGTCACTTACCTGAAGCCGCCAGCGCCCGCGTCGCAGGCCGCGCTGGAAGAGGAGGAAATGTTGCGACAGCATTTGCACGACATCATCGCCCAGCGCCAGCTCAGCGCCCTGTTCCAGCCCATCGTGCAGATGCAGACGGGCGAGATCATCGCCTACGAAGGCTTGATCCGGGGGCCGTCGGACAGCCCGCTGCACGCGCCGATGAACCTGTTCAAGGTGGCGCGCGCCAGCAACCTGACGGTGCCGGTCGAACACCTGTGCCGCAAGGTGGTGCTGGAGCGCTTCGCGGAACTGAATCTGCCGGGCAAGCTGTTCCTCAATGTCAGCCCGGAATGCCTGTTGCAGCGCGACGCGCCGCACGGGGAAACGCTGGAATATATCCAGCAGGCCGGCATCGATCCCGGGCGCGTGATCATCGAGCTGACGGAAAACCAGCCGACCTATGATTACGAATTGATGCGCGAGGCAGTGCTGCATTATCGCAACATGGGCTTCCAGATCGCCATCGACGACCTCGGCGAAGGCTTTTCCAGCTTGCGCCTGTGGTCGGAACTGCGACCCGAGTTCGTCAAGATCGACATGCATTTCATCCAGGGCATCAACAACGACCCCGTCAAGCTCCAGTTCGTCCGGTCGATCCAGGAAATCGCCGACCAGTCCGACACGCTGGTGATCGCCGAAGGCATCGAGACGCAGGCCGAACTGCTGGTACTGCGCGACCTGGGCGTGGCGTTCGGCCAGGGCTACCACCTGGGACGGCCGCATCAGCAGCCGGCCAAGGCGGTGCCGGCCGAAGTGGCCAAGGCCCTGGCCCGCAACGGCGTGGCCGTCTACCCACAGCGCGGCAACGACAAGAACGGCGCCAGCATCCTCAAGCTGTTGCACAAGGTGGCGGCCGTGCCGCCGTCGATGAGCAATAACGACGTGTACGAGCTGTTCATGCGCGAACCGAAGTTGCTGATCATTCCCGTGGTCGAGGAAGGCCAGCCGCTGGGCCTGATCAGCCGCTTCGACATGATCGACCACTTCGCCCGCCCCTACCAGCGCGAGCTGTACGGCAAGAAGTCGTGCCGCATCTTCATGGACAGCAAACCGCTGATCGCAGACAAGGACACCAGCCTGCAAGACCTGAGCTTCACCATGGTGCAGGCCGACGCGCACCACCTGTTCAATGGCTTCATCATCACCGAGCATGGCAAATACCTGGGCATGGGCACGGGCCACGACCTGATGCGCGAAATCACGCAGATGCAGATCACGGCGGCGCGCTATGCGAATCCGCTGACCCAGTTGCCCGGCAACGTGCCGATCAACGAGCATATCGACCGGCTACTGGAGAGCGGCACGCGGTTCTGGGTCTGTTATTGCGACCTGGACCATTTCAAGCCGTTCAACGATGTCTATGGCTACCGGCGCGGCGATGACGTGATCCAGCGCACCGGCAAGATTCTCACCGACCATTGCGACCCCGACCGCGATTTCGTGGGCCACATCGGCGGCGACGATTTCATGATCCTGTTCCAGAGCGAGGACTGGGAAGCGCGCTGCCAGGCCATGCTGGCCCAGTTCGCACACGGCGCGCGCGACTATTACAGCCTGGAGGACTGGGAGCGTGGCGGCTACCTGAGCGAGGACCGCCAGGGCAAGAAGGTGTTTTATGCGCTGATGAGCTTGTCGTTGGGGGCCATCAAGGTCGAACCGCACCAGTATTATTCGCACCACCAGATCGCCACGGCGGCGACCGAGGCGAAAAAGCAGGCCAAGAAAATCCACGGCAACAGCCTGTTCCTGGATCGCCGGCAGCAGCCAGCCCGATAGCGCGGCGGCGCGCCGGGGCGGCGGGCTGTGGCCTCGCCCCGGCACGGCACAGCCATGGGCGTCCACGTTCAGCCGCGGTGCTCGGCCCGCCAGCGGCGCCGCAGCTCGTGCGAAGACGCCAGTTCGGCGGGCGTCATGGCGCGTACGATTTGCCTGCGCTGGTTGTCGGCCGTCTCATCGCCATGCTCGGCCGACAGCGACACCCACATGTGGGCGCGCACCACATCGCGCGGCACGCCCCGTCCGCCGTTGTACATGCCGCCCAGGTTGTACTGGGCCAGCGGATGCCCCTGGTCGGCCGCCTTGCGGTACCACAACACGGCCTGCACATCATCCTGCGCCACCCCGTGGCCATTCGCATACATGACGCCCAGGTTGTTCTGGGCGCTGGCGTCGCCCTGCTCGGCCGCCGTGCGGTACCAGACCACGGCCTTCTCCTCGTCCTTGGGCACGCCCTGCCCGTTGGCGTACATGACGCCCACGTTGAACTGGGCATTGGCCGTGCCTTGCTCGGCCGCGCGCTGGTACCATGCCAGCGCCCGCACCTGGTCGCGCTCGACACCGCGCCCATGCGCATACATGCCGCCCAGGTTGTACTGCGCCAGCGCGTGGCCGGCATCGGCGGCCCGTTGATACCAGCGGCAGGCGCGCACCTCGTCCTGGTCCACGCCCCGGCCCGTGGCCAGCATGATGCCCAGGTTGAACTGGGCGTCCGGGTCGTCCTGTTCCGCCGCGCGCGCCAGCCAGGCATAGGCGCGCGTCGCATCCTGCGCCACACCCCGCCCCTGCGCATAGGCCACCCCGACCTGGCATTGCGCCACCGCGTCGCCCTGCGACGCTGCCTGACGGAACCAGGCCAGCGCTTGCGCATCGCTCGGCGTCACACCCTGGCCGCGCTTGTACATCAGTCCGAGGTTGAGTTGGGCCGTCGCGTCGCCCTGCAGTGCCGCCTTGCGGAACCAGGCCAGCGCCAGCGCATAGTTGCGCCGCGTGCCCAGCCCCTGGGCATACGCTTCGCCGAGCAGGGTCTGGGCACTGGCCACGCCTTGTTCGGAGGCGCGGCAGAACCAGGCCAGCGCCATCTCGTCGCTGCGCGGTACGCCGCGGCCGCGCTTGTACATCATGCCCAGGTTTTGCTGGGCCGACGCGTCGCCCTGTTTGGCGGCGCGCCGGAACCAGCGCGCCGCCTCCAGGTCGCTGGCCGCGACACCGCGGCCGTTGTAATACATGGCGCCCAGGTGGTTTTGCGCGAATACCAATCCCTGCCGGGCAGCCAGATCCATCCAGTGAAAAGCGCGGGCGTCGTCGCGCACCACGCCCAGGCCCGTCTTGTACATCAGCGCCAGGTTGAATTGCCCATAGGAATTGCCCTGCTCGGCCGCGTCGCGAAACCAGACGTAGCTGTCGTAGCTGTCCCTGGCTGAGTTCTGGTTTTTCATGCGACACCTCCAGCTGACCAATCTGGATTGTTGCCGCCGGCATGCGTCATGGGTCTGGCGTACGCGCACCGGCAAAGCGTAACAATGTTGCCTGAATTGTAAATCGCTATGGACGCGCAGCTTTGAGCCAGCGCAAACGGCATGGCAAATTGTTATCGTTTGCTATTCGGCCAGAAACTTTTTGGGAGCGAACCGGGCCAGCCGTCATCACACAACATTGGGCTGGCCCGGTGCGGGGGCGCGATTTTCCGCGCCTAGCCGTGGCGGCTCGACAGTGCGCCGTGGCGCCTGGGCCCGGCGGCATATACCAGCATGGCCAGGATCGCCAGGCACCAGACGATCAGCGCGCCCGAGGGCAGGTCGAACAGGGTCGACAGCACCAGCCCGGTCGCGTAACCGGCGGCGCCGATCAGGTAGGCCAGCACCAGCCGCTTCCTGCCCGCGTAGTGGCGCACGGCCAGGCCCGGTACGATCAGGCTGGTGAACACGAGGTAGACGCCTACCAACTGCACCGAGGCGGTCACGGCCAGCGCGAAGATCAGGTAGAAGCCCAGGCGGCCGAGCCGGTCCTGGAACAGCCACAGCAGCGCGCTGATGACGGCCGTGCCGATGGCGGGCACCAGCAACTGGTCATAGCGCACCCACAGGATCTGGCCAGCCAGCAAGTCCTGCAAATGTTCGCCGCCGTGCGGGTTGTGCGCCACCAGCAGCAAGCCGGCCGTGGCAGCCAGGATGAACATCACGCCAATCTGCGCCTCCTGCACTTCCGGCCAGCGCTTCTCGGTCCAGGTCAGCAGTACCGCGCCCAGCACGGCCGCCAGCGCGGCGGCCACCTGCACCGCCCAGCCTTGCGGATCGAGGTCGGCCACGCCGGCGATGATGACGCCCAATGCGGCGATCTGGGCGATGGCCAGGTCGATGAAAACGATGCCGCGCTTGAGCACCTGGGCGCCCAGCGGAATGTGGGTCACCAGCACCAGCAGGCCGGCCAGCAAGGCCGGCAGGATGATCATCAAGTCAAACGAGGCGGCCGTCATTTATTGGCATCCAGCAGGCGTTGCACGGTGTCGTCGAACAGGCTGAACAAATCCTTGGCGCGCTCGTCGCCGCCCACCGTGAACGGCAACACGACGGCGGGAATCTTCGCGTGCTCGGACAGCCATTGCGAGGCGCGGCCATCCTGGTAGGCGGCCCGCAACACCATGCGCGCCGGTTGACGCTGCAACTGGGTCAGCAAACCGGACAGGTGGGCCGCGCTCGGCTCCACGCCCGGCTTCGGTTCCAGCGTGCCCACCTGGCGCAGGCCCAGCCAGTTCATCAGGTATTCCATGTTCTTGTGGTGCTCGACCACGGCCACGCCCTTCAGCGGCGCGGCCTGCTTCTCCCACTTCTGCATGGCGGCGTCCCAGCGCGCCGCGAAATCCTTCTGGCGGGCCTGGTAGTAAGCGGCATTGGCCGGGTCCAGCTCCGCCAGCCGCTTGGCCAGCGCCACGGCCACCAGCGCGACGTTGTGCGGGTTCTGTTGGATGTGCGGATTGCCGGCCGCGTGCACGTCGCCTTCACTGCGGTCGACCTTGCCTGGCACGTCGAGCCGTGGCACGTAGGCGCCGGCCTCGAAGTTGCCGGGCTGGCCGGCCGCGATCTTGCCGTTGCCGGACTGCTGGATCAGCACGGGCAGCCAGCCCACTTCCAGTTCCAGTCCCGTGCACACGAGCAGGTTGGCGTTGCGGGTGCGGGCGATCAGGCTGGGCCGCGCTTCGATGCGGTGCGGGTCCTGCAGCGCGTTGGTGGCGCTGGATACCTTGACCTTGTCGCCGCCCAGTTCGCTGGTCAGCGCTTCCCATTCCGGCTCGCAGGCGAGCACGTTGACAGCGGCATGCGATGGCAGGCAGAACATGGCGCTGGCGCACGCGAAGGCGGCGCGCAGCAGGATGTGACGTTGTTTCAGCATGGCAGCTCCTTAGAAAGCATGGGCAGCGTGCGTGCCCAGGCTCATGATGTATTGCAGGAAAATCTGGTTGTCGGTGACGCCGGGGCGCGACCGGTCGCGCGCCAGTTGCAGCCGCAGGCGGGAAAATTCCGATGGGCTGTAGTCCACCATCACGCTGCTGCGCGTGGTGTTGTAAGTTTCCAGGATCGGGAAACTGGCCAGCGCCAGCGCGCCGCTGTCCACCAGGCCGAGGTGCGGTGTGCCCGCCGACAGCCGGTCGTAGCGGGCGCCCACGCGCCAGTACGGCATGAACTGGTACACGCCTTGCGCATACCAGCCCGACTGCACGCTGCGGTAGCCGCCGCTGGCCTCGTCCGGCGTGCCGGTGGCGTAGTCCAGGCTGCCATCTTCCTTGCGCCGGAAGTATTCGCCCTGCAGCTTGAAGTTGGTGTGGGTGGAATTGCCGTTCGGCGCCCACTTGTAGATGGCGTCCGCGATCCAGGTGGCCGACTTGCCGCTGAATGCATAGTTCAGGCCGCCATCTTCGTAGCCGCGCTGCCGCGCGCCCGTGTGCAGATAGGACAGGCCGGCGCGGTAGCTGGCCGAATCGCCGATGTCGTCGCCCAGGTGCGCGAACACGCTCCACGCGCCGGCGCCATTCTTGTTGCGGTCGGTGCCAGGATAGGCGGCGCCATCGCCGGCTTCCATGCCGATCTCCAGGAACTGGTCCAGCGGCGCCAGCCACTTGGCTTGCACCCCGTCCGGCTTGTACTGGCCGCCGAGGAAAGCCTGGTAGGCCAGCGGCGCGTCCACGAAGTCCCAGGTGTGGGCGTGCTGGCTGTTCAGGTAGCCGATCGAGGACAGGAAGCGGCCCGCCTTCAGGTTGATTCCATTGGGCATGTCACGCGTCTGGATGAATGCTTCCTCCACGCTCAGCGTATTGTCGCCGGCCAGCGAGAACGTCAGCTGGCCCGCGAACTGCGGATCGATATTGGCGGCCATGGTCAGCTCCGATTCGCCGAGGCTGAAGCCGCGCTTGCCCGGTCCCGCCTCGCCACCGCTGGGTATGAAGCCTTGCAAGCGGTACTGCGCGGGGTCCTGCGACAGGTTCTGCAGCGTGCCGCCGAGGATCATGGAGATATTGGGATTGAACAGGTTGGCCGGCGGCGCGGCGCCGCCTATGGGTCCGGCCGGTGCGGCGGGTGCGGCGGGCGCCGTCGTGGCGGCCGCCGCCAGCACTGGCGCGGGCGCCGCTTCCGGCTGGGTCACTGCCGTCCCCGACTGCGCGGCAGCTGGTGCGGGGGCCAACGTCGCCAGCTGGGCCTGCGCGGCCGCCGTGGCAGCCTGGGCTTGCTGCAGGCGCTGCTCCAGCGATTGCAGGCGGGCTTCGTACTCTTTTTGCATCTGGGCGATCTGGGCGCGGATCGCCGCCAGTTCTTTCTTTTCCGTCTTGTCGGCGGCGTGCGCGACAGGCGCGGCCACGACGGCGCTCACGGCGAGCGCCATAACGCTGCGTTTCAGCATGATGGTCCTTGTTTGAATGAAATGATGCGTACCGCCGCCTGCCAGGCAGGGCGACGGAACGGTGGATTTTTCAATCAGGCCAGGACCGGTGGCGCGCGGGAATGGAAGACGCAGATGGTGCGCCGGCAGAACGCGCTTTCCGTGCCGGCGATGACGGCCACAGCGCCAGCGCGCGTGGTGGGGAAGGAATGGATGGCCGTGTCGAGCGCCGAGCCGATCTGGGCGAACGCCAGACACTGTTCGCAGCTCTGGTCCAGCGCCAGCGACTTCGATACGCGGCCTTGCCGCTCGCCCGTGCTGGCCGACACGCGGCCATTGCCATTGCCGGACCAGTGCGACAGCGCGTGCGAGATCCCCATCTGCTGGGACAATACCAGCAGAAGCGACAGCATCACATAAGCAAAGGTGCGGCGGACGTTCACAAATAAGCAACTAATGGGCAACGATGGCCGTATTGTAATGCTATCGGCACCAGGTTTGCGCGTTTTTTTGTATCGGATGAGCGATGGCCATCACGGCGCGGGGGCTTGCTTTTGCAGGAATCCATGCACTTTGGCCGCCGCCAGTTTGTTCACCGACACCAGCAGCGCCGGATCGACCGGGCCCAGCCCGTAGTGGCGCTCCAGGTGGCGGCCGATGTGCAGCAGCACTTCGGCCGCCACTTCCGCATCGGACTCGGCGCGGTGGGCCGCACTCTTGAAGCGGATGCCCAGTTGTTCGGACAGGTTGCCGAGCTTGTAGCTGGCCAGTTGCGGGAACACGCGGCGCGACAGCTTGAGCGAGCACACCAGCCCCGTGTGGGCCGGCGCCAGCCCAAGCCGCGCGCTTTCGGCCCGGAGGAATTTCTCGTCGAAGCTGGCGTTGTGGGCCGACAGGGTGTCGCTGCCTATGAAGTCCAGCAACTCCGGGACCACCCGCGCCACCGGCGGCGCGCTGTCCACCATGGCCTGGGTGATGCCCGTCAGGCCGGTGATGAACGAGGGGATGCGCACATTGCAGTTAATCAGCGAAACATAGCGCTCCACCACCCGCCCGCCCGCGATGCGCAAGGCGGCCACCTCTGTGATGCGGTCACCCATGTCCGGCGACAGGCCCGTCGTCTCGAAGTCGATCATGACGATCGGTTTGTCAAACACTTGCATCGCATGTTCCCTCAGTCAGAAAATTCAGCCGAACTTGCGCACGGCGTCCAGCGCCAGGCCGGCCCCGATACTGCCGAAACGGTCGCCTTCGACCTTGCGCGCCGCCGGCAACAGTGCGGCGATACGCTCGCGCAAGAGGCGCACGCCGCTGGAGCCGCCCGTGAAAAACACCGTGTCCACGGCCGCCGGCGCCACGCCCGCGTCACCCAGCAGCTTGAGCACGGTCTGCTCGACGGAGGTGACCAGGTGGCCAATGGCATCGTCGAATTGCTGGCGCTCCAGCTGCACGGTGGCGGCCGGCGACAGGCGCTCCAGTTCCAAGGCGACGCTGGCCGCATCCGACAACGCGATCTTGCCCTCCTCCACCCGCATCGCCAGCCAATGGCCGGCCCGGTGGTCGATCAGCTTTTGCAGCCGGGCCAGCTGGTCCGGTTCGGCCGCGTCGCGGCAGATATCGGCCAGTTGCACCCACATCTTCTTGGTGTAAGCCTGGTTGATGGTATGCCAGGTGGCCAGGTTGAAGTAGTAGCTCGACGGCACTTCGCTGTTGTTGCGCAGCCGGCTGCCATAGCCGAGCAAGGGCATCACCGAAGACAGGCTCAGGTACTTATCGAAGTCGGTGCCGCCGATATGGATGCCGCCGTTGGCCAGGATATCGTCGCGCCGCTCGGCCAGCCGGGCCCGCTCGGGCGACAGCCGCACCAGTGAAAAGTCGGACGTGCCGCCGCCGATGTCGGCGATCAGTACCAGTTCTTCGCGGCTGATCTGGGATTCGTAATCGAACGCGGCGGCGATCGGCTCGAACTGGAAGGCGATCTCCTTGAAGCCGACGGCGCGGGCCACCTCGGCCAGCGTGTCCTGGGCCAACTGGTCATTGGCGGCGCTGTCGTCGATGAAAAAGACGGGCCGCCCGAACACGGCCGAGCTGAATTCCCGTCCGGCCGCCAGTTCGGCCCGGCGTTTCAGTTCGCCGATGAACTGGGCCAGCAGCATGCGGAACGGCAGCGCGCGTCCGCCCACTTCCGTCTGGCCGTCGATCAGGCTGGTGCCGAGCAAACTCTTGAGCGAACGCATCAAGCGGCCCTCGTAGCCGGCCAGATACTGGCTCAGCGCGGCACGGCCGAAGCTGACTTCGTCGTCTTCCGCGTTGAAAAAGACGATGGACGGCAGGGTTTCCTTGCCATCTTCCAGCCCCAGCATGACGGGGTGGCCGGGCCGTACCCAACCCACAGTGGAATTTGACGTGCCAAAATCGACACCGCAAGCAATGGCCATGTCGACCTTTCCCGATAATGAAGGGGCGTCATTTTAGCAGATGTGGACGAGTCGAAGCGATTTTGGCACGCCGGCGGCACGCGCCGGCGGCGTGCGGGGCTGGTCGCCGTCGTTGCCGCCGCGTTTGCCACCGTGTTTGCCACCACACTTGCCACCACGCCAGATATTGCCGAGGATCAAATCCCACCGGTCGCTCCGGGACTACCCTGCCTGTTCCGGCGCCCGCGCGCGCCAACCTGATCGAACAGACGGAGGCAAGCATGGGCATCCCACGCGGCACCACGGCGGCCAGCCTGGTCATGGCCGGCATGGCTATCCTGATACTGGCTGGCTGCGGCGGAGGCGGCACCGGCGGCAGTGCCTGCACGCTGGGCGGCAGCACCGGCTGCGGCGGCACCCTGCCCCTGCCGCCAACCACCACGCCGGTGACACCGCCCATCGTCACGCCGCAGCCGCCATCGCCCGACCCGGCCGCAAGCGCGGCGGCGCTGAGCCTGGTTTTCAGCAGCAACGAACTCAAGTCCGCCGGCGGCGCGCCTGTCACCGTCACGGCGCTGGTAAAAAACGCGGCCAACGTCGCCCTGGCCAACGCCACCATCAGCTTCGCCGCCGACTCCGGCCTGCTGAGCGGCGCGCAAGCGGCCACCGACGCCGGCGGCCGCGCCACCGCCCTGCTCGACACTGGCGGCCAGCGCAACAACCGCAACATCACCGTCAGCGCCCGCGTCGGCACGCGGACGGCCAGCGGCGTGGTGGCCGTCGCCGGCACCAGCGCCCTGCTCGACGGTCCTCCCGTGCTCGCGCGTGGCCAGCATGCCACGCTCACGCTGACCGTGCGCGATGCCGCCGGCCAGCCAGTCGCGGGCGTGCCCTACACCGCCAGCACCGCGCACGGCAACGCCGTTACGCCCGGCCCGGCGGCACAGACCGACGGCATGGGCCGGGCCATACTCACCCTGCAGGCCGGTACGGCGGGTACGGAAACGGTCACCGTCACGGCCGCCGGCGCCAGCGCCTCCCATGCGGTGGCCATCAGCGACGCGTTCACGCTCACGCCGGCCGTGGCGGTGGACGCCGCCGGCGCGGAAGTGCTGCCGACTGTCAACACGGGAGCCTGCCAGCCGGTCGATGCGCACTACGCGGGATCACTGGACGCCGGCGCCACCGTCCTGCTCACCACCTCGCGCGGCCGCGTGTATGCGGACAGCGCCTGCAGCCAACCGCTGAGCACGACGCTGCCGATGACGGCCGGCGCCATGCGGCGCGCCTATGTCGCCTCGTCCTACGCCGGCGTCGCCACCCTGACGGCCGCCATCGCCGGCGGACCGGGCGCCGTGACCAAGGTGGCGTTCGTGGCGCCACTCACGCCCGCCGCTACCGTCAGCCTGCAGGCCGACCATCCCGTCATGACCAGCAACAGTGCCGGCCAGCAGGGCCAGCGCAGCAGGCTGCTGGCGGTGGTGCGCGATGGCACGGCGGCCAACAACCTGGTCAGCAATGCCGTGGTGGTGTTCTCGATCGTGGGCGACGCCAGCGGCGGCATCCTGCTGCCACCGTCCACCGCCAGCACCGGTGACGACGGCATGGCCATGGCGACCTATGTGGCCGGCGGCGCCGACAGCGGCCGTGACGGGGTCACGATCCAGGCCAGCATTGCCGGTCTGAGCGGCGCGGGCGCCACGGCCAGCACCCATCTGACCGTCAGCCGGCAAGCCATGTCGATCCAGTTCGGCACCGGCAACCACATCACCGACTACTCGCCCAGCCTGCTGCAACAACAGTTTTCCGTGTTGCTGGCCGACGCCGCCGGCAACGCCGTGGCCGGCCAGCCCATCAGCGCCACCGCCTGGATCCGCAGCTACAGCAAGGGCGAGTATGTTTGGCAACCCGACAAGGCGGCCGGCGGCGATGCCGGACTGTGGGTACCCGTGATCACCTACACCTGCGCCAACGAAGACCGGTTGCGTACCGGCCTGTACGATCCGGCGCTCGACACCAACGGCAACGGCCGGCTGGATCCGGGCATCCCGGTCACCGTCACCGTCCAGGGCCCCACCGATGCGCAAGGGCTGGCCATTTTCACCGTCAATTACCCGCGCGACCGGGGCAACTGGCTGGTGGTGGAATTGACGGTGCGCGCCATCGTCAGCGGCACCGAAGCGGTGGCCACCACCAACGATGCCCTGCCCGCCCTGACCGCCGACCTGGAGCGCCACCATGTCTCGCCGCCGGGCCAGGTCAGTCCCTACGGGGTCAACGCCTGCAACCAGCCTGATTAAGGCGGCGTTGATCTGAAGGGCAATCAGCCCATTGCCACGTAGTAACAATTTAAGTTATGCTTAAGAGAAATTTTTTGGCCGTTCGCGGCCGCGGGACCAGGACCGGGCATGCCGAGCGCAGGCCCGGCCGGCCATCTTGAGACTATGGCAAAAACCACATCGCCCTTTGGCACCGACCAAGCGCCCGGCACCGGCATCGCCCCGGCGCCGGCACGCCGGGTCACGTCCTATGACGTGGCGCTGCTGGCGGGCGTGTCGCAATCGGCCGTGTCGCGCTGCTTCAAGCCGGGCGCCAGCGTGTCCAAAGCCACCTACGCGCGCGTGATGAAGGCAGCCGCCAGTCTCGATTACATCCCCAACGCGGCGGCCCGCAGCCTGATCACCCGGCGCAGCAACATGGTCGCCGTGCTGATCAGCAACACTTCCAATCTGCACTATCCGGAAGTGCTGTCGTCGCTGAGCCAGCAGATCGCCCGGCACGGCAAGCGGGTGTTGCTGTTTTCGCTGGCCCGGGAAGCGGACGTGGGCCGCGCGCTGGCCGACGTCTGGCAATACCAGGTCGACGGCGCTATTTCCGTGGCCACCCTGAGCGATGACCAGGTGGTGGAATTCCGGCGCCGTGGCGTGCCGCTGGTGTTGCTGAACCGGCGCACGCCTGGCCAGGTGGCCCACACGGTCGCCTGCGACCAGGTGGAGGCGGCCCGTGCCCTCGTGTCACGCCTGGCCGCCGCCGGCCACCGGCAGTTCGCCCTGATCGAAGGACCGACCGACTCCCTGATTTCGCAGGAACGCAGGCGCGGCGCGTGGCAGCGGTTGACGGAACTGGGCTTGCCCGCCCCGCTCGTGGTGACAGGGCAATATGACTATGCCAGCGGCGGCACCGGCCTGCGCGACGCGATCCGGCTGCTGGGCCGGGTGCCCGACGCCGTCATCTGCGCCAGCGACGTGATGGCCATCGGCTGCCTGGACTGCGCGCGCCACGAACTGGGGCTGGCCGTGCCCGGCCAGCTGTCGGTGGCCGGCTTCGATGCGGTGGAACCGTCCAACTGGCTCAGCTACAACCTGACCACGCTGCGCCAGCCGATGGAGCAGATGGCTGCCGCCGCCGCCGACCTGCTCGTGGCCCAGATCGATGGCCGCGCCACCGATGCCCATCCGCGCCTGTTCAGCGCCCAGTTCATCGAAGGCGCCACCGCCCGCCTCGCCCCGTTGCCACCTGATATGCTGGCCGCCTGACAGCGGAATTGTCGCCGCTGCGGCCAGGCTGCTGGCGACGGCGGTGGTCAGCCCAGCTTGGGATTGACCGTGGGACGGCGGCGGAAGCAGATCAGCCCCAGGCCCAAGGCGGCCATCGCGAGCGCATCCGGTTCCGGCACCGGCGACACCTCCACGCTCAAGGTGCCCGAGTAATTGCCGCCACGGTTGGCCAGCAGCGTGCGGCCCATGACGTCGAAACCGTAGTGGCCGGCCGTCAAGGGCGCGGACAAGCCAAACCCGCCGCCGCCGAAGCTGCCGGCGAGGCTGGTGCGCGACTGGTCGTCATTGATCTTGAACCAGCTGATGCCCTGGATCGCCGCGTTGGTCTGCACATGGCCAGCCATGTTGCTGTTGCCTTCGGTGTAAGTGCCGGCCAGCCAGGCCAGCATGCCGTTATCGACATTGAACAGATACTCATCCGTGAAACTGGCTGTCGAGCCGGCATAGTTGTGGCCGAAGGTGGCGTAGCCGCCGCTCAGGTCCAGCGTGGTGGCCGCGGCCGATGCGGCCGTGGCGGAGAACAGTCCCGCTGCCAGCAGAGCGGCTGCGGCGAGTTGGTTAACAATCGGTGTCTTCATAGATCGTGCGTCAGGATGAACGGAAAATAATGACAAATCATCACTTGGCGAAAGTATAACATATGATTACGATAACATTGCATTGCCGTTCATCATGTCGTGATGTTAATCATGTATCGCCGGCCATCCGCGCCAGCGCCGGTCGCCGGGTACCGGACCGGCGGCAGCTATAATGCGCACGATGAACGACACCAACGCTCCCCGCTTCACACCACAGGGCATCGCCCCCACGCCGCAGCAGACCGCGATCCAGCTGGCGCAGAATAAAGTGGCGCTGGTCGATGCCAACGCCGGCGCGGCCAAGACCACCACGCTGGCCCTGCGCATCGGCGAAGCCCTGGCGCGCAAGCTGGCGCCGGAACAGATCCTGGCACTGACCTTCACGCCCGAGGCGCGCGACGTGATGCGCCAGCGCCTGCGCGAGGTCGGCATTCCGCACGCGACGGCGGCGCGCATCGCCGTCCTGACGTTCGAGGATTTCGCCACCCAGCTGCTGGCACGCAACGACATCGACGACGTCAAGCCCTGCCCCCAGCTGCGCCAACTGCGAAAATACGCGCTGCAAGCGATCGAGCGCGTGGGCGAACGGTACGCGGGCCATGTGGATGGCCTCGATTTGCGCACCCACAATATCGCGCTCAGCCAGTTCCTCGACGTTCAGCTCAGCCTGAAAGCGACCATGGCGCTGGAAACCGACGTGGAATACATGGGCATGGAGGAAGCGGCCGACTTGCTCAATGTGCCCGTCACTGACTACCTGATCACCACCGAATACGAGCGGCTGCGCCTGGGCAGTGGCGAAGGCGCGCAGTTCCGCGGCCCCTTCGACGCCACCTACGACCTGGCGTGCGCGCTGGGCGCGGACGGCGTGGCGGCCGACGACCTGCCCGCCTACCGGGTGGTGGTGTGCGATGAGCTGCACGACCTGAACGAGGCCGCGTTCCGCATCCTCAATGCCCTGATCGCCCAGCCGCAATGCTTCTTCGTGGGCGCCGGCGACAAGGACCAGGTGATCCACGCCCGGCTGGGCGCCAGCGACAGCTTCCTGAACCGCCGCTTCCAGGAAGCGTATCCGCAACTGGTGCGCTATCCGCTCACCTACACCTACCGCCATGGCCCGCACCTGGCCTACGCCATGGCCGAATTCAAGCACAAGCCGGTCGAATCGCGCCTGCCCCTGCATACGGAAATCCGGCAGGCCCACTATGCGGCCGGCGCCGCCGATTGCGCCACCAAAGTGGTGGCCGCCATCGCGCAATGGAAACGCGATGGTTTGCCGCTCGATGGCTGCGCCGTGCTGATCCGCGACCGCCACCAGTCGATCGCCATCGAAAACGCGCTGATGCAAGCGGGGATAGGCTACCGCACGCCGGAGATGGCCGGCTACCTGCAGCGCGACGAGATCCTGTTCCTGCGCGGCATGATCGCGATCGCGCTCAAGGATCTGGCGGCCGTCAAATCCTATGAAGTGCGCACCGCCATCGTGGAGGCGCTGGCCATCTTCGCCGAAATCGACCTGGCGCCGCACAAGATGGAGCAGGCCAAGTACACCATCGGCAAGGACCCGCAGGTGCTGGGCGACTTCTTCAGCGCCTACATCGACCGCGAGCAGCAAGGCGCGGCCCAGCGCCTGGTCTCGGACACGGTGGCCTACCTGAACGGCGTGGGGCCGGACGCCAGCGCGGCCGAGGTGCTGCGCGCCGTCTGCGAGCGCATGGCGCTGGAAACGGCGGCCAAGCGTATCTTCGTGCGGCCCTATGACGCCAGCGTGGTGGCGCGCTCGGTGGCCGGCCTGGTGGACGCGGCGGCCCAGTCCGGCCAGACGCTGGTGCAATTCTGGCGCGCGCTCAACGCCGGCGAAGCGTTCGCCAGCCGCCAGCGCGAACGCGACTTCGTGCTAATTGAATGCGTGGCCAATGCCAAGGGCAAGGAATTTGCCCATGTCATTCTGCCATTTCTGGAAACGGGCGAATTCCCCCAGCCATTATGCGAACGGCGCGAGGAGGAAAACCTGTTTTACGTGGCGGCCACCCGCGCCAAGGCGCGCCTGACCCTGCTCTCGCCGGCGCCAGCGGACTTGCGCAGCCCCTTCATCGCGCAGATGAAACTGGCCGCCAGCGCGGCCGCCGCCGACGCGGCCCTGCTGCGCAACGAAACGCCGCCGGCCGCCGCCCCCACGCGCCACTACCTGACGGCCACCTTCCACGAGAAGGAACAGGTCAAGGCGCTCGGTGCCGAATACGACCTGACGCGGCGCGCCTGGTTCGTGCCGCCGGGCCGCGACCTGCAACCGTTCGCGCGCTGGCTCAAGCGCTAACGGGGCGGGTCGGGCCGCTCCAGTTGCCGGTAAATGAGCGCCGCCGAGATGCCGAACACGACATGGCCAATGGCGGTGGACCAGCCGCGCAAGTCGCGGAACCAGGTGAACGCGCCGGCCATGCCGTAGAAGTCGAGCAGGTACAGCAGCAAGCCGAACAGCGCGCCCGCCAGCACCGCCATGCCGATGCTGGAATCGAGCCGGAACGGCGCAATGAAGGCGGCCAGCATCACGCCGAACGCCATGCCCAGCACATAGTGCACCACCAGCGCCCACGTGACGATGCCCAGGCTGTAGCCGCTGGTTTGCAGCGCGTCCCAGCCCAGCACCATGGCCGCGATCATGTGCGACATCAGCCACGGATCACGTCCCGTGGCCGCCGCCATGATGATCTCCAGCAGCATCAGGATGCCGCCGGCGCCAAAACCCGCCGCGGTGGCCGCCGCCCAGTCGGGCAAGCGCGCCTCCCAGCGGTGGGTATGCATGCGCAGTTCCCGTAGTTCCCGCATTTCCCGTAGTTCCATTTCCCTCTCCTCCTGGCGGCGGCTGCCGCCCGAACGCCCGCAACGATGCCGTGAGCGTAGTCTAGATCAAAAGGCCAGAGCGGCGCGCGCCGCCCGCCGTCGTATCGTGCGGCAACGTCAGCGCGGCACTAGCCCCGCTGGCTGGCGTTCAGCAGCAGGTGCGCGTGCTGGTCCAGGCAGGCGCCGGCGATATGCAGGCCAAGTTGCCGGTAGCTTTCGAACTGGCTCTCATCGAAGAACTGGTCGGCCGGCGACTGGTGGGGAAAGCTGGGATGGTTGCTGCTGTAGTTCAATACGTCGACCGGCTCGCGCCGCGCGGCGCACAAGGTCGGCTTAATGTAGAGCAGTTCACCCTCGGCCGCGCCCGAACCGTACAGGATTTCGCCGCGCGCATGGCCGCAGGCGGGCAAGTCCGGCGCGCCCGCGCGCAAGGCGGCCAGGTCGATGCGAATTTCCACCCCGAAGTCGATCCGGCACTGGCGGATCGCGCGGCCCAGATCGTCAAAGCCGCGCCGGCCATCCTCGCTGGCGTCGACCAGCAGGATCAGGCGGCAACGGCGCCGGACCAGCTCGTAGATGCCGGTGTTGTCGAAGTGGCCGCCGTCGGACAGGTAGACGAACGAAGACTCGTCGTTGGAATAGCCAAACAGTTCCTGCAACAGGCACAGCAAGCCAAAGCGGGGGCTGGCGCGCTGCCACTGCTGGCGCGCCGGATTCGGGCTCCAGCGGCCGATGCGCACGTTTAGCAGCGTCATCAGGAAAGCCAGCGCCGGGCTGGTGGCGGCGCCCATGTTGGGGCTGGCGGCCGCACCCGACGTGGCCGCCGCCATGCCCAGCGTGAATTCGCGCGTCTCGCCATTGCTGGCCGCATACTGGCGCGTGGGCCGGTAGCCGGCCAGCGTATCGACGCCATCGGCCAGCGCCCGGTCCGGCTGTACCAGCCTGGCCTTGGCCTGCTGCTCGGACGACACACCCTGCGTGTGGCCCAGCGCGAAGCCCGAGTACAGCGCCGTCAGCGTGAACGACGCCGCCTTGCGCTCCTGCCACGCCAGGTTCTTGCCCTGCGACAGATTGAGCGTCGTGTTGATGATATGCAGGGGGCGCTGCACGGCGCCGCCGCCGGCCAGGCTGGACAGCGGGATATCGTCGCCGTCGTCAAAGCCCGTGAACGGCTGGGCGCGCCGATGGGGATTGCTGGCGCCCAGGTAGCAGCGGATCAGGCGCGTCTTGTACATATTGTGCAGCGAGAACTTGTTGACATCGACCCGCATGCCAAACACCAGCAACACGGCCACCATGCAACCGAACGCCAGCCACAGGAACGGCAAGGGTCCGGCCTGTGCCTGCAACAGGCCATGCAGGTCGGCCAGCCGCGCCGCCACATAGGCGCCCAGTCCCGGCATGGCGCCGGCCATGTCGATATGCTGGCGCAACTCCCCGCCCGGCCCGAACACGCGCCAGTCCAGCTCCGCCACGCCGGCCGGCAAGGGCACGGCGGCGCGCGTCAACCGGCCCCCGCTCACCAGCAGCAGGTCCGTGAGGCTGGCGGCACCGGCCACGAAGCCCAGCAGGAACAGGGCCGCCGCCAGTTTCGCGATCGTCAGCAAGCGGGGATAGCGGCGCGGATCGCCGTTGCCCTGGCGCGGCGCGAGCAGCAGGCCCACCATGCTGGCCAGCCAGCCTGCGCCCACCACGCCGCGCAGCCACGGTCCGGCATTGCCATAGGCCCATTGCGTGAGAGCGGGCAGGTAGAACGCGCAGCCATGGAGTGTCAGCCAGCCGGCGCCGATGATGAGAAACCACGCGTTCATGCGGCTCCACCATTCACGCGAGCGCTCGAAGTAGTTGCGGCCCACCAGCCCGACGAAGATCGAACCGCCGGCGCCGAACACCAGCAGGAATAGCGCCGGCCCGAACGTCAGCACGGCGGCCGCGTGCGCCGGGCCCGTCTCCCAGCCCACGCGGCCATGGACCAGGGCCAGCACGCCCATCCCGGCCCCGATGCCGGCCGCGCCCGACGGCAGGAATACGGCCGATTCCAGCAGCGCCGTGCGCACGCCACGCGCGCGCGCGGCCACCGGCGCGTAGTGCAGCGCGTGGTACAGCTTGCACAACAGCCAGCCCAGCCCCACCAGCACCAGCAGCGCCGCCGACCACAGGGCGATGGCGCGGTTGGCTGCGCGATCGGGCTGGTCCGGCCCGAACAGCCAGAAGCTGCCGCTGAGCGCGGCCAGCACGCCCGGCAGCAGCACCGTCCACCACACGGCCGGCGTGGTCCCGAGCCGGAACCTGGCCACGCCGGCCGGCCGCTCCAGTTCCACCATGTTGGCCACCAGGACGGCGGGAAACACGCCCGCCCCCATCAGGCCGGCCAGGTAGCCGAGCGCCGCGGGCGGCGTATCGACCACAGCCGTCACATACAGCAGCGCCAGCCGCGGCAGCAATAGCAGCACGCCGAAGAAGGCCAGCACGATGATCAGGCTTAGCATCACGTTGCGGGTCCAGATCGTGATCAGCGTCAGCGAATCGACGGAGAACAGGCCGACCCGTGGTGTCAGGTAGTTGCTGTAGCGGCGCAGCCAGCTCACCTGTTCCGGCTCCAGCGTGTGCGGTGCGGCGCCACCGCCACTGCCCGCGCCGCCCAGCAAGGCCTGGACCTGCGCCAGCCCGGCCCGGTGGATCCACGCGCTGAGCCAGGCCCCGATGTAACCGCCGCCAGACACCGTGGACAGGTAATCGAACTGGCTCAGCGCACCGCGCGCGGCCAGCGCCTGCAACACGCCCAGGCCGAAGGTGGCGCTGCGCACGCCGCCGCCGGACAACGCCAGCCCGGCGCCGCGCGTGGCGCGCGCATCGGCCGCCGTCCGCGTCCCCATTCCCAGCAGCGCGTGCTCCTGCGCCTTGACCGCGTCGAAATCCAGCGGCTGTTGGTCCGCCAGCCCGTCGGCCTGTGCCTCGTCCGCCATCTGACCCGCCCTCCCCGGCTGGCAATAAGCGATAGCGATACCACGCCCGGCCTCACCCTGTCTTGGCGCGGCAGCAACGGGGATCGCCTGGGCTTGCTATATTTGACACAGATCAAACAAATTCCACGTTGACATTGTTATTCTGCATTACCGTGCAGCATCTGGCCGCACGGTCCGGCCACGAAGACCAACCAGGCCAACCAGGAAAGCCCGCCACCGTGTCGCTCGCCACGTCCCCTGCCCTGTCGTCCACCGTAGCGCCGCCACCGGCGCCCGCCAGCAAGGCCGCCATGGCCGCCGACGCCGCCGCCAGCGCGGTGCTGCTGGCCGTCGCCGCCGACAACCCGGACGCCGCGCTGGCCCGCTTGCAAAGCCAGGCCGGGGGGCTGAGCACGCGGCAAGCGCAGCAACGCTTGCTGCAGCATGGCCCCAACGTGGTGGCGCACGCCACCCGGCGCGGCGTGATCGTGCGTTTCCTGAAACTGCTGGCCAGCCCGCTGTCGCTGTTGCTGCTGGGGCTGGCGGCCATCAATTTCGCCACCGGCGAAGCGTGGGGCGGCGGGCTGATCGCCATCATGGTGGTCTTGTCGTCGCTGCTGGCGTTCGTGCAGGAGCACCGCTCCAACCTCGCGGCGGAAAAGCTGCGCGCCATGGTGCGCACCACCGTCAGCGTCTTGCGCAGCGATGGCAACGATGGCCAGGCCGGCAACGATGGCGGCGCCAGCCTGGCCGTCGACGTGCCGCTGGAACAGATCGTGCCGGGCGACGTGGTGCAGCTGTCGGTGGGCGCCATCGTGCCGGCCGACGTGCGCATCCTGGCCTGCCGCGACCTGTTCGTGAGCCAGGCCGCGCTGACGGGCGAATCGATGCCGGTGGAAAAGCTGGCGCAGGCCGTGCCGCCCACGGTACCACCGCTGGAACTGGCCAACGTCGCCTTCATGGGTTGCAATGTGCTCAGCGGCAGCGCCACGGCGCTGGTGGTGGCCACCGGCGCGCGCACCTGCTTCGGCCAGATCGCCGACGAGCTGGCCGGCGCCCGCGAACTGACCAGCTTCGACCTGGGCGTCAACAAATTCGTCTGGCTGATGATACGGGTGATGCTGGTGATGGTGCCGCTGGTATTCCTGATCAATGGCTACAGCAAGGGCGACTGGCTGCAGGCGCTGCTGTTCGCGGTGGCCGTCGCCGTCGGCCTGGCGCCCGAGATGTTGCCGATGATCGTCACCATCAACCTGGCCAAGGGCGCGCTGGCCATGTCGGACAAGCAGGTGATCGTCAAGCGCCTGAACGCGATCCAGAACGTGGGTGCGATGAACGTGCTGTGCACCGACAAGACCGGCACCCTGACCCAGGACCGCGTGATCCTGGAAAAGCACGTCGACATCGACGGCGTCGATTCGGCCCGCGTGACGGAATACGCCTACCTCAACAGCTTCTACCAGACCGGCCTGAAGAACCTGCTGGACGTGGCCGTGCTCAAGTACGTGGACGTGCATGAGCACCTGCAAGCCGACACCGCCTTCCGCAAGGTGGACGAACTGCCCTTCGATTTCGAACGGCGCCGCATGTCCGTCATCGTGCAGCGCACCGACGGCAGCCGGGTGCTGATCTGCAAGGGCGCCGTCGAGGAAGTGATGAGCGTATGCACCCAGGCCGAGCGCCAGGGCACCGTGATCTCGCTGCAGGAGCACCATGGCGCCACGCTGGACCGCGTGGTGCAGGAGTTGAACGAGGATGGTTTCCGCGTGATCGCCGTGGCCTGCCGCGAACTGGCGCCCGACGAGCACACCTTCGACAACCGCGCCGAGGCCGGCCTGACGCTGGTCGGCTATATCGCCTTCCTCGACCCGCCCAAGGATAGCGCGGCCGACGCCATCCGGGCGCTCAAGCACTACGGCGTGGCCGTCAAGGTGCTCACCGGCGACAACGAGGCGGTGACGCGCAACGTGTGCCGCCACGTGGGGCTGCCGGTCCAGGACGTGTTGCGCGGCGCCGACATCGACGCGCTGGACGATGCGCACTTGGCCACGCGGGCCGAACACGCCTCGCTGTTCGTCAAGCTCAATCCGCAGCAAAAGGCGCGCGTGATCCGCGCCCTGCAGGCGCGTGGCCACGTGATCGGCTACATGGGCGACGGCATCAACGATGGCGCCGCGCTGAAGACGGCCGACGTCGGCATCTCCGTGGACAGCGCGGTCGATATCGCCAAGGAGTCGGCCGACATCATCCTGTTGCAAAAGAACCTGCTGGCGCTGAAGGACGGCGTGGTGGAAGGCCGCAAGGTGTTCGGCAACATCAGCAAATACATCCGCATGAGCGCCAGCTCGAACTTCGGCAACATGCTCAGCGTGCTGGGCGCCAGCGTGCTGCTGCCGTTCCTGCCGATGGCGCCGGTGCAGATCCTGTTCAACAACCTGCTGTACGACGTGTCGCAAACGACGCTGGCCAGCGACCACGTGGACGCCGAATACCTGAAGCGGCCGCGCCGCTGGGACATCGCCAACATCGGCCGCGCCATGCTCAGCCTGGGCCCGGTCAGTTCCCTGTTCGACTACGCGACCTTCGCCGCCTTGTGGTTCGCCTGCGGCGCGGCCACGGCGCCGGCCCTGTTCCAGACCGGCTGGTTCCTCGAATCGCTGCTGTCGCAAACGCTGGTGGTGCACGTGCTGCGCACGGCCCGCATCCCGTTCGTGCAGAGCCGCCCCAGCCTGCCGCTGCTGATGACGACTTCCGGTATCTGCCTGCTGGGCCTGTGGCTGCCGTCCTCGCCGCTGGGGCCGGCGCTCGGCTTCGTGCCCATGCCGGGCCGCTACTGGATGCTGCTGCCCCTGATCCTGCTCGGCTACCTGGGGTTGACGCAAACCATCAAGAGCTGGCTCAGCCGCCGTTTCGGCATGCGCTAGGTCGCGCCGCTGTCCTATCTGAATTGTTGGCAATTTGATTTGGATCAATCATTTTTATGAGCCGTATCACTACCATCAATCTTGTCGGGCGCGCCATGCGCTTCACTCACCCATCAGGAGCCATCATGAAAAAAATTCACGTTCTTCCGCTCGCCCTGTCCCTGCTGCTGGCCGGCGCCGCCAGCGCCGCCACCCCGGCCTCCGCACCGCCCGCCAAGCCGGCCCAGCCGGCGGCCAAGCCCGCCGTGGACGTGGATGCCCAGATCAAGGCCATGCGTGACATGCACGAGAAAATGCTGCGCGCCACGCCGGAACAACGGCGTGCCCTGATGAACGAGCAAATGAAGCTGATGCAGGACAGCATGGCGATGATGAACCACATGGGTGGCTGCGGCATGATGGGCGGCATGATGGGCGGCCCCCAGGGCGGCGCACCAGGCTGTGGCCCGCAAGGTGGTCCGCAGGGTGGCCAGCAAGGCGGCCCACGCAATGGTCCCCAGGGCGGTCCGGGCATGATGGGCGGGCGCCAGGGTCCGGGGCGCGACATGGAGCAGCGCATGGACATGATGCAGAACATGATGCAGATGATGATGGACCGCATGGACCAGACGCCGGCGGCCAAGTAAGCGCCCCTGCCCACTTAACGATCACCTCAAGGGGAAACACATGTCGTACAAGACGATCCTGGTACACGTCGAAAAATCCAGACACCTGGCGGGCCGGGTGGCGCTGGCCGCGCAACTGGCCAACCGCGAGGAAGCCCACCTGGTGGGCGCGGCCATGACGGGGCTGTCGCAATTCATCTACCAGTGCGCGTCGATGGCGCCCGAGGCGGCGGTGGCGCCGGCCGACCTGAGCTTCCTGAACGAACGGGCCGACGCCGCGCTGGCCGATTTCGAGGCCGAAGCGACGCGGCTGGGCGTGAAGTCGTTCGAACACCGCCGCATCGACGATGAATCCGAAAGCGGCCTGACGCTGCAGGCGCGCTACGCCGACCTGGTGATCGTGGGCCAGACCGACCCGGACGAGCCTTCGCCCAATATCAACGGCGACCTGCCCCAGTACGTGATGCTGCACAGCGCCCGTCCGGTGCTGGTGGTGCCCTACGCGGGCAAGTTCGACAAGCTGGGCGAGCATGTGCTGCTGGCCTGGGATGGCAGCGCCGAAGCGACGCGCGCCATCACCTGCGCCATTCCGCTGCTGCGCCGGGCGAACAAGGTCACGCTGGCCGTGTTCAATCCCTACGCCGAGTACAACACCCACGGCGCCCAGCCGGGCGCGGACATGGCGCTGTACCTGGCCCGCCACGGCATCACGGTCGAAGTGCTGCAACAGGCCACCGACCTCGATATCGGCAACGCCCTGCTGTCGCTGGCGGCCGACATCAACGTGGACCTGCTGGTGATGGGCGGCTACGGCCACTCGCGCGTGCGCGAGGTGGTGCTGGGCGGCGTCACCAAGACCATCCTGGCCGAGATGACGCTGCCGGTGCTGATGGCGCACTGACGGCTATCCCACAAACGATCCCACAAACGCCACTGCAAGGGTCAGCCCCCATGGGCAGCCCCTACTGCGGCGCTGGCGGGAAAGCGTCTCAGCCGCGCGCCGCCAGCAGGCGGGCCGCGGCGGCGGCCAGGCCGGGCGCCACATCGATGGCGTTGCTGGCATGGGCCACCGTGTTGCAGGTGACGATGCGGCCCGGCCCGGCCGCCTGCAGCGCCGCATAGGCGTCGTCCGCGAACAAGGCGTGCACGCCCACATACACGGGCGCCATGCCGCCGGCCCGCTGCAACTGGCCACTGGCCGCGATCATGGTGCGGGCGGTCGACACGATATCGTCCACCAGCACCGGCGTGCGGCCAGCCAGCAGCTGGGCCGCCGGCGCCGACACTGCCACCGCCCGGTCGCCGCTGCGTACCTTGCTCAGCACCGTGGACGGGCAACCGGCCAGCGCGGCCACCTGCGCCACCCACTGGCCACTCTCCTCGTCCGGCCCCACCACCACCGGCTGCGCCACGTTGGCCGCGATCCAGGCCGCGATGGCCGGCGCGGCCGGCACCACTTCCGTCGCGATGGTGTAGATCTGGTCCAGGCTGTGGAAGCGGTGCAGGTGCGGGTCCACCGTCACCATGTAGTCGCAGCAGCCCGACACGAGGCGCGCGAAGTGGCGCGCCGTCACGCCCTGGCCGGGCGCGAACACGGCGTCCTGCCGCATGTAAGGCAGGTAGGGCGCCACCAGGCCCACGCTGCGCGCGCCCAGTTCCCCCGCCACCCCGGCGGCCAGGTAGAGCGCCATGAACTTCTCGTCCGGCCGGTCCAGCGCCGCCACCAGCAGCACGTCGCGGCCCGCCACGCCGGGCGGGAAGCGCGGGCACGATTCGCCATCGGGAAAACGGTGGATTTCCAGCTCGCCCGTCTCGTACGGCAGGCAGGCCGCCAGCCGCGCCGCGAACGCCTGCGCGCCCGGCAACGCCAACAACATGGGCTTCATTGCGGCTCCTCGATGGTGAACAGGTTTTCCTGCGACTCGGCGTAGGCCAGCGCGTAGGCCAGCTCGCCGGGCGATTCCGCGTGCAGCGTCAACAGCGGCTGGCCGACCACCACCCGGCTGCCCAGCGCCGCATGCATGGTCACGCCGGCCGCCGGCGCCAGCGGCGCACCGGCCAGCTTGGCCAGCCGCGCCAGGCTGCGGTTATCGATGGCCACCACCTGGCCCTGGTGCAGCGCCACCAGTTCGTGGGTGTAGGCCGCGCGCGGCGGTTCGCGCATGCCGCCCTGGGCGGCGCAGATGGCTTGCAGCTTCTTGTAGGCGGCGCCGCTGGCCAGTGTCGCCTCGGCCAGCGCCATGCCCTGGCCCGGAACCGCCTTGCCGCCCAGTTCCAGCAGGCGCGAGGCCAGCAGCAAGGCGCGCTGGCGCAAATCGTCGGGCGCGCCCGCCTCGTTGCGCAGCACGGCCAGCACGTCCCATGCCTCCAGCGCGGGGCCGATGCCGCGGCCGACCGGCTGCGAGCCGTCCGTCAGCACGGTGCTGACGGCGATGCCCAGCGCCTGGCCCACGTCCACCAGCCGTTTGGCCAGCGACTCGGCCGCCGCCGCCGAGCGCACCTTGGCCGTGCGGCCCACGGGAATGTCGATCACCACGTGGGTGGAGCCGGCCGCGATCTTCTTCGACAGCACGGAGGCCACCAGCAGGCCGTCGCTGTCGAGCCCCAGCGGGCGCTCGACCCGGATCAGCAAGTCGTCGGCGGGGCTGAGCGAGACGGCGCCGCCCCAGGCGATGCAGCCGCCCTCCTGCTGCACCACCGAGCGCATCTTGGCCAGGTCCAGACCCACCGGGGCCAGCGTCTCCATGGTGTCGGCCGTGCCGGCCGGCGAGGTGATCGCGCGCGAGGAGGTCTTGGGGATGGTCAGGCCGCAGGCGGCCACGATGGGCACCACGATCAGCGTGGTGCGGTTGCCGGGCAGGCCGCCGACGCAGTGCTTGTCCACCACGATCTCGCTGTCCCAGTGCAGGCGCTGGCCGACGCCGATCATGGAACGGGTCAGCGCGATGGTTTCGGCCACGTCCATCCGGTTACCGGAGCAGGCCGTGATCAGCGCCGCCATTTCGATGTCGGAGTACTTGCCCTCGACGATATCCTGCACGATGCTGCCGGCCGCCTCGGCGCCAATCGGACGGCCGTAGATCTTGGCCCGCACGGCGGAGAACGACAGCAGCGGCGGCGCATGCTTGACCCGCACCGGGTCGCCATTGGCCCCGCCCAGCGCGCGCCAGGCCGCCTCGGAAACGCCCAGCTGGCAGCGCTCGATCAGGTTACCGTGCACCACGTTGAGGGTGGCCACGATGTGATGGTCGCCGCGCCACACCTCCAGCCGCGACTGGGCCTCGAACCCTTCCGAGCGGCAGATCGGGCAGTCGCTGCGCAGGAACACCACGGGCTCCTGGTAAGTGTCGATGCCCAGCCGGTGCAATTGCAATGCTTCGTGGGCGCGGCTCATGACAGGTCCACCTGGTCGCGGTACTCGGGCACCCGGCAATCCCAGTGCAGCTCCTCCTTGATGCGGCGGCGCAGCGCGTCGGCCGCCGGCGGTTCGCCGTGGGTGATGAAGGTGCGCTTGGGCGCCTTGCGGAAGTGGCGCAGCCACGCCATCAACTCGTTGCCGTCCGCGTGGGCCGACAGGTTGTCGATCTGGCGTACCTGGGCATTCAGCGGCACATACTCGCCGTGGATCTTGATCGCCGGGACGCCTTCCAGCATGGCCGCGCCACGCGTACCGCCGGCCTGGAAACCGGCGAACAGGATGGTGTTGCGCGCGTCGCCCGCGAACGCCTTCAGGTGGTGCAGCACGCGCCCGCCGGTGGCCATGCCGCTGGCGGCGATGATCACCATCGGCACCTGGCGCTGGTTCAGCGCGATCGATTCCTCCACGCTGTTGACGATCTTGGCCGCGTGGCACATGGCTTCCGTGTCGTGCTTGTTCAGGCGGTGCTGGTGGCGGTAGCGCATGTACAGGGCGGTGGCGTCGGTGGCCATGGGGCTGTTCAGGTACACGGGCAGCACGTCCGGAATTTCGCCCTGCCGTTTCAGCTTGTAGATCTCGTACAGCAGCGATTGCGCGCGCCCCACGGCGAACGACGGGATGATGGTCACACCGCCACGGCTGGAGGTCTCGCGTATGGTCTGGCCCAGCAGGATGGCCGGATCGGCCGGATCGTGCACCCGGTCGCCATAGGTCGATTCCAGCACCAGGTAGTCCGTCTCTTCGACGACGCCGGGGGCGACCATGATGGGATCGTGCGGCCGTCCCAGGTCGCCCGAGAACGTGAGGCGGCAATTGGCCGAGCGGATGGTGACGATGGCGGCACCCAGGATGTGGCCGGCCAGCGTCAGCTGCGCCGTCAGGCCCGGCACCACGTCGAATGCCTGGTCGAACGGCACGGGGTGGAAGTAATCGAGCGCGCGCACGGCGTCAGCCTCGGAATACAGCGGCAGCGCGGGCGCGTGGCCGGTGTAGCCATGCCGGTTGGCATGCATGGCTTCTTCTTCGAGCAGGTGGCCGCTGTCAGGCAGCAGGATCTTGCACAGGTCACGGGTGGCCTCGCTGCAGTAGATCTTGCCGCGAAAGCCGTTTTTGACCAGCAGCGGCAGGTAGCCGCTGTGATCCAGGTGGGCATGGGTCAGGACGACGGCGTCGATCTCATCGGGCGGGACGGGGAATTCTTCCCAGTTACGCAGCCGCAGCTGCTTGTAACCCTGGAACAGGCCGCAGTCGACGAGGATGCGCTTGGCGCCCGATTGCAGCAGGTATTTGGAGCCGGTCACGGTGCCGGTCGCTCCGAGGAATGTCAGTTTCATCTTCGCCTTCTTTCTTGTTGCTGATGTTGGCCGGCGCCGCCGGCCATGCAGAGCAATATGAGCGGATTTAGATGCCAAAACCTTGCGCTGGATCAAGTTGTTGATAATTCTCAATCAAGCTTCGAAAAATGGCAAAATTTTTTCATCCATGCGTCTTGGGCACGGCATGCCCACGGTTGAGGGCAAGGTTTTCCGCCGGTGCAGCGCAGCTGGCTGGGTGATTTCGCTCGTTGAAGATGGTTGCGCTCGACATTTTTTGTGCGTATAGTTAGCCACATGGATAACTATCGAGTTGCGCTGGACGCGATCTTCCACGCCTTGTCGGACCCGACGCGCCGGGCCGTGGTGCATCGGCTGGGCGCGGGGCCGGCGACCGTCAGTGAGTTGTCGGAGCCCTTCGACATGGCACTGCCATCGTTCATGAAGCACATGCGGGTACTGGAAGCGTCTGGCCTGGTCAGCAGCAGCAAGAGCGGACGGGTGCGGACCTGCACGCTGGAACGGGACAAGCTCGCCAAGGCCGAACGCTGGTTTGAGGAGCAGCGCGCACTCTGGAGCAGCCGATACGAAAACCTGGACAACCTTTTGGAACAACTGCAAGGAGATGGCAATGGTAGCTAAGCTTCAATTCGATTTTGTCGCCGACAAGGAAAACAGCACCCTCACCGTGACGCGGGAATTTGCTGGCCCACGCCAGCTGGTCTGGGACTGCCATACGCAGAGCGCGTTGCTCGACCGTTGGTTTGCCCCCAAGCCGCTGAGCACCAAGACCAAGCACATGGAATTCAAGGAAGGCGGCTACTGGCACTACGCCATGATCACGCCCGACGGCCAGTCCTACTGGAGCCGCGTGGATTACCAGCGCATCCACCCGATCGACAGCTACTCGACACTGGATGGCTTCACCGATGAAACAGGGGTCGTCAATCCAGACATGCCGCGGTCGCGCTGGGACGTGACGTTTTCGGACCTAAAAGAACACACGCTGGTCACGACGGTCGTGCATTACAACTCGCCGGAAGACGTACAAAAAGTCATCGATATGGGCATGAAAGAAGGCATGACGTCCACCCTCGAGCGCCTCGATGAACTGTTGCTGACGCTGCGCGCGTGAAAAGCGGACGGGCTGGTGGCCGGATCAGCCCGTCCGTCCAAGGGAGTCCCAGGGACCGCATAATTGCTCAGCGCCTTTACCAGCGTCATGACCGGCCATGAACGCCTCAAACAACGCAGGTGCCCATGGCTAGCTGAAGTAGCAGCCCTGTAAGCGTAAGCTGGCGCCTGCTGGGCAACTTCTGCCATCGTGACAAACCGTGACCTTTGCGTGCGAGCAAGATGTTATCCTGACCATTTTCGGCCGCGTTCGGCCAATTGCGGTCCGTCGGCAAAATCTTCGGGACGAAGGAATGTAGGAAGGAGGCTTAAATGTCTTGGCACTTAGTGACTATCGAAAGCAGCGATGTTGCAACGACCTCGGCCACGGGACTCATAAATAAATTTGTCAAGGCCTATCATATGGCCGGAGTGCCAACAGGCGTAGAGGTCTATCATAGAGTCGGTACGAATGGTGGGCATGCTTATTATTTTTCACCTCAAGCATTTCAGTGTGCTGTTAGCTTGTTGACTCAATTCCAAGCTACTGCGTGTAACGGGCTTCCAGACCTGAGTAAGTTTAGGAAGGTAGAAATATAGCTTTTGACTGAAACCGGCCAAGAACGGACCGCCAGATCCGGTAAACGCGAAAGCCTTACCGAGAAAAATTCGGAGTGATTCGATGGCAACAGATGTTGAGACGATGCTGTTCTCATGCCAGGGAGCATTTGCGCAGTGGCTCGCGGACCACCACGATGGCTCTGACGGGGTGTGGCTGCAGCACGCGAAAAAAGGGGCGCCAATCCCTAGCGTAAGTTATCAAGAGGCGTTGGAAGTTGCGTTGTGCTTCGGCTGGATCGACGGTCAGAAGCGTTCGCTCGACCTGCATTATTATTTGCAGCGCTGGACACCTCGTCGCCCACGCAGTCTGTGGTCCAAGGTCAATCGTGAGAAGGCGCTCAGGTATATTGAAGAGGGT
>DATFBD010000170.1:0-59118 GCA_035254005.1 Burkholderiaceae bacterium | reverse complement strand
AGCAGCGGGCGCAGGTAGAGCCGGAACGCGTCCGTCACGTCGGTGCCGCTGGCGCTGATGAATTCGTCCTCCATCACGCGCGTTTTGCCGGCCACGGCCTCCAGCGGCAGCAGTTCGTAGTCGACGGAATAAAAGCCGGTGCGCTTGATGGCCACCGAGCCGTCCCGGTCGCCCCACATGGCGAACTGCACCGCCTTCTCGCCCACTTCGCGCGCCTCGCGCTGGTCCACGTCCGACACGCAGCCGATGAAGGAGCGCTGCAGGTAGCCAAACGTGTCGCCGCGCACCCGTTTGATGCCCAGCTTGGACTTGATCTCCTCGCACAGCAGGTCGGCCAGCGCGCCCGTGCCCGACAACTGCACATTGCCGTGCGCGTCGCGCTCGATGTCCTTGGCCAGCAGCGTGGCGATCGGCTCGCCCGAGGCGTCGTGAATGCCTTCGGACACGGCGATCACGCAGCGTCCATAGCGTGCATAGGTGGCCTTGACGTCGGCCAGGAACTGTTCCAGGTTGAAGGTGCGTTCGGGCAGATAGATCAGGTGCGGGCCGTCGTCGGGGAATTTCTTGCCCAGCGCCGAGGCGGCCGTCAAAAAGCCCGCGTGGCGGCCCATCACCACGCCCACGTACACGCCCGGCAGCGAGGCGTTGTCGAGATTGGCGCCGGCGAAGGCCTGGGCCACGAAGCGCGCCGCCGACGGGAAGCCGGGCGTATGGTCGTTGCCCACCAGGTCGTTGTCGATGGTCTTGGGAATGTGCACGCTGCGCAGCGGGTAGCCGGCCAGCCGCGCCTGCTCGCTGACGATGCGCACCGTGTCGGACGAATCGTTGCCGCCGATGTAGAAGAAATGTTCGATCTCGTGCGCGCGCAGCACCTGGAATATCTCCTGGCAATAGGCCAGGTCCGGCTTGTCGCGCGTGGAACCGAGCGCCGACGAGGGCGTGGCCGCCACCAGTTCCAGGTTGTGGCTGGTTTCGCGGGTCAGGTCGACGAAGTCCTCGTTGACGATGCCGCGCACCCCGTGCAGCGCGCCGTACACGCGCGTGACGTTGTGGAAGCGGCGCGCCTCCAGCGCCACCCCCGCCAGCGACTGGTTGATGACGGCGGTGGGACCGCCTCCCTGTGCGACCAGAATTTTTCCCGACGACATGCGTACCCCCGATAAGTGGATGAACGGCCAGCCGCTAGCCTACACCAGATCGGGCCGCCGTGGCCGCCGTTCGCGCCCCCCTCAGTGCTGGCCGATATTGCGGTCGAGGAAGCGCTCGACCCGGCCCCAGAAGTCGATCCGGCTTTCCGGCAGCACCCAGCCATGGCCTTCCTTGGGATAGACCACCCATTCCACGTCCTTGTTGGTGGCGCTGACGGCGTCGCGGAACTTGTTGCCATGCACCAGCGGCACGCGGCGATCGACGCCGCCATAGGCCAGCAGCAACGGTTGCTTGATGCGGGCCGCCTGGACCAGCGGCGAGGTGGCGCGCAGTTGCCCGGCATCCTGGTCAGGGTCGCCCACCAGGCGCCGCATGCCGTAGCGTCGCCATTCGGCATTCATGGCGCTCTCGTCGAACCAGCTATTGTCGGTGTACAGCAGATTGATGTCCGTCACGCCGACCCAGTCGATGCCGCAGCGGTACAGGCCGGGATCGTTGACCAGCCCCATCAGCGTGGCGTAACCGCCATAGCTGGCGCCGGCGATGCAGACGCGCTTGCCGTCCGCGATGCCCTGGGCGATGGCCCAGCGCGTGCCATCGGCGATGTCATCCTGCATCTTCAAGCCCCATTGTTTCCAGCCGGCCTGGAAGTGCTGGGTGCCAAAGCCCGTGCTGCCCCGGTATTCCGGTTCCAGTACGGCGTAACCGCGCGAGGCGAGGAATTGCGCGTCCGGGTTCCAGCCCCACTGGCCGCCGCGCACATAGGGGCCGCCGTGCACCAGCACCACCATGGGCAGGTTCTTGCTCTTGCCAGCTGGCAGCGTCAGCCAGGCGGGAATGGTGAGGCCGTCGCGGGCCGGGTAGCGCACCAGATTCTGCTCGCCCATCTGGGACGGCTCGATGCCGGGGCGGCTCAGGCCCAGCCGCGTGAGCGCCTTGGCCTGGCCATCGTACAGGTAGAAGGTGCCCGGCTTGGCGTCCGAATAGGCGCGCACCAGCACCCGCGGCGCGTTGCCGCGGGTGGCCGGGGTCAGCAGGTTGATGGTGTCGGGCAGCAGCGCATCGACGGCCGCCTGCATGGCTTTCATGCCGGGATCGAACCACAGGGTGTTCTCGGCGTCGTTGGTGTAGCGCACGCCCAGCAGCTTGTGCCGGTCCTTGATCAGGCTGCCCGTGAAATCGAAGTCCGGCAGGCTCAGCAGCGGTTCGCCGGACAGGCGGCCGGCCGCCAGGTCGTAGGTGTACAGCGCTTGCTTGTCCTTGCCGTTGGCGCTGATCACGTACAGCGTGCCGTCCGGGCCGAACGCCAGCGGCCAGAATCTGGCCGCCTCCATCTCGTAGCGCTTGAACGTGGCCAGGATGCGCCATGCGCCGCTGGCCGGGTCACGGTAGGACAAGGTTTGCGTCTCGCTGTCGCTCATGCTGGCCACGCGCGCCTGGCCATGCTGGTCGAGCCAGATGTCGCGCCATTTGCTGGGTTGCTCCACGTAGCTGGAGCGGCCCGTGACCGTGTTCACGCGCATCAGGCTCAGGTTGTTGAAGCGGTCTTGCTCGTCGTACTTGGTGTTGACGGCGTAATAGTCATCGCTGTCCTGCGGCCCCGTTTCGTCGAGCATGAAGGTATTCCAGGGCAGCATCTTGCGCATGTCCGTCGTTTCCGTCACGTCGCCGCTGCGGTCGGCCAACTGGCGGAACCTGCCGCCGTCGCGGTCCACCGCGTACAGGCCGGGCCCGTAGAACTGTTCGCCCTGGGCGCTGCGGCTGTCGTAGGCGTTGAACACCAGGCGCTTGTCATTGACCCATTCGAACTGGCCGATGTCGGCGTCGCGCAATTGCGCCACCACCTTCAGTTGCTTGGTGTTCAGGTCCAGCACCGACAGCCAGGCCCGTTCGCCCTTGGCGCACAGGCGGGCCGCCAGGAAATTGCCATCCGGCGACAGCTTGGCGTCGCTGAAGGTTTCGTTGTCGAAGAAGGCGGCCAGCGGCGGCAGGGCCGTCGCGGCGGCCATGGCGGGCAGCGCGCCGCCAGCCAGGCTCAGGGTGCAGGCCAGTACGCAGGCGCGCAGCAGGGGATGGGAAAGCGCGTTCAAGATGATCCTTTATGGTTGTGGTGGGGGGGCGCGGGCCGTGGTGTGCGTCGCCGCCGTTTCAGTGCTGGCCGATCTGGCGGTCGAGGAATTTTTCCACCCGGCCCCAGAAGTCGATCCGGTTCTTGGGCAGCTTCCAGCCGTGGCCTTCCTCCGGGTATTCGACCCATTCCACCTGGCTGTTGCCGGCCTTGACGGCGTCGTAGAACCTGGTGCCGTGGTACAGCGGCACGCGCATGTCGGCGCCGCCGTAGGCCAGCAGCAGCGGCTGCTTGATGCGGGCCGCCTGCTTGAGCGGCGAGGTGGCTTCCAGCTGGGCCGCGTCCTTGACCTGGTCGCCCACCAGGTCGGGCATGCCGTATTGCTTGTAGGCGTCGGACAGGTCGGACGCGTAGCGCCAGTTGCCGTCGTACATCAGGTTGATGTCGGTCACGCCCACCCAGTCCACGCCGCACTTGAACAGTTCGGGATTGTTCACCAGGCCCATCAGCGTGGCGTAGCCGCCGTAGCTGGCGCCGGCGATGCAGATGCGGCCAGCATCCGCATACCCTTGGGCGATGGCCCAGCGCGCGCCGTCGGCGATGTCGTCCTGCATCTTCAAGCCCCACTGCTTCCAGCCGGCCTGGAAATGGTGGTAGCCATAGCCCGTGCTGCCCCGGTAGTCGGGCTCCAGCACGGCATAGCCGCGCGAGGCGAGGAACTGCGATTCCGGATTGAAGCCCCAATGGTTGCCGCGTACCCAGGGGCCGCCATGGACCAGCACCACCAGCGGCAGCTTGCCTTGCTGGCCTTTGGGCAAGGTCAGCAGGGCGGGAATGTCGAGCCCGTCGCGCGCCGTGTAGTGCACCACTTTCTGGCGTCCCATCTCGCCTGGCGGGATATGGGCGAACGTCTCGCCCAGCATTTGCACCTTCTTGCTGTCGCGGTTGTACAGCAGGAAGGTGTGGGGCTGGCGGTCCGAATAGGCTTCCACCAGCACCCACGGCGCCTCGGGCCGGGCAGGCAGAGTCAGCAGGTTGACGGTCGCCGGCAGGCTGGCGTCCACGGCATCCTGCAAGGCCTGCATTTCCGGCACCAGCCATTGGGTGTCTTCGGCTTCGCCGTCGTAGCGCACACCGAGCAGCCGGCGCTGGTCGGTGATGACGTGGCCGCTGAAATCGTAGCCCTTCACCCGCAGCAACGGTTGCGTGCCCAGCTTGCCGGTGGCCGGGTCGAACAGGTACAGGGCCGCCTGCGCCTCGTGGGCGCCGGTGGCGCTGACGTACAGCTTGCCGTCCGGCGCGAAGGCCAGCGGGGTGAAGTGCGAGCCCTTGCCGGTGTAGGGGTTGTAGCTGTTGAGCACGCGCCACGCCTTGCTGGCCGGGTCCAGGTACTGGACGCTGGAGGTGCCCTGTTCGGTCGTGATGGTAAGCCGCGGCTCGCCGTGCTGGTCCAGCAGCCATGCCTCGTTGTGGGGCGGCGCGGCGACCGGCCTGACGCGTCCCGTCAGCGTGTTCAGTTGCTGCAGCTCGAAATCGCCCAATTGCCCCGCGCCTTCGAGGCTGGGGTGGAGCACGAAGATGGTCTCGGTATCCTGGGCCCCGTCCTGGTCCAGCAAATAGGTATTCCAGGGCAGCAGGTTGTGACTGATGCCGTCGCGGATGAAGGCGCTGCCGCGCTCGGCCAGTTGGCGGTAGTGCTGGCCATCCCGGTTCACCGCGTACAGGCCGGGCGCGTAGCGCTGGTCACCGCGCCCCAGGTCGCGGTCGGCGGCCGTAAACGCCAGCCGTTCATCGTTGACCCAGACGAATTCGCCGATGTCGGCGTCGCTGAAGCTGGCCGCGATGTTCGCCTGATTGTTGCTCAGCTCAATGACGGCCAGCTGGTCGCGCTGGCCCGGCAGCGCCACCTTGGCCGCCAGGAACTTGCCGCTGGGTGACAGCCGGGCGCCCGTGAAGGCGGGGTTTTCAAAGTAGCTCTCCAGCGGAGGCGGTGCGGCCGTGGCCGAGGTCGTGCGGGCCAGCACGGCGCAGCCCAGCGCGAGGGTGGCCAGCTTGAAATAGGGGTGTCGCATGATATGGAAATTGCCCGGCAAACTATTTTGCCGAAATAGTAATTTCCGCAGAATAACATCAACTTATCAAAACGGCTATGGTTCAGGCGCTCTAATATAGTCCACCATGGAGGCGATGCGGTGCGCCGGCGCCGGCGTGGCCAGGCTGACGGCGGCCATCGCCAGCAGCCCGGCCGGCACGCCGAAGATGCCGGCCGAGATGGGCGCGATATGCAGCCACTGGCCGGCTGCGCTGCCGCCCAGCACCGGGTTGGTGTGCACCATGTAGTACACGCACACGCAGAAACCGGTGGTCATGCCGGCCAGCGCGCCGTAATGGTTGGCGCGTTTCCAGAACACCCCCAGCACCAGCGCCGGCACCAGCGTGGAGCCGGCCAGCGAGAACGCCGCGCCCACCAGCGACAGGATGTCGGCCGGTTTTTGCGAGGCCGTGTAGGCGGCGATGAAGGCCACGGCCAGCAGCAGCAGCTTGGAGATGGTGACCCGCTTCTGGGTCGAGGCCGTGGGATCGACCAGCTTGTAGTACACGTCGTGCGACAGGGCGTTGGAGATGGCCAGCAGCAGGCCGTCGGCCGTCGACAGCGCGGCGGCCAGGCCGCCGGCCGCCACCAGCCCGGAAATCACGTAGGGCAGGCCGGCGATTTCGGGCGTGGCCAGCACCAGCACGTCGCCGTCGACGGCGATCTCGGCCAGTTGCACCACGCCGTCGTGGTTGACATCGGTGATGTTGAGCAGCGGATTGAGCTTGTCCACATTGGCCCAGTACGACACCCAGTTGGGCAGGTGGGCATAATCGCTGCCCACCAGCGCGTGGTAGATGTCGTACTTGACCAGCACCGCCAGCGCCGGAATGGTCAGGTAGATCAGCAGGATAAAGAACAGGGTCCAGAACACCGAGACCCGGGTTTCCTCGACGGACGGCGTGGTGTAGGAACGCATCAGGATATGGGGCAGGCCGGCCGTGCCCAGCATCAGGCAGAACACCAGGGCCAGGAAGTTGTTGCGCTTGATGTCGGACTGCTGCGGCGTGCCCGGATACGGCTGGGCATGCGGCGTGAGCGGCTCGGCCCGCGCCAGGAACTGGTCGCGCGCGTCGCTCCACGCGCGGCTGGCCTCGTCCACGTTCTTCGGATAGGCGATCAGGGCCCGCTCGGCGGCGCGGATCTCCAGCAGCGAGGCGTTGCGCTGCTTGATGCGGTCCAGGTGGCGCTGCGCCTCGATGCGGCCCACTTCCCACGACACCGGCAGTTGCCGCAGCCGTTCGTCGTACTCGGCGGCCTTCTCGCGGAACGTGGCGCGCACCTGGGCTTCCTTCGGGTCTTGCTGCAACACGGCCTCGCGCGCGCTCAGGCGCGACAGCAGCTTGCCGTAGGCCAGTTGCGGCACCGGGTTGTCGCTGTGCTTGACGGCCAGCCACATCGCCGGGATCAGGAACGCCACCACGATGATGATGTATTGCGCTACCTGGGTCCAGGTGATGGCGCGCATGCCGCCCAGGAACGAGCACACCAGGATGCTGGCCAGCCCGAGGAAGATGCCGACCGAGAAATCGACGCCCGTGAAGCGCGAGGCGATCAGCCCCACCGCGTAAATTTGCGCCACCACGTAGATGAAGGAGACGGCGATGGTGGCCGCCACGGCCAGCAGGCGCACGGCGCGCCCGCCGTCGCCGCCGTCGTAGCGGGCGGCCAGGAAATCGGGAATCGTGTATTGGCAGAATTTGCGCAGGTAGGGCGCGATCAGCAGTGCCACCAGCACGTAGCCGCCGGTCCAGCCCATGATGTAGGCCAGGCCGTCGAAGCCGCGCAAGTACAGCCCGCCGGCCAGGCTGATGAAGCTGGCCGCCGAGATCCAGTCGGCCGCCGTGGCCATGCCGTTGAACAGGGCCGGCACCCGCCGCCCCGCCACGTAGTATTCGAGCACGTTGGAGGTGCGGCTCAGCACGCCGATGGTGGCATACAGCACGATGGTGCCCAGCATGAACAGATAGCCTATCCACTGGCGCGGCATGCCTTCCTGTTCCAGCACGGCCAGCGCCACCAGGAAGCAGCCGAAGCCGGCCGTGAACCACAGGTAGGTGCTGCGCAGGCGGCGGTACAGCGAACGGGTGGTCGTCATGGGCGCTCCTGGCCATGCTGGCGGCGCCATTGCCGGTCCAGCCGCCGCATCCGCCACGCATAGACGCCGAGGATGGCGAGATACACCAGGCAGCCGCCCTGGGCCGCCAGGTAGAACGACAGGGGCCAGCCGAACAGGTTCAGGCCCGCCAGTTCACGGGCGAAGAAGGTGGCGCAGAACGTGGTCAGCAGCCACAGCAGCAGCAGCCAGCCGCTCAGGCGGCGCGTGCGTAGCCAGTGGGCCGAAGGTGGGGCGTGTTCATCCATAATAAATCGTCTCGTCCATGGCGGCCGGCGGCGTGGGCGGCAGCAGCGGGAAAGTCAGCCGGAACAGGCTGCCGGGCAGCTTGGCCGACTGGCTGCGCGGATTGGTGTAGATATCGACTTCGGCCCCGTGCTGCTGCGCCACTTCACGCACGATGGCCAGCCCCAGGCCGCTGCCTTCCACGTTGCTGCCCAGGATGCGGTAGAAGCGCTCGAACACGCGCTCGCGCTCGGCCGGCGCGATGCCCGGCCCGGTGTCCTCCACTTCCAGGAAGGCATGCTCGGCCGTGGCATGGACGCGCACGGTCACGCTGCCGCCGGCCGGCGTGTAGCGCAGCGCGTTGTCGATCAGGTTGGACAGCATTTCGCGCAGCATGGTGGCGTCGCCGGCGATCAGCACCGGCTCCGGCGGCGGCTCCAGCCCCAGGTCGATCTGGTGGGTGAACGAGGCCGGCACCCAGTCCTTGACCACGTTCAGGGCCAGTTCGCCCAGGTCCAGCGGCCCGAACGCCACGCCGGCCTGGGGCTGGTTCTCGGTGCGGGCCAGGGCCAGCAACTGGTTGACCAGGCGGGTGGCGGCTTGCGAACTTTTCGCCAGCTGTTCCAGCGAGCGGTGCACTTCCTCGTGGTCGGTCTGGCGCAGCGCCAGCTCGGACTGGGTGCGCATGCCGGCCAGCGGCGTCTTCATCTGGTGCGCGGCGTCGGCGATGAAGCGTTTTTGCATGTCGATCGATTGCGACAGCCGGCCCAGCATGTCGTTCAGCGAATTGACCAGCGGCGAGATTTCCTCGGGCACCTGGCGCGCCTCGATGGGGCTCAGGTCGTCCGGATTGCGGGCCCGTATTCGCTCCTGCAACTGGGCCAGCGGCGACAAGCCGCGCGCCAGCGCGAACCACACCAGGGCCAGCACGATGGGCAGGATGATGAACTGCGGCAGGATCACGCCCTTGATGATCTCGTTGGCCAGCTTGGCGCGCTTTTCCAGTGTCTCGGCCACCTGCACCAGGGCCTGGTGGGTGTCATCCGGGTCTTCATGGTCCAGCTTGACGTAGGAATAGGCCACCCGCACCTGGGTGCCGTGCATGGCGTCGTTGCGGAAGTGGACAGTGCCGGCGCGGAAGTAATCTTCCTCCTGCGGCGGCGGCAGGTCGCGGTCGCCATCGACATACACGCCGCCCGGGCCCAGCACCTGGAAGTAGACATTGTCCACGTCGTCGGCGCGCAGCATGTCGCGCGCCGAGGCGGGCAGGCGCTTGATGGTGGTGCCGTTGACGGCGTGCACCTGCTGGGCCAGCATGGTGACGCTGTCTTCGAGCGCATGGTCGAATGGCTGGTTGGCGATGGACTTGGCCACCAGGTAAGTGATGGCGATACTCATGGGCCACAGCAGCAGCAGCGGGGCCAGCATCCAGTCCAGGATTTCGCCGAACAGCGAATGCTGGATTTCCTCGTCGCGCTCGGCGGCCGGCGGCTGGTAGTCGTCGGCCGCCTGGACGGCCGCTGGCGCGTCGGCCGGACTCACTTGGCCTCGGGCTTGCCGGCCTCGGGGGCGGCCGGTTCAGTGTATTTTTCCAGGCAATAGCCCAAGCCGCGCACGGTGGCGATGCGGATGCCGCCCACTTCGATCTTCTTGCGCAGCCGGTGCACATAGACTTCGATGGCGTTGTTGCTCACTTCCTCGCCCCACTCGCACAGGTGGTCCACCAGCTGCTCCTTGGACACCAGGCGTCCCGTGCGGGCCAGCAGGATTTCCAGCAAGCCCAGCTCGCGCGCCGACAATTCCAGCATCTGGTCGTTGATGTAGGCGCTGCGGCCCACCTGGTCGTAGCTGAGCGGGCCGTGGCGCACCACGGTGGCGCCGCCGCCGGCGCCGCGCCGGGTCAGGGCGCGCACCCGCGCTTCCAGTTCCGACAGGGCGAACGGCTTGGCCATGTAGTCGTCGGCGCCCAGGTCCAGGCCGTTGACGCGCTGTTCGATCGAATCGGCCGCCGTCAGGATCAGCACCGGCAGCAGCGAGGCGCGCGCGCGCAGGCGGCGCAGCACTTCCAGCCCGGACAGCTTGGGCAAGCCCAGGTCCAGGATCAGCAAATCGAATTCCTGGGTCGACAGGGCCGTGTCGGCATCCTGCCCGTTTTTGACACAATCGATGGCATAACCGGACTGGCGTAGCGAGCGGGTCAGTCCATCGGCCAGCACGCTATCGTCTTCGGCAAGTAAAATACGCATGAGTTACTCCGGCTGCAGAAGCCTGTATTGTGTGACATTTCCCCCCGCGAAGCGAGTTTTTGTGTCGGTCACTGTCAAGATTTGAGCAGTTTCAAAGCTGCTGTAAAATCGCGCTTGCAATAAGCACTGTTTTTTTATACAGTATCGCTTGTACCGACACACCAACCCGCGCGTTTCCTCGCGCATCAGGCTGAAAGAACATTATGGACGACAAAAAAGGCGCAGTACCCGCATCTGAAAAAGCCAAGGCCCTGGCGGCCGCGCTGGCGCAGATCGAAAAGCAGTTCGGCAAGGGTTCCGTGATGCGCATGGACTCCAGCGCCCCGATCGAGGAAGTGCAGGTGGTGTCGACCGGTTCGCTGGGCCTGGACATCGCACTGGGCGTGGGCGGCCTGCCGCGCGGCCGCGTGGTGGAAATCTACGGCCCTGAATCGTCCGGCAAGACGACGCTGACCCTGCAGACCATCGCCGAAATGCAGAAACTGGGCGGCACCTGCGCCTTCATCGACGCCGAGCACGCGCTGGACGTGGGCTACGCGCAAAAGCTGGGCGTGAATCTGCACGAACTGCTGATTTCGCAGCCGGACACGGGCGAACAGGCGCTGGAAATCTGCGACGCCCTGGTCCGTTCGGGCAGCGTGGACATGGTGGTGGTGGACTCGGTGGCGGCCCTGACCCCGCGCGCCGAGATCGAAGGCGACATGGGCGATGCGCTGCCCGGCCTGCAGGCCCGATTGATGTCGCAGGCGCTGCGCAAGCTGACCGGCTCGATCAACCGCACCAACACGCTGGTGATCTTCATCAACCAGATCCGCATGAAGATCGGCGTCATGTTCGGCAGCCCGGAAACGACCACGGGCGGCAACGCACTGAAGTTCTACGCCTCGGTACGCCTGGATATTCGCCGCACCGGCTCCATCAAGTCCGGCGACGAAGTGATCGGCAACGAAACCAAGGTCAAGGTGGTCAAGAACAAGATCGCGCCCCCGTTCAAGGAAGCCCACTTCGACATCCTGTACGGCGCCGGCACCTCGCGCGAAGGCGAGATCCTGGATCTGGGCGCGGAAGCGAAGATCGTCGAGAAATCCGGTTCCTGGTACAGCTACAACGGCGAACGCATCGGCCAGGGCAAGGACAACGCCCGCGCCTTCCTGCAGGAGCGTCCGCAACTGGCGTGGGAGATCGAGAACAAGGTGCGTGAATCGCTGGGCGTGCGCGCGCTGCCACCGCTGGCCGAGGAACACGACGCGCCAGTGGCCAAGCTCAAGGCCGTCGAATAAGCAGCGGCCCGGCGTCAGCAAGCGGCATATTGAACGCCGGTGGCCTGACGCTGGCGGCATTACGCTGGCGCTGGCGCGCACCGCCTGTGCGCATCGCCAGCGCCAACGACCAGCAGAACCACCGTCCCGCGCGAGCGGCCGGTGGTTTGTTCATCGTGCAGGGGAATTGATGGCAACACAGCAACCCAGCCTGAAGGCACGCGCCCTGCGCTACCTGTCCATGCGCGAGCACAGCCGTTTGGAGCTGGGCCGCAAGCTGGCCCGCCACGCGGAGGAGGGCGACGACGTGAACGCCCTGCTGGACTGGCTGGAACAGAATAAATGGCTGTCGCAGGAACGTTTTTCCGAAGCTCTGATCCACCGCCGCGCGGCCCGCTACGGCAACAGCCGCATCGTGGCTGAACTGCAAAGCCACGGCGTGGCCGGCGAAGCGTTGCAGGAACTCAAGAGCACCCTGGCCGAAGATGAGACGGCCCGCGCCTGCGAAGTGTGGCGCCGCAAATTCGGCACCGTGGCCACCGACCGCCAGGAGCGCAACAAGCAGATGCGCTTCCTGCTCCAGCGCGGTTTTTCCCAGCGCGCCGTACTGGCTGCGCTGGGCGGCAGCGATCCTGACGACGAGATTTGACGCCCCGACCGTCTGTCCCCGGTAACATTTCTCCGCGAGAATAGTTGATGGAATGAATACCATCCGCCCCATCAAATCCTTGCAAAAATGACTCCAAAGTCCACGTTTGATGCCCGTTTTTCGCGCCAAATCGCATGATTTGGCGCAACTGCGGGCATGGTGTGCTACACTTTTGAGGTTTTGCAGCACCGCGGGTGCGGTGGTTGTCCGTAGAAGCTGCGGCAACGTGCGTCAAGCACATGGCTGCTTATTAATTTCCGCCGCGCAAGCGGCATCGGTATATGTCCCTGTCAACTCCCGTTTCCCGACGTGCGCTGCGGCACACGCGTGCCATCGACGTCCAAGCGTTCAAGCGCGACGACGGCTTGTGGGACCTCGACGCCCGTATCACCGATATCAAAGCCATGGACACCATGCTGGCCTCCGGCCCGCGCCCTGGTGGTACCCATCTGCACGACCTCTCCCTGCGTCTGACCGTGGATAAGCAACTCAACGTCGTGGCGGTCGAAGCCGTCTCCGACGCCGTGCCCTATCCCGGTTACTGCGACACCAATGGCCATGCCTACCAACAACTGGTGGGCTTGAACCTGTTAAAAGGCTTCCGCCACGAACTCAAGCAACGTCTGGCCGGCATCGCCGGTTGCACCCATTTGACGGAACTGGCGCAGATCCTGCCCACGGCCGCCGTGCAAGCGTTTGCCAACGACGAGTGGTCGACCAACGATGCCGCCAGTCCCGACGCCGACCTGCCGCACCACAAACCGTTTCAACTGGACAAATGCCATGCCTTGCGCACCGATGGCGGGGCCGTGGCCGAGTTCTACCCGCGCTGGGTGGTCAAAGCAGCACCAGGATAGCGCGTAGCTTCACCTGCTTATTCAAGAGTTATTTTCCGCAGTATCAACCGATCTCAACCGATCTTTACACATCAGCATCAGAAGGGAAGCCAGCATGAAAATCCATGAGTATCAAGGCAAAGAAATCCTCCGGAAATACGGAGTGACGGTACCGCGCGGTATTCCGTGCATGTCCGTGGACGAGGCAGTCAAGGCTGCGGAAACCCTGGGCGGCCCGGTCTGGGTGGTCAAGGCGCAGATCCACGCTGGCGGCCGCGGTAAAGGCGGCGGCGTGAAAGTGGCCAAGTCGCTGGAACAAGTCAAGGAATACGCCAACCAAATCATGGGCATGCAGCTGGTCACGCACCAGACCGGTCCTGAAGGCCAGAAAGTTCGCCGCCTGCTGATCGAAGAAGGCGCCGACATCAAGAAAGAACTGTACGTGTCGATGGTCACCGACCGCGTTTCGCAGCGCGTCGTGCTGATGGCCTCGTCCGAAGGCGGCATGGACATCGAAGAAGTGGCTGAAAAGCACCCAGAGCTGATCCACTCGATCGCCATCGACCCATCCGTCGGCCTGACCGACGCCGAAGCCGACGCCATCGCCACCAAGATCGGTGTGCCGGCCGCTTCGCTGCCACAAGCGCGCGCCAACCTGCAAGGCCTGTACAAAGCCTACTGGGAAACGGACGCCTCGCTGGCCGAAATCAACCCGCTGATCCTGACCGGCGACGGCAAGGTCATCGCCCTGGACGCCAAGTTCAACTTCGACGCCAACGCCCTGTTCCGCCAGCCTGAGATCGTCGCCTACCGCGACCTGGACGAAGAAGATCCGGCTGAAATCGAAGCGTCGAAATTCGACCTGGCCTACATCTCGCTCGACGGCAACATCGGCTGCCTGGTGAACGGCGCCGGCCTGGCCATGGCCACCATGGACACCATCAAGCTGTTCGGCGGCGAGCCTGCCAACTTCCTGGACGTGGGCGGTGGCGCCACGGCCGAGAAAGTGACCGAAGCGTTCAAGATCATGCTGAAGAACCCAGGCCTGAAAGCCATCCTGGTCAACATCTTCGGCGGCATCATGCGTTGCGACGTGATCGCCGAAGGCGTGATCGCGGCATCGAAAGCCGTTTCCCTGCAAGTGCCGCTGGTGGTGCGCATGAAGGGCACCAACGAAGACCTGGGCAAGAAGATGCTGGCCGAATCGGGCCTGCCCATCATCTCGGCCGACACCATGGAAGATGCAGCCAAGAGCGTTGTCGCCGCCGCTGCCGGTCAAGCTTAATTAAGGAATCAACATGTCCATCCTGATCAATAAAGACACCAAAGTTGTAACCCAAGGCATCACCGGCAAGACCGGCCAGTTCCACACCCGCGGCTGCCGCGACTACGCCAATGGCAAGAACTGCTTCGTGGCCGGCGTGAATCCGAAGAAAGCCGGCGAAGACTTCGAAGGCATCCCGATTTTCGCCAACGTGACGGAAGCGAAAAAAGAAACCGGCGCCAACGTGTCGGTGATCTACGTGCCGCCAGCAGGCGCCGCAGCCGCCATCTGGGAAGCCGTGGAAGCGGAAATGGACCTGGCCATCTGCATCACCGAAGGCATTCCTGTCCGTGACATGATGGCCCTGAAGGACCGCATGGTCAAAGCCGGTTCCAAGACCCTGCTGCTGGGCCCGAACTGCCCCGGCCTGATCACGCCTGACGAAATCAAGATCGGCATCATGCCTGGCCACATCCACAAGAAAGGCCGCATCGGCGTCGTGTCCCGTTCGGGCACCCTGACCTATGAAGCCGTGGGCCAGCTGACCGCCCTGGGCCTGGGCCAGTCGAGCGCCGTCGGTATCGGTGGCGACCCGATCAACGGTCTGAAGCACATCGACGTGATGAAGATGTTCAACGACGATCCTGACACCGACGCCGTCATCATGATCGGTGAAATCGGCGGTCCAGACGAAGCCAACGCGGCTTACTGGATCAAGGACAACATGAAGAAACCCGTGGTCGGCTTCATCGCCGGCGTGACGGCTCCTCCGGGCAAGCGCATGGGCCACGCCGGCGCGCTGATCTCGGGCGGCGCCGACACCGCGCAAGCCAAGCTGGACATCATGGAAGCGTGCGGCATCAAAGTCACCAAGAACCCGTCCGAAATGGCCCGCCTGCTGAAGGCGATGCTGTAATTTGGCAACGAGTTGGTGAATAATGACGGGGAGCCTGGCGCTCCCCGTTTTTTTTTGTGCCCACGGCGCAGGCCGTACCAACCGTATCAGCCGGAGATCAAGATTGGCGAAAATCATCATATCGCGCGAAGGCGTGGTGGAACAGCAAGTGCAGCTCAGCAAGGAGCGCATGACGATAGGCCGTCACCGGCACAACGATATCGTGCTGGCCCATCCCGCCGTGAGCGGCGAGCATGCGGTGATCGTCACCATCCTCGATGATTCCTTCCTCGAAGACTTGCACAGTACCAATGGCACTTTCGTCAACGGCCACCGCATCGGCAAGCATTTCCTGCAGCACCTGGACATGATCAAGATCGCCAAGTTCCAGGTGGAGTTCATCGCCGACGGCGTGCGCCCGCTGGCCGCGGCGGCCGCGGCCGAACCGCCGCTGGGCCAGATCGAGGTATTAAATGGCAACAACGCCGGCAAGCAGATGGCGCTGACCAAGCCGCTCACCACCCTGGGCCGGCCCGGCGTGCAGGTGGTGGTGATCAACCGCAGCGCCGATGGCTACACCATCGCCCATGCGGAAGGGGCGCAGCCGCCGCTGGTCAATGGCGCGGCCGTGGGCCAGCAGCCGCTGCGTCTGAAATCAGGCGACGTGATCGACCTGAGCGGCACCCAGATGAGCTTTCGCCTGACGCATCCCGCCAGCTGACAAAATTTGTCAGCGCAACGTCCTTTTTGGCCCGAATGACAGATTTCGGCATGGTAACTGACAAAAATAGTCAGTCCTACCGACAAAAACTGGCGCTCAGCCCCGATTTTTGCCGCAAAACTCCCCCAAAACTGGCTGGCACGGCCTTTGCTCATACTGAACCGTGGCACCAAACTTTTTACCTCACTCGGGAGCAGCAAAATGAAATCGATGAAAATGATCAAGAAACAAGCGCAAGCCGGCTTCACCCTGATCGAACTGATGATCGTGGTGGCAATTATCGGTATCCTGGCCGCCGTTGCTATTCCTGCCTATAGCGACTACACGATGAAGGCCAAGGCCAGCGAAGCGAACTCCACCTCCGCGCCCGCCCGCCTCGCCGTTGCGCAGGCATTCAACGAAGGTACGCTGAGCTCGGCAACCAACAATGCCAGCCTGAATCTGCCAGCCGCTGCTTCCATCACCAGCAAATATGTGGCCTCGGTTAACGTCTCGGCTACTGATCCGGCCGCAGGTGTGACCGTCGGCACCGTTACCGTGACGATGCAGGGCACCGGCGACACCACCAACTTCGATACCAAGACCGTGGTCTACACCATCACTTGCACCACCGGTTCGAGCTGCGTGACCACGATTGATAACACCAGCACGCTGCCTGCTAAATACCGTCCAAAAACCTGATAGCCTAGGCTAACGGGTAACCGGAAAAACGATGCGGCCGCAAGGCCGCATCGTTTTTTTTTATTGCAGCAACGAAAAAAAACGGCAACAGATCAGACGATCTTCTGGCGATCCGCGATCAGCGCTTCATACGTGAGGTTCTGCAGCATGGTGTAGTGCACCGGGTCGAGGTCAACGAACTGCACGCCGTAGGTGAACACTTCTTCCTTGTCGGCGGTGGCCGGCTTGACCACGTTGATGTTGCGGATGGTGGCGTTGGGATCGATGCGCACCTGCCGGTTGCCCGGCTGGGCGATCAGGTAGAACGACAGGCCCACCGTCGGCTCATCCTCGGGCAGCGGCTTGGTCGATTCGATCAGCGCGCCCGACACGCTCAGGTTGACGAGGAACACGGACGTATGGCCGGCCGGCGTGGTGACCTGGGCCGGAATATCGACCTTGACCCGCATCGCCGTGCGCAAGCTGGTGCCCTGGATGGCGGACGGAAACGACAGGTGGACGTAGTACAGCGGCCGCAGGAACACGCGCTGCACGGTGCAGGCGAACGAGCACACGTTCACGCCGGAAAATACGCGGATGGTCAGCTTGTCGCCATCGTTGAGGGAGATGGGCGCCCCGTTCTCCATCGGGATCTTGACGATCATGTACTCGTCCTTGACCCAGCCGATCAGCGTGGAAAAGTGCTGGATCGGCTTGATGGTGCGGTGGGTGATGAACTGTATCCTGCCACCGACCTGCAAATTCATCTGCTCGAATTCGTACTGCTGCGTCCTGGCTTCGCTCGGCGGTGCCGTGCTGCTCATTCTTGCGCCCTCGTTGCCTGCATGGATGTCCCGTTCCCTGTCCCGTCGGTACTTATTGTCTGCCGACAGGAAATATTGTCGGTTGTTATTGCTTATTTTTTTGATTATATACTGGCCAACTTGCACCAACAACAAGAGGGGCAGGGCGGCGTCAGCTTGTCACGCTCCAGTCGCCCGACTTGCCGCCATGCTTTTCCAGCACCCGGATCTCGCCCATCACCATGCCCCGGTCGACGGCCTTGCACATGTCGTACACGGTCAGCAGGCCGATCTGCACGGCCGTCAGGGCTTCCATCTCCACGCCAGTCTTGCCGAAGGTTTCCACCTGGGCCCGGCAATGCACGGTCGAGCTGGCCTCGTTGGTCTCGAAATCCACCGCCACCCGCGTCAGGGCCAGCGGATGGCACAGCGGCACCAGGTCGCTGGTGCGCTTGGCGCCCATGATGGCGGCGATGCGGGCGATGCCCAGCACGTCGCCCTTCTTGGCGCTGCCGGCCAGGATGATGGCCAGCGTCTCCGGTTTCATGCGGATCTGGCCGCTGGCCACGGCGATGCGGTGGGTTTCCTGCTTGTCGCCCACATCGACCATGTGGGCCTGGCCGGTGGCGTCGAAGTGGGTCAGCCCGTCGGCGGGCGCGGTGGTTTTGCTGGTCGTCATGGGTAGGATGAACTCGTCAATGGGGCGCGCGCGGGGCGGCCCGTCATAGGGTGAATTGGTTGGCGGCCCGCTGCGTGCGAAGGCCAAGTGCGGGTATGATAGCACCGTGAACGCCGATCGAATTCTCCCCCCCTCCCAGGACCGCCGGCCGCGCCGGGCGCCACGCCTGCGCATGCTGGCTGTCGCGCTGCTGTGCGTGCTGCCCCTGAGCATGGCGCAGACCGCCTTGCCGCCCGCGAAAATCCCCAATCTGCCCAACCTGGGCGATACCGAGCGCGAGGATTTGTCGCCGCAGATGGAGCGCAAGCTGGGCGAGGAAATCATGCGCGACATCCGGCGCGACCATGATTTCCTCGACGACGCCCCCATCTTGGAATACCTGAACAATTTCGGCAACGCGCTGGTGGAGGCGCGTCCCGGTGCGCGCGGCGAGGCCAGCTACGACTATTACTTCTTCGCCGTGCGCGATCCGCAATTGAACGCCTTCGCACTGCCGGGCGGCTTCATCGCCGTCCATTCGGCGCTGCTGCTGGCGGCCCAGAGCGAGGCGGAACTGGCTTCCGTGCTCAGCCACGAAATCGGCCACGTGGTGCAGCGCCACATCGCCCGCTCGCTGGGCCAGCAGCGCCAGGACGCCCTGATCCCGCTGGCCGCCATCATCCTGGCCGCGCTGGCGTCCAAGGCCGGCGGCGACGCGGCCATGGGCGTGTTCCTGGGCGGCCAGGGACTGGCCATCCAGCGGCAACTCAACTTCAGCCGCGACGCCGAGCGCGAGGCCGACCGCATCGGCTTCCAGATCATGGGCGCGGCCGGCTTCGACACGACCGGCATGGTGGCGTTCTTCCAGCGCCTGCAGGCGGCCACCCGCAACTACAGCGACCTGACGCCGGCCTATTTGCAAACCCACCCGCTGACCAGCGAGCGCATCGCCGACATCCAGGCCCGCATCCGCGAGCAGCCGTACAAGCAGCGGCCCGACAGCCTGGATTTCCACCTGGTGCGGGCCCGTGCCCGCGTGCTGCAGGATGAGTCGGCCCAGGGCCTGGCTGCCGCCGAAGCGTTTTTCGATACCCAGCTCCAGCAGGAGAACCGGCAGCAGGTGGCGGCCGCCAAGTATGGCCTGTCATGCGTGGCCCTCAAGCGCGGCGACACGGCCACCGCCCAGCGCCTGCTGGACGAGGCGCGCGGCGCCATGCGCAAGCCGCCTCCGGCCGGCGTGTACGGCGCGGCGCCGGCCGCCACGCCGAACGCCATCTTCGTCAGCATGGCGCTGGACATCAAGCTGGCGCAGGACAGGAACCCGGCCGTGATCGCCCAGGCACTGCGCGAGGCGGAAGCGGCGCACCAGCAGTTTCCCTTATCGCGCGGCATCGCGCGCCAGTACGCGCAAGCGATGGTCGCGGCGGGCCAGCTGGAGCCGGCCGCCGCCTACCTGCGCGACCAGGTGCAGCAATATCGCCAGGAACCAGCCTTGTACGATCTGCTGGCCAGCACCTACGCCAAGCAGGGCAAGCTGGCCTTGCAGCACATGGCGCTGGCCGAATCGTATGTGTTGCAGGGCGGCGTGCTGTCGGCGCTCGACCAGCTGGGCATCGCGCGCAAGGCGCCCGACGCCTCATTCTATGACCAGGCCGTGATCGACGCGCGCGAGCGCGAGCTGCAGGCGCGCCGGCGCGAGGAATTGGGCGAGAAGGGCAAGAAGGAAAACAAGGCCGCGGCTGACCATGAGCATACGGCGCTCACGGCCGGCATGCGGCGTGACGAGGGTGCTCAGGGTTGGGGCATGGGCACGAAGCCATAGCGCTGCGCCAGCGCCGCGCGCGCCACGCGCTGCACCGGGATCAGCTGGCCCCGGTCGCGCAGGGCCGGGCCGGGGGCGCTCGTGTCGCCAGGTTGTTCCAGCCAGGCCAGCAAGGCGTCGTCGTCCGCTGCATGGTTTGGCCATTCCAGCCGGGCCAGCACGTCGGCACCGTCGCGGTCATCGAGCTGGGCCAGCACGGTGCCGCTGCGCAGGATCAATTCCCCGTGTTCCGTCATCAGCGCCTCGTCGAGCGGGCCCATGGCGTCGCCCGTGTGCAGGCGCCAGCCCAGCGCCGGATCGGTGCGCACGATGTAGGGCGTCGCGGCCAGGTTCAGGTAGACCCGCTGCGGGCCGTTCTGGAAATACCAGCAACCGCGCTCGTCGCAGCCATAGTTGCGGGCGATGAAGCCGATCAGGGCCGCGTGTTGCAGCTTGTCGCCGGGCAGGTTCAGGTGCTGGGCCCGCTCGTCGCGCATGCGCCACTGGCCGCGCGCGTCCAGCGCCAGCCAGCCGTAGCAATGCGGCACGTTGGGCCATTTGGCCATTGCTTGTTTGACGATCTCGTCCATGTTGTCTTCAGTTGGTGGCGTGCAGCGGGGCCGTGCTGCCTTCGAGGAAATGCAGCATGCGTTGCGGTAGCCAGTCGAGCCGGCCCGGCACGCCGCCGACGGCGAAGCCGACGTGGCCGCCATGTTCAGGATAGTCCAATTGCACGCAGGCGGCGGCCCGGCGTGGCAGGTGCCGGCCCGGCAGGAACGGGTCGTTGAGCGCGTTGAGCACCAGCGTGGGCACCGTGATGTCGCCCAGGACATGCTTGGCGCTGGCCCGGTCCCAGTAGTCGTCGGTGTCGAGGTAGCCATGCAGCGGCGCCGTCACCACGTTGTCAAACGCGTACAGGTCGCGCGCGGCGCGCAGCGCATCGAGGTCGAACAGGCCGGGGAATTGCCGCAGCTTGGCCTCGCACTTGGGCTTGAGCGTTTGCAGGAACATGCGGGTGTAGACCAGGTTGAAGCCGCGCGACAGCGAAATGCCGCCCTGCGCCAGGTCCAGCGGGGCCGACACGGAACAGGCCGCGTCGACGAAGTCGGCCTGGTGCTGCGCCTCACCCAGCCAGCGCAGCAGGGCGTTGCCGCCCAGCGAGACGCCGGCCACGTAGAATTTTCCGCTACCGTTGCCGCTACCGCTGCCACCGCGGCGCCCGTGCAGCTTGCGCACGATCCAGTCGATCTCGGCCGCGTCGCCAGAATGGTAGAAACGCGGCGCCCGGTTCGGCTCGCCCGAGCAGCCCCGGAAATGGGGCACGGCGCCGGACCAGCCGCGCGCGGCCACGGCGGCCATCAGGGCGCGTGCGTAGTGGCTGTCGGACGAGCCTTCCAGTCCGTGGAACAGCACCACGAAGGGCTGGCCCGGCTGGCCATCGACGAAATCGACGTCGATGAAGTCGCCGTCGGGCGTATCCCACCGTTCGCGCCGGAACGCCACGGCCGGCCTGGGGATGCAGATGGCCGGATAAATGGTTTGCAGGTGGCCGCTGGGCAGCCAGCGCGGAGCGGGGTAGTGCATGCGGCCTCAGTGCAGGACCTGGCCCGGCGCCTCGGCCGGCACCGCGCCCGGCGCCACGGACACATGGTGCAGCACGATGCGCCAGCCGCGCGGCGTCTTGACGTAGACGTTGGTGGCCAGCAGATGGGCCGGCTCGCCGGTGGCGGCCGTGGTGCCCTCGATCACCGTGTGGACCGAACTCATCAGGTTGTGGGTTTCATGCAGCTGGGACGGCCGGATGTGCAGCCCGCCATGTTCGAGGATGGCGGCCCAGGCATCGCGGATGGCCGCGTGGCCGATCAGGCGCGGCCCGCCCGGATGGATGCAGACGATTTCCTCGTCATCGGCCCACAAGGCCATCAGGGCGTCCAGGTCGGCCCGGTTGAGCGCATCGTAGAACGCCGCTTCCACTTCGGCGGCGCTGCCATTGAGCTGTTTGCTGCGTTTCATGCGGGCTCCAAGTCGGGGCGCGGCCTCAGGGGCAGACTCCGGGGTCTGACCCTCGCCGTGAGCGGTGGTGTGTCAGGCCGTGAGTCGCTGATGCCGCAACCCAGGGGCAGACCCCAGGGTCTGACCCTATGATCCGTTATCCGTTTAGTGGTGCGCGACGACGGTGCCCGGCTTCAGGCGGTACGCCGTGCCGCAGTACGGGCACTTGGCTTCGCCATGCTTGAAATCGAGGAACACGCGCGGATGGGACGACCACAGTGGCATGGCCGGGTTGGGGCAGTAGGCGGGCAAGTCCTTGCCTTCGAGCTCGACTGCGTGGGCGGCGGCGGGTGTGGTAGCTTGGGTCATCTGCGGTTCTCCGTGAGGCAAAAAGGCACGACGGCTCCCGGCTGGAAACCGCCAAACAAAACACGATTTTAACGGATTCGCGCAGCGGACAAAATTCATCGGTAAAATAGCGCCTTCATTATTCCCCTGCCACCAGCGTGTGTTTTCATTCGAGCAACGCCGGTGCCGCACCCCACATGACGCCACCAGCCGAACTGTCGATCGCCACCGCCATGCCCGTCACGCCGCCCCCGGCCGTGTGCGCCGCACGCCGCAGGCGGCCATCCCAGCGCGGCTGTGGCGAGAAAACCACATGACCGAATTGAGCCGCGCCGCCACTCCTTACGTCGCCGAGCATGACGAGCCATCCTGGCGCGAGGGCTTGAAGACCGGCATGCCCACGCTGTTTGGCATTGGCGCCTGGGGCCTGGTGGTGGGCATCGCCATGGTCAAGACCGGGTTGACCGTGCCGCAGGCGCTGGCCATGACGCTGGTGGTGTTCGCCGGTTCGGCCCAGCTGGCCTCGCTGCCGCTGATCGCCGCCCACGCCCCGATCTGGGTCATCTTCGCCACGGCGCTGGTGGTCAACCTGCGCTTCGTGATCTTTTCCGCGCTGCTGGCGCCGCATTTCTCCAACCTGCCGCTGCGCAACCGTTTCCTGCTCGGCTACGTGGCCGGCGACATGACGGTGGCCCTGTTCCTGCAAAAATACCCGAGCGAAGCGCCGCAGGTGGGCAAGCTGTCCTACCTGAAAGGCTTGTTGTACCCGAACTGGGCCGCCTGGCAAGTGGGCTCGATCGCCGGTATCTTCCTCGGCAGCGCCGTGCCGCCCGAATGGGGCCTCGGTTTTGCCGGCACGCTGGCCATCATCTGCATCACGGTGCCGCTGGTGGCCAGCCGCCCGGCCCTGTGCGGCGTGCTGGTGGCTGGCGTGGTGGCCGTGCTGGCGGCCGGCCTGCCGTACAAGCTGGGCCTGCTGGCGGCCGTGGTGCTGGGCATGGCCGCCGCCATGCTGGTCGAAGAACTGACTGACAAGAAGGAGCCATGATGGCCGACTGGGAAATCTGGGTCACGATCGCCGCGCTGGCGCTGGCCACGGCCTGCACCCGCAGTTCGTTCTGGCTGATCGGCCACCACATCACCATCCCGCGCCGGGTGCAGGACATGCTGCGCTACGCACCGGCCTGCGCGCTGGCGGCCATCATCGCGCCCGATCTGTTGCTCAATAATGGACAGCTGCAACTGGAGCTGGCCAATCTGAAACTGGTGGCCGGCATCGCCGCCATCGTGTTTTACTTGCTGCGCCGCAATATGTTGCAGACCATCGTGTTCGGCATGGGCAGTTTCACTGCCCTGCGTTTGTTGCACGTGTTCTCGTAAACGGATGAATGGGCGCGGCCTTGCGGTAAAATAGCGGTCTTTCTTTCAACTTTCCTCCTTGGGTAGCCATGCAAGCTGTTCTGAACTTTCTCCGCCTGCAAGACCTCGTCGCGCGCGATGCGCTGCGCGGCAAACGCGTCTTTATCCGTGCCGATCTGAACGTGCCGCAAGATGATGCGGGCCGCATCACGGAAGACACCCGCATCCGCGCCTCCGTGCCAGCCATCCGCGCCGCGCTGGACGCTGGCGCCAAGGTCATGGTCACGTCCCACCTGGGCCGTCCCACGGAAGGCGAGTTCAAGCCGGAAGACAGCCTGGCGCCGGTCGCCGTGCGCCTGGCCGAACTGCTGGGCCAAAGCGTGGAACTGAAACAGAACTGGGTCGACGGCGCTGGCCTGGAAAACCTGCAGGATGGCCAGGTCGTGCTGCTGGAAAACGTGCGCGTGAACAAGGGCGAGAAGAAGAACAGCGATGAGCTGGCCCAGAAGATGGCCGCCCTGTGCGACGTCTACGTCAACGACGCTTTCGGCACCGCCCACCGCGCCGAAGCGTCCACCCACGGTATCGCCAAGTTCGCCCCCATCGCTTGCGCCGGCCCGCTGCTGGCCGCCGAGCTGGACGCGCTGGGCAAGGCGCTGGGCGCCCCGGCCCGTCCGCTGCTGGCCATCGTGGCTGGCTCGAAAGTATCGTCCAAGCTGTCGATCCTGAAGGCGCTGGCCGAGAAAGTCGATAACCTGATCGTCGGCGGCGGCATCGCCAACACCTTCATGAAGGCCGTCGGCCTGAACGTGGGCAAGTCGCTGGTGGAAGCGGAACTGGTCGGCGAAGCGAAAGCCATCATCGACATGATGGCCGCGCGCGGCGCCCAAGTGCCGATTCCCGTCGACGTCGTATGCGCCAAGGAATTCTCGCCCACGGCCGCCGCCACCATCAAGGATGTGGCCGACGTGGCGGACGACGACATGATCCTCGACATCGGCCCGAAAACGGCCGCCACCCTGGCCGCCCAGATCGGCGCAGCCGGCACCGTGGTCTGGAACGGCCCGGTCGGCGTGTTCGAGTTCGACCAGTTCGGCGAAGGCACCAAGACGCTGGCCATGGCCATCGCCAACTCCAAGGCGTTCTCGATCGCCGGCGGCGGCGACACGCTGGCGGCGATTGCAAAGTATGACATTACCGATAAAATTGGTTATATCTCCACCGGCGGCGGCGCCTTCCTGGAATTCCTGGAAGGTAAAACCCTGCCGGCCGTGCAGATCCTGGTCGATCGCCAAGCCAAGTAATATCAGGCAACTAAGTGTCAAGTAAGTGTCAAGCAAGTAAGCATTACTAAGCTTTACGGCAACACAGCAAGCACCACGGCGCGGCCTCACCGCTGCGCCAGTGCCGTTAACCGGGCCGGGGCCACACGCCCCGGCTAGTCCGCCTGACCTAACGCGCAAGGAAACCTATGTCCCGTGGTACCAAAATCGTCGCAACGATAGGCCCCGCCTCCACCGACTTCAACGTCCTGGTCAAGATGATCCGTGCCGGCGTGGACGTCGTGCGCCTCAATTTTTCCCACGGCAAGGCGCAGGACCATATCGACCGCGCGCAGATGGTGCGCGACGCGGCGGCCGAATGCGGCCGCGAAGTGGCGATCATGGCGGACATGCAGGGCCCCAAGATCCGGGTCGGCAAATTTGAGAACAACAAGATCAACCTGGCCAACGGCGACAAGTTCATCCTCGACGCCAAGTGGGGCGAGAACGGCGAACTGGGCAATCAGGAGCGCGTGGGCCTGGACTACAAGGCCCTGCCGCGCGATTTGCACGCGGGCGACGTGCTGCTGCTCAACGATGGCCTGATCGTGCTGGTGGTCGACAAGATCGCCGGCCACGAGATCCACACCACCGTCAGGATCGGCGGCGAGCTGTCCAACAACAAGGGCATCAACCGCCAGGGCGGCGGCCTGACCGCGCCGGCCTTGACGGCCAAGGACATGGAAGACATCAAGACGGCCATGAGCTTCCAGGCCGACTACCTGGCCATCTCGTTCCCGAAAAGCGCGACCGACATGGAAATGGCGCGCCAGCTGGCCAACATCGCCGGCGAACCGTATGGCCACAAGCCCATGATGATCGCCAAGATCGAGCGGGCCGAAGCGATTCCCGCGCTGCAGGACATCCTGAAAGCGTCGGACGGCATCATGGTGGCGCGTGGCGACCTGGCCGTGGAAGTGGGCAACGCGGCCGTGCCGGCGCTGCAAAAGCGCATGATCCGCATGGCGCGCGAAGCCAACAAGCTGGCCATCACGGCTACGCAGATGATGGAATCGATGATCTTCAACGCCGTGCCCACGCGGGCCGAAGTGTCGGACGTGGCTAACGCCGTGCTGGACGGCACGGACGCCGTGATGGCGTCGGCCGAGACGGCCTCGGGCAAGTACCCGATCGAGACGGTGGAGATGATGGCCGCCATTTGCGAGCAGGCCGAGCAATCCGAATACAACAAGCTGGACGCCGATTTCCTCGACGCCACCTTCACCCGCATCGACCAGTCGATCGCCTATGGTGCCCTGTTCACGGCGCACCACCTGCGGGTGAAAGCGATCGTGGCGCTGACCGAATCGGGTTCGACGGCGTTGTGGATGAGCCGCCACAGCATCGACACCCCGATCTACGCGCTCACGCCCAGCGTGACCACGCAGCGCAAGGCCGCGCTGTACCGCAACGTGCGCGCCTGCGCCCTGGAGCCCAAGGGTGACAGCGGCGTCGTGCTCAAGCAGGCGGAAGATGTGATGCTGGCCAACGGCGTGGCCCAGAAGGGCGACCTGATCGTCGTCACCTGGGGCGAGCCGATGGGCCAGGTGGGCGGCACCAATGCGCTGAAGATCGTGAAGGTTGGCGCATTCGCATAGCTGGCAGCAAGCAGCAAGCAGCAAGCAGCAGTAAGCAGCATAAGCAGCAATAAGCAGCAGTAAGCAGCAGTAAGCAGCAATACAGAATTCAGGCCCACCGGCCGCCGCCCGGGTGATCCGCCCGGCGTGCAGGACGGCCAGGTGGCCGGCACAGTTTTTCTATAGTTGGAGTATTTATCATGTCTCTCGTATCCATGCGTCAATTGCTGGACCACGCCGCCGAAAACGGCTACGGTCTGCCCGCCTTCAACGTCAACAACCTGGAACAAGTGCAAGCCATCATGATGGCCGCCGACGCCGTCGGCAGCCCCGTGATCATGCAAGCGTCGGCCGGTGCCCGCAAGTACGCCGGTGAAGCGTTCCTGCGCCACCTGATCGACGCCGCCGTCGAAGCCTATCCGCACATCCCGGTCGTGATGCACCAGGACCACGGCCAGTCGCCGGCCGTGTGCCAGGCCGCGATCCGTTCCGGCTTCACCTCGGTGATGATGGACGGCTCGCTGGAAGCGGACGGCAAGTCGGTCGCCTCCTACGACTACAACGTGGAAGTGTCGCGCGAAGTGGTCAAGTTCTCGCACGCCATCGGCGTGACGGTGGAAGCGGAACTGGGCGTGCTCGGTTCGCTCGAAACCATGAAGGGCGACAAGGAAGACGGCCACGGCGCCGACGGCACCATGACCCGCGAACAGCTGCTGACGGACGTCAACCAGGCCGCCGACTTCGTGGCCCGCACCCAGTGCGACGCGCTGGCGATCGCCATCGGCACCTCGCACGGCGCCTACAAGTTCTCGCGCCAGCCCACCGGCGACATCCTGGCCATCGACCGCATCAAGGAAATCCACGCCCGCATCCCCAACACCCACCTGGTGATGCACGGTTCCTCGTCGGTGCCGCAAGACCTGCTGGCCATCATCCGCCAGTACGGCGGTGACATGAAGGAAACCTATGGCGTGCCGGTCGAGGAAATCCAGGAAGGCATCCGTCACGGCGTGCGCAAGATCAACATCGACACCGACATCCGCCTGGCCATGACGGCCGCCGTGCGCAAGTTCATGTTCGAGAACCCCTCCAAGTTCGACCCGCGCGACTTCCTGAAGCCAGCCCGCCAGGCGGCCATGGAAATCTGCAAGGCCCGCTTCCTGGCGTTCGGCTGCGAAGGCCAGGCCGCCAAGATCAAGCCTATCCCACTGGAAAAGATGGCCGAACGCTATGCCGCCGGCAGCCTGGCCCAGGTTGTGAAGTAAAATCCCATCCGGACCGGGCCGCCATGGCCCGTCCTTCCCAACCGGCGGGAGCCCCCTCCCGCCGGTTCCGCTTACCAAGATATCGCCCGTTATGAACAGCCTCTACCAATCCTCCATCCAGTCCCTCCCTCTGTTGGGCCGCGGCAAAGTCCGCGACAACTACGCCGTTGGCGACGACAAGATCCTGATCGTCACCACCGACCGCCTGTCGGCGTTCGACGTCGTGATGAACGAGCCCATCCCCGGCAAAGGCATGGTGCTGAACCAGATGAGCGACTTCTGGTTCGACAAGCTGGGTCACATCGTCCCCAACCACCTGACCGGCGTGGCGCCGGAATCGGTGGTGGCGCCGTCGGAAGTGGAGCAGGTACGGGGCCGCGCCGTGGTGGCCAAGCGTTTGCAGCCGATCATGGTGGAAGCCGTGGTGCGTGGCTACATCATCGGTTCGGGCTGGAAGGATTACCAGGCCACGGGCAGCATTTGCGGCATCCAGCTGCCGGCCGGCCTGCGCCAGGCCGACAAGCTGCCCGAGCCGCTGTTCACCCCGGCCGCCAAGGCCGACCTGGGCGAACATGACGAGAACATCAGCTTTGCCGAAATGGAAAGCCGCATCGGCGCCGAGCTGGCCGAGAAGATCCGCAGCATCAGCATCGCCCTGTACACGGCCGCTGCCGAGTACGCCGCTACCCGCGGCATTATCATCGCCGACACCAAGTTCGAATTCGGCCTGGATCAAAACGGCGTGCTGCACCTGATGGACGAAGTGCTGACGGCCGATTCGTCGCGTTTCTGGCCCGCCGATTCCTACGCGCCCGGCATGTCGCCACCGTCATTCGACAAGCAGTTCGTGCGCGACTACCTGGAAACGCTGACCGAGTGGAACAAGACCGCCCCCGCGCCCGCGCTGCCGGCCGAGGTGATTGCCAAGACCCAGGCCAAGTACCTGGAAGCCATCGAGCGCCTGACCGGCCAGCCGCTGAAGGTGTGATATGAGCGAGCAGAATCAAGCACTGGTGGGCGTGATCATGGGCTCGTCCTCCGACTGGGACGTGATGCAGCATGCCGTGGCCATCCTCAAGCAGTTCGGCGTGCCGCATGAGGCGCAAGTGATCTCCGCGCACCGCATGCCGGACCAGATGTTCAGCTACGCCGAGACGGCCCGTGCGCGCGGCCTGCGCGCCATCATCGCCGGCGCCGGCGGCGCCGCCCACCTGCCTGGCATGGTGGCGGCCAAGACCATCGTGCCGGTGCTGGGCGTGCCGGTGCCATCCAAGTATTTGCGCGGCGAGGATTCGCTGCTGTCCATCGTGCAGATGCCCAAGGGCGTGCCGGTGTCCACCTTCGCCATCGGCGAGGCCGGCGCCGCCAACGCGGCCCTGACGGCCGTGGCCATCCTGGCCGCCACCGACGCCGCGCTGGCCGAAAAACTGGAAGCGTTCCGCGCCCAGCAGACGGCCGCCGCACAAGCCATGACCTTGCCGTTAGCGTAATGAGTAAAGTAGATTCTTCCCCATTGTTGCCTGCACCCGGCCACTGGCTGGGCGTGATGGGCGGCGGCCAGCTGGGCCGCATGTTCGCCCAGGCCGCCAACAGCCTCGGCTACCAGGTGGCCGTGCTGGAACCGGCCGCCGATTGCCCGGCCGGCCAAGTGGCCCAGCACCTGGTGCAAGCCGGTTATGCCGATGCCACCGGCCTCGACGCGCTGGCCGAGCGCTGCCTGGCCGTCACCACCGAGTTCGAGAACGTGCCGGCCGACAGCCTGTCGCGGCTGGCGGAAAAAGTGTTCGTGGCGCCCAACGCGCATGGCGTGTCGGTGGCCCAGGACCGCATCGCGGAAAAGAAATTCTTCGTTGACTGCGCGCCCAAGTCGGGCGTGCTGCCGGCGCCGCACAAGGTGATCGCCTCGCTCGACGACGTGGCCGCCATTGAAGATGCGCTGCTGCCCGGCATCCTGAAAACCGTGCGCATGGGCTACGACGGCAAGGGCCAGGTCCGCGTGAAAACGCGCGAGGACGTGCGCGCCGCGTTCGAATCCATGGGCCAGGTCACCTGCCTGCTGGAGAAGATGCTGCCGCTGGCCTACGAAGTGTCGGTGCTGACGGCGCGCGGCGCCGATGGCGCTTCCGTGGTCTACCCGATCGCCGAGAATGTGCACCGCGACGGCATCCTGTTCACCACCACCGTGCCGGGACCGAACGTGTCGGCCGACTGCGCCCGCAAGGCGCAGGATGCGGCCCGCGCCATGGTGGCCGAGCTCGGCTACGTGGGCGTGCTGTGCATCGAATTCTTCGTGCTCGACGATGGTACGCTGGTGGTCAACGAGATGGCGCCGCGCCCGCACAACAGCGGCCACTACACCATCGACGCCTGCGTCAGCAGCCAGTTCGAGCAGCAGGTGCGCGCCATGGCCGGCCTGCCGCTGGGCGACGTGCGCCAGCATTCGCCGGCCGTCATGCTCAACATCCTGGGCGACCTGTGGTTCGAGGGCGACAGCGCCGACGCGCGCGAGCCGGCCTGGGACCGCGTGCTGGCGCTGCCGGGCGCCTGTTTGCACCTGTACGGCAAGGACGATCCGCGCCGTGGCCGCAAGATGGGCCATCTGACGTTCGTCGCCGCCACGCTGGAGCAGGCGCAGCAGCAATTGCTGGCCGCCTGCGCCATCCTGGGCATCGCACCGTGAGCCCGATGCAAGGCTCGGGCGTGGCCGCCGACGCGGCCGCCATCAGCGCGGCCGCCGCGCTGCTGGAGGCGGGCCGGCTGGTCGCATTCCCAACGGAGACCGTGTACGGCCTGGGCGCCGACGCGGAAAATCCGCAAGCCGTGGCCGCCATCTACGCGGCCAAGGGCCGGCCCCAGGACCATCCCGTGATCGTGCATGTGGCGCCCGGCGCCGACCTCGATTACTGGGTCAGCGAGGTGCCGGAAGCGGCACGCCAGCTGGCGGCCGCGTTCTGGCCCGGTCCGTTGACCCTGATCCTCAAGCGCGCCAGCCACATTCCCGACGCCGTCTCCGGCGGCCAGGACACGGTCGGCGTGCGCTGCCCGTCGCACCCGGTGGCGATCGCCTTGCTGCGTGCGTTCAAGGGCGGCAAGGGCGGGCTGGCCGCGCCGTCGGCCAACAAGTTCGGCAACGTCAGCCCCACCACGGCCCAGCACGTGCGCGATGAGTTTGGCGCCGAACCGCTGCTGGCGGCCGTGCTCGACGGCGGCCCCAGCGAGGTCGGCATCGAATCGACCATTGTCGACCTGTCGCGGCTGGCCACGCACGGCCCGGTGCTGCTGCGCCCCGGCCACATCAGCGCCCAGCAGATCGCCGACGTGATCGGCCAGATGCCGGGCCTGCCGGACCAGAGCGCGCCGCGCGCCTCCGGCACGCTGGAATCGCACTACGCGCCGCACACGCCGGTGGCGATGCTGGAGCCGGCGCAACTGCCGGCCACGCTGGCCAGGCTGGAAGCGCTGGGCCGCAAGGTGGCGCTGATCGCCTACTCGGCCACGGCCGGCGCCGGCCCCCGCGTGCATCTGCCTGATGAGCCCGTTGGCTACGCCTACGGCCTGTACGCGGCGTTGCGTGAGCTCGACCAAAGTGGCGCCGATTTGATCCTGGTCGAAACGCCGCCACATGCGTTGCCCTGGCTGGGCGTAAATGATCGATTGCGGCGCGCAGCGTACGGATCTTCTGGTATTGTTGAGAGGTTCCTGCGCGCTTGATGACAAGCCCGTTGACCTTGATGTTTTGATATGAGCGGCCACGGCGCGCCTGACCAACACAGGAGGCCGCCATGTGCACTGATACGCCCATCCCTCTTATCGTGTCCGCTTTCGCGCCGCGTGCCGCCATGGCGGCGCTGACGTTGGCGCTGGCGTTGGCGACCGGCCTGGCCGGCGCGGCCGACCATGGCGCCGCCGGTGCGGCGGCGCCATCGGCCGCACTGTCCGCCTCCCCGGCATCCTCCGCATCCGCCGTGGCATTGCCCGCGCCTCCGCCGGGAACGCTGCTCGACGGCCCCACGCTGGTTCCGATACCGCTTGGCGGCGGCGCCAGCGTGGACAGCCTGGAACCGGCCACGCTCGGCGTCGTCCTCAGGCGCGCGCAAGGCGGCGCGCTGATGGCCATCGCCGGCGAACCGTTGTGCAGCATCACCGTGTACAAGATGCGTTACGCGACCGGTGGCGGGCGGGGCGAGGCGACCGATGCCGGTGGCGTGCTCATGCTGCCCGGCGGCGAGGACCAGCGCTGCATGGGGCCGCGTCCGGTGCTGCTGTATGCCCACGGCACGGTGCTTGACCGGAATTTCAGCATGGCCCGGCTGAACGGCGAGGCGCGGGTGGTGGCCGCCATGTTCGTGGCCCAGGGCTATATCGTGGTCGCGCCCGACTATGCCGGCTATGGCGTGTCGTCCCTGCCTTACCACCCCTATCTGAACGCGGACCAGCAATCGGGCGACATGATCAACGCGCTGCGCGCGGCGCGCACCGCCTTGCCCGGACTGGGCGCGCGCACATCGCAAAAGCTGTTCGTGACCGGCTATTCGCAAGGCGGCTTCGTGGCGCTGGCCACCCAGCGCGCCATGCAGGAGCGCTACGGCGACGAATTCCAGGTGACGGCCACGGCCGGCCTGTCCGGCCCTTACGCCTTGCTGCAAATGGCCGATGACATCTTCAGCGGCCGTCCCAACGTGGGCATCACAGCCTATCTGCCGCTGCTGACCACGGCGGGCCAGAAGTCGGGCGCCACGCTGTACACCTCGCCGGCCGAGCTGTACGAGGAACCCTACGCGGACGGCATCGAATCGGTGCTGCCGGCCACCCAGCGCATGGACGACCTGATCAAGCAGGGCAAGCTGCCGGCCGGCGCCCTGTTCGCCGGCGACGCGCCGCCGCAGGGCGAGCCCGCGGCCACCCATTTCGCCGATAGCAACCTGGTGCGCACCAGCTACCGCAAGGCTTACCTGCAGGACGTGGCGGCCCACCCGTGCGGTGCCGACCCGGCCCAGCCGCTGGCCTGCCACAGCGCCAACCGCCTGCGCCAGTGGCTGCAAAAGAATGACCTGCGCAGCTACCAGCCGCGCAGCCCGCTGCTGCTGTGCGGCGGCCAGCGCGACCCGGTGGTGCCGTTCGCCAACGCCAGCGCCGCGCAGGCCTATTTCGCCGCCCATGGCGTGGCCCCCCAGTTGCTGGACCTGGAGGCGGGCGCTCTCGACGCTTACCAGGACATCCGCGCCAGCTTCGCCCGCGCCGTCGAGCGTACCCGGGCCGACGCCGTCGCGCACGAGCACGATCCGCACAAGGCGGTGCTGGACAATTACCATGGCCGGCTCGTGGCCCAATATTGCCTGATGGCGGCGCGGGAATTTTTCCAGATGCCAACGCATTAACCTTGCCTGTCTGCTATGCTTGAGAGAATTGCCGGCCGACCATCAGATCGCCCGGCCATTCCGACCCAAGCAAGGAGTGCCATGCGCCACCCGATCTTCCGTAGCAGCCAGACCTATCTGTGCGCGTCCGCGCTGTCGCTGACCCTGCTCACCGCCTGTGGTGGCGGTGGCGGCGACAGTGGCCAGACTTCCGGCGGCGGCGTGATCGTCACCCCGCCGCCGCCCACCACCCTGCGCGGCACCCTGATCGGCAGCGCGGCGCCGGTGCCCGTCACCGTCAATGGCGCCAGCGTCACCACGCTGCAGCCGGCCGCCTTCACCCAGTTGCTGGAAGCGGCGCAAAAGGGCAGCAGCACCCTCACCGGCACGCCAACCTGCGCCGTCACCACCTTCACGCTGAAATACCACACGGTGGGCGGCGCCGGCGAGGACACCGACGCGGCCACCGCCATCATGGTGCCGTCCGGCACCGACAGCGCCTGCACCGGCGATCGTCCCGTGCTGCTGTACGCGCACGGCACGTCCGTGCTCAAGCGTAACGACATGAGCGACTTATCGGCGGCCGAACCGCGCCTGGTGGCGGCCATGTACGCGGCCCAGGGCTACATCGTGGTGGCGCCCGATTACGCCGGCTATGCCGGTTCGTCGCTGGCCTACCATTCCTACCTGGACGCCAGCCAGCAATCGAGCGACATGGTCGACGGCCTGCGCGCCGCCCGCAAGGTGTTCTCCATCATCGGCGCCCATCCATCGAACCAGTTGCTGGTGACCGGCTATTCGCAGGGCGGCTACGTGGCGCTGGCCACCCAGCGCGCCATGCAGACCGGCTATCCCGGCGAATTCACGGTGACGGCCGTGGCGCCCATGTCGGGCCCGTATGCGCTGACCCAGTTCGGCGACGCCATCTTCGGTGGCAAGCCCACGCTCGGCTCGGCCGCCTTCCTGCCCATGCTGATCAACGCCGCCCAGCACGCCAACGCCGGCCTGTACACGAGCACCAGCGACGTCTACGCGGCGCCCTACGCGGCCGGCATCGCCGACCTGCTGCCCGGCACGTCCAGCCTGGGCGACCTGGTGGCGGCCGGCGCGCTGCCGAATGATGTGTTGTTCGCCAGCGATTCCCTGCCGCAGGGCGAGGGTTACGCCAGCTTCTTCGGCGCCGGCAACCTGGTCAAGACCGGCTACCGCGACGGCTACCTGGCCGACATGAACAGCCATCCGTGCGGCGTCAACAGCGCCGACCCGCTCAACTGCATGCCGGCCCACACGCTGCGCAAGTGGCTGGTGAAGAACGATTTGCGCAGCTACGTGCCGGCCGTGCCCGTCCTGTTATGCGGCGCTGCGCAAGACCCGGTGGTGCCATTCCAGAACGCGACCGCCACGGCCGACTACTTCGCGGCGCACGGCATGACGTCGCCCAGGCTGACCGTGCTGGACCTGGAAAGCGGCATCATCGTCGATCAGTACGGTTCCACCCGGCTCGCGTTTGAGGCTGCCAAGGCCTTGCTGCGCGCCGCCTCAGGCGGCGGCGCAGCCGGCGACCAGGCCGTGCGCGACAGCTACCACGCTGGCCTGGTGGCGCCGTTCTGCATGCGCGCCACGCGCGACTTTTTCCAGAACAAATAAGGGAAGAAACTCAGGCCAGGCTGTGGAACTGGCCGCCATGGAAGATCAGCGGCGGGCGGGGGATGAATTCGCAATGTTCGACTTCGCCCACGAAGATCACGTGGTCGCCTTCGGGATAGCGGCTGCGGTTGTGGCACTCGAACCACGCGCAGGCGCCCGTGAGGATGGGCTGTCCGGTGCGCGACAGCTCATACGGCACCGTATCCCACGGATAGTCGCCACGGGTCGAAAACACCTTGGCCAGGTGGGCCTGGTCGGCCGCCAGCACGTTGATGACGTAATGGGAATTGCCGCTGAAGATGGGCATGCTGTTGGCGCTCGTACCCAGGCTCCACAGCACCAGCGGCGGCGTCAGCGAGACGGAATTGAAGGAACTGGCCGTCAAGCCGCGGAAACTGCCGTCGGCCAGCCGCGTCGTGATGACGGTGACGCCGGTGGCGAACTGGCCCAGCGCCTGGCGGAAGTGACCGGTGTCGAAGGTGGGCGCCGGGGCGCGCGGGGAGCGTGTGTTCATGGTGAGCCTGTATCTTTCCGTCATTATGCCAAAGAATCACAGGGGGCATGGCAATCGCCGCGTTTTCTGTAATAGGTGCGCGGCCCCGCCGTTTGCGTTACAGTTAGTCTCATCGAACAGCCGACGAGCAGGGGATCTCATGACGAGCAATACGGGGGCGGCGGCCGCGACGGAAACGGCGGTGCTGGGGGGAGGATGTTTCTGGTGCCTGGAAGCGGTGTACCAGGAGGTGGACGGCGTGCTGCACGTGGAGTCCGGCTACACGGGCGGCGCCCAGCCTGATCCCACCTACGAGCAGGTGTGCAGCGGCACCACCGGCCATGCGGAAGTGGTGAAGCTGGCATTCGACCCGGCCGTGATCGGTTACCGCGAGCTGCTGGAAATCTTCTTCACCATCCACGACCCCACTACCCTGAACCGCCAGGGCAACGACGTGGGCACCCAATACCGCTCCGTGATCTACTACCAGTCACCGGAACAGGAAGCCACGGCGCGCCAGGTGATCGCGGCCATGGCCCACGTGTGGGACGCGCCCATCGTGACCGAACTGTCGCCGGCCCAGCCCTACTACAAGGCCGAGGACTATCACCAGGATTACTTCCGCCAGCATCCGCTGCAAGGCTATTGCGCCTTCGTGGTGGCGCCCAAGGTGGCCAAGTTCCGCAAGACTTACGGCGAGCGCCGCAAGTAAGCCCGGCATCGAGCATCGCGGAGCGCCCATGAAGGTAGTCATCGTCGACGATACCCACATCAACCTGGTGCTCATGTCGCGCCTGATCGACAAGCTCGACGGCGTGGACACGGTCACCTTCCAGTCGGCCCGCGAGGCGCTGGCCTGGTGCAACAGCAATCCCTACGACTTGCTGATCGTCGACTACATGATGCCCGACCTGAACGGCCTGGAACTGATCGCCGGCCTGGCCGCGCCCATCGACGAGCGCCCGCCCGTGCTGATGGTGACGGCCAGCGTGGACGTGGAAGTGCGGCACCGGGCGCTCGAGAACGGCGCCAGCGACTTTCTCATCAAGCCCATCGACAAGGTCGAGTTCCTGGCCCGTACCCGCAACATGCTGGCGCTGCGGCGCGCCAGCGTGAGCCTGCGGCACCGCGCCAGCTGGCTGGCCGACGAGGTCAGCAAGGCCACGGCCGAACTGCGCGCGCGCGAGCAGGAAACCATCATGTTGCTGTGCCGCGCGTCCGAATACCGCGATCCGGAGACGGGCGCCCACATCCAGCGCATGGCCCATTACTCGTGCCTGATCGCGGCCGAGCTGGGCCTGCCGCTGGAACAGCAGCAGGACATCCTGAACGCGGCCCCCATGCACGACATCGGCAAGGTAGGCACGCCCGACCACATCCTGCTCAAGCCGGGCCGCCTCAACCCGGAAGAGATGGTCATCATGCGCCAGCACGCGGCCATCGGCTACCAGATCCTCAAGGATTGCCAGGCGCCCATGTTGCACCTGGCAGCCCAGATCGCGTTGAGCCACCACGAGCGCTACGACGGCGCCGGCTATCCGCACGGCCTGGCGGGCGACAGCATTCCGCTGGTCGGCCGCATCGTCGCCGTGGCCGACGTGTTCGACGCGCTCACCAGCGTGCGCCCCTACAAGCAGGCCTGGACCATGGAGGCGGCGCGCCAGCACCTGCTCGACAACTGCGGCGGCCACTTCGACCCGCAATGCGTGCAGGCGCTGCTGCGGCGCTGGGATGAGGTGCAGGCCATCCGCGCCCGCTACCAGGACGAGGGGACGCCGGCCTGAGCCGGTGCCATCGATGCAGTACGAACGCCTGGTCCAACTGGTGCGGCGCGCGCTGAACGCGGCCGACGACGCGGAAATGCAGCAGCGCCTGGCCGACTTGCGCGCCATCGGCGAAACCACGCTGGCCAATGGCTTGCTGACACTGATCGCCCAGGCCGAGCGGGCCGATCCCGGCATCGAACCACGGTTGCGTGAACTGGAAGCGGAGAACGAGCGGCTGCGCCAGGCCAACGCCCTGCTGCGCAAGGAGAACCGCCAGCAGCGCGGCAATGTGGGCACCTGGCGCGACAAGCGGGCCGCGCGCCGCGTGCAGGCGCTCGATGACCGGCACGACGCGGAACAGGCCGGCGGCCAGCAGGCGCTGACGGAACAGATCCTGGACCAGTTGCCCATCCCCGTGTTCCTGAAGGACCGCGAAGGCCGCTTCCTGCGCTTCAACCGCCGCTTCGAGGAACTGACCCAGCGTTCGCGGGTGGAGATCCTGGGCCGCACCATCGACGATTTCGCCTCGCCGCGCTGGGCCGAGCTGACCCACCAGGAAGACGCGCAAGCCTGGAGCAGCGGCCGCATGGTGACCAGCGAGCGCCGCCTGGCCGGCTTCGACCCGCCGGTCGACGTGCTGGTGAGCCGCAACGTGATCACCAGCGGCGGGCGCAGCTACATGCTGGGCTACTTCATCGACATCAGCGAGCAGCGCGCCGCGCGCCAGGCCATGCAGCGGGCCGTGGAGTCGGCCGAGGCGGCCAGCCGGGCCAAGAGCGAATTTTTGGCCAACATGAGCCACGAGATCCGCACCCCCATGAATGGCATCCTCGGCATGACGGAGCTGGTGCTGGAATCGGAACTGACGCCCGCCCAGCGGGCCGACCTGGCGCTGGTGCAGGCCTCGGCCCACGCGCTGCTGCACATCGTGGACGACATCCTGGACTTTTCCAAGATCGAGGCCGGCAAGCTCGACATCGAGGAAGTGCCGTTCGACGTGCGCCAGCTGGTGGCCGACACGGTGCGTGCCATGGACTTGCGGGCGCGCCAGAAAGGACTGGCGCTGCGCTGCGAGCTGGCGCCGGACCTGCCGCGCATCGTCAAGGGCGATCCGGGCCGGCTGCGCCAGGTGCTGGTCAACCTGGTGGGCAACGCCATCAAGTTCACGGCCAGCGGCTGCGTGGTGGTGGCGCTGTCGGTGCTGCGCGACCATGACGACCGCTGCGAAATCCGCTTCGCCGTGCGCGACACCGGCATCGGTGTGCCGCCGGAAAAGCAGGCCATGATCTTCGACGCCTTCGCCCAGGTGGACGGTTCGACCACGCGCCAGTACGGCGGCACCGGCCTGGGGCTGGCCATCTGCCGCCGCCTGGTGATCCTGATGCAGGGCCAGCTCGATGTGGAGAGCGTGCCGGGCCAGGGCAGCACGTTCAGCTTCACGGTGCCGCTCAAACACACGGGGGTGGCGCTGGTGGCGCCGTTGCCGCCGCTGCGGGTGCAGGTGCCCAGGCCCGATCCGCTCGGCGCCGAACCCGTGCCGCCGCCATTGGACGGTGCCGGCGCCGGCGGCGACGGCCTGCGCGTGTTGCTGGCCGAGGACAATCCCGTCAACCAGCGGCTGGCGCTGCGGCTGCTGCAAAAGCTGGGCCACCAGGTCACGCTGGCCGACAATGGCCTGGCCGTGCTGGAGCGCGCGGCGCGCGAGCGCTACGACCTGATCCTGATGGACGTGCAGATGCCGGGCCTGGACGGGCTGGCGGCCACCCGCCAGTTGCGCCAGCGCGAGCTGGAGCGTGGCGGCCATGTGCCCATCATCGCCATGACGGCGCGCGCCATGGCCGGCGACCGCGAACGCTGCCTGGAAGCGGGCATGGACGATTACCTGGCCAAGCCGGTCGACAGCGCCGCCCTGGCCGACATGCTGGCCAGGTACCGGCCGCAACCGGCCCAGTGCGTGCTGGACTGGCCGGCAGCCCTGCAACGGCTCGACGGCGACGCCGACCTGCTGCACGAACTGGCCGTGCTGTTCCTCGACGATGGTCCCCAGCTGTGGCGGGAATTGACGGCGGCGCTGGCGGCGCACGACATGGAACGCAGCGCGCGGGCGGTGCATAGCCTGAAGGGCGTGCTGGTCAACTTTGGCGCGGCGCGGGCGCTGTCGGCCGCCGAGCAACTGTCGGCCAGCCTGCGCGTTGGCCGCGACGGCGGCGCTGGCGTGGCCCAGCCGCAAGCCCAGGCCCAGGCCCAAGCCGCGGCGTCCCGCCTGGAGCCGGCCCTGGCGCAGGTCTACGACGCGCTCAGGAGCGTGCTGGACGGCGCCGATCCCAGCGCCGGCTGAGCGGGGCCGGGCGCGCCATACATGTAGCGGCGCGACCAGGGCAGGGCGGTGGCGGAACGGCCGGCCTTGCCGCACACGATCTGGTACAGGCTGATCAAATCCTGCTCGAATGCGTAGCTGCAGCCGGCCAGGTAGACATGCCAGATGCGGAAGCGCTTGTCGCCACCGAGGGCCCGCACCCGCTCGGCCGCCGCTTCGAAATTCTCGGTCCACAGCGCGCAGGTACGCGCGTAGTGGCGGCGCAGGTTTTCCACGTCGTACGCTTCGAGCTGGCCCTGCTGCATGGCTTTCAGCACCTGGCCCAGGTGGGCCAGTTCGCCGTGCGGGAACACGTATTTCTGGATGAATTCGCCGCCGCCATACGGCGTCTCGCCGTTGTCGGGATCGGTGCTGGTGATGCCGTGGTTCATGGCCAGGCCATCATCGGCCAGCAAGCTGCGGATGGTGGCGAAATAGGCGGGCAGGTGGCGCAGGCCCACGTGCTCGAACATGCCCACGCTGGTGATGCGGTCGAACTGGCCACGCACGTCGCGGTAATCCTGCAGCCGGATCTCGACCAGGTGGTCGAGCCCGGCCGCGCGCACCCGCTCGCGCGCCAGCGCGCACTGGTTCTCCGACAGCGTGATGCCCACGCAGCGCGCGCCGTAGCGCTGGGCGGCCCGGATCACCAGCGCGCCCCAGCCGCAGCCGATGTCGAGCAGGCGCTGGCCGGGCTGCAAGGCGATCTTGGCCAGGATGTGGTCGATCTTCTTGAGCTGGGCCGTGGCCAGGTCTTCCTCGCCCGTTTCGAAATAGGCGCAGGAATAGACCATGTTCGGATCCAGGAACTGCTGGTAGAAGTCGTTGGAGACGTCGTAGTGGTAGCGGATGGCCTGCGCATCGCGCTCGCGGTCGTGGCTGATGCTGCGCACGATGCGGGCGAACTTGCCTTCCGCCTTGAGCGTGGTGCGGGCCAGCGCGTTGACGACGGCGATCATGTCGCGCGCCTTGCCCTTGACCTCGATCGCCCCTTCCACATAGGCCGTGCCCAGGTTGGACAGCGAGGGCGTGAGCAGGTAGCGCACGGCCGAGGCGTGCGGCACGCGGATCGTCACGCGCGGCGCGTCGGGGGAAAAGTCGATGCGCTGCCCGTTCCACAGTTCGATGCGCAAGGGCAGGGCGATTTGCTGGCGGATGCCGCTGGTCCAGCTGCTGAGTCGGTTTTGTAGGAACAAGATAGCCTCCGGGTGAGGGACGGCAGGGCCGCCCCAGGTTCAGAAACACAAAAGTCGTTACAACCATTCCAGCCTGCCGCTGCGGCAGCGCCTGCGCATTCCCCGCCGGGGCGGGATCAGGGCTGCAGGCGCTGCTTCAGCCACGTGCCGTCGGGCTGGCGCACGTAGACGATGCGGTCGTGGAAGCGCGAGCGCCGGCCTTGCCAGAACTCGATGCGCTCGGGCACCAGGCGGTAGCCGCCCCAGTGCTCGGGACGCTTGGGCTGTTCGCCCTGGGCCTGGGCCACGGCCTCATAGTTTTCCTCCATCTGCGCCCGGCTGGCGATGGGCGCGCTCTGCTGCGACGCCAGCGCGGCCAGCTGGCTCTTCACGGGCCGGCTGTAGAAATACTTGTCGCTTTCCTCGGCCGAGGTTTTTTCCACCCGGCCTTCGATGCGCACCTGGCGCTCCACTTCGCTCCAGAAGAACAGCAGCGCCGCGTGCGGATTGGCGGCCAGCTGCTGGCCTTTCTGGCTGTCGTAATTCGTGTACCACGTGAAGCCGCGCTCGTCGTACTGCTTGATCAGCACGATGCGCGACGTCGGCTTGCCTTCCGCATCCACGGTCGACACGCTCATCGCGTTCGGTTCATTGACCTGGGCGTTGAGCGCCTCGTCGAACCACTTCGAGAATTGCGCGATCGGGTTGGCCAGCACATCCTCCTCGCTCAGGCTGGCCAGGCCATAGTCGAGCCGCAAGTCGGCCAGCGTCTGCGCGCTGGTGGGTACGATGCCGCGCCGGCGCTGCATGGCCTGGCCCAGCAATTCCATCTGCTCGTCCGTGAACAGGCGCTTGGCCATCGGTGCGATCTGGGTTTCTTCCGTCAGCATGTGGGCCGCGTAGGCTTCGCTGAAGCGGTTCACATCATCCACCGACAGGGCGGTACTGAGACCGTTGGCAATCTTGTCAAGTTGTGATTTTAGTATAGACCATTCCGCATCCATGCGCTCGTGATCGGCCAGGATGCCGGGCACCACGGCCGCCAGCAGGGCGGCGTCGGCGCCGCGCGCCGTGGCCTGCAGCATGGGCATCAAGTCTTCTTCTTCGTCGCCATGGTGCAGCGGTGCGGCGGTGTCGAAATATTTGAGCACGGCTTCGGCCGCCTTTTGGGCGGCCGTGTCGGCGCCATGCTGGGGCAGGTGGCCCAGCAGGTTCTGCAGCGTTTGCAGTTGCTTGCGGATGCGATCGTGGCAGTGTTTGAGGACAGCGATCGGCTGGTTGAAATCGGGCGCGGTATCGATCAGGGAATTGCTCATGGATGGTCTCGGAAAAAGCGCGTGGAGGGAGGTCGGCAGGAGTTGACTGGCTGCCAACAAATGCATTCTAAAATAATTTCGGCGGCACGTCCGTTAAAATGGCGGGATGAACAGTACCGATATCAATAGCATGCCAATTATTGGCGACGAGGTCGATTTCGAGCGCCGCTTCGGCGGTATCGCGCGATTGTACGGGCACGCCGCGCTCGAGCGCTTCCGCCATGCCCACATCTGCGTGATCGGCGTGGGCGGGGTGGGCTCGTGGGCGGTGGAAGCGCTGGCCCGCAGTGCCATCGGCCAGCTCACCCTGATCGACCTGGATAACGTAGCCGAATCGAACATCAACCGCCAGATCCAGGCCTTGACGGGCACCGTCGGCCAGGCCAAGGTGACGGCCCTGGCCGAGCGCATCGCCCAGATCAATCCCTATTGCCAGGTGCACCAGGTGGAGGACTTCATCACGCCGGACAACCTGGACCAGATGATAGGCGGCAAAGGCTACGACTACGTGCTCGACGCCATCGACAGCGCCAAGGCCAAGGCCGCGCTGCTGGCCTACTGCCGCGCGCATGGCATCCCGCTGATCATGATCGGCAGCGCCGGCGGCCAGACCGACCCGACCCAGATCCAGGTGCGCGACCTGGCCCGCACGGAGCAGGAACCGCTGCTCAAGCGCGTGCGCAAGCTGATGCGCAACCAGTATGGCTTCCCGCGCGGTACCAAGAACAAGTTCAACGTGGACGCCGTGTTCTCGATGGAGCCGCTCAAGTTCCCCGAGTCGGGCGAGGTGTGCGCCGTCGATGGCGACGACCGCGGCGGCGTGACGGGCCTGAATTGCGCCGGCTTTGGTTCGGCCATGGTGGTCACGGCCAGTTTCGGCATGGTGGCGGCCAGCCACATGCTGCGCAAGCTGGCCGACAGCGTGGCGGTGGCGCCGGCGGCAACGCCAGAAGCCACAGCGCAAACGGCGCCGGTAGCGGCGGACGAAGCAGCGGCTGGATTGGCGGCGCAATCGGCGGCTGAAGCGTCGGCTGAAACGGCGGCCGCTGTGGCAAGCGCCGCTGCCGCGTCGCCGGTAGCGCCTGCTGCCGCGGCCTGATTCACGTTGCCGCCGGCTGGCGCGCTCAGCTCCGCCGGGCGCGCAGCACGCGGTACACGCCGTCCGGCGTCCCCGAGCGCATCAGCGCGACCTGGGCGTGGCGCCATGTCACGGGGGCCGCGATCTGCGCTTCCGGTGCCGGTGCATGGCGCGTCAGCGTCACGTGCGGGCGGAACGCCCCGTGGCTGTCGGCTGAAAAGCCGGCCTGCGCCAGCGCGGCGATCAATTGTTCCTGCAAGGCCAGCAGCGCCGGCGGCGGCGCGCGCATGCCGGCCCACGCGATGCGCTGGCCGCTGAAGTAGCCCAGCATATCGAATTCCAGTTCCAGCGGCGGCACTTGCAGTCCGTCGAGAATGGCCATGAGCGGCGCCACGGCGGCGGCCGGCTGCCAGCCCAGGAAGGCCAGCGTCAGGTGCAGATTGGCCGTCACCACAGGCCGCCCGCGCACCAGCGTTTGCCAGGGGGCGAGCGCATCCCGTTCGGCCGGCTCGGGCCATAGCGCGAAAAACAACTTCTGTGGTCCAGTATCGTCGTGCATAAATGGCAGGTTTTGCTATGATGATGCCGCCCCGGCTTGCCGCTCCGGCTTGCCGCGTGCGGCCAAGTTCAACTCTGACCGAAAGAATACAACATGATGCGTCGTTTCATTACCCTCGCTTTCTGCGGCGCCAGCGTCGCCATGGCGGCCATGCCAGCCCAGGCCCAAGACCAGGCACCGGCACAGGTGCAGCCGCAGCCGGCCAGCGCACCGGCCGCCGACGCGCCGGCCGCAGCACCAGCCGCCGCGCCAGTGGTGCCGGGATCGGCCAGTCCCGGTCCGCTGGCCGATCAATTGATCGTCACCGACACCAAGATCGGCCACGGCAAGGAAGCCCTGACCGGCTCCACCGTCCGCGTCCATTACACGGGCTGGTTGTACCGTCCGCTGGCGCGCAATTTCCGTGGCAAGAAGTTCGACTCCTCGCGTGACCCCGGCCGCGGCGAACCGCTGGAATTCCCGCTGGGCGCGGGCCGTGTCATCAAAGGCTGGGACCAGGGCGTGCAGGGCATGAAGGTGGGCGGCAAGCGCACGTTGATCATCCCCAGCGAGCTGGCCTACGGTTCGCGCGGCGCGCCCGGTGGCGACATTCCACCGAATTCCGCGCTGTTGTTCGAGGTCGAACTGGTGGATGTGAAGTAGGGCGGGGCTGGCGGGCGCCCCTCCCGCCTGCAATAAAAAGCGGTAGACTATTGATTCGAATTTAACCCGCGGAGAACAACAATTGACGTTCTTTCCGCCCTAAGGGACGGAATTTCCTACATCTAGCGTCGCACGTCCGCGACGGAGTATGTTCATCGCAGCGTTACGATCACGATCATGTATAGAACCGCAATCACCGCAAGTCCATGCTCTTATTCCAAGGTCCGCGATACCTCTCGGCCTCGTATCGGGCATCGCGCCGCAATGCGAGCAGACCTGGGTGGTGAAACGTTCGTCCACTTCTTCAAACCAGGCGCCATGCTTAACAGCCTTGTACGCCAGTTGAGTGCGAAAGGACGACCAGCTGACATCGTAGACCGACTTCGCCATGCTGGTTCTGGCGAGGGTGCTGGCGTTGACGTTGCCGACCACGATGTAGTCAAAGGCGGCGACGATGGCGCTGGTTTGGGTGTGCAAGTAATGCAATCGCTGGTTAGCGACTTTGGCATGGATGGCCTTGATGCGCCGGGTCTTATGGGCGCGCTGCGCCAGCGCCAGCGCCGCTTCGGCGTCGCGGTAAAAACGGGGTGCGGCGATGGTGGTGCCGTCGCTCAGGGTGGCCAAGTCCTTCAAGCCCAAGTCAATGCCGACGCCGCGCGCCGGCATCCGGGCTGGAGTCGGCTCAACTTCAATGCAAATATTGAGAAACCAGTTGCCCCTGCGGTCACGCGAAAAGTTGGTGCCGTCGAGGATTTTACCCTCAGGCAGCGGCCGGGAATAGAAGACGCGGAACGTGTTGCCGGCGAACCGGAAAGCGTTGCCTTCCCGCTTGAGCTCGCGCCCCTTCAAAGGCACCCAGAGCAGGGACTTCCTGCCGCGATAACGCAGGTAGGGCCGGTGCGACTGGGCGCGCGACTTGGCGTACTGCTGACAGACGTCATTAATCGTGCCGGAATGGAGTCCCAGTTCCTTGCTGCATCCTGTGGTCAACCTGATCAGGTCGAATCCCGTGTGCCACCGCCGATTGAAACGCAACGCATCCTTTTGCCGGTCGTTGCAATAATTCCAGACGAAATTGACGGTACGGGCTTGCCGGTTCAGCAGGCCAGTCAACGATTTGACGCGATAGCGGTAGACCAGTTTCATGTATGTTTGACCAGTGTGGAGTGCATGAGTTCCACACTTATCGCCCTCCCATCGACTCCTGCGGAGTCGGTCCCTTTCACTCCTCGCCTTGAAGGACGAGGTTTCTCGGAACCAATCTAATGAAGATCGCCAACGACATCACCGAATTGATCGGCAACACCCCGCTGGTACGCCTGAACCGACTGGCCGCCGGCGCCGGCGCGCAAATCCTGGCCAAGCTCGAATACGCCAACCCGGGCCACAGCGTGAAGGACCGCATCGGCCTGGCCATGATCGAGGCGGCCGAAGCGGCCGGCCAGATCCGGCCCGACACCATCATCGTCGAGCCGACCAGTGGCAACACCGGCATCGCGCTGGCCATGGTGTGCGCCGCGCGCGGCTACCGCTGCACGCTGGTCATGCCCGATACCATGAGCCGCGAGCGGCGCATGCTGCTGCGTGCCTACGGTGCGGAACTGGTGCTCACACCGGGTGCCGAAGGCATGCTGGGCGCGATCCGCAAGGCCGAGGAAATGTGCGCGGCCGATCCGCGCTGCCTGATGCCGCAGCAATTTAACAATCCGGCCAATCCGGCCGTGCACCGCCGCACGACGGCCGAGGAAATCTGGCGCGACACCGATGGCCGGGTCGATATCCTGGTGGCTGGCGTGGGCACCGGCGGCACCATCACCGGCGTGGGCGAAGTGCTCAAGGCGCGCAAGCCCGGTTTCCAGTGCATCGCCGTGGAGCCGGAAGCGTCGCCCATGCTGTCCAAGGGCACCAAGGGCCCGCACCCGATCCAGGGCATCGGCGCCGGTTTCGTGCCGGGGGTGCTGAACACCCACATTTATGACGAAGTGGTTTGCGTCAGCAACGACAACGCCTTCACCACGGCGCGCGAGGCGGCCCGGCAGGAAGGCTTGCTGGTGGGGATTTCGGCCGGCGCGGCGCTGTGGGCCGCCATGCAGGTGGCCCAGCGCCCGGAAAACGCGGGCAAGATGATCGTCACGATCGTGCCGTCGTATGGCGAGCGCTATCTGAGCACGCCGCTGTACGCCAATCTGGCGGACTGACAACGGACGCGGCGCCACCGGGCGCCACATGCGACAACGGCCGGCTTGCATGCCGGCCGTTGTGCTTTGTGCCATGCGTTTGGTTTAATGCGGATGGCCGTGATCGTGCTCATGGCCGCGATCGTGGTCGTGGTCGTGGTCGTGAGCATGGCCGGCCGCACGTGGCGCGCCTTGGTCGTGCAGGCTGCAAGCGTGGACCGTGGTGCCCTGTTCGATTTGCAGCGTGCAGTGATGGATCGCGTAGTCGTGCTTGAGCTGGTCGGTGATGGCGTCCATCGCCACGTCACCCGGATAACCGGCCGGCATCACCAGGTGCACCGTCAGCGCCGTCTCGGTGGTGCTCATGGCCCAGATGTGCAGGTCGTGGATATCGGTCACGCCGTCGCGGCCGCGCAGGAAGCGCTCTACGTCGGCATGGTTCACGTCGTCCGGCACGGCCGCCATCATCATGCGCAGCGACATCTTCAGCAGCGACCACGTGCTCCACGCGATGATGGCCACGATGGAAATACTGACCAGCGGATCGAGCCAGCTCCAGCCCGTGTACATCACGGCCAGGCCGGCCAGCAGCACGCCTAGCGAGATGGCCGCGTCGGCCGCCATGTGCAGGTAGGCGCCGCGGATGTTGATGTCATCCTTGCTGCCGGCCATGAACAGCCAGGCCGAGAAGCCGTTGATGGCGATGCCCACGGCCGCCACCACCGACACCGTCACCCCCGCCACCGGCGATGGGTGCAGCAATTGCTGGACCGCCTCCCACGCGATGGCGCCGCAGGCCAGCATCAGCAGCATGGAATTGAACAGCGCGGCCAGCATCGAGCTGCTGCGCATGCCGTAGGTATAGCGGCCATCGGGCAGGCGCTTGGCCAGGATGGCGGCCACCCAGGCCAGCATCAGGCCCAGCACGTCCGACAGGTTGTGGCCGGCGTCGGCCATCAGTGCCGTCGAATTGGCGATGAAACCGTAGATGAACTCGATCGCCACGAACACGCTGTTGAGCGCGATGGCGATGGCGAACGCGCGGCCGTGGGTGGTCGGGTCGCCGTGGTGGTGATGGTGGCCGTGCGCGTGGCTGTGGCCATGGTCGTGGCCGCACGCCGCGCCTTTGGCGGCGGGAGCGTGGCCGTGCTGGTGCTCATGGTGAGCATGGTCATGTTCGTGGTGGCGGCTCATGCTTCGCTTCCTGGGGTAGGTTCGGCGATATGTTCCAGCATATCGCACAGGACGTCGCTGATGTGGGCATCGGCGGCGGTGTAGAACACGTGTTTGCCATGCCGTTCCGACTTGACGATGCGGGCCGCGCGCAGCAGGCGCAGGTGGTGGCTCACCAGCGAGCCGCTCAGCTGCAGCGAGGCCGCGATCGAACTGACGGCCACCGGCGTGGTCAGGCAGGCCAGCACGATGCGCAGGCGGGTCGGGTCGCCCAGCAGGTGGAACAGGTCGGCCAGCTGCGCGATGGCGGGATCGGATTCGGCGTAGGATTTCATGGCTAACATATGAATAGGTGTTCATATGTTAGCAGAAACCGACACACAAAGACAGTTCCATCATCGCGCCGTTGTGGCAGGTCACAACTTGCTTATTGAGCCCATGTAAGAGTGGATGCCTGAATGGATGGGGGCTATTCCGGTAAGGATTGGTGACATGGAGATTTTGAAATTTCTGGGTTGGCTGTTGCTCAATATCGGCGTGCCGCTGTTGGCGCCCATTGCATTGTTACCGTTGCTGTTCGCGAGCAAGCGCTACCACGGCAACGTTGGCAAACTGATCTATCGCTCTTTGCAGGATGGGCAACTGTTTTGGACGGTGATCGCGCTCTGCGCCGCGGCTTGTTATGAGGCCGCCGGTCACGTTGCGTGCGCGGAGGACCGGGATACAAGTAAAGTGATAATATCGATCGCAGTGGGGTGGCATGTACTCATCGTCGTCGGCTCCTCGGTACTTGTCTTGCTGGGCGCGTTAGATTCGGTTGCAGCGACAGCGAATAGCGCCGCGCCAGTTGCGGATGAGGCGGAGGGGGATATGTCGCGCGTGATGAGAATCTCGATTTGGACATCCATAATCGTCGCTATTTCATATAGCGCTACGCACCTCTGGGCTGAACGAGGGGGATGCTAGCTGCAGAATCGGGAGGCCAAAATGGAAAAGCTTTTTGACTATTTATCCCAACGTGAAATACGTCACCGTCTGATGACGGGAATCGGCGTGTTTATGGTCGTCGGGGGCATGATCGTCAGTGGCATCATCGTGGCGGCGCTACTCATGCGCCATTAATCGTCGGCTCTATCCATTCTTCAAAGGGCGCCTGGCGACGGCGCTTTATTTCTGCATTTCCGCCTGCACCAGGTTGCGGGCCTTGGGGTCGAGCTTTTGCACGGCCTTGGCCAGCTTCTCACCGTTCTGGATGGCCAGCAGCTGTTCGGCCGTCAGACTCTTGGCTTGCACGATGGGCGGCGGCGGTGGCAGCGGCTTGAAGAACAGGGCCTGGCCGCCCAGCACCAGCAAGGCGCTGAGCATCGACACGGCCGCCGCCGCGCCCAGCAAGCGCCATTCGCGCGGGGAGAAAGCGCCGGCCAGCGGCGCACCGGACGTCGCCGCAGCCGCTGCTGGCAATGCGACCGCCTCCGGCAAACCGCCAGTCGCGGGCGCGTCCGGCAAACCGCAAGCAGCGCGCGCGTGTTGCGCCAGCTCGCGCGAGGCCGCGTCGATCAGCGCCACGTGGCGTTGCACGGCATCCTCCAGCACCGCCTCGTTCAGCGCTACCAGCGCGAAGATGGGATCGTCGACATCGATCCGCACGCCAGTCTTTTCAAATACGAGGCTGCGCAGCTTGTGCTGGTCCATGGCTTACCACTGCACTTTGTCGAGTTGTTCGAACAGGTCGCGGAACACGACCTTGATACGCTGCTTCTCCATCACGTTGAACTTGTCGCTTTCCCTGACTTCGTTGGCCGTCAGGCGCGCCGTGTTCATCTTCTTGATGTCGGCGCCGAAGGTGTCGGCGTTGCGCTGGGCCAGCACCACCCGGCCCTTGACCCGCGCCGCGTTATCGGCGTAAGTCTGCGATTCCGTGAACTGCTTGCCGGATGCCGACTGCAGCAGGCCGAAGTGCTCGTTCTCCCACAGCACCAGCGGCACATTGGTCGACTTGGCCGTCGAGACGAAGCCCATGGCCGTGTCGTGCAAGGTGTCGCCGCCGCCGACGATGGTGTGGATGTATACCTTGCGGCCCGATTCCTCCAGCAGCGAGAAGCAATCGTTCTCGATCAGGTAGCCCATCAGCGGCGAGAAAGTGTTGGCGCCGTTGTCGATCACGCAGTTGCCGTCCTCCTCCAGGATGTCGATCATCAGCGCGTCGAAGCGCTTGGGGTCGATGTTGCGCGTGTCCGTCATCACCGGCACATGCTTGACGGCCATCGCCTTGTAGCGCGAGAAGGTGGCGTTTTCCTGGTCGGTGTCGTAACAGCGCAGCGGTGTTTCATCCTTGCCCGCGATCCATTGGGCCAGGATGGTCGACACCAGCGTCTTGCCGATGCCGCCCTTGCCCTGGAGAATGAAATGTACCGTGTTTTGCATCGAAATACTCCCTGAGTCTGTGATTCCTTCGGACGTGCGGCCACCGCGGGGCGCGCCGCACAGCGTCGAGGGTAATTGTTTTGGGAGCGGATAGCAACCAGGCCGTGGCGGCCCGCGCCGTCGTCAGTCGGATCCTCAGTCGATGAAACGCAGCAGCCCGCGCAGCGCATGGATCACGGTCTGTTCGCGCACGGCCTGGCGGTCGCCGGGGAACACCAGGCGTTCGGTGCGCACCTGGTTGCCGTCCGACCAGCCGAAGCACACGGTGCCCACCGGCTTGCCCGGCACGGCCCCGGTGGGACCGGCGATGCCCGTCACCGACACGGCCACGTGGGCGTTGCTGGCGGCCAGCGCGCCGTTGGCCATGGCGGCCGCCACTTCCTCGCTCACGCTGCCCAGCTGCGCCATCAGCGCGGCCGGCACGTCCAGCATTTCCGTCTTGGAGGCGTTGGAATAGGTGACGAAGCCGCAGTCGAACCAGCCGGTGGACCCGGCGATCTCGGTGATGGCCTGGGCGATGCCGCCCCCCGTGCACGATTCGGCCGTGGTCAGCAGCCAGCCTTTCTGCTGCAATGCCTGGCCGACCCGGGTGGCCAGTTCGATGATGATGGGGGTGGTCACGGTACGCTCCTTCACGGCAGAGTCTGTCGAATGCGGGACGGTCTCCTCGTCACTGAGTTCACTTTACCATGCCGCACTGGCCCATGCCAGTGCCGCGCCGGACTGTGCCGGCGCGCCTGCGGCGGTGCTGCGACGGTGCTGCGACGGTACTGTTCAACTGGTAATGTTGCGAAAAAAGCTCCCCAAGCGTCTTGAAAATGCGTACACTCGAAGACGCACCGGGCTCGCCCGCGCCTGTGGGCGCGCGCCGCGAGACTGTTCATTTGCAAGCCGCGCCCGCCGCGCGGACCTGGCCGACGGCGCCCGCCGCGAGGGTGCCCGGCGCGCTCACCGAATCGGACAGCCCAGCTATGACGTCGTTGAACGGTTTCGACACTGGAACGACCCCGGCCGCACGCGCGGACGCGCCCGCGCACCCGCGCCGGCGCCGCCTGCTGGCGGCCGCCGTGGCCGGCATGGCTGGCGCCGCGCTGGCGCCGGGCGCGGCATCGGCCCAGGCGGGGGCGCTGGAACGCCAGGTCAAGGCCGCCTACCTGTACAAATTCGCCGGCTTCGTCGAGTGGCCCGAGGGCAGCTTCGCCCGGCCCGACAGTCCGCTCGTGATCGGCGTGGCCAGCGCCGACGCGCTGGCCGACCAGCTGGAGCTGACGGTGGCCGGCCGCAACGCCGGCGGCCATCCGTTGCAGGTGAAGCGGGTGCACAAGGGCGATGCGCTGACCGGCCTGCACATGCTGTTCGTGGGCGCCGTGGACAAGGCCCAGTTGCCGGACTTGCTGGCCGCCTGCCAGAGCCAGTCGGTGCTGACCGTGTCCGACAGCGAGGAAGTGCACGCGCTGGGCAGCATCATCCATTTCATCATCGCCGACGACAAGCTGCGCTTCGAAGTGGCGCTCAAGCAGGCGCTGGCCTCGCACATCAAGATCAGCGCCCGCATGCTGTCGGCCGCCTACCGCGTGCAGGGGGCGATATGAGACAGGCCCGCAGCTTGCGCCAGAAGCTGCTGGGGGTGGTGCTGCTGACCACCTTGGTGGCGCTGCTGGTGTCGGTGGGCACCATCATCGGCTACGACCTGCGGGCCTACCACCGCAACATCGTGGCCGACATGAGCACCCAGTCCGAACTGATCGGCCACATGACGTCGGCCGCGCTGGCCTTCGACGACGCGCGCCTGGCGACCGAGAACCTGGCCCTGCTGCGGCTGCGGCCCAAGATCAACGCCGGCGCCATCTACAATGCGCGCGGCCAGCTGTTCGCCAGCTACGTGGCGCCGGGCCAGCAGGGCGACTTCCCGCCCGCGGCCGCGCGCGAGGACGGCACCCGCTTCGAGCAGGGCAAGCTGATCCTGTTCAAGCGCATCGTCGCCGACGGCGAGCTGCTGGGCACCGTCTACCTGCGCGCCGAGTACGAGATGGTGGGCCGCATCGCCGACTACCTGGTGATCGCGTTCGGCGTGACGGCGCTGGCCATGCTGATCGCCTGGCTGGTGCTGGGGCGCCTGAGCCACGTGGTCACCCAGCCCATCCTCGACATCGCCGCCATCGCGCGCGAGGTGGTCGAGACGGGCGACTATTCGCGCCGCGCGCGCAAGCTGTCGGACGACGAGGTGGCGCAACTGGTGGACTCGTTCAACCGCATGCTCAGCGAGATCGAGGCCCGCACCAGCGCGCTCGAATCGTCCAACCGGGCGCTGGCCGGCGAGGCCGGTCAGCGCAGCGCCGCGCAGCAGGAAGTGATGCGGCTGAACGCGGAACTGGAACAGCGCGTGCACGAACGCACCTTGCAGCTGGAGGCCGCCAACGCCGAGCTGGAACGGGCCATGGAGGAGGCGCGCAGCGCCAACCAGGCCAAGACGGCGTTCCTGTCGTCCATGAGCCACGAGTTGCGCACGCCGCTCAACGCCATCCTCGGCTTCGCCCAGATCCTCACTTCCGACAAGCTGCCCTCGACCCTGCCGCAGAAGAAGGAATTCGCCAACCACATCCTCAAGTCCGGGCGCCACCTGCTGACCCTGATCAACGAGATCCTGGACCTGGCCAAGATCGAGTCGGGCGCCGTGGCGCTGTCGCTGGAACCGGTGGCGCTGGACGACATCCTGCATGAATGCCACACCATGACCGAACCGCTGGCGGCCCAGCGCAACATCCGCCTGCTGTTCCCGGCCAATTGCCACGCCACCGTTAAGGCCGACCGCACCCGCCTCAAGCAGACCGTGCTGAACCTGCTGTCGAACGCCATCAAGTACAACCGCGACGGCGGCGCCGTGGTGGTCGATTGCGCCATGACGGGGACAGAGCGGCTGCGCCTGTCGGTGCAGGACACCGGCCTCGGTTTGCGGCCCGAGCAGGTGGCGTCGCTGTTCCAGCCCTTCAACCGGCTGGGCCAGGAAGCCGGCGCCGAGGAGGGCACGGGCATCGGCCTGGTGGTGACCAAGCGCCTGGTGGAGCTGATGGGCGGCGCCATCGGCGTGTCCAGCAGCGCCGGCGTGGGCAGCATGTTCTGGATCGAGCTGCAGGCCACCGAACCGCTGGCGCCGCCGCAGCAGGATGAGGCGGCGCGCGCGCTGGCGGGCGTGCCGGCCGGCGCCGAAGCGGCCGGCCAGGCCACGCTGCTGTACGTGGAAGACAATCCGGCCAACCTCAAGCTGGTGGAGGAAATCCTGCGCTACCGGCCCGACCTGCGGCTGCTGTCGGCGCCCGATGGCCACCTGGGCATCGAACTGGCGCGTGCCCACCGGCCGGACCTGATCCTGATGGACATCAACCTGCCCTGCGTGAGCGGCTTCGACGCCTTGCAACTGCTGCGCGCCGATCCGGCCACGGCCCACATCCCGGTGATCGCGCTGACGGCCAACGCCATGCCGCGCGACGTGGAGAAGGGGCTGGCGATGGGCTTTTTCCGTTATCTCGTCAAGCCCATCAACATCGATGAATTCACCGAGGCGATCAACGCCACGCTGGCCCACCTGGCCAGCCGGCGCGCCCTGGCCAAGGCGGCGGAGCGCACATGATCAGCCAAGACGACATCCTGCGGGCGAAAATCCTCATCGTGGACGACCAGCCGGTCAACATCCAGCTGCTCGAATTCCTGCTCTCGAGCAGCGGCTACACGGCCGTCAGCGCCACCGGCGACCCCACCGTGGTGGCCGGCTGGCACGCCGAACACCACTACGACCTGATCATCCTCGACCTGCACATGCCACGCATGAGCGGCTTCGAGGTGATGGAGGCGCTCAAGCCGCTGGAGACGGAAGCCTACCTGCCGGTGCTGGTGGTGACGGCCGAACCGGACAAGAAGCTGGCCGCGCTGGAAGCGGGCGCGCGCGACTTCGTCAGCAAGCCCTTCGATCCGGTGGAAGTGCTGACCCGCATCCGCAACATGCTGGAAGTGCGGCTGCTGCACCGCGAGGCGCGCGACTACAACGCCCGCCTGGAGCAGACCGTGCGCGAGCGCACCGCCGAGCTGCAGCGCTTTCGCAGCGCCATGGATGCCACGGCCGACGCCATCTTCCTGCTCGACGCCCACAGCCTGGACCTGCTGGACGTGAACGACGGCGCTTGCCGCATGCTCGGCTACGAGCGCGACGCGCTGCTGGCGCAAACGCCGCAGCGCCTCGCGCTGGGCACGCCCGAGGCGCTGCGCGAACAGGCCGCGCGGCTGGCCGGGCGGCTCGACGGCCAGGCCGGCGGCGGCGTGGCGGCGTGCGCACGTGCGCCCGAGCTGGCCGAGATCGAACTGGCGCGCCAGGACCAGGCCAAGGTGCCGGCCGAGATCTACTGGCAGTTGCGGCCCGGCGCCACGCCGGACCAGCCGCCCGTGCTGCTGGGGGTGGCGCGCGACATCAGCGAACGGCGCCAGGCCCAGGAGCGCTTGCGCCACATGGCGCGCTACGACAGCCTGACGGGCCTGCCCAACCGCAGCCTGTTCTTCCAGACCCTGGCCGAATCGATTGAGCTGGCGCAGGACAAGGAGTGGCGCATCGTGGTGCTGTTCATCGCGCTCGACCGCTTCAAGAACATCAACGATTCGCTGGGTGCGGCGCTGGGCGACGAGTTGCTGCGCCAGTTCAGCAACCGGCTGGTGCAGTGCGTGCGCATCCGCGACACGGTGGGCCGCCTGGGCGGCGACGAATTCGGCCTGATCCTGACCATGACGCGCGACCAGCAGGACGCCGTGTACGTGGCCAACGAAGTACGCGAGGCGCTGCGCGCGCCGTTCGACCTGGGCGAACACCACCCGACGCTGACGGCCAGCATCGGCATCGCCATGTACCCGGACGACGCCACCGACCCGGAAACCCTGGTCAACTACGCCGACACGGCCATGAGCCGGGCCAAGGAGGCCGGGCGCGACGGCTACCGCTTCTTCACGGCCGGCATGAACGTGCAGGTGCTGGCGCGGCTGGACCTGGAGATGGCGCTGCGGCGCGCGCTCGACAACGACGAGCTGGTGCTGTACTACCAGCCCAAGGTCAACCTGCACACGGGCGCCATCAGCGGCGCCGAAGCCTTGCTGCGCTGGCAGCGGCCCGGCTATGGCCTGGTGTTCCCGGCCGAATTCGTGCCGGTGCTGGAGGACACGGGCCTGATCGTGCGGGTGGGCGCATGGATCATCGACACGGCCTGCCGCCAGATCGCGGCCTGGGCCCGCAACGGCGCCGGTGCCGTGCACGTGGCCGTGAACGTGTCGAGCCGCCAGTTCGTCGAGGGCGACCTGGAGCACGAAGTGCGCACGGCGCTCGAACGCTACAAGGTGCCGCCCGAACTGCTGGAACTGGAACTGACGGAGACGGCCCTGATGTCGAACGCCGAGCGCACCATCGTCGTGCTGTCCAGCCTCAAGGAACTGGGGGTGCAGGTGGCGATCGACGATTTCGGCACCGGCTATTCCAGCCTGGCCTATCTGCAGCGCTTCCCGATCGACAAGCTCAAGATCGACATCGCCTTCGTGCGCGACATCACCACCAACCCCAACGACGCGGCCATCGCGCTGGCCATCATCAGCATGGCGCACAGCCTCAAGCTGCGGGTGATCGCGGAAGGGGTGGAGAGCCGGCCCCAGCTCGAATACCTGCGCCGCAACCGCTGCGACGAGATGCAGGGCTTCTACTTCAGCCGGCCGCTGCCGGCCGCCGAGATGGGCGCGCTGGTGGAGGCCGGCAAGGGCTTGCCGCCCGAGGCGGGCGGGCAAGACACGCCGGCCCAGACGCTGCTGATCGTGGACGACGACGTCAACGTGCTGTCGTCCCTGCACCGGCTGTTCCGGCGCGACGGCTACCAGATCCTGACAGCGGTGTCGCCGGCCGAAGGCTTTGAATTGCTGGCGCTGCACCCGGTGCAGGTGATCCTGTGCGACCAGCGCATGCCCATCATGAGCGGCACCGAGTTTCTCAGCAAGGTCAAGGAGATGTACCCGGACACGATACGCATCATCCTGTCCGGCTACACGGGGCTGGAGGCGGTGCTCGATTCCATCAACCGCGGCGCCATCTACCGCTTCTACACCAAGCCGTGGGACGACACCCAGCTGCGCGACAACATCCGGCTGGCCTTCCACCACTACTGGCTGATGCACGGCACCGGCCGCCGCGTGGGCCAGCCGGACGAGGACCATACGGCGCTGTAATGCGCGCCGTGACGTGCGCTGTTATGCGCGGTGGCGGCGCGGCCGCGGATCAGGCGCGGCCGAGGCTCAGGAGGTGAAGTGGTCGAAGCTGGACAGCTTGAGGTCGAGCGCGTGGCCGTTGGCATCGACCAGCCGCAGGCCCGCTTGCTGCTCGATGCGGCCGACCCGGGTGACGGGCGTGGCCACGCTGCCGGCCGCCGCCAGCACGGCCGCGCGGGCGCTGGCCGGGGCCGTGAAGCACAGTTCGTAGTCGTCGCCGCCGGCGGCCGTGTAGGCGCGGCGCAGGGCCGTGTCGCGCGTGGCCAGCACGTCGCCGGCCGGCAGCGCGTCCACGTCCAGCGTGGCGCCCACGCCCGAACGGGCCAGGATGTGGCCCAGATCGCCCACCAGGCCATCGGAAATGTCGATCGCCGCGTGCGCCACGCGCTGCTGGGCCAGCAGCATGCCCAGTTCCACCCGTGGCGTGGGCGCGTGCATGCGCACGGCGGCCGCGCGCAGGCTGGCCTCGTCGAGCGGCACTTCGTTCAGGTAGCCGGCCAGCGCCAGGCGCGCATCGCCCAGCGTGCCCGAGATCCAGATGTCGTCGCCCACCTGGGCCGCGTCGCGCCGCAGCGCGTGGCCCGGCTGCACTTCGCCGAACACGGTGAGGCAGATGTTGAGCGGCCCCTTGGTGGTGTCGCCGCCGATCAGTTCGCAGGCATGGGCGTCGGCCAGCGCGAACAGGCCGGACGAGAAACCGTGCAGCCAGTCCCGTTCGGCCGCCGGCAGCGCCAGCGCCAGCGTGCAGGCCACGGGCCGCGCGCCCATGGCCGCCAGGTCCGACAGGTTCACGGCCAGGCTCTTGTGGCCCAGTTGTACCGGCTCGGCGCCGGCGAAGAAGTGGCGGCCCTCGACCAGCATGTCGGACGAGATGGCCATCTGCATGCCCGGCGTGGGGCTGAGCAGGGCGCAATCGTCGCCGATGCCCAGCGTGGCGCGGGCCGGACGGTCGCGGTTGAAATACTGCTTGATCAGGTCGAATTCGGAGAGCATGGCGCTATTGTACCGAAGCGCAGGCAGGGCGGCGCAACGGGGCGGCGCGGGGCCGGTTGTTACTAATTGCTTACTTAATGATATGCAATTTCCGTTCGCAACGTATCATTTACATACAAAATGGTTATAACAGTTGGTGAAAATACCTACTTAATTGAAAGAATGGGTCTGATAAAATCGGAAGCTTTCCGATCGAACATACAGGAAGGCAGCACAGCATGGATTCGTCATCTGATCAAAAAGAGGAACTTCGCCAACAACTGCGCCTTGCCGCACTTGAGTATCACGAGATACCACGCCCCGGCAAAATCAGCGTCACCCCCACCAAGCAACTGACCAACCAGCGCGACCTGGCGCTGGCCTATTCGCCCGGGGTGGCGGCGCCCTGCGAAGAGATCGTTGTCGATCCGGCCAACGCCTACAAGTACACGGCGCGCGGCAACCTGGTAGCCGTGATCACCAACGGCACGGCCGTGCTGGGCCTCGGCAACATCGGCCCGCTGGCCGCCAAGCCGGTGATGGAAGGCAAGGGCGTGCTGTTCAAGAAGTTCGCCAATATCGACGTCTTCGATCTCGAGATCGAAGAGCGCGATCCGGACAAGCTGATCGATATCATCGCCTCGCTGGAACCGACTTTCGGTGGCATCAACCTGGAAGACATCAAGGCCCCCGAGTGCTTCTACATCGAGAAGAAGCTGCGCGAACGGATGAAGATCCCCGTCTTCCACGACGATCAGCACGGTACGGCGATCGTCGTCGGCGCCGCCATACTCAATGGCCTGCACCTGATCGGCAAGGATCTGTCCAAGGTCAAGATCGTGACTTCCGGGGCCGGCGCCGCCGCGCTCGCCTGCCTCGACCTGCTGGTCATGCTCGGCGCCCCGACCGCCAATATCTGGGTCACCGACATCAAGGGCCTGGTCTATGAAGGCCGCGTCGAGGAGATGGACGAGATCAAGGCGCGCTACATCAAGAAGACCGATGCCCGTACCCTGGGCGAAGTGATCGAAGGGGCGGATGTCTTCCTCGGCCTCTCGGCCGGTGGCGTGCTGAAACCGGAGATGGTCGCCAAGATGGCCGCCAATCCGCTGATCATGGCGCTCGCCAACCCGACCCCGGAAATCACGCCGGAACTGGTCAAGAGCGTGCGCAACGACGCCATTATCTGTACCGGCCGTTCGGATTACCCGAATCAGGTCAACAACGTGCTGTGCTTCCCCTTCATCTTCCGCGGGGCGCTCGATGTCGGGGCGACGACCATTACCGAAGAAATGAAGATGGCCGCAGTCAAAGCCATTGCCGAACTGGCCCGCGCCGAGCAGTCGGAAGTGGCGGCCCGCGCTTACGGCGAGAAGGTCACCAGCTTCGGCCCGGAATACCTGATTCCCAATCCCTTCGATCCGCGCCTGATCGTCAAGATCGCCCCGGCCGTCGCCCGGGCCGGCATGGATTCCGGCGTCGCGACGCGGCCGATCAAGGACTGGGACGCCTACGTCCAGGGCCTCAACGAATTCGTCTACCACTCCGGCATGATCATGAAGCCGGTCTTCTCGCAGGCCAAGCTGGCGCCCAAGCGCATCGTCTTTGCCGAAGGCGAGGACGAGCGCGTCTTGCGCGCCGTGCAGGTCGTGCGCGATGAGGGGATTGCCAAACCGGTGCTGATCGGCCGGCGTAGCGAAATCACGCGGCGCATCGAAGCGGCCGGCCTGCGCATTCGCGAAGGCGACGATTTCGAGATCGTGCATTCGGACAATTGCCCGTTCTTCGATGAGCATTTCGAGGAGTTCTGCCAGACCTACCATGGCCTGATGGAGCGCAAGGGCGTATCGCCGGATTATGCGCGGCGCGAAGTGCGTCGCCGCAATACCCTGTACGGCGCGCTGATGGTTCGCCTCGGCTATGCCGACGGCCTGATCTGCGGCACCTTCGGGCGCCATGAGACGCATCGTGAATACGTGCAGGACGTCATCGGCACCCGAGCCGATCATGACCGCTACTACGCGATGAACCTGCTGATGTTGCCGGGGCGCACCGTGTTTATCGGCGACACCTACGTCAATTACGATCCGAGCGCCGAGCAACTGGCGGAAATGACCTTGCTGGCCGCCGAGGAAATCCGCAATTTCGGCATTCAACCCAAGGTCGCCTTGCTCTCGCATTCCACCTTCGGAACGCAGGATACCCCGACCTCGCTGAAGATGCGCGACGTGCTGGCGCAGTTGCAGCAGCGGGCGCCGGACCTCGAGGTCGAGGGCGAAATGCATGGCGACGCCGCGCTCGACGAGCAGATTCGTCTCGGCGCCTTCCCCAATTCCCGTCTCAAGGGTCAGGCCAACCTGCTGGTGATGCCGACGCTGGATGCCGCCAATATCTCG
>DATFBD010000169.1:0-7337 GCA_035254005.1 Burkholderiaceae bacterium | reverse complement strand
GTCGCGGCACACGACCAGCAGCGCGGCCGGGCCGAACACTTCCTCGCCGAGCGCGTGCTGCGCCAGGAAGGCGTCCGCAGTGGTGCGGAACAAAGCTGGCGCGCCCTTGCCGTCCTGCTGCCCAGCCATGGCCAGCGTGGCCACTTGCGGATGCCCGGCCAACTGGCGCATGCCGCGCTGGTAGGCCTGGGCGATGCCGGGCGTGAGCATGGGCGCGGCACTGCCCTCGGCCACGGCCAGCGCCGCCGCCAGTTCGAAACGTTCCACGTCCGGCCCCTCCAGCGCCAGCAGCAGGCCGGGATTGGTGCAGAACTGGCCTACGCCCATGGTCAGCGAGGCCGCGAAGTCGCTGGCGATCTGGCCGCAGCGCGCCGCCAGCGCGGCCGGCAGCAGGAACACAGGATTGATGCTGCTCATTTCCGCGTACACGGGGATGGGCTGGGACCGCGCGGCCGCCAGCGCCATCAGCGCCAGGCCGCCGGTGCGCGAGCCGGTGAATCCTACCGCCTTCACGGCTGGATGGCGCACCAGTTCCTGCCCCACCTCGTTGCCGGCGCCCGTCAGCAGCGCAAACGCGCCGGCCGGCATGTGGCACAGCGCCAGCGCCTTGGCCACGGCCCGCGCCACCAGTTCGGAGGTGCCGGGATGGGCCGGATGGGCTTTCACCAGCACCGGGCAGCCAGCCGCCAGCGCCGACGCCGTGTCGCCACCGGCCACCGAGAACGCCAGCGGGAAGTTGCTGGCGCCGAACACGGCCACCGGTCCCAGACCGATCATGCGGCGCCGCAGGTCCGGGCGCGGCGGCGTCCTTTCCGGCAGCGCGCGGTCGATCACCACCTCGTGCCACTCGCCCTGCCGCAGCAGATTGGCGAACAGCTTGAGCTGGTTGACGGTGCGCGTGCGCTCGCCTTCGATGCGGGCGCGCGGCAGGCCGCTTTCGGCGCAGGCGCGTGCGATCAGTTCATCGCCCAGTTCCTCGATCTGCTGGCCGATCGTTTCCAGCAGCGTGGCGCGCTGGGCGTCGCTGCTGGCGCGGAAGCCATCGAAGGCCGCTTCGGCCAGCCGGCAGGCCAGGTCGATCTGGGTCGCGTCCACCGCATGGAAGGCGGGTTCCATGCTCTGCCCTTCCGTGGGATTCCACGCCGTGAACGGCTGGCCCTTGCCCCGCACCGGCATGCCGCCGATGAATGCTTCGCCGGTGATCGTCATAATGGGGTCACCTTGGCGATGCCGGCCGGGTAGGTGGCCAGCGTGTTGCGCAGCGCCGGCCCGAACGCCGGCGCTTCGATCTCGAACGTCTCACCGGGCTGGACGACGATGTTGTCGGCCACGCTCAGCGTCGCCGTGCCGAAGAAGTGGATATGCACGTCACCGGCGCGGCGGAACAACGGGTACTTGAAGTGGTGGTGTTCCAGGTTGGCGATGGTGTGCGACATGTTCTGTTCACCGCTTACGAAGGCCTTCTGCCAGCGCACCTGCCCTTGCCCGTCCAGGATACGCGAGGTGCCTTCCACGTGCGGCGGTAGCTCGCCCACCAGCAGCGCCGGGCCCAGGCCGCAGGCGCGCAGCTTGGAATGGGCCAGGTACAGGTAGTTCTGCCGCTCCGTCACGTGGTCCGAGAATTCGTTGCCGATCGCGTAGCCGACGCGGTAAGGCTGGCCGTCGTCGCCGATCACGTACAGGCCGGCGATTTCGGGCTCCTCGCCACCGTCGAGCGCGAATTCAGGCATGCGCAAGGGCTGGCCGCTGGCGGCGACGATGGAACCGTCGCCCTTGTAGAACCACTCGGGCTGCACGCCCGCCGTGCCGGCCGCCGGCTTGCCGCCTTCCACGCCCATGCGGAACATCTTCATGCTGTCGCTCAGGCTTTCGACGGCGCCGCCGATTTTCTTGTGCATGGCGTCGCGCGTGTCGGCGCTACCCAGGTGGGTCAGGCCGGTGCCGGTCACGTAGCAGTGCGCGGGGTCGGCATGGTCGATCGGCGCCAGCAAACGGCCCGCGTTCGCCACCGTGGCGTAATCTTCGGCCACCGTGCCGGCAGCTTCCTCGGCCAGTGCGGCCAGGCTGCGCCCGGCGCGGATCGCGGCCTGGGCCAGCGCATAGGTGCTGTCATAGCCTTCGATGACGCGGATGGCGCCGTTCTCCAGCACGCCCACGCGGCGCGCCCCGTCCTCATTCTTGAATTGAACCAGTAACATGATGTCTCCCGTTGGTGTTAGTGTGAATGCTTGGGCACAGCCGAACCGCGGTTCCCGACCAGGAAATCGAAGTCGCAGCCTTCGTCCGCTTGCAGTACGTGGTCGATATAGAGTTGCTGGTAGCCGCTCTTGGCCGTCGCCGGCTGACGCGCGGCCCGTTCGGCCAGGCGCTCGGCCAGCGCCGCATCGCTGATCTCCAGGTTAAGGACACCGCCGGCGCAATCGAGCGTGATCCAGTCGCCGTCGCGCACCACACCGAGCGGGCCGCCGGCCATGGCTTCGGGCGCCACGTGCAGCACTACCGTGCCGTAGGCCGTGCCGCTCATGCGCGCGTCCGAGATGCGCACCATGTCGGTCACGCCTTGCGCCAGCAGCTTGGGCGGCAGCCCCATGTTCCCTACTTCGGCCATGCCGGGATAGCCTTTGGGGCCGCAGTTCTTCATCACCAGCACGGAGTTGGCGTCCACTTCCAGTTCCGGGTCGATGATGCGGGCCTTGTAATGGTCGAAGTCCTCGAACACGACGGCGCGGCCCCGATGCTGCATCAGCGCCGGGGTGGCGGCGGACGGTTTGAGCACGGCGCCGCGCGGCGCCAGGTTGCCGCGCAGGATGCAGATGCCACCATCGTCCAGCAGCGGCTTGTCGAGCGGGCGAATCACCTCGTCGTCGTAGACCGGCGCATCCTGGCAGTTCTCCCACAGCGTCTTGCCGTTGACGGTGAGCGCATCGGGATGGGGCAGCAGCTTGCCGTCGCCCATGCGGCGGATGGCGCCGGGCAGGCCGCCCGCGTAATAGAACTCCTCCATCAGGAAGCGGCCCGACGGCATCAGGTCGACAATCGTGGGCATGCCACGACCGACGCGGGTCCAGTCCTCCAGCGCCAGGTCGACGCCGATGCGGCCGGCGATGGCTTTCAGGTGGATCACGGCGTTGGTGGAGCCGCCGATGGCGGCGTTGACGCGGATCGCGTTTTCGAAATTCTCGCGCTTGAGCACTTTCGACAGGCGCAGATCCTCGTGCACCATCTCGACGATGCGGATGCCGCTCATGTGGGCCAGCACGTAGCGGCGCGAATCGACGGCCGGAATGGCGGCGTTGTGCGGCAGGCTGGTGCCCAGCGCCTCGGCCATGCAGGCCATGGTGGAGGCGGTGCCCATGGTGTTGCAGGTGCCGGCCGAACGCGAATGACCCGATTCGGCGTGCATGAATTCGTGCATGGTGATGGTGCCGGCCTTGACCTGCTCGTGCAACTGCCACACGGCCGTACCGGAGCCGATGTTTTTGCCATTGAGCTTACCGTTCAACATCGGGCCGCCGCTGACGACGATGGTGGGCAGGTCCACGCTGGCCGCGCCCATCAGCAGCGCTGGCGTGGTCTTGTCGCAGCCCACCAGCAGCACCACGGCGTCCATCGGATTGCCGCGTATCGATTCCTCCACGTCCATGGAGGCCAGGTTACGGGTCAGCATGGCGGTCGGACGCAGGTTCGACTCGCCGTTCGAGAACACCGGGAATTCGACCGGGAAGCCGCCCGCTTCCAGGATGCCGCGCTTGACGTAGTCGGCCAGCTGGCGGAAGTGAGCGTTGCAGGGCGTGAGTTCGGACCAGGTATTGCAGATGCCGATAATGGGCTTGCCCTGGAATTCGTGATCGGGGATACCCTGGTTCTTCATCCAGCTGCGGTACATGAAGCCATTCTTATCCTGGGTGCCGAACCATTCGGCCGAGCGCAGCTTGGTTTTCTTTGTCGCGGACATGCATTCCTCCTGGTTGAGCGCGCGGCATACGTGACCGTCCGCGCAGCGATGAGTGATGGTAGAGCGACAATCCATAACAATCCAATCACTTATTCGTCGGATTCGATATCGAAATGGATATCAATCTAGTACATGGAAGCGGTAGGCGATGGTGCTGCGATGGACTTGCCCCGGCTGCAGCATGGCGCTGGGAAAAGCGCGCTGATTGGGGTTGTCGGGGAATTGCTGCGGCTCCAGGCACAGGCCCGTGCGGTAGCCGTGCTGGCCCGCGCCGCCCGTCAGGAAGTTCCCGCTGTAGAACTGCAGGCCCGGCGCCGTGCAGGACAGGTCCAGCGCCCGGCCCGAAGCGGGATCGTGCAGCCGCGCCGCCAGCGTGGGGCGGGCGGGCTCGCGCTGGCGCAGCACGAAGTTGTGGTCGTAACCGCGGCCCACGGCCAGTTGCGGATGGTCCGCGCCAATGTGCTGGCCGATGGCATGCGCCGCCCGGAAGTCGAACGGCGTGCCGTCGACCGGAGCGATGGCGCCGGTGGGAATCAGGCCGGCATCCACCGGCGTGTAATGATCGGCCGAGATCATCAGCCGCTGGCCGAGGATATCGCCCTGCCCCGCCAGGTTGAGGTAAGCGTGGCTGGTCAGGCTGACGGGCGTGGCCCGGTCGCACTCGGCGCGGAAATGGATCAGTAATTCGTTGGCGCGATTGAGTTCGTACAGCACGGTCAGTGCCAGATTGCCGGGGTAGCCCTGGTCGCCATCGGGACTCATGTGCGTGAGCGAGAGCCGCGCCGCGCTGGCCTTGGCGCTGGGCACGGCCTGCCACAAGACGGTGTGCAGACCATGGCGCCCGCCATGGAGGTGGTTCTCGCCATCGTTGACATCGAGCTGCACCGGCTGGCCGTCGTATGCATAGCGGCCGCGGGCGATGCGGTTGGCATGGCGCCCGATCAGCGCGCCCAGGTAGCCCCGGTCGTCCAGATAGGCAGCGAGGGTCGGATGCCCGAGCGTGACGTTGGCGCGCACGCCGTCACGGTCCGGTGCGTGGATGGCGGTGATGATGCCGCCGAAATCGCTGATACAAACGGTCAGGCCGCAACCGTTATCGAGCGTGTACAGGGAGGCCGCGCGACCATCCGGCAGCTGGCCGAACGGCGCGCGGGTGATGCTGGGGAGTGCGGTGGCGTTCATGAAAAACGAGATGGGGAGATGGGCGCCGCCCCGGCCCGGACTGGATGGCTCCACTCCGTGCCGTCGCGGCGCCCTGCCCGGTATCAGAACCAGGCTTCGACCTGCAGGCCGACCGAGGTGCCGTTGGTGGACGAACCGAAGGCCGGACCGGCATTGTTGTTGGCGTTGAGCGCGGCGGTGGCCGGGTCGTTCCACTTGGCGTAGGTGACGAAGGCACGCAGCTCAGGACGCGACCAGTAGCCCTTGCCGGCCGTGATGGTCGGCGCGATGGTGATCGTGTTCAGGCGCAGCGTCTCGCCGCCGTTTGGCTGCGTCACGCGATGGGTGCCCAGTTCCGCCTGGAGCTTGAAGTGCTCGCTCAGCGCGTACACGGGGCGCGCGCCCAGCGTGGTCCAGGTGCTGGAACCGCCGGCATCCGACTTGTCGCGCTGGCCCAGTACCACGAATTCCATGCTGAATTCCGGGGTCGGCTGCATCACCAGGTCATTGAAGACGCGGGTGCGGGTCACGTCGCTGCCCAGCGTGGTGCTGCCGGAGGCACCGATACGGTCGTTGCCGACGCCGATGCCGGTGCCGGGGCCCACGCCGTACTGGATGCCAAAGGTGTTACCGCCGCCCAGGACCTTGTCCTGCTTGTGCAGCACGGTCAGTTGCCAGCCATTGTGCTTGTCCTTGCCCTGCGCCGTGATGATGGAGGTGGCGATGTCGATGGTGCCGCCCGCGTTGACGGGCAAGCCTTCGTAGATCAGGTTCTGGCGCAGCGCCGATTTGTTGTCCGTCACCACGCCCGTGGCGGGGTTGGTGGTGATGCTGTCATTGTCCTTGAAGACAGCGTAGCTGAACTTGCCGGGACCGGCCTTCACGCCGTCGATACCGCCGCCGGTGCCGTTCAGGTTGATGAACTGCAGGTCCAGCATGTGGATGTCCGGACGGTAGTAGTAGCGCTTGCCGATCCAGGCCACGCCGCCGTTCAGCACATCGATGCCCTTCGCTTCCACGTAGGCCTTGGCCAGGCCCAGCTTGGCGTCGCCGAACTCGGAGCCGGCGTTCCACTCGTTGGCCCACAAGGTGCCGACGAAGCTCACGCCATCGGGCGTCTTGGCGAATTCCTTGGTGTAGCCGCCTTCGAAATAGGCGTCGCATTCGTTGCCGAGGCGGTATTTCATGGTGTTGCCGCCCAGGCCGTAGCAATTCTGCGGGCCGTGGCTGCTGCCCACGCCGGCGCGCAGGTAGCCGTGGAAGCCTTCCTCGTCGTGGCCGGCGTCGGCGCGGGCGGCGTTGCCGGCCAGCGTCATGGCGAGCGCCAGCGGCAGCATGGTCAGGATGCGTTGTTTCATCGTTGTCTCCTCGTTGTTTTTGAAATGGACGGTTGTCGCACTGGACTGGTATCACCGCATGCGGTTCAGATGCCGAGCTTGATACTAGTGGCTGCAACGATTCCTTTCCAATTACTTATTATTCGACTTCGATATCGGATTCGATATGTGGAGGAGTGGCGGTCAACATCAGAGACGGACCCACATTTATCCAAAAAGCAAAACGGCCGGATCGCTCCGGCCGTTTTGTGCTGTTACTGTTGTACGCTTACTTCAGGTTGTAGAACGCCTCGCGGCCAGGGTAAGAAGCCACATCGCCCAGGTCTTCCTCGATCCGCAGCAGTTGGTTGTACTTGGCCATGCGGTCCGAACGGGACATGGAGCCGGTCTTGATCTGCAGCGCGTTCAGGCCCACGGCGATGTCGGCGATGGTCGAGTCTTCCGTCTCGCCCGAACGGTGCGAGATCACGGCCGTGTAACCGGCGCGCTTGGCCATTTCGATGGCGGCGAAGGTCTCGGTCAGGGTGCCGATCTGGTTGATCTTGATCAGAATCGAGTTGGCGATGCCCTTCTGGATCCCTTCTTTCAGGATCTTGGTGTTGGTGACGAACAGGTCGTCGCCCACCAGCTGGACTTTCTCGCCCAGCGCGCGGGTCAGGATCGCCCAACCGTCCCAGTCGCCTTCGCCCATCGCGTCCTCGATCGAGATGATCGGGTATTTGTCGCACCAGGTTTCCAGCAGGTTGGTGAATTCGGTCGCCGACAGGGTCAGGCCTTCGCCTGCCAGATGGTATTTGCCGTCCTTGTAGAATTCGCTGGCCGCGCAGTCGAGTCCCAGCGCGATCTGGGTGCCGGGCTCATAGCCGGCTTCCTCGATCGCCTGG
>DATFBD010000168.1:0-7165 GCA_035254005.1 Burkholderiaceae bacterium | reverse complement strand
GTGCCGAATTCCTTGTCCACATAGCTGTCGGCGATGATGGGGATTTCGCGGTCGCACAGGGGCAGCTTGAGCAGCTTGCCCACCAGCGCCGTGTAGCGCTCGTCGGTCGGGTCCACGGCCACGGCCACGTCGCCCAGCATGGTTTCCGGACGAGTGGTGGCCACGGTCAGCGCGCCGCTGCCGTCGGCCAGCGGGTACTTGATGTACCACATGGAGCCGTCTTCTTCCTCCGACACCACTTCCAGGTCGGACACGGCCGTGCCCAGCACGGGGTCCCAGTTGACCAGGCGCTTGCCACGGTAGATCAAGCCTTGCTCGTGCAGGCGTACGAACACTTCGGTGACGACCTTGGAGCGGGTCTCGTCCATGGTGAAGTATTCGCGTTTCCAATCCGGCGAGGTGCCCATGCGGCGCATCTGGCCGGTGATGGTGTTGCCGGATTTCTCCTTCCACTCCCACACTTTTTCGATGAATTTCTCACGGCCCAGGTCATGGCGCGACACTTTCTGCGCGTCCAGCTGGCGTTCCACCACGATCTGGGTGGCGATGCCGGCGTGGTCGGTACCGGGAATCCAGGCCGTGTTGTGGCCCAGCATGCGGTGGTAGCGCGTCAGGCCGTCCATGATGGTCTGGTTGAACGCATGGCCCATGTGCAAGGTGCCGGTCACGTTCGGCGGCGGCAGCTGGATGCTGAACGACGGCTTGCCGGCGGTGAGCGTGGCGGCGTAGTAACCGCGCTGTTCCCACTCGTTGCGCCAGAATTGTTCAATGTCGGCGGGCTCGAAAGACTTGGCTAATTCCATGATTTGGTGAGTTAAATTTGCGAAAGCAGCCATTATAGATGACGAAGCAGGCCATACGATGGGACTTGGCCGCAGCACGGTGAAAATCTGCGGGAAAAGCGTCAAACCGTGGCGTGCGCCGCCGCCCACGGCCGGGAAATTTCTTTTGAGAATGAAAAAAGGGGCGCCGCAGCGCCCCTTCCGGGTGGAACCGGCCGGTGTTTATGGCACCAGGCTGAAGTTCACGCCAGTCTGGTTGGCGGTCGAAATATCCACCGAGGACAGCGACTTGGTGGTGTAGCCCGCGGCCGATGCTTCCAGCATGTATTTGCCCACGCCCGGTTGCACCGTGGTGGCGCTGGCGAACGTCAGGGGCAAGGTGGTGCTGTAGGCGGCGTACTTGGGCGCCGTGGTCGGCAGCCCGGTCAGCGTGTAGCCGCCCGTGGCCAGGTCGGCGCCCTGGTACTTGATGGTCACGGTCGGGCCGGCGGTGATGGTCTGCTTGGCATCGACATAGGCCGTGGCCGTGGTGCTGACCGGAGCCAGCAGGACCGTGCCGCTGATGCTGCCGGTGGTGGAATCGGCCAGCGTGATCGGCGCGGCCGAGGTGCTGACCGGGACGATGACGCTGGTGCTGGTCACCGGCACCGCGCCGACGATGGCGGCGGCATGGGCGTCGGCCGTCACCACCACGTCGTAGTTACCGAGCGGCAGGCGGGTCAGCGAGAATTCGCCGGTGGTGGCGTTGGGCGTGGTGGCGCTGACGATGGCGCCATTTTGCTGGGCCGACACCATCACATGGCTAGCCAGCAGGGCCGGCGCGACAAAGCCGCCGATGCCATTCAGCGCGGTCGGGATCACCTTGACCACCGGCTTCAGCGCGTACTTGCCATTGCCCTTGGTGACCACGGATTTGCAGGCGTCGAAGTCCAGCACCAGGTCGACTTTCTGGCCGGCGGCGACATCGAATTCATTGACCAGCTTGATACCGCTTTGCACGGCGCTCGGGGTGTCGAGCGACACTTCGGTGGTGCTGCCGGTGACGACCACGGAGTTGGCCAGGCCATTGCCCGTGTTCGGATCGAGCACCAGGCGCAACTGCGAGTAGTGGCCCACGCCCAGCGGCGTCTGGCCCAGCGTGTCGAGCGCGCCGTTGGTCAGGTTGAGCAGGTTGATCTTGCGGGCAGGGTTGAGCGCGATGTCGGTCCAGCCGGCATCGGTGTCGCTGGCCGTTGCGCTCTGGTTCACGCGCACCTTGTTGACGGTGATGTTGACGGCGTCAAAGCCACAGGAGGGCGCATCGGTCAGCGACACGCTGAGCGTGCCCAAGGTGCTGGTGGGTGGCGTGGAGCTGCCGCCGCCACCACCACAGGCGGCAAGGGTGAGTGCGGTGAGCGCGGCAAGGGCCACGCTGGCGGTGCGAAGGGGGCGATAGCCTGGCTGTTTCATGATGGGCCTCTTATTCTGTTGACGTTCGACGGCAGTGACGAGTTCGCTGCACAGATATTATGCGTTCCTTGCGGAAACAAGAATGTTAGTTTCCGCACATAGTGAGGTTTTGTTACAACTCTTACTTTTGAGCTTAGCCAGCAGCCAGGTATCGCCGCTACTCCCAAAGCGGACTAGGCATGGAGAGTGTCGCACAGCTGGAGTGTTGGTGGCGCACTCAGCAGTTCATCGAAACGGGCCAGCGCCTGGCGCAGCGGGGCCGAGGCCAGGTGCGCGTCGCAGGCGGCCTGGTCGCGGTACAGCTCGCACACGACGAACACTTCGGGCTGGTCCCGGCGGCGGTGCACCGTGTAGGACAGGCAACCCGGTTCGGCGCGGCTGGTGATGGCCAGCGCGCCCAGCGTGGCGGCCACTTCGTCGGCCGTGTGTGGATAGGAATGCAAGTTGGCAATTAACAACATATTGGCTCCGTGGCGGTTCAGGGAGCTTGTATGGTGCCGTCCGGGGCGCGTGGCGGATTGTAAAAATGCGTCGTGCCGCTGGCCTGGCGCAGAAAGCGCTGGGGCGTGGTGTGCGCCAGCGCCCGGAAGTCGTGGATGAAATGCGCCTGGTCGAAATAGCCGTGGCGCAGCGCCGTATCCAGGCCGGGGGCGTCGGGCGCCAGCAGCAGCGCCCGCACCGTGTGGTGGAATCGGCACAGGCGGCGCAGCGCGGCCGGGCTCTGGCCGGCGCTGGCCAGGACGCGCCGTTCGAGCTGGCGCCGCCCAAGGTGGAGCCGGTCCGCCAACTGGTCGATGCGCACGCCGCCTTGGCTGCGGTACAGGATGTCGACGGCCGCTTCGGCCAGCGGGTCGGCGTGTTCCGGGCGCAACTGGCGCAGCAGGAATTGCTGGATCAGGGCGAGCCGCGCGGCGTGGTCGTCGGCCGCCGCCACGCGGGCGGCGCACATCCGGCCTGGCGCACCCCACACGTCGGCGATGTCGCGCGGCCCGTCGTGCAGCCCGGCGGCGGGCACGGCAGTGAAGCGGGCCAGCATGCAGGTACGGAAGCGCACGGCGATAAAGCCGACTTCGGCCATCGGCGCCAGCGCCAGCGGCACATTGCGCAGGCACAGCAAATGGGCCGCGGCGTGCGGCGTGGAGCACAGCGCCGCGCCCGTGTCACCGGCCGCGCTGGCGTGGCGGAAGGGCTGGCGGTAGTGGAAATACAGTTCCGCCCCCGCGCCCGGCAACAGCGTGGGCAGCGCGATGGTTTCGCCGGGGGCGCTTTCCCAGCCCCACAGCCGGTCGATATACGGCCGCAGGGGCGGGGCGGGGAGCAGATGAAAGCGGCGCATGGCGGACGTTGGCGGGATGAATGGCCATCATGCCACGCGGGCGCGCCGGCGGGAAGCGTGCGCGCAGCGCCCGCTACCCGTCGACGGCGACTGGTGCGTACTCAGGCCTTGCGGCGGCGCGCGATCCAGCCCACCAGGCCCAGGCCGGCCAGCAGCATGGCGACCGTATCGGGTTCCGGTACCGGGGCCATCGCGTCGATGCCCGTGTAGCTGATCCGGTCGTCGGGGAAGGTCATGTGGTTGAGCAGCGTGCCCGTGAGCGAGTAGTCGTAGATGCTGTTGCCCGAGGTCAGGTAGACATTGTTGCTGGTGCCCAGCGTGAGGCGGTCGATGTCGAAGCCGACGCCGAAATAGCTGGTCTGGTTCAGCGCCAGGTTGCGCAGCGTGACGCCGTGCTGGGAACCGGTGTAGGACGCCACCACCAGATTGTTGCCATAAGCGACGTCGGTGTAATTGATGCCCAGGTCGGGGAAGGTCATGTTGGTGACCTGGGTACCATTGGTCAGGTAATCGTACAGGTGATTGCCCGAGGCCAGGTAGACGTGGTTGTTGTCGCCGGCGGCGATGCCGCTGATGTTAAAACCCGTGCTGACGGCGTTCGACTGGTTCAGTGCGTAGTCGCGCACGGTGAAGCCTTGCTGCGAGCCATTGTAGGACGCGACCACGTGGCCACCGCCCACATCCACGTCGGTGTAGTTGATGGACGAGATGGGGAAGGCCATGTCGTGGATCAGGGTGCCGTTGGTGCTGTAGTTGATCAGGTGGTTGCCGGCCGCGATGTACAGGTCGTTGTTCGCGCCCAGCGCCAGGCCGCGGGCCTGCACGCCGGTGCCGAAGTAGTTGGTCTGCACCAGCGCGTCGGTGCGTTGCGTCACGCCCAGTTGGGAGCCGGAATAGCTGGCGTAGACGGTGGCGTGGGCCGGCAGGGCGCAGCCGAGCGCGGCGCCCAGCAGCAGGGTGGAAAGCACGGTGGAGCTTGGTTTCATGGTTGCATCCTGGTAATTGAGGGGGAGGGTGCTACGACCTGGGTAATAGTAAAAAATAATGGTTTTTTTATAATCGCCTGGAATTGTAGCAGCTTGCCATGCTTAAAAATCAAGCAAGCCCGGCAAAATATGGTGGTGTTGCAGGCGCGACACGGTGGCTGGGCCGGCGTTGTCAAGCGGGGCGCCGTGGATACCGGTTATCGGCGTTGTGGCGCGCAAGCGTGCCGCGCGGATCGCGCACCGATGTATAATGCGATCCGCTGCCCCGCCTCACGGCGGAGCCGCACACGCTAGGGGTCCTGCAAGGCGCTGTCAATTCAGTGCCGCGCGGGTGAGAAATACCCTCCGAACCTGATCTGGATAATGCCAGCGAAGGGAAGCTCAGGATATCGCCGGCCGCCGTCAGGCCATCATCAGCGCCATCCCCACCTCCTTTGCTGGCTCCTGTAGCCAACCAAGGAGCCAAATTGAACGCCAATCCGAAATTCCTCTCCGCCACCGCCACGGTCGACCAGGCCGCCATCGCGCCGCTGCCCAATTCGCGCAAGGTCTATGTGCAGGGCAGCCGCCCCGATATCCGCGTGCCGATGCGCGAGATCACCCAGGCCGACACGCCGGCCTCGTTCGGCTTTGAAGCCAATCCGCCTGTCTATGTGTACGACACCTCCGGCCCGTACACCGACCCGGACGCCAGGATCGACATCCGCTCCGGCCTCGCTTCCACCCCGCGCCTGCCATGGATCCTCGAGCGCGACGACACCGAGGAGCTGGATGGCCCCACCTCCGACTACGGCAAGGCGCGCCTGGCCGATCCGGCCCTGGCCGAGCTGCGCTTCAACCTGCACCGCCAGCCGCGCCGCGCCAAGGCCGGCAAGAACGTCACGCAAATGCACTACGCGCGCCAGGGCATCATCACGCCCGAGATGGAATTCGTCGCCATCCGCGAGAACCTGCGCCGCAAGGAATACCTCGAGAGCCTGAAGACCTCCGGCCCCATGGGCCAGCGCCTGGCCGACCTGATGGGCCGCCAGCATCCGGGCCAGGCCTACGGCGCCGCCATCCCGGCCGAGATCACGCCCGAATTCGTGCGCGACGAGATCGCGCGCGGCCGCGCCATTATCCCGGCCAACATCAACCACCCGGAAATCGAGCCGATGATCATCGGCCGCAATTTCCTCGTCAAGATCAACGCCAACATCGGCAACTCGGCCGTCACCTCGTCCATCGGCGAGGAAGTGGAGAAGATGACCTGGGCCATCCGCTGGGGCGGCGACAACGTGATGGACCTGTCGACCGGCAAGCATATCCACGAGACGCGCGAATGGATCATCCGTAACAGCCCGGTCCCCATCGGCACCGTGCCGATCTACCAGGCGCTGGAAAACGTCAACGGCAAGGCCGAGGACCTGACCTGGGAAATCTTCCGCGACACGCTGATCGAACAGGCCGAGCAGGGCGTCGACTACTTCACTATCCACGCCGGCGTGCTGCTGCGCTACGTGCCGATGACGGCCAAGCGCCTGACCGGCATCGTCTCGCGCGGCGGCTCCATCATGGCCAAGTGGTGCCTGGCCCACCACAAGGAATCGTTCCTGTACACGCACTTCGAAGAGATCTGCGAAATCATGAAGGCCTACGACGTGTCGTTCTCGCTGGGCGACGGCCTGCGCCCCGGCTCGATCTACGACGCCAACGATGAAGCCCAGCTGGGCGAACTGAAGACGCTGGGCGAACTGACCCAGATCGCCTGGAAGCACGACGTGCAGGTGATGATCGAAGGCCCCGGCCACGTGCCCATGCAGCTGATCAAGGAGAACATGGACCTGCAGCTGGAGCAGTGCCACGAGGCGCCTTTCTACACGCTGGGCCCTTTGACGACCGACATCGCGCCCGGCTACGACCACATCACCTCCGGCATCGGCGCCGCGCAGATCGGCTGGTACGGCACGGCCATGCTGTGCTACGTGACGCCCAAGGAGCACCTGGGCCTGCCCGACAAGAACGACGTCAAGGACGGCATCATCACCTACAAGATCGCGGCCCACGCGGCCGACCTGGCCAAGGGGCATCCGGGCGCGCAGATCCGCGACAACGCCTTGTCCAAGGCCCGCTTCGAGTTCCGCTGGGACGACCAGTTCAACCTGGGCCTGGACCCGGACAAGGCGCGCGAATTCCACGACGAGACCTTGCCCAAGGATTCGGCCAAGGTGGCGCACTTCTGCTCCATGTGCGGCCCGCATTTCTGCTCGATGAAGATCACGCAGGAAGTGCGAGAGTTTGCGGCGCAGCAAGGGCTGGATGAAGCCGAGGCGCTGGAGAAGGGGATGGAAGTTAAGTCGGTGGAGTTCGTGAAGGCCGGGGCCGAGGTCTACCGCAAGCTGTAAACCCTGCAGACGGCGATGGAACGAAAAACGGGCCGCTATCACGGCCCGTTTTGATTAGTGGCTCAACGCCTGCCAGCGACTGATTTGCGGCGTATCGGGTGCGTCCCATTGCGCATGGGCCGACACGACACGTCGGCGCTCCTGTTCAACGTCCAACTGCTTGAGCAATGCCGCCGGTTCGGCATTGGCCGGCGCGCCGCTTAAAACCTTGCGCGTTCCGCCTCCTGA
>DATFBD010000167.1:0-25741 GCA_035254005.1 Burkholderiaceae bacterium | reverse complement strand
GCCTGGCCTTCTTTCAGGTAGTCGGCCACGGCGTTCACGCGCTCGTTGGCGATCTGCGAGATGTGCAGCAGGCCATCCTTGCCTGGCATCACTTGCACGATGGCGCCGAAGTCCAGCAGCTTGAGCACCACGCCGTCGTAGGTCTTGCCTACTTCGACCGAGGCGGTCAGCTCTTCGATACGGCGCTTGGCTTCCTGGCCGGCGGCAGCGTCCACGGAGGCGATGGTGACCACGCCTTCGTCGCTGATGTCGATCTGGGTGCCGGTCTCTTCGGTCAGCGCGCGGATCACGGCGCCGCCCTTGCCGATCACGTCACGGATCTTCTCTGGGTTGATCTTGATGGTGATCAGGCGCGGTGCGAAGTCCGACAGCTCGGTCTTCACGTGCGGCATGGCTTTCTGCATTTCGCCCAGGATGTGCTCGCGGCCTTCCTTGGCTTGCGCCAGCGCCACTTGCATGATTTCCTTGGTGATGCCCATGATCTTGATGTCCATCTGCAGCGCCGTGATACCGTTGCGGGTACCGGCTACCTTGAAGTCCATGTCGCCCAGGTGGTCTTCGTCACCCAGGATGTCCGACAGCACGGCGAAGCGGCCGCCTTCCTTGATCAGGCCCATGGCGATACCGGCCACGTGCTCTTTCATCGGCACGCCGGCATCCATCAGCGCCAGGCAGCCGCCGCAGACGGAAGCCATCGACGAGGAACCGTTCGATTCCGTGATTTCCGACACCAGGCGCACCGAGTAGCTGAACTCTTCCTGCGATGGCAGGGCGGCGATCAGCGCGCGCTTGGCCAGGCGGCCGTGGCCGATTTCGCGGCGCTTGGGCGTACCCACGCGGCCCGTTTCGCCGGTGGCGAACGGTGGCATGTTGTAGTGCAGCATGAACGAATCGGTGAACTCGCCCATCAGCGCGTCGATCTTCTGGCTGTCGCGGGCCGTGCCCAGGGTGGCCACCACCAGCGCCTGCGTTTCGCCGCGGGTGAACAGGGCCGAACCGTGGGTGCGTGGCAGCACCGAGGTGCGGATCGCGATCGGACGCACGGTGCGGGTGTCGCGGCCGTCGATGCGTGGCTCGCCTTCCAGGATCTGCGAACGCACGATCTTGGCTTCCATGTCGAACAGGATGTTGCCCACTTCGACGGCGTCCGGTGCTTCGGCGGTCGCTTCGGCGGCCAGGTCGGCCAGCACTTCGGTGCTGGCGGCCTTCAGCTTGGCGGTACGTTCCTGCTTGTCGCGGGTCAGGTAGGCGTCGCGGATCTTCGCTTCGGCGAAGTGCTTCACGCGGGCGATCAGCGCTTCGTTCTTGGCCGGTGGGGCCCATTCCACTTCCGGCTTGCCACCGTCGCGCACCAGGTCGTGGATCGCGTCGATCACGGCCTTCATCTGGTCGTGGCCATAGACCACGGCGCCCAGCATGATTTCTTCCGACAGTTGCTGCGCTTCCGATTCGACCATCAGCACGGCGGTTTCAGTACCGGCCACCACCAGGTCCATCTGCGAGGTCTTCAGTTGCTCGACGGTCGGGTTCAGGATGTACTGGCCATTGGCGTAACCGACGCGGGCGGCGCCGATCGGGCCGTTGAACGGGATGCCGGACACGCACAGGGCGGCCGAGGCACCGATCATGGCGGGGATGTCCGGATCGATTTCAGGGTTGACCGACAGCACGTGAATGATGATCTGCACTTCATTCAGGTAGCCTTCCGGGAACAGCGGACGGATAGGACGGTCGATCAGACGCGAGGTCAGCGTTTCTTTTTCCGAAGGACGGCCTTCGCGTTTGAAGAAACCGCCGGGGATCTTGCCGGCGGCGTAGGTCTTCTCGACATAATCAACGGTCAGCGGGAAGAAGTCCTGACCAGGCTTGGCATCCTTTTTTGCCACCACGGTGGCCAGGATCACGGTGTCTTCGATCGACACCATGACCGCGCCCGATGCCTGGCGGGCGATTTCACCGGTTTCCAGCGTGACTTGATGTTGGCCGTACTGGAAGGTTTTCGTAACTTTGTTAAACATGGGTATTCCCTTTCTATTTGCCGACAGATTTTCAGGGGCTGTCGTTCACCTCACCACAGGCGGCGTCTCCTGGTAAGATGGTCCGCCTTTACTGCTTTCACTACACTTGCTCTCTCTACGATTGCTCTGTTGCCGCACGCCGCGCCGCTTGTCGTGCACTTGCCGTACCACGCGTCGCGCGCCGTGCTGTATTCGGGAATGCCATGTTGCTGTGCCAAGAGAGTATTCCTCTTAGCAATAAATCACCGGGCTAAATGACAAAATGCCCGCGTCAGCGAACTGGCGCAGGCATTTCGGTTTAAACCGGGTGGCGCAAAAATTACTTACGCAGGCCGAGTTTAGCGATCAGATCGCGGTAACGGGTTGCATCTTTGCCCTTCAGGTAGGACAGCAGGCTCTTACGACGGTTGACCATCATGATCAGGCCGCGGCGCGAGTGGTGGTCCTTGGTGTGGGCTTTGAAGTGGCCGTTCAGCTCGTTGATGCGTGCGGTCAGCAGCGCAACTTGAACTTCTGGGGAGCCGGTGTCGTTTTGACCACGGGCGTTGTCCGCGATGATGGCGGCTTTGTTGATGTTTTCTACGGTCATGATTTTACCTTTAACATGCGGTGCACGGAGTCTGAACCCTGCGCATCGTGAACTTCATAAAAAATTCCGGCCGAAAGACCAGACCCGCAAGTATATCGGAAAAACAGCGCCCGTTGCCAGTGTTCGCTACAATTCTTACTGACCTTCCCCCTCGATGACGGTGATGCCATGAAAAACGTGACCTGTTTGGCAATTTTATCGGTGCTGATGGCCGGTTGCGCGGGCTGGGGTGGCGCCACGCTCACGCCGGGCACACCAGAAGCGGCCGTGCGCGCGGCGCTGGGCACGCCCACCGCGATCTATCATGAGGGCGCCGACACGCTGCTCGAATATGCGCGCGGCCCGGCCGGCCAATACACCTGGATGGCGCGGCTGGACCCGCAGGGCCGGCTCGTGTCCTACGAGCAGGTGCTCACCAGCGCCCGCTTCGCCGCCGTGCGCATCGGCAAGGATAACCGCGATACGATTTTGCATGCCTTCGGCCGTCCGGCCGAGGTGCGGCGCTTCGCCTACAGCCCGGCCGACGTGTGGATGTATCGCTACAAGGAACAGGACGTGTGGGATTCCGTGATGTACGTGGAGTTCGCCGCCAACGGCACGGTCGGCAAGATGACCAACGGACCGGATCCGGAACGGGAAAAACACTGGGGGCGCTGAGCCAGGACTACGCGGTAGGCAAGATGCGCAGGCCGCTTCCGGCCAGGCCAGCGGCATTGAATTCCTCTATCGTCACCTGAATCACCCGCGCCGACGGCGGACCGCTCCTGGCCCAGGTGATGACGGCTTCCATCGCCGCCTCCTCACCATGGACGCAAGCCTCGACGGAACCATCGCGACAGTTGCGCACCCAGCCATCCAGACCCAGCAATTCGGCCTGCCGCGCGAATGCGGCGCGATAACCAACGCCCTGCACCCGCCCTTCTATCATCAACCGTTTGGCCATGGTCGCCTCACCTGGTCGACGGATGGGGCAAGCCGGCCGGCCTGCCCCGTCCCACATCAAATTTGCGGATTGACCCGCTCGATCTTCGAATGCAGCTTGTTGAGCGCCGACAGGTAAGCCTTGGCCGACGCGACGATGATGTCGGGATCGGCGCCCACGCCATTGACGATGCGGCCCTCCTTGGACAGACGCATGGTCACCTCGCCTTGCGACTGGGTGCCGTTGCTGATGGCGTTCACGGAGAACAGCACCAGCTCGGCGCCGCTGGCGGCCTGGCCTTCGATGGCGTTGACGGTGGCATCCACCGGGCCGTCGCCGCGGCCTTCGCAGGTGTACTCCTGGCCGTCGATGGAGAACACCACCTTGGCCAGCGGCGTCTCACCAGTTTCGGAACGCTGGGCCAGCGACACGAAGCGATAGTGCTCGCTTTCCTGCGCCTGCTGCTCGTCCGACACCAGGGCCATGATGTCCTCGTCGAAGATGTCGGCCTTGCGGTCGGCCAGTTCCTTGAAGCGGCCGAAGGCGGCGTTCACTTCCGCTTCCGAATCGAGCTCGATGCCCAGTTCCTGCAGGCGCTGCTTGAAGGCGTTGCGGCCCGACAGCTTGCCCAGCACGATCTTGTTGGCGGTCCAGCCCACGTCTTCGGCACGCATGATCTCGTAAGTTTCGCGCGCCTTCAGGATACCGTCCTGGTGGATGCCCGAGGCGTGCGCGAAAGCGTTGGCGCCCACCACGGCCTTGTTGGGCTGCACGGCGAAGCCCGTGATCTGCGACACCATCTTGGAAGCCGGCACGATCTGGGTCGCGTCGATGCCCACCTCCAGGTTGTAATAGCCGCTGCGCGTGCGCAGCGCCATCACCACTTCCTCCAGCGCCGTGTTACCGGCACGCTCACCGAGGCCGTTGATGGTGCATTCGATCTGGCGCGCGCCGCCTATCATCACGCCGGCCAGCGAGTTGGCCACGGCCAGGCCCAGGTCATTGTGGCAGTGCACCGACCAGATGGCCTTGTCGGAATTGGGGATGCGCTCGCGCAGGCGGCGGATGGTTTCGCCGAACAGCTCCGGCACGGCGTAGCCCACCGTGTCGGGGAAGTTGATGGTGGTGGCGCCTTCGGCGATCACGCCTTCGATCACGCGGCACAGGAAGTCCTCTTCCGAGCGGCTGGCGTCTTCCGGCGAGAACTCGATGTCGTCGGTGAACTGGCGCGCGAAGCGCACCGCGTTCCTGGCCTGCACCAGCACCTGGTCCGGCTGCATGCGCAGCTTCATTTCCATGTGCAGTGGCGAGGTGGCGATGAAGGTGTGGATACGCTTGCGGGCCGCCGGCGCCAGCGCCTCGGCCGCGCGCGCGATGTCGCGGTCGTTGGCGCGCGACAGCGAGCAGATGGTCGAGTCGCGCACCGTGCTGGCGATGGCCTTGATCGATTCGAAATCGCCCTGCGAGGCGGCGGCGAAGCCGGCCTCGATCACGTCCACGCGCAGCCGTTCGAGCTGCTTGGCGATGCGGACTTTCTCATCCTTCGTCATCGAAGCGCCGGGCGATTGTTCGCCGTCGCGCAGCGTGGTGTCGAAGATGATCAGGCGGTTGGACAGGTTACTCATGATGGCTCCGTGGCGTTACATAAAATAGCTGTGGGCCGACCGCCCGCCGCAATCAGCGGCGTTCGCTCGGGTCGACCGGCTCCTGGCCGGTCTGGATCAGGCTGACCGGCTTGCCCTTGGCCAGGCGCCACACCGACACCACATAGCCGGACAGGCCATAGGCGATGAAGATGGGGAACAGGACCTTGGGTGGGTCGATCGAAACAAGGGCGAACATCAGCGCGATCAGGAACACGGCGATGAATGGCACCGACTTGCGGAAATTGATGTCCTTGAAACTGTAGAACGGCACATTGGTGACCATGGTCAGGCCCGCGAACACAGCGATGCTCCACGACACCCAGCGCAGTTCGATGCCCGACACTTCCTGGTCCACCATCAGCAGGATGAAGCCAGCGACCAGCGCGGCGGCGGACGGGCTGGGCAAGCCCTGGAAGAAGCGTTTGTCGACCACTTCGATGTTGGTGTTGAATCGGGCCAGGCGCAGCGCGGCGCCGGCGCAATAGACGAAGGCGGCGATCCAGCCCAGCTTGCCCAGGCCCCGCAACGACCATTCGTACACCACCAGCGCCGGCGCGGCGCCGAACGACACCATGTCCGACAGGCTGTCGTACTGGGCGCCGAATTCGCTCTGGGTGTTGGTCAGGCGGGCGATGCGGCCATCAAGGCCGTCCAGCACCATGGCGATGAAGATGGCCCAGGCTGAATGCTCGAAGCGCTGGTTCATGGCCATCACGATGGCGTAGAAGCCGCAGAACAGCGCCGCCGTGGTGAAAGCGTTGGGCAGCAGGTAGATCCCGCGCGGCCGCGGCTTGGCGGCGCCGTCAGCCAGCGGCTGGCGCGCGAAGCGGCCCAAACGGGACAGCTTGGGCGCCTTGGCGCCCTGGTTGGCGCCGTTCTTGGCTCTGCGACGGGGGAAATGTGCCATATTGTTCCAATTCTAAGTGCTACGGGTGATGCGCGCGAAATGCCAGTCGGCGTGTTGCGCCATCATTATAGAGGACGAGACAACAAAAGAGGCAGTCCGCGGCGCAACTTCGCCCATCGTCGGCCACGGCGATGGGCCGATCGGGGCTATTTGAGGGACAAACGGGGCAAAAAACGACCATTGAAGGCCAGTTTGACGGTGGCGAACTGCAGCGCGCCGCCCAGCCAGGCGATCTGCGCCACCAGCAGCACGCCCACCCCGCCCTGGGCGCAAGCGGCGCCGTCGCAGCGCCACTGGATCAGCACTTCGCCGGCCAGCACCACTGCGAACGGCAAGGCGGGCAACGCTGCGGCCACCATCAGTGCGGCCACCAGGGCCAGCCGCCACGGATGCCGGCGCGCGAAGGCGCGGGCGTGGCCAAGCACCACCCCGGCCGTCATGCCGACGAACAGGATAGGCGGCAGGCCAAACAGGCCCAGGAACAGGATAAACAGAACGCCCATGCCGGCATGCCTCCCCAAACGTGAAGGAGGACAGTGTGCACGGCCGGGCCGAACCAGGCCAGCGCCGCCGCCAGGGTAGCCGGCCGCGCGCCCGGCAGTATCGCGGGACGCGCCGGCTAAGCGGCGGACGCCGTCAAGCGCAAGGTAGCCGGAGTCTTGTCGGCGCGCCCGGCCGCATCGAGCTTGAACAAGCCCACCACCTGCGACAACCGGCCGGCCTGACTTTGCATGGCTTCCGACGCGGCGGCCGCCTGTTCCACCAGCGCCGCGTTCTGCTGCGTCACCTGATCCATCTGGCTGATGGCGATGCTGATCTGCTCGATGCCGCTGCTCTGTTCCTTGCTGGCCAGCGTGATATCGCCGATGATATCGCTCACCTTGCGCACGCTGTTGACGATGTCGCGCATGGTGTCGCCGGCTGCACTCACGTACTGGCTGCCCGCCTCCACCCGCTCCACCGAGGCGCCGATCAGCGCCTTGATCTGCTTGGCCGCGTCGGCCGAGCGATGGGCCAGGCTGCGCACCTCGCTGGCCACGACGGCGAAGCCCCGTCCCTGCTCGCCCGCGCGCGCCGCCTCCACCGCCGCGTTCAGCGCGAGGATGTTGGTCTGGAACGCGATACTGTCGATCACGCCGATGATGTCAGTAATCTTGTGCGCCGAATCGCTGATTTCATCCATGGTACCGACCACATGGCCGATCACCTCGCCGCCTCTGGCCGCGACGGCCGATGCCGATTCGGCCAGCGTGCTGGCCTGCACGGCATATTCCGTGTTCTGCTTGACGGTGGCCGTCAGCTGCTCCATCGACGCAGCCGTTTCCTGCAGCGAGCTGGCTTGTTCTTCCGTGCGCGAGGACAGGTCCTGGTTGCCGGCCGCGATCTCGCCGGTGGCCGTGGCGATGGTGTCGGTGCCGGAGCGCACCTGGCCGACGATGCTGACCAGGCTGGCGTTCATCTTTTGCAGGGCCGCCATCAGGCGGCCCGTTTCATCGTTGCCGCGCACGACGATGGTGCGCGTCAGGTCGCCGCCGGCGATGGCGCCAGCCAGCTCCACCGCTTCGTTCAGCGGTACGGTGATCGCCTGCACCAGCCAGTAGCCGATCACGGCCGCCAGGATCAGCCCCGCCACCACGCCGGCCAGGCACCAGTTGCGGATCCACTGATAGCGCTGCTCGGAAGTCTGGTAGGTGTCGCGCGCCACATTGAGTTGCAGCGCGATCAGGTCGTCAATGGCGCGGCGCAGCGGCACGAAGGTCTGCTCCATCCGGCCCTGCACCAGTTCCTGGGCCTTGGGCTGATCGCCGGCGCGCATGGCGGCCACCACGGGCAACAAGCCTTGCTGGAGGAAAGTGGCGCGCGCGGCGGCGGCCTGGGTGGCCAGCCGTTCCTCGTCGGGGGTAAGCTCAGTGGCCGTGTATTCGCCCCATACCTTGCCCACTTGCTTGATGTTGGCGTCGATCTCGTCCAGCAGCGCCGTGACCTTCTCCGGTGGCGCCGTCAACGCCTTGGCGGCGTTGGTCTGGTTGGCGCTGAGCAGGCGCACCACCTGGTCCAGCTGTCCCAGGCACACCAGCCGGTCGCCGTACATGGACTGCATCGACGCGTTGGCGAAATACAGCCCGGCGATGCCGACCACCGCCCCGAATATCAACTCCAGTGACAGGAAGGCAATGACCACCACCAGGCGGGTCTTGATCGTGAGATTCTTCAGCATCGTGTTCTCCGTTGCGCCAGCGTTTCACCTGCGAAAAAGACAGGTGCCCTAACACAGCATGCCTCGCATTACGGCGCAAAAACATGCCCAAAGACAAGATTACCCCAAGAAATCTCTTTCTGACTCGCCAGGCCCGGTCGATGGCTCAGAAACTAGCGAAAACGTACCTTGCCTACAACGTGCATTTGCAGCGTGGTTTCGCCAGGCTCGAAGCTGGGCTCGGCCACTTCCGCGCTGTCGGCCATTTTCGCGGCCCGCATCAGCATCGGCGCGGCGCGCTCGGGCTGGACGTAGTTGCCCGAACCCTCGAAATCGACCGTATCGAGCACGGCGTCCCCGACCTTGCGCCCCATGGCGTTGGCGATCGAGACGATGCGCTCGTTCAGGTTCTGGTAGGTGGCGGCGATGCGCTGGTCGTCGAGCTTCTTGGTCGTTTCCGGCGTCAGGCCGAAATTGAGGCTGTTGAGGGTCAGCACGCGCTGGGCGGCGGCCACGGTCCTGGGCAAGGTATCGAGGCTGGTGGTGCTCACCTGCAGGTACTGGCCCACCCGCCATGCCGTGGGCACGCGCGGACGCGGCGCCACGCCATTGGGGATGGGCCGGTCTTCGGGATAAACGGGATAGGTGTAATAGCCCTGCGTCTTCAGGCTGGCATGCGGGTCTTGCTGCCTGACGATGTCGGCGCCCTGCTTCATCTTCAGGTTCACGCGCGAGGCGGCGGCCGCCTTGTCCTTGTCCTGCTCCTCGACGGCCAGGGTAATGACGGCCAGGTCGTTGGCGTGCTTGACTTCGCCGAACGCGGGCACGACGACCAGCGTGCCGGCCGTCGTCAGCGGTTCGGCGGGCGCGGCCTGCGCGGCCACGGCGAAGGCAACGGCGGCAGCGGCGGCGAGTTTGTGGGTAACGGTCATGGCTTGCTCCAGGTTGAAATATCGACAAGCAGCACTGTACCGCATTCGGCCGGAGAGGCCAGTAACACATGGTGAGCGATTGTAACTTTCCACGTGGACGTAAAAACGAAAAAAGCCGGGAACAGGTCCCGGCTTTTTGTATTGCGAAGCGACTGCTTAGTTCTTCGACTGGTCGACCATCTTGTTCTTGGCGATCCAAGGCATCATGGCGCGCAGCTTGGCACCGACTTCTTCGATCTGGTGCTCGGCCGTCAGGCGGCGGCGCGAGATCAGGGTCGGGGCGCCGGCCTTGTTTTCCAGGATGAAGGACTTGGCGTATTCGCCGGTCTGGATGTCCTTCAGGCACTGGCGCATGGCGTTCTTGGTGTCTTCCGTCACCACTTTCGGACCCGTCACGTACTCGCCGTACTCGGCGTTGTTCGAGATCGAGTAGTTCATGTTGGCGATGCCGCCTTCGTAGATCAGGTCAACGATCAGTTTCAGTTCGTGCAGGCACTCGAAGTAAGCCATCTCAGGAGCGTAACCGCCTTCGACCAGGGTTTCGAAACCGGCTTTGATCAGTTCCACGGCGCCACCGCACAGCACGGCCTGTTCGCCGAACAGGTCGGTTTCGGTTTCTTCACGGAAGTTGGTTTCGATGATGCCGGCACGGCCGCCGCCGTTAGCCGAAGCGTACGACAGGGCGATGTCGCGGGCGATGCCGGACTTGTCCTGGTACACGGCCACCAGGTGCGGCACGCCGCCACCCTGGGTGTAGGTGGCGCGCACGGTGTGGCCTGGGGCCTTCGGTGCGACCATGATCACGTCCAGGTCGGCGCGTGGCACGACTTGGCCATAGTGCACGTTGAAGCCGTGCGCGAAGGCCAGCACGGCGCCTTGCTTGGCGTTCGGCGCCACGTTTTCGTTGTAGACCTGGGCGATGTTCTCGTCCGGCAGCAGGATCATGATGACGTCGGCGGCTTTGACGGCGTCGTTCACTTCCGCCACTTTCAGGCCGGCCTTCTCGACCTTGGACCACGACGAACCGCCCTTGCGCAGGCCCACGGTGACGTTGACGCCGGAGTCGCTCAGGTTTTGCGCGTGGGCGTGGCCCTGCGAACCGTAGCCGATGATGGCCACGTTTTTGCCCTTGATCAGGGAGAGGTCAGCGTCTTTGTCGTAGAAAACTTTCATGATAATTCCTATATTTGGGGTATTGTTTGTTTGAAGCCGTGCGTCGGGGACGTCCGGTTAAACCTTGAGGATGCGTTCGCCGCGTCCGATGCCGGAACCGCCGGTACGGACCGTCTCCAGGATGGAGGCGCGATCGATCGAATCGATGAACGCGTCGAGCTTGCCCTTGTTGCCGGTCAGTTCGATGGTGTACGTCTTTTCCGTCACGTCGATGATGCGGCCACGGAAGATGTCGGCGGTGCGCTTCATTTCCTCGCGCTCCTTGCCGACGGCGCGCACCTTGATGAGCATGAGCTCACGTTCGATGTGGGCGCCTTCGGTCAGATCGACCACCTTGACCACCTCGATCAGGCGGTTCAGGTGCTTGGTGATCTGCTCGATGATGTCATCCGAGCCGCTGGTGACGATGGTCATGCGCGACAGCGTCGCGTCTTCCGTCGGCGCCACGGTCAGCGTCTCGATGTTGTAGCCACGGGCCGAGAACAGGCCCACCACGCGCGACAGCGCGCCAGCTTCGTTTTCCAGCAATACAGAGATAATGTGTCGCATCTTATAAGTCCTCCGAACCCAACAGCATTTCGGAGAGCCCCTTGCCCGCCTTCACCATCGGCCATACGTTTTCAGATTGATCGGTGATGAAGTTCATGAACACCAGCCGGTCTTTCATGTCGAACGCTTCCTTGAGCGCGCCTTCCACATCGCCCGGTTTCTCGATGCGCATGCCGACGTGGCCATAGGCCTCGGCCAGCTTCTCGAAGTTGGGCAGCGAATCCATGTAGGACTCGGAATAACGCGAACCGTAGTCGATCTGCTGCCACTGCCGCACCATGCCGAGGAAGCGGTTGTTGAGCATGATGATCTTCGGCGTCAGGTGGTACTGCTTGCAGGTCGCCAGTTCCTGGATGCACATCTGGATCGAACCTTCGCCCGTGATGCAGGCGACGGTGGCGTCCGGATTGGCCATCTGCACGCCCATGGCGTACGGCAGGCCGACACCCATGGTGCCCAGGCCGCCCGAGTTGCACCAGCGCTTGGGCTTGTCGAACGGATAGTACTGGGCCGCCCACATCTGGTGCTGGCCCACGTCGGACGTGATGAAAGCGTCGCCCTTGGTCACTTGCCACAGCTTTTCCACCACGGCCTGGGGCTTGATCACCAGGTCGGACGGGGTGTAGGCCAGGCACTTGCGGCCGCGCCATTCATTGATCTGCTGCCACCAGTCCTTGAGCGCGGGCGCGTTGGGCTTGGTCTCGGCCGCGTCGAGCTGGGCCAGGAACTCGATCAGCACGTCCTTGACGTTGCCGACGATGGGAATATCGACCTTGACGCGCTTGGAGATCGACGACGGGTCGATGTCCACGTGGATGATCTTGCGCGGATGGCTGGCGAAGTGTTTCGGGTTGCCGATCACGCGGTCGTCGAAACGGGCGCCGATGGCGATCAGGACGTCGCAGTGCTGCATCGCCATGTTCGCTTCGTAGGTGCCGTGCATGCCGGGCATGCCGACGAACTTCTCGTCGCTGGCGCGATACGCGCCCAGGCCCATCAGCGTGTTGGTGACGGGGAAGCCCAGCTTGTCGACCAGCTTGTTCAGTTCCGGCGAGGCATTGGCCAGGATCACGCCGCCGCCCGTGTAGATCATGGGGCGCTCGGCTTGCAGCAGCAGCTGCACGGCCTTGCGGATCTGGCCCGAATGGCCTTTGTCGACCGGCTTGTAGGACCGCATCTCGACCTCTTTCGGGTACGAGAAGGTGGTCTTGTGCATCGAGATATCCTTCGGAATATCGACCAGCACGGGGCCGGGACGGCCGGTGCGGGCGATGAAGAAGGCTTTCTTGATGGTTTCCGCCAAGTCCTTGACGTCCTTGACGAGGAAATTGTGCTTGACGACGGGACGGGTGATACCGACCGTGTCGCATTCCTGGAACGCATCCTGGCCGATGGCGTGGCTGGGCACCTGGCCCGAAATGACCACCATCGGGATCGAGTCCATGTAGGCGGTCGACAGGCCCGTGACGGCATTGGTCACACCGGGACCGGACGTCACCAGGGCGACGCCGACTTTCTGCGAGCTGCGCGAATAGGCATCGGCGGCGTGGATCGCGGCCTGCTCATGGCGAACGAGGATGTGCTGGAATTTGTCTTGCTTGAAGATGGCGTCGTAAATGTACAGAACGGCACCGCCCGGGTAGCCAAAGACGTGCTCAACGCCCTCTTCGGCCAGGCAGCGCACGACGATTTCCGCGCCTGTGAGTTGGTTTCCTGCTGCTTCGGTATTCATAAAACATTCCTTTCAAGGTCCATTGGAGATTGATCGGATGCCCTGTCCTGGCGAAGTATGCGTACTGCCGCAGCGTGGTCCAGCTGCCCTTTTGGATGCGGTCACGGTGCCTCTTCCGCTCACCGTAGGGAGCGTACAAGGCGTCGCTGGACGCAATTTCGTTAGGCTGGAGTATTCTGCAGCGGTTGTGCGTACCTCTCGCGCTTGTGGCGCGGGTTAGAGCAAACTGCCTACATGTGAAAGCGCGTCTTGTCGATTGCGGCGTTGTGTGCCAGCGGCGACCAGACCATAGAGCTTCGGGGTGTTCAAAGCTCCCATACGGTAACACCGGCAGCCCGGTTTGGGCAAGCGAAATCATGCGTAAAGCGCCATTCTGGTGCAGCTGTCATCGAAAAACATGCGGAAATGGCCAATTTTTGCTAGCATGCGCTCAGTTTACGAAACGTTACAAAACGCCACACGCAACACTCCCGGCCCTCGCGCCCCAGATGCCGGCATTCCCGGCCAAACGCTCCACGACGCATGGCAACAGACAAAGAATTATCCGACTTTCTAGAAAACGTCGAGCGGCGCGCCTTTAAACAAGCCGTCTATGCGGTACGCAAGGACGAATCCGCCCTGGACATCGTGCAGGACGCGATGATCAAGCTTGCCGAGAAATACGGCGACAAGCCGGCCGCCGAGCTGCCCATGCTGTTCCAGCGCATCCTGCAGACCACCATCCTCGATTATTTCCGCCGAGAAAAAGTACGCAACACCTGGGTCAGCCTGTTCTCCGGCCTGGGCCCCTCGGGGGACGAGCATGAGGACTTTGATATACTGGAATCCTACGAGGCCGAACAGGGCACCGCCGCCGCCGAGTCCAGCGCCGACCAGGTCGAACGCCAGCAAATGCTGGCCTTGATCGAGAATGAGGTACAAAAACTGCCCGCGCGTCAACGGGAAGCCTTCCTCATGCGTTACTGGCAAGATATGGACGTGGCCGAAACGGCCGAAGCGATGGGCTGCTCCGAGGGGAGCGTCAAGACACATTGCTCACGCGCAACTCACGCACTCGCCGAGGCACTGCAGGCCAAGGGAATAAAATTATGAACACCGAAGATCTCAATTTCGCATACAAGGTGCGGCACAAGCTCAATGAGCGGCTCGACGACTTGCCGGCCTCGACCACCGACCGGCTGGCGCAGGCGCGCAAGGCGGCCCTGGCCCGCAAGAAGGCCGATGCCCCGCTGCGCGTGAAGCAGGCGGCACTGGCCACGGCCAGCGCCGGCGGCGCACGCAGCATGGGCGATTACTTCTCGCAGCCGTTCTCGTGGCTGAGCCGGGTCAGCATGGTGATCCCGCTGCTGGTGCTGGTGACGGGCCTGATCGGTATCTACCAGTACGAACAGCAACAGCGCGTGGCCGAACTGGCCGAGCTCGATGCGGCCGTGCTGTCGGACGAATTGCCGTTGTCGGCCTACCTGGACCACGGCTTTAACGCCTACCTCGCCCAAAGCGAACAAAGCGACCGAAGCGAGCAATAAGCATGACCGGTTTCAGTAGTCAGGCAAAACTGGGCGTGGCGGTGGCGGCAGGCGTGCTGGCGGCAGTGGCCGGCACCGTCTGGGTCGGCACGCGCCCGGCGCCCGTGACGCCGGCGGCCAGCGTGGCGGCCGCGGCCTCCCCGGCATCGGCATCGTCCGCCGCCGGCAAGCCCGGCGCTGGCGGCAAGCAGCATGGCGCCGCGCACAAAGGCCTGGACAAGCCCCTGTGGAAGGAACTGACCGCGTCGCAACAGCAAGCCCTGCTCCCGCTGCAAGGGGAATGGGACCAGATGGAAGGCTTGCGCAAGCAGAAGTGGCTGAAGATCGCCAACCGCTATTCGTCCATGACGGCCGACGAGCAGGCCCGCGTGCGCGAGCGCATGAACGAATGGGTACGCATGACGCCGGAACAGCGGCGCCAGGTACGCGAAAACTACGCCCGCACCCAGAAGATCGGCCCTGGCCACAAGTCGGCCCAGTGGGAGGAATACCAGCAGTTGCCGGACGAGCAGAAGAAACAACTGGCGGCGGCGGTGGCCGAGAAGAAGCAAGTGGCCAACCTGCCCACGCCGGAGCAGAGCAAGATGAAGACGGTGGCGCCGATCAAGAAAAACGTGACGCCGCCACCGTCGATCGCGCCGATCACGCCGGCCTCCCCGGTGTCGCCTGCGGCACCGGCCGCAGCGCCGGCAGCCGCGGCGGCGGCGGGAACGACCTCGCCCGCCGCCGGCGCGCCAACCACGGCAGCACCATCGAGCTCCATGACCACGGCGCCGGGGGCGGCAACGCCGCCATCCGGCACCACGACCCCGGCCGCCACCCCGGCCAGCGCACCCGCCCCAACGAATGTCAAATAGCCCTACCCCGGCTGCCAGCAGCCTGGCCGCGCCCACTGTGGCGCGCCGCCTGATCTCGATGGTGTACGAAACCCTGCTCGGCCTGGCCGTGCTGTTCCTGCCCTTCCTCGTATTCGAGATCGCCACCCAGGCCAGCCATGCCAAGGTGGTGGAACACATGCGCCAGGCGCTGGCCTTCCTCGTGCTGGGCGCCTATTTCATCCACCAATGGAGCCGCGAAGGCCAGACGCTGGCCATGCGCACCTGGCGCATCAAGCTGGTGATGCCGGGCCGCGAACACGTGCCGCTGCAGGCCGCCGCCGTGCGCTACCTGCTGGCCTGGCTGTGGATCGTCCCGGCCGCGCTGCTCGACTACGCGCTGGGACTGGCCCACTGGCAAGCGCTGGGCCTGCTGGGCGCCGGCATCCTGGCCTGGTCGGCCACCGCCCTGTTCGACAAGGACGGCCAGTTCCTGCACGACCGCCTGACAGGCACCCGCCTGGTGCAACTGCCCAAGCCCGAGAAAAAGAAGAAAGCCGCCTGACGGCACGGGGAAAAACAAACCGGGGTCAGGTCATGCGATCAGGCAAGATGCACGCATCTTGCCTGATCGCATGACCTGACCCCGGTTTGTTTTGCGCCCGTCAGAAGCGTTCGTACGGCTGCAGATAGCGCCACTCGCCCACTGGCAGGCCGGCCATGGCGATGCGGCCGATACGGATGCGCTTGATCGCCACCACGCTCAATCCCACCTGCTGGCACATGTGCTCGATCTGGCCCGGCTGCACGCCCTTGAGCGCGAAGCGCAGCCGCTTCTCGTTCTGCCAGCTGACCTTGATCGGCGGCAGCGGCTTGCCGTTGAAGGTGAGGCCGTGGTTCAGCTTCGCCAGGCCATTCTCCGCGATCTGGCCCGCCACTTCCACGATCAGCTCCTGCTCCATGCGGGCCGCGTCGTCCACCAGCTTGCGCGCCACGCGGAAGTCCTGCGTGAACACCAGCAGGCCGCTGGCCATGGTTTCCAATGGATTGGTCAGGGTCAGGCCAGCCAGGTGCCGCTTGAGGAAGCGCTGGCCGCGGGCGTCAGCCGTCAGCGTGTCGGGGCGCAGGCAGCTCAACGCGGGCACACCCTGCTGGCCGACGCCGGCGTTGACGCCGGCCGGCTTGTGCAGCAGCAGCGTGACGGGCACCACGTCCAGCAAGGTCGCATCGGGTGCGATGGTGACCGTCTGGCTGGGCGCCGCACGGGCGCCCGGTTCCTCGACCACTACACCATCCACGCTGACCCAGCCGCCTTCGATGTATTGCTCGGCCTCGCGCCGCGAACAGGCACGTAGTTCGGCCACGCGCTTGGCCAGGCGGATGGTGTTGTCGGTACTGGTATCGGTCATGGCTTCAGTCAGTTATGCGGCAGCTTGCGCCACTTGCTCGGTGAAGAAGCGGTTGCCCATCTCCTCCAGTCCCAGCGTTTCCAGCACTTCGCGCAGGCGCTCGGTCGGGCGGTTGCGCGGCAGGTTCTTGTAGGTGGCGATGATCAGCTCATTCTTCATCGAATGCTCCCAGCCCACCAGTTCCGTCACGTTGACCTGGTAGCCGTGCGCTTCCAGTTGCAGGCAGCGCAGGACGTTGGTGACATGGCTTCCGAATTCGCGGGTGTGGATGGGGTGGCGCCAGATCTCGGTCAAGGCGTCGCGGCCGAGCGACTTGCCTTTGTTCTTCTTCAGCACCGAAGCCACTTCCGCCTGACAGCAAGGCACCAGCACGATGAACTTCGCCTTCTTCTGCAGCGCGAAGCGAATGGCGTCATCGGTTGCCGTATTGCAGGCATGCAGCGCAGTGACGACATCGACAGTTTCCGGCAACTGTGTCGAACTGATCGACTCGGCCACCGACAGATTGAGGAAGGACATGCCGGGAAAGCCCAGTCGCTGTGCCAGCTCCTGCGATTTCTTCACCAATTCGTCGCGCGTCTCGATGCCGTAGATGTGCGATTTGTCGTTCAGGTTCTTGAAGAACAGGTCATACAGAATAAAGCCGAGATAGGACTTGCCCGCGCCATGATCCACGAGGGTGATGTCGGCATGATCCTGCCGAACTTCCTGCAACAGCGGCTCGATGAACTGGTAAAGGTGATAGACCTGCTTGAGCTTGCGGCGGCTGTCCTGGTTCAGCTTGCCGTCGCGGGTCAGGATATGCAGCTCTTTCAGCAGTTCGACGGACTGACCGGGTTTGATGTCGTGATTGTTGCTCATGATGGGAAAGTCCGTTTCAGGATTGCAGGGGCTGCGGCCCCATGTTCAGCTTAGCGGCCAAAGCCTTTGTCGGCCCAGGCGCTGGCGCTGGCGCGCGTCAGGGCGAAATTGGGCTCAACCTTTTTGCCGGCGATTTCACTGCCTTGTTCATCGATCGCCGTGAGCACGCCGTGCGGCTCATAGTCATCCGGCACGATGGTCAGCGTGACGGTGATGGCCGCGCCATTGTGCGTGATGGCGACACGCTTGTTGAGCGTCGCATGCAGTTGCTGTTCATGCCGCCGCAGCACTTCGGATGCGGTTTTGACCAGCGTGGAGAAGGCATTGGCATCGAGCGGTTTGGGGTTCTTCTTGTCGCGGCCCATGGTCCACGGTCCCACCAGCGCCGGCTCCGACTCGCCGTCCTTGAACATGGCGACCGCCCAGCCCTCGTCGTCTTCGTTCTTGATGACCTTGGCTGTCCAGCCGTCATCCTTCCAGAGGCGGTCTTCGTAAACGGGGGATTCGGTATTCTGGTCGGGCATGGCAAGGCGAGGTGTGGTGCGGCGGGGAGGCCAGATTATACAACGCGACCGGGCTCCTGCGCAGGAGCCTGTCCTGTCCGGCGTGGCGGAAAGAAGTCTTGCTGTCGGGGTGGGGGTAAGCGGCTGGCAGGACGCCGACGACAGCCTGCCCGATTCGTGGCAAGCCCGCCGGCGCTGAAACGGTCAACTGCGGCTAGCGCGTCGTGATGGTAATGCGATCGCCATCGGTGATGACATTCACCGGCTCGCCGACTTTGTGCACGGATGTCGGATGCTCAATGACATACCTGCCTTGCGTGCCATCATCGAATTGCACGGTGATGAGTGAAGGACCGCCGCTGGCGGACGTCACCACGGCACCACTGCCGGAGCTTGATCCAACCGTCGTCTGGTCGACTACCGCGGTGGTTTCGACGGCGGCAATTTTCCCGCTGTTAACATTCTTCTGGGTGGATGCAACTGTCGACGAGGGCGGCGACGACGACGCGCACCCGGCGATCAGGGCCCCTCCCAAGACACAGATAACGGCTGCTTTGATTGCTCCGAACTTCATGGTGTTCTCCTTTCTGGTCGGCCAACGTTGAATTAGTTCCTTTGATCGAAATGCAATGGTGTGACTTCAAAGAAGGAACTCAGTTCATCAAGTCTACGTGCGCTGACGGGAAACCTTGCGAATGCGCAAGCTCCGTCGCCGCTATGGAAATCTTCACCATTCTTAACCCACCTCCATGCCGGGGAACCCAGGGCCGTCCCGGCCTATCCCACCTTCGCGTCATTCATGCGGGGCGTTCTGCGTTCCGCTTGCGCCGTGAACACATCCATATCCATGCGTCCTTCAGAGACGCGCTCCTTTGTCGCCGTCGGGTCTGCGTGCCGTCCGAAGTACCGACAAAGCACCGGAAACAACAACGATGCCCATCGTTGTACCTGCGTAGCAAGGCCTTGTTCAATCCTGCAGCATTCATGAAGGAGCATATTGTGAGAGCATTTTTGTTCAACTGTACGGCGGCATTCTGTTTCATTGCGGCTTCACCCTCGGCGGTCATGGCGAACGGCAATGTCGCGCCACCGACCGATGGCATTCCTCATCCATTTGCCCTGAAGTACGACTTCAAAACCATCGATGTGCCGGATGCGTCGGGTACCAAGGCGTACGGCATCAACGACCTCGGCCATGTCGTCGGCACCTTCAGCCATCCTCAGATCCCTGGACAGTTTTCGTTGAACCACGGCTTCCTGCTGAAGAACGGTGAATTCACGACGATCGAATATCCGCATGCGCCCGGCGAAACGCCGGACATCGCGGAGTTCGCGTACGACATCAACAACCAGGGACAGATCGTCGGTTCCTACCGCATGGGACATGGTTTCGATTACGGCTTCCGGATCGATGGCGGTATCTTCAGCACCATCAGCACCTCCGAGTTCGATGTCACGGCGGCGCGCGGAATCACTGATGCCGGCACCATCATCGGGAATTTCAACTCCACCCGCATTCCCGACCTCCACAGTTTCATGCTCAAGAACAAGGTCTTCACCGTGGTCGACGTTCCCGCTTCGATCTCGACCACCGCGCATGGCATCAACATTGCCGAGGACATCGTCGGCGAATATGTCGGCAGCGACGGAAAACAGCACGGCTACCTGTCGCGACGCGGCAGCATCACCGTGATCGACCGCCCCGGCGCGCAGTCGACGACGCCGTACGGGATCAATGCCCGCGGACAGATCGTCGGCAGCACCTTCGGGGAGACGGCCGGAACGCACGGCTTCCTGCTCGCCAAAGGCAAGTACTTCACTATCGACTATCCGGGCGCGGTTTCGACTGAAGTCTTCGGCATCAACAACCGGAGCCAGGTGGTGGGCGACTACCAGGACGCCGAAGGACGCACGCACGGCTTTGTCGCCACGCCGAAGTATCGCGTGGACACTGGCGACGATCAGGACGGCAGCATGCTGTTGCTCCCCTTCTCCAGGCCGTAAGCCTTCGATCGACGCCAAGTTTGCGGGTCGGCAAGCGGCAAGCGGCAAGCCCTGCCAATGCACGAGCTTCGCGACTAATATGAAATGCTGAGCGCGTGATGATCGATGCCACCCGACGGGTTCCCGCCCTGTCCCGCTACGCGCATCGGTATTCATCTTAGAAAAAGGTTCCGCGATCTGCGCTGGCGCAATTCCGCGCCGGCGCATCGTTCTACCCTGAATGCGGTAGCTTATGTCCATCCACGGGACAACATCATGAAAATCCCTCTGCATATCACCTTTCTGAATATCCCTCCTTCCGATGCCATCGAGGCGGAGATCCGCAAGCGGGCGGAAAGGCTCGACCACTTCTCCGAACATGTGATGCATTGCCATGTGACTGTCGATGCCGCCGGCAAGCACCATACGCAAGGCCGCATGTTTGAAGTGCGTATCGACCTGACCGTGCCGCAGACGGAAATTGCCATCAGTCATGTCCATCAGCATGAGAATGTGTTCATCGTCATCCGCGACGCGTTCGACGCCGCAGTGCGGAAATTGCAGGATTACGTGCGCGAGCAACGCGGCGACGTGAAAACGCATGAAGTCCCGCTGCACGGCCGCGTCACGAAGCTGTTCGAGGACGGCTATGGATTCATCGAAACGGCGGACGGGCGGGAGTTCTATTTTCACCGCGACAACCTGGTCTATCCCGATTTCAATGCGGTGGCGGTCGGCACCGACGTGCAGTTCCTGGAGCAAGGCGGCGCGGGCGAAGGCCTGCAAGCCAAGAGGGTGACTGCTGGCCATCACCATATTTCGGGTTAGGAGAGCCGATGAGCACGCGATTCCCGGCGCATTACGTTTGCCACTTCGTGAACGGCTGATGCAGTACGAGGGGCTGCCGCGTCAAGGTTTCAGGGTGCGCGGCCTTCGATGCGCAGCGTGTCCGCCTCGCGGCGTACGGGCGTTCCCATTTCGCGGCAGAGCGCGCTCATCCAGCCGGCGATATAGTCGACCTGCGCCCCGCTGGCGCGACGGACCTGGCAGTTCTCGATGAACACCGGATGCAGAGTGATGCCGCACAGGGCATCGCGCGTCAGTGCCATTTCCAGCAGCAGTTGATGGTCGTTCCTGAAGTCGGGGTCGACATAGTAATCGTCCACCAGATCGCCCGCCGCGTAGATGATCGGGCAGCCGCGATGGATCTCGATTCCCTGGAACACGTGCGCGCTGTGGCCGAACAGGATTTTCCATCCCATCTCGATGGCGGCGTGCGCGATCCTGCGAAATTTTTTCGATGGACGGAACACCATGTTCGGCCCCCAGTGCAAGGACAGGATGGGCCAGTCGACCGATGCGCAGCGCAAGGGATCAAGCGCCTCGCGCAAGGCGGCCATGACGGCGGATTCATCGTCGAAATCCAGGTAGGCCATGCCGGGCCGGTCGCCCCGTGCGGCAAAATCCTCCTGATGATCGCAGAATGCCGCCATGCCGAAGCGGGTGCCGCTGCAATCGAGCGTCACCGGCGACAGGGCCTCACGCCGGTCTTCGCCCGCACCCGCGAAGCGGATATCGTGGCGGCGCAGGAGGCGCAGCGTATCGCGCAATCCTTCGATGCCGAAATCAAGGACGTGGTTGTTGGCGAGGCTGACCAGATCGACCCCGGCCCTGCTCAAGCTCTCGACGGCCTCGGGCGGCGCGCCGAAATAGAACGCCTTGGGCGCGCCCTGCCACTGCTCGGTCGACGCGGTGATGGCGCACTCGAGATTGACCACGGCCAGGTCGGCGCCGCGCATCAGATTGGCAATCGGGCCCAGCGGGTAATCCGGCCCGTGGCGCAGGATGGCTTCCTTGACCAGGCGTCCGAGCATCACGTCGCCGCCGAACATGACGCGGACGATGCCGTCTTGCGCTGGGACGGACTGCGTCATCGAATCAGACTCCTCGCCGGACCCGTCGTCCGGTCAGGTCCGCGCCGCGCGCTGCCCGCGCTCCGCATCGACCGCCGCCAGCAACAGCAAGCCCGCGACGAAATAGCCGCCGGTGATCAGCATCGCCAAACGGTGGTCGCCGCGCGACAGCCAGGTCGCCAGCCCATAGGTCAACGGGCCGACGATCGATGCCAGTCGCACCGCCATGCCCCACAGGCCGAAGAACTCGGCGCGCCGCAGATCCGGACTGAGGATGCCGACGAAGGCGCGTGCGGCGGACTGGCTCGCGCCAAGGCAAAGGCCGGCGATATTGGCGGCCAGCCAGAACAGCGCAGGACCTTGCGCCATCCATGCCAGCGCGACCATCAGGATCCAGCCGACGAGCGTGAGCGCGATGGTCGCGACGTGGCCGATGCGGTCCTGCACATAGCCGAATGCGAACGCGCCGATGGCGGCGGTGATGTTCACCACGATGATCAGCATCACCGTGTCCTGCGTGGAAAAGCGCATCGCCTGCTGCGCGTAAATCGCGGCCAGCGCGATGACGGCCTGTATGCCCGACTGATACACCACGATGCACAGCAGGAAGCGGCGCAGGTCGGTGTAATGCCGCGTGCGGTGCAATGTCTGCATGAGACGTGCGGCGGTCTGTCGGGCCAGGCCGGCGCCGCGCGCCTGCCATTGGCGCGGCGCGCGTTCGCGCAGCAGCAGGAAGGTGGGCAGGCTCGCCGCGCCGAACATGGCGGCGGTGATCAGCATGGTGACCGGTACGTAATGCCAGGCTTGCTGCCCCCGCGCCGCGGCCCAATTGACATAGGCAAGACAGATGCCGAGCGAGAGCAAGCCGCCGATGTAGCCGAGGCTCCATCCCCAGCCGGAGACCTTGCCCTGGCTTTCGCTGCCGGCCAGTTCGGGCAGGAAGGCGGCGACGATATTTTCGCCGATGCCGTAGAAGAAACTGGACAGCACCAGCATCAGCACGCTCAGCCAAAGTGTGGCCGGCCCGGACAGCGCCAGTGCCGCGGTGGTGGCGACGCAGCCGACCGTGGACGCAAGCAAGATGCGCTTCTTGTTGCCGCGCAAGTCGGCATAGGCACCGAGTACCGGTCCGACCACCATCAGCAGCAGGTTGGATACTGCCAGCGCGGCGGTCCATGCCAGCGTCGCCCAGGTCTTGCCGCCGGCAACGACGGCGACGAAATAGGCATTGTAGATGGCGGTGATGACGACGGTGGTATAGCTGGAATTGGCGAAGTCGTACATCGCCCAGCCCCACACCTCGCGGCGCGAAACGCCGGGCGCCAGGACGCTCCCCGCCCCGGGAACAGCCGTGCTTGTGGTCATGTTGCCATCCGTTCTATGGAATCAACAGAATAAGACCGGCAGGTGCCGATGGAAAGCCCGACCAGAGCGCGTGCTTGATCCATAACAATGATGCGGGTTCGGGAAGTTTTATGGTGAGGCTTGACTATGTCGGCATCGATCCTTGTGAACGATCATCAGACTCACCGCGGTACATCTTCCGCCGAGCAATTGCTGGCGATCGTACAGCAACTCGCGCGCGAAACGCATCCCGAGCAGGCGCCAGAGGTCGGTCTGCACACGTCATTCGAACGCGACCTCGGGCTGGACAGCCTGGCGCGCGTGGAGTTGATGCAGCGCGTGGGAAAAGCTTTCGGCGTCGAAATGCCGAGCGAGGCGCTGGGACAGGCCGACACGCCGCGCGAGCTGTTGCACTGGCTGGGACAGGCAGCGCCCGAGCAGGCGCCTGAGTTTGCCCCTGCGCTGAGCGGTTCGCGGACGCCTGGCGTGCCCACCGACGCGCAAAGCCTGGTCGATGTGCTGGAATGGCACGCCGAGCGCCAGCCCGACGAGGTCCACATCCTGCTGCACGACGAACAGCACCAGGAACACCCCATCAGCTACCGCGAGCTGCTGGATGAAGCGCGCGGCATTGCGGCCGGCCTGCAGGCGCAAGGCTTGCAGCCGAAGCAAACCGTTGCACTGATGCTCCCCACCGGCCGCGATTACCTCGCCTGTTTTTTCGGCGTGATGATTGCCGGCGGCATACCGGTGCCGATCTACCCGCCCGCGCGCATGGCGCAGATCGAAGACCATCTGCAGCGCCACGCGCGCATCCTGTCCAATGCCGAAGCGGTGCTGATCATCACGTTCAAGCAGGCCAAACAGGTCGCTCTCATGCTGCAGGCGGCCGTGCCGAGCCTGGCGGCAATCGTCACGCCCTCCGATCTGCATGCCCCGCCCGCGCCGCCGCGCTATCGGCCGCAGGCCGGCGATATCGCCTTCCTGCAGTACACCTCGGGCAGCACCGGCGACCCCAAGGGCGTGGTGCTGACACATGCCAACCTGCTGGCCAACATCCGCGCGCTAGGGCAGGCGACGCAGGCCGGGCCGGACGACGTGTTCGTGTCCTGGCTGCCGCTCTACCATGACATGGGCCTGATCGGCGCCTGGTTCGGCACGATGTACCACGGCATCCCGCTGGTGCTGATGTCGCCGCTCGCCTTTCTCGCGCGGCCCGCGCTCTGGCTGCAGACGATCACGCGCCACCACGGCACGATGTCCGCCGCACCTAATTTTGCGTATGAATTGTGCGTGCGGCATATCAGCGACGCCACGCTCGCCGAACTCGATCTGTCGCGCTGGCGGCTGGCGCTCAACGGCGCGGAGCCGGTCAGCCCCGCCACGCTGGAATCCTTCGCAACGCGTTTTGCCCGGTGCGGCTTGCGCCGCCAGGCGCTCACGCCGGTCTACGGGCTGGCGGAATCCTCGGTCGGGCTCGCCTTCCCGCCGCTGGAGCGCGGGCCGCGCATCGACGTCATCGCGCGCGATACCTTTACCCGCGAGGGCAAGGCCGTGCCGGGTGGCGGCGCGGATGCCTTGCCCATCCCTTCCTGCGGCCGGGCGCTGCACGGCCAGGAGATCCGCATCGTCGACGACGCGGAAGTTGAATTGCCCGAACGCTGCGTCGGCCGCCTGGAGTTCCGGGGCAGCTCCGCCACCTCCGGCTACTATCGCAATCCCGAGGGCACGAGCAAGCTGTTTCGCGGCGACTGGCTCGACTCCGGCGATTTCGCCTACATGGCCGAGGGCGAGGTCTATGTCACCGGGCGGGTGAAGGACCTCATCAAGCGCGGCGGACGCAACCTCTATCCCTACGACCTGGAACAGGCGGCAGGCAATGTGCCGGGCATACGCAAGGGCTGCGTGGCGGTCTTCGCCAGTCCGGATCCCGCCACCGGCAGCGAACGGCTGGTGATCATGGCCGAGACCCGCGAGCGCGACGAAGCGGCTCGCGCAAAACTGCGCCAGGCACTCAATCAGACCGCGGTCGACGTCATCGGCATGCCGGCCGACGACATCGTCCTCGTGCCGCCGCATGCGGTACTCAAAACGTCCAGCGGCAAGATCCGGCGTCTGGCCAGCAGGGATGCGTACGAGCATGGCAAGGCGGAACAGCCGTCCGCCCTGCCCCGCCTGCGCACAGCCCGCTTCGCCGCGAGCGCCGTGCTGGCGGACCTGCGGGTCGCCGCAAGGCGCGCAAGTGCATGGGCATATGGCGTATACCTGTGGCTGGTGCTTGCGGTGCTTGCGCTGCCCGTCGGCGGATTGATCCTGCTGTTGCAGAGCCCCGCGCAAGGGCGGCGCATTGCCCGCTTTGCGGCGCGCTTGCTGTTCCGCCTTGCCGCCGTACCGCTGTCGGCCAATGGCTTCGAGCGTTTGCCGCGCGAACCGCATGTGCTGCTGGTCAATCACTCCAGCTATCTCGACGCCATTGCACTCACCGCGCTGCTGCCCGCCGTGCCTGGGTATGCGTTCGCGGCAAAGCGCGAATTTGCCGGCGAGCCCGTGATGCGCAGCCTGATGACCGGGCTCGGCGCACTGTTCGTCGAACGCTTCGACGCGCGACGCGGAGCGGAAGATGTGGAGCGCATGGCCGAGGCCTTGCGCGGCGGCCAGAGCGTGGTAGTTTTCCCCGAGGGCACATTCAGTCGGGAAGCGGGTCTGAAACCCTTTCACGCCG
>DATFBD010000166.1:0-25038 GCA_035254005.1 Burkholderiaceae bacterium | reverse complement strand
ACTTAGGAAGGCAAGCATGAGCGAGAACGTTCCCGAGATGGGCAACAGCATCACCCTCGACGGGGTGAACATCAACTATCACGATCGCGGGCAGGGTGACGCCATCCTGCTCATTCACGGCTCCGGCCCTGGTGTGACGGCGTGGGCGAACTGGCGCCTGGCCCTGCCGGAGCTGGCCTCTACGCACCGCGTGATTGCGCCGGACATGGCCGGCTTCGGCTACACGCAAACGCCGCCCGGGTATCAGACCTCTCCGGACAACTGGGTTGCGCAAGTCATCGGCCTGATGGATGCGCTGGGAATCGCGCAGTTTTCCATCGTCGGCAATTCCTTTGGCGGAGCCATTGCGCTCAGGACGGCGAGCATGTATCCGGACCGCGTCAAGAAGCTGGTGCTGATGGGCTCGGCGGGGACGAGCTTCCCCATCAGCGAAGGGTTGGACAAGGTGTGGGGATATCAGGCTTCGCGCGAAGCGATGCGCGAACTGATCGGCATCTTCGCCTACGACCAATCCATCGTCACGGACGACCTGGTCGACATGCGCTACCGCGCCAGCATTCGCGCTGACGTGCAAGAGCGTTTCGCCCGGCTGTTCCCCGCGCCGCGCCAGAGGGGTGTCGACATGCTTGCGCTGAGCGATGCACAATTGAACACCATCCGCATTCCGGTCGCTCTCGTGCATGGGCGCGACGATCGCGTCATTCCTTTCCGGGTATCGGAAATGCTCGCAGAAAAATTGCCCAATGCAACCCTGCACGCCATCGACCAATGCGGCCACTGGGTTCAGATCGAAAAGAAACAGGAATTTGTTGGCATCGTCACCCGCTTCATGGAGGAATACGCATGAGCGTCGTCGCATTGGGTTACGCGGGCATTAGCACTAGTCGCCTCGCCGATTGGGCTGAATTCGGGACGAAGTTTCTCGGCCTGCAAATTGCAGATCAATCGGCGCGAACCCTGTCCTTCCGGATGGACGACTTGAGCCAGCGCTTTCATTTCGAAGAAGGTGCGGACGGCATCATCCAGCATCTTGGATGGGAAGTGGAAAGCGGAGCGGCCTTGCAAGCGATCGCGGCACGCCTGGACGCGGCCGGCGTCCGAGTCGAGCGGGGCAGCGCCGCGCTGACTGCGCAGCGTCGGGTGCGCGAGCTCATCTGGATGCACGACCCGGCAGGAAACCGGGTCGAGCTCTACTGGGGGCCGGAACAAGCCGATAGTCCGTTTGCGCCGGGGCGTAATATCGCTGGATTCCGCACCGGTTCGCTTGGCATCGGGCATGTGGTGTTGACCTGCGAAAGAATCGACTCCGTCCTGCCCTTCTATACCGAGCTGCTCGGCTTCGGTGTGTCCGATTATGTGCTGGCCCCGTTCAAGGCCTATTTCCTGCACGTCAATCCGCGTCACCATAGCTTGGCCCTGATCGAAAACGGACAGCGCGGCTTCCATCACCTGATGATGGAGCTGATGCAGTTTGACGATGTGGGGCATGCTCACGATCTGGCGCAATTGCGCAAGGCCGACATTGCGGTCACACTGGGGCGGCACGCCAACGACCATATGACGTCCTTCTATGTAAGGACGCCATCGGGATTCATGATCGAATATGGTTGGGGCGGCTTGGTCATCGACCCTGCCACTTGGCAGCCGGTAGAGTTGACCGATGGCCCAAGCATATGGGGGCATAATCGGAGCTGGTTGAGCGAGCAAGCGAATGCGGTCTTGCGCGCGCAACTGCAAAACAATGCGGACCGTGGATTGCGCCATCCAGTAAAAGTTCTGACTGGCAACCATATTTTAGTTAATGATTGTTAAACGAGTGCCTTTGCTTTCAGAAGCGCGACACCGCCAGCAGGCTGCTGCCGGTCTGCTTGGACGCAGCCAGCAGCGTGGCCAAGTTCAGCCCCCCGCCTGTCCTCAATGACTGGCACGCGGTCGAGCTCGGCTTACTTCATTTTCATGTACCAAAATACAAAGCGAACCGGGGGCGTTGCTGCGCGGTTCGCTGGCGTTGTTGGCGTGCGCGGCCTGCTGGCGTGCGGCCTAGTGCGCGGACAGGATGAGCTGCATCTTGCTGCTTGCCGCCATGGTGCACCGGAAGGATCAAGCCGTCGATCAGCTTGTGCAGCCGTTTTGCGTTGTCGAGGATTTTTCCCACTTCTCCCACGCTTTCCCATGCCCGCTTCACCTTCCAGCGCGCAGTAGATCACTGGGCGTATCGTCACACGCATACCGGACCACTCGACATCAGCACCGGCGATGGCCATGGCCATGGCGAAAGCAGCCAGTACCAGACTGGGACAGTTCCACATCGCCGACGCCGGGCCTGCTTCCCGAGAAAACCTTAATCCGTACGCCAGTACTTGCCGCACGGCAAAATCAGCAGATAGGTACGCTCGCCACCCGTATATTTGCCCCCTGTGGGCTTGACGCGCTTCGCCTGCATAACAAACGTGTCGGTCCATGCCATGGCCATCCTGAGGGTATAAGAAATTGCGTTGCTCACATATACCGTTGAAAATGACGGGATAGCCATGCGATGGGATGATGTTGGCTGAGATAACACCAGACAACAAAAAACCCGCGAAGCCTTAAGGCATGCGGGTTTTGATGTTTGATGCTACGGCTTGATACATGTTCCTGGTGCCTCGGGCCGGAATCGAACCGGCACGCCTTGCGGCGGCGGATTTTGAGTCCGCTGCGTCTACCAATTTCACCACCGAGGCAACGCGACACGCATTATCACTGATTTGCAACAGCAGGGCAACCCTGCTGGCCGATAATCTCGTGCGGCGCCCGCTGGCGATGCCTGCGGCCCGTCAATTCAGGCTGGGAAAAGCGCCGCCGGCTGCTACCATGAAATATGCGCCGCGCCCGCGCGCGGCATGCCCGGCGGTGTCGGGCGGCATAGTCCGGAGGTGAAATCATGGTCGCGAAAACGATGATAGTCGCGCTGGCCTGCGTGCTGCTGGCCAGCCCCGCGGTCGCGCAACAGCAGACGCCGGCCGCGGCCGGTGACGGCGTCCAGGTCAGGATCAGCAAGAATGCCACGGCCAGCGTGCCGTACAAGCTGGCGCCCCAGGAATTTGGCGCCTATGCCCAGCCTTATTTGCTGGAAACGGGACTGGTGCTGACGTTCGAGCAGCGGCGGCAGCGCTATTTCACCCAGGTGCGCAATGAAGCGCGGGTGGAGATCTTTCCGCTGGCGGCCGGCGTGTTCACTTCCGGGGACGGCACGCTGTTCGTGTTCCGCGACGGCGGCGACACGCTCGCCGTCAGCCACCTGGAGCGCATGCCGTTCGCGCAGCACGCGCGCATCGATCCCGGCCGGGTGTATGTGGCGGCACGCTGACGGCCATCGCTGGTGTCCGCGGCCGCGCCGCCAGCGCTAGGGCGCCGGTTGCCAGTGGGCGTAGTGCCGTTCGATCCTGGCAAACGTGCCGTCGCGCCGCAGCTCGGCGGCGGCCGTGTTGAGCCGCTCCACCAGGCGGTCCGGCACGGCGCGGTTGCAGGCCAGGTAGATCTGCACCTGATGGAACACGAGCAAGGGGCCGATCACGCCTTTCCAGGCGGGCTGCTCGGGGCCGGGACTGCCAGGGCGTAAGCCGACGGCCCATAAATCGATGCGGTTGAGCAGCAGCTTTTGCGGGTTGGCCAGGTCGTTGGTGGTGGCATCGACCTGGAAGCCGCGGCTGCGCAGGAATTCATCGCGCGCGTCGCCGTTGTAGGTGCCGATGCGCAGCGGGCGGGCGTCCTCCAGCGTGTGCAAGGGAAATTCATGGTCGAGCCGGCCATAGAACACCCAGTCGGCCTGCATGGTCGGCCCCACCCATTTGAACAGCGATTCACGTTCGGGCGTGCGCGAGGTGGAATAGACACAGGTGGCGGGCTGGTTCAGGGCCATGTGGTAGGCCCGTTTCCACGGCAGCACGTCGAGCCGGTAGGGCGTGCCGGTGCGGGCCATGAGGGCGCGGATCTTGTCCGTTTCCCGTCCCGTCACCTGGCCATGTGCGAGCATGCTGGCCGGCGGTGCCTGTTCGGTCAGCAGTGTCAGCGTGTCGTCGCAGCGGGCCGGACCGGCGCGCAGCAGCAGCGCGACGGCCAGCGCCGCCGCCGGGCGGAGAAGTCGGGTGGGCATGGTGGATGGCGTGTGCGCCGGGCGGGAAACGCCCGGTCTGTGCAGCTAGCATAGCAGCAAGGGATAGCCTTTGTCGTGCTGTCGGCCTTGCTTCGGGTCAATTGCCGGTGGCGTGCCAGCTCAATCGGCGCGGCGGTACAGGCGGAAACGTTCCTCGCGGTCAGCCGGACGCCGGCCTTCCCACAGCAGTTGCCATTGCTTGCCCCGGTATTGCGGCTGGATTTCCTTGTCGTCGCGCACACGGATACTGTCTTGCAGCAACAACAGCTGGCAGCGCCCGCCCGTCATGCCGGTGAATGGCAAGTGGGCATAGTAGGCGAACGAGGCGCGCTGGGCCGGTCCCACATTGGTTTCGATGCAATCGACGCCGGGCGGCAGCTTGTCGGCGATCTGGCGCGCTACGCCGGCGTAGCTCTTGCTGTAGTTCATGTCGGGCAGGAACAGCGTCATCAGCAGGATCCAGATCAGGATCAGGCCGCCGGACGACAGCACCACGGCGCGCCACAGCACGGCCGGCTGGCGCGAGATGCGCCAGTGCACCAGGGCGATCCAGCCGCAGCTGGCCGCGGCGGCCACCAGGAAGGCGGCCAGCCCCAGTTCGGGCTTGAAGCCGGGCACCAGCTTGAGCGCGTTCTTGGCGGCCTGGGCCGGCCAGCCCGTCAGCTTGGCGCACCAGAAGATCCAGATGATGGCCGCGCACAGGGTCAGCACCATCACCGAGAACCAGTCGATGGCGTTGATGGCGCCCCGTTTCATGGTCAACAGGCCGAACGCGGCCATGATGGACAGGGCCGGCAGCAGCACCAGCAGCTGGCCTTGCTCGGGATTGGGGTGGAACAGGGCCAGCAGCGCGCCCATGGCGACGAAGGTGACGGGCACCACGATGTGCAGCACGTGGCGCTGGCGGCGCCAGGCGTACACGGCCCAGCCGGCGAATGGCCAGGCGGGCCAGAAGAACCACAGGCCGACGCGGCAGAAGAATTTCAGCGAGTGCACGGTAGGCAGGGCCAGCTGGATCACGTTCCACGCCATCCAGCCCGGCACGGGGCTGGCGCCATACGGTTGCAGCCACTGGGCCGGCAGCACCCAGGCGGCGGCGATGGCGGCGGCCACGGCCACGGCCAGCAGCAGGTCGCGCAGGCTGCGCGCGGCCGGCAGTTCCAGGAAACGGGTGCACAGGAACAGCGCCAGCGTCAGGAAGGCCGGCGTCATCCAGCCACGGTTGAGGGTGAGCAAGCCCAGCGCCAGGCCCGTCATGGCCGCGTTGCGCAGCGACGGCAATTCCATGTAACGCACGGCGCGGTACAGCAGCAGCGCCACCAGCGATACCTGCAGCGCCTCCGACGTCGTTTCGTGGCTGTGCAGCAACAATCCCAGGCAGCCGAGGTAGATCAGCATGGCGGCGTCGGCCAGGGTGCGGCCGAAATCCCGGGGCTCGGGCTGGCCGCCGAAGGCCAGCCGCAGTGGCTGGGCATCCTGGCGCCGGCCCAGGCTGAAGGTGGCGTACCACAGCGAACCGACGCCCAGCAGGAACACGGCGATGGTGGCCACGCGCGCGCCCAGCACGTCGCCCAGCAGCCAGCCGAACAGCTTGATGCCGATGGCGCCCAGCCAGAATGCCAGCGGTCCCTCGTCGGGCATGGACAGGCCGGCGATATTGGGCCACAGCCAGTCCTGCCAGCCGCCCTGGGCCATGGTCCACATCACGCCGAAGCTGGCCGCGTCATCGTTCTTCCAGGGTTCGCGGCCGATCAGGCCGGGCAGGATGTACAGCAAGCCCAGCGCGAACAGGGCCCAGCGTGGCAACGCGAGGGTGGCGGCGGCGGGAAGGCGGACTGGCTTCATCAGTGACGGTGCGAAATAAAAGGTAGACGGGAGTATGCAGGAAAACCGGCCAGGCGACGGGGCGACAAACAAAAAAAGGCAGCCGTAGCTGCCTTTCTTGTGGTCGCGGCGGAATTAACCGGCGGCGACGGAAGTTTTGGAACCGACGGAACCGAACTTCTGGCGGAATTTCTCGACGCGGCCAGCGGTGTCGACGATCTTGTGCTTGCCGGTGTAGAACGGGTGCGATTCAGCCGACACCTCGATCTTGACCAGAGGGTATTCTTTACCTTCGTGGGTGATCGTTTCGCGGGTCTGGATGGTCGAACGGGTGACGAACTTGAAGTCGCACGACAGGTCGTGGAACACAACTTCGCGGTAATCTGGATGGATGTCTGCTTTCATTTGTAGCCTCGGTATGGGTAGGTAGCCAAACAGCACTTCGTCGGTCCGCCTGCTTCTTGACCCGATTGCCGCTCACTTGCCAGTGGTTGAATTAATGCAACCGAAGATTATACAGCCGTTCGCGCGCAGCGGCAAGCGGCGCAAAAAAACCGGGGTCAGGTCATGCCCTCATGCAAGATGCGCGCATCTTGCATGAGGGCATGACCTGACCCCGGTTTTAGCGCCTGCGGCGTTAGCCGCCGCGGCGCATCATGTCGAAGAATTCGGCGTTGGTCTTGGTCGCCTTCATCTTGTCGAGGATGAACTCCATCGCTTCGATCTCGTCCATCGAGTACAGCAGCTTGCGCAGGATCCAGATCTTTTGCAGCTGGTCCGGCTTGATCAGCAATTCCTCGCGGCGCGTGCCGGACTTGTTCAGGTTGATGGCCGGGTACACGCGTTTTTCCGCCAGGCGGCGTTCCAGGTGCACTTCCATGTTGCCGGTGCCCTTGAATTCCTCGTAGATCACGTCATCCATGCGCGAACCGGTCTCGATCAGGGCGGTGGCGATGATGGTCAGCGAGCCGCCTTCCTCGATGTTGCGGGCCGCGCCGAAGAAGCGCTTGGGGCGCTGCAGGGCGTTGGCGTCCACACCGCCGGTCAGCACCTTGCCCGAGGCCGGGATCACGGTGTTGTAGGCGCGCGCCAGGCGGGTGATCGAGTCCAGCAGGATCACCACGTCCTTCTTCATTTCCACCAGGCGCTTGGCTTTTTCCAGCACCATCTCGGCTACCTGCACGTGGCGCGTGGCCGGTTCGTCGAAGGTGGAGGCCACCACTTCGCCGCGCACCGAGCGCTGCATCTCCGTCACTTCCTCGGGACGTTCGTCGATCAGCAGCACGATCAGGGTCACGTCCGGATGGTTGGCCGTGATGGCGTGCGCGATGTGCTGCAGCATGACCGATTTACCGGACTTGGGCGAGGCCACCAGCAGCCCGCGCTGGCCCTTGCCGATCGGCGAGATCAGGTCGACGATGCGGCCGGTGATGTTTTCCTGGCCATTCATTTCCCGTTCCAGGCGCAGCGGCTCGTTCGGGTGCAGCGGCGTCAGGTTCTCGAACAATATGCGGTGTTTCGACGCTTCCGGCGATTCGCCGTTCACCTTGTCTACCTTGACCAGCGCGAAATAGCGTTCGCCATCCTTGGGCGTGCGCACTTCGCCTTCGATCGAATCGCCCGTGTGCAGATTGAAACGGCGGATCTGCGACGGGGAGATGTAGATATCGTCGGTCGAGGCCATGTAGCTGGCGTCGGGCGAGCGCAGGAAGCCGAAGCCGTCGGGCAGCACTTCCAGCGCGCCGTCGCCGAAGATCTGTTCGCCGGACTTGGCGCGCTTTTTCAGGATCGCGAACATCAGTTCCTGTTTGCGCAGCCGGGCCGCGTTGTCGATATCCAGGCCGATCGCCATCTCCAGCAACGCCGAGACGTGTAAGGCCTTCAATTCAGATAGATGCATATGTGTTGAGTGTCCCGTGACGGGAAAGTAAAGGGTGGGGGAGGGAATTGCGTGGGGTTAATCACATGGACGCCGCCTTGGGGCGTCCTGCCAGTCGCGGCGGCGTCGCGAACGCGGCGCCGCCGGTGGGCTGCATGATACTTAGATATTGCTGTCGATGAAAGAGGTCAGCTGGCCTTTTGCCATGGCGCCCACTTTCTGGGCCGCCGCCACGCCGTTCTTGAACAGGATCAGGGTGGGGATGCCACGGATGCCGAACTTGGCCGGCACGGCCTGGTTGGCGTCCACGTCCATCTTGGCGATGACGATCTTGCCGTCATATTCCTTGGCCACTTCTTCCAGGATCGGGGCGATGCTCTTGCAAGGACCGCACCATTCGGCCCAGAAGTCGACCAGCACGGGGCGGTCCGATTTCAGTACGTCGGTGTCGAAGGAGGCATCGCTGATGTGTTTGATATTTTCGCTCATGTTTTCCTCAGTCAGAGGGTCAAATTGGGATTAGTTTTACGCCTATGGCTCAGCCATTCCTGGCCATCGACATTGCCGGACTACAGTGGGCACGTGGTGGCGGTCTGCTGGAATTCAATCTGCGGAAGGGGTGGCAAGAAAGGTCGGCAGGCGGGGATGGCTGAAATAATAACCCATTTTTCAGGAAAGGGGGCGGATTGCCTGAAATGTTTGGATGGCCTGTCAAGCCAACTGTTCCAGGGCCGTGCGCAGCGCGTCCAGCCGCAGCGGCTTGGCCAGCGCGCCCAGCACATGCAACTGGTGGAAGCGGGCCAGCGCACTGGCCGCGTGCAACACGGTTTGCTGCTGCCCCGACAGCAGGATCAGGCCGCCGCCGTAGCGGCGCGCCGCCAGCGCTTCGAGCAGCTGGAAGCCATCCTGGCCCGGCATGCACAGGTCGGCCACCACCACGGCCGGCCGCGGCGCCGGGCCATCGAGCGCGGCCGCGCCGGCCGCGCCGTCGCCGGCCTGCAACACGGTGCCCACGCCCAGCTCACCGAGCATGTCGGCCAGCATGGCGCGCTGGAACGGGTCGTCGTCCACCACCAGCACGCAGGGCGCCGCGCTGCCGATCGTGTGCTGCGGCACGGCGTTCATGGCGCCAGCCCCGACGGCAGGCCGGCGCCGGGCCGCCGTGGCCGGGCCGCCGCCTGCGCCAGCAAGCGGGCCAGCCGCTCGCGCGCCAGCGGCTTGGCGCAAGCGCCCAGCAGGGCCAGGCCGTGGGCCTGGGCCAGCCGCTCGGCCGCCTGCAGCACGCCCACGTCCAGCCCGGACAGCAGCACCACGGCGCCGTCGTAGCCCTGTTCGGCCACCATCCGCAGCAGTTCGATGCCGTCCAGCTCCGGCAAGCCCAGGTCGCAAATCAGCAGATCCGGACCGCCGGCGCGCAACAGCGCCAGCGCGCGCAGGCTGCTCGTCTCGCGGCGCACCGCGTGCGGGCCGAGGCTGGCCACCATGTCGGCCAGCAGATCCAGCGTGAATGCGTCGTCGTCCAGCAGCAGCACCCGCAGTCCCTGCGGCGTGGCGCCCGGCGCGGCACCGGGCTCGGGGCTGGCGGCGGACGGGGCGGGGGCGGACGGGCACATGCTCAGCGCTCGTCGGCGAAGGTGGTGTTGGTCATGATTTGCTCCGTCACCTGGTCGAGCAGCGGCCACAGCTGGGCCAGCAGCGCGCGCGCGGTGGCGGCGGCCGTGGCGTCGCCGGCCAGGTGCTCCAGCTGCAAACACAGTTCGGCCATGCCCAGCGCGCCCACGGTGCGGGCGGCGGACTTGATACGGTGGCCCAGTTCGCGCACCGGCTGCAGCTCGCCGCGCGCCAGCGCCGCCTCCATCTGGCGCAAGCCATCCTCGGTGGTCTGCAGGAACTTGAAGGCGAACTTGCGCACCTTGTGCGGGTCGTAGCCGAGCAGGCGGGCCAGGATGGACAGGTCGATCACGGCGGGATCGCCACCGAGCGTGGCGCGAAACGCGGGCGCGCCGCGCGGCGTGGGCGGCAGCGGCGCGCTGCGCTCGGGCAGCCAGCTGGCGATGGTCTGGTACATCAGGTCGGGCTGGATGGGCTTGCTGATGAAATCGTCCATGCCGGCGTCGATGCAGCGTTCGCGGTCCTCGCTGGTGGCGGTGGCGGTCATGGCCAGCACCCGGGTGTCGGCCAGGCGCGGGTCGGCGCGGATCTGGCGGGTCGCTTCCAGGCCATCCATCAGCGGCATCTGCACGTCCATCAGCACGCAGTCGAAGGCGGCCTGGCGCAGCAGCTCGAGCGCCTCGGCGCCATTGTTGGCCAGGCACACGGAGGAGCCGGCGTCCTCCAGCATTTCGAGTGCGATCTGCTGGTTGAAGCTGTTGTCCTCCACCAGCAGGATGCGGGCGTCCTTGAGCGACTGCATCACGGTGGCCGTGCGGGCCGACGCCACCAGCTCGGCCGCCGCATCGCTGACCTGGTGGATGATGGCCGGCACGGTGGCGCCCGAGACACCCAGGCGGGCCGTGAACCAGAACGTGCTGCCCTGGCCCGGCGCGCTGTCCACGCCCACTTCGCCGCCCATGAGCTGGGCCAGCTGCTTGCAGATGGCCAGCCCCAGGCCGGTGCCGCCGTAGGCGCGGGTGGTGGAGGCGTCGGCCTGCTGGAACGACTGGAACAGCTTGTCCATGGCGTCGGCCGACAGGCCGATGCCGTGGTCGCGCACCTCGAAGCGCAGCAGGCAGCTGTGGCTGTCGGCGGCCAGCTGGCGCACCCGGATCGCGATCTCGCCCTGCTCGCTGAACTTGATGGCGTTGCTGGTGTAGTTGATCAGGATCTGGCCCAGGCGCAGCGGGTCGCCGCGCAGCACGGGCGGCAGGGCCGGGTCGAGGTCGAAGGACAGCGTCAGCTCGCGGCTGGCGGCCTTGGGCGCCAGCACCGTGGTCAGGGTCTGGATCACGTGTTCGAGCGCGAAGTCGGTCTGTTCGATGTCGAGCCGGCCGGCCTCGATCTTGGAAATGTCGAGGATGTCGTCGATGATGCCCAGCAGGTGCTCGCCGGCGAAGCGGATCTTTTCCAGGTAGTCGCGCTGGCGCGGGTCCAGCTCGGTCTTCAGGGCCAGGTAGGCCATGCCGATCACGCCATTCATCGGGGTGCGGATCTCGTGGCTCATGTTGGCCAGGAACTGGCCCTTGGCCTGGCTGGCTTCCTCGGCCTGGCGCTTGGCCTGGGCCAGTTGCTCGGTGCGCTGGGCCACGCGTTCCTCCAGGTGCTCGTTCAGTTCGCGCAGCGCCTGTTCGGCGCGCTTGCTGTCGGTGATGTCGAGCGACATGCAGATCAGGTAGGCCGGCCGGCCATCCTCGTCGAACACGGGTTTCTTCAGCACCCGCAGGTGGCGCTGCTGGTCCTGCACCCGGTGCCAGATGGTTTGCTCGTAGTCGATCAACACGCCGCCGGCGAACGCTTCGCGGTCGCGCTGGCGGAACGCGGCCAGTTGTTCGGGCGTGTGCATCACGCTGTCGTCGCCATCGGGCAGGTCGGCGTAGGCGAAGCCCAGCTGCTGCTCGCAGGCGTGGTTCATCAGCAGGAAGCGGCCGTCCGGGTGCTTGATGAACAGGCCGGTGGGCATCATCTGGATGATCTCCTGCAGCCGCTGCTCGCTGCGCCGCAGCGCATCCTCGGCCGCCTTGCGCTCGCCGATGTCGGTCAGGCTGGCCACCACCAGCGACACCATGCCTTGTTCATCCGTGACCGGTTCCGCGTTCACGGACAGCCAGCGCACGGCGCCGCCGGGCAGGTGCAAGCCCATCAGCGCCTCGCGCACGGGCTGGCCGGTGGCCAGCGCGCGCTGCAGCGGATGGTTGTCGGGATCGTAGGCCGTGCCATCCTCGCGCAGCGCGTCCCACAGGCCGGGCGCGCCGTGTTCCAGCATGCGGGCGGCGGCGGCGTTGCTGTCGACCAGGCGGCCGGCCCCGTTCAGCACCACCAGGCCGTTGGTGACGGCGTTGAAGATGGAGGCCTGGCGCTGGCTCGAATCGCGCAGCGCCGCCTCGGCCGCGCGGCGTTCCGTGATATCGGTCAGCATGGCCAGCGTGCCGCCGTAGCTGCCATCCTCGGCATAGATCACGGTGGTCGAGAGCAAACACCACAACATGCTGCGGTCGCGCCGGTACAGGCACACGTCGCCCTGTTCCGGCTGGCCCGAGGCGCGCTGGCGCAGGTGCTGCTGCAGCCGTTCGGCGCTGGGCGCGTCCATGAAGTCCGTCATGGGGCGGCCCAGCATGTGTTCCACGTCGTAGCCCAGCATGCGCGCCATGGTGGGGTTGACGAAGTTGGTGCGGTCGCGCGCGTCGCACATCCAGATGCCTTCGGCCGCCGTCTGCACGATCAGCCGGTAGCGCTCCGTGCTCGAATGCAGCGCTTCCTCGGCGCGCTGGCGCTTGGTCATGTCGCGCAGCGCCACCACCGACAGGTCTTGGCCCGACAGGGCGATCGGCGACAGGTGCAGCATGGCGGGGAAGCGGCTGCCGTCGGCGCGGCAGGCCATCAGCACCCGGCCCGGTAACTGCGGCCGCGAGAACAGTTCGCGCACGTGGCCATTGCTGCGCATGGCTTCGGGCACCAGCTGGTCCATCGAGCGGCCCTGCATGGCGCTGCCGTCGTAGCCGAACACGCGGGCGCAGGCCTGGTTGGCGTAGCGCACCTGGCCGGCGCGGTCGGCGATCAGCATGGCGTGCGGGGTCGCTTCGAGGATGGCGCACACGCGCGCCTGCTCGGCCGCCATGTGCTCGCTGATGTCGGCCAGCGTGCCGGCCGCCCGCACGGCGCGGCCGTTGGCGTCGCGTTCGAGCACGGCGCCGCGGGCCTGCACCCATTTCCAGCCGCCGTCGCGGCAGCGCATGCGGCACTCGCTGATGAAGCGCTGCGGCTGGGGCGCCGCGTCATCCAGGAAGGCGGCGATGGCGGCGCGCACGCGGGCCTGGTCGTCCGGGTGCACGTGGGCCAGCCAGGCGCCCGGTGCGGGCTGGAATTCGCCCGGCCCGTAGCCGAGCAGCGCGCAATAACGGGGCGACGGCTCCAGCTTGTCTTCCTGGGGCAGCCAGGTCCACATGCCTTCGCCCGAGCCTTCCAGCGCCAGGGTGGCCAGGCGCTGGGCGCCGCCCAGCCGTTCTTCGGTCTGGCGCAAGGCCATCTTCAGCGCGCGCACGCGCCACAGCGCGCCCGCCGCCAGCGCCAGCAGCGCCAGCAAGGCGGCGGCGCCGGCCAGCGCGCCGTAGGGCAGGTCGACGCGGGCTGGCGGCGGCCGGTACAGCAGGCCGTCCGGCACGAAGCCGGCCGGCAGCATGCCCTGGGCCGCGAACAGGGCGGCGATGGCGCGCCAGCGCTGCGGGTTGCTGTAGCCCAGTTCGATCAAGCCTTGTTCCAGCAGCGGGGCGATGTGCTGGGCCTCGTACATCAGGTGTTCGCGGCTGTGGCGTTCCGGGTAGCGGGCGCGGATCAGGTCGGCCAGCTCGCCCTGGTGCGCCATGGCGTACTGCCAGCCGCGCAAGGTCGCCTCGCGCATGGCGCGTGCGCGGGCCGGGTGCTCGCGCAACTCGGTTTCGGTGGTGTACAGGTTGTCGCCATAGAAATCCATGCCGGCCGCGCGCGGCGACAGCAATTCGTAGCTGGCGTTGCCGCGGCTGAGCACATAGGGCGCGTCGGTGGCATAGACGGACAGCACATCGACCCGGTTTTCCAGCAGCAGGTCGTCATCGAGCCGGTAGGGCAGCTCCGTCATGCGGTCGAGCGGCACCATTTCGCGGCGCAGGTAGGCCGTCAGTTCCTCGCTGCCAGGCGCCAGCATGATGCGGCTGCCGGCCCACGGCAGGCGCTTGCCGTCCGCGTCGCGGCGCACCAGCAGGGCGGCTGCCGAATGCTGGAAGATGGCCGCCAGCACCACCACCGGCTGGCCTTTGGCCCGGTCCAGCAGCAGCGTGCTGTCGCCGGTGCCGTACTGGGCATGGCCGTCCACTACCTGCTGCACGGGGTCTTCGCCGGGACGCGCTTCCTGCAGCGTCACGTCCAGCCCGGCCGCGCGGTAGTAGCCCTGCGCCTGGGCCGCGTAGTAGCCGGCGAACTGGAACTGGTGCTGCCACTTCAGCTGCACCACCACCTTCTCCGCCCCGAGCGCCGGCAGCGCGGCGGCGCACAGCAGCAATCCGGCCACCAGCCAGCGCGGCGGGCGGCGCTGGTGCGGTGGGCGGTGGGGCGCTGGACGGTTGTGCAACAAGGAAGTTCCTTTCATGCGGCAAGCGGGCGCGCGCCGGCGCCAGCTTCTATTCCGGTCAACTATAGCATCGAAATTTTTCCCGCAGTGTTAACTTTTGCGGTATGGAACGGCCATGCCCACGCGATGTGCTCTGGCGCAAATTCGCCCGTCATTACAGGCACTCTGGTGACAAATGGTGAGAATGTGTGGGCGAAAAAATGCTAGGCGGAATGGCCAAGCGCAGGGGGCTGCGGCGGGCCGGGCCGCGATGAAATTAAATTTCATTTCGCGGCCCTAAGTGAAATTTTATTACGCGAAGCTGCCGGCGAACTGGTAGCGGTGGCCCGGATGCCACATGGTGGCCAGCGACGCCACCTTGCCGGCCGAGTGGGTTTGCCGTTTCAGCACCAGGCAGGGCTGGCGCGTGTCGATGGCCAGCATCTCGGCGATCTCGCGCGGCGGCGCCAGCGCCTCGATGCTGTAGGTGGCGCCTTGCAGGGGGGCGGCCGCCATCAGGTATTCGTTGGGGGTGAGGTGGCTGAAATCCTGCTCCATATAATCCGGCGCGCACAGCGGGTTGACCCAGCGGTCCTCGACCTGGATCGGCACCCCGTTCTCGAAGTGGACAATGACGGAGTGGAACAGCTGGTGGCCGGGCGGCAGGTCGAACTGCTTGGCCAGCAGCTCGCCGGCCTTGCCCCGTTCCAGCAGGCGCAGGTTGGAGCGGTGCACGTGGCCGCGTGCGCGCACCTCGTCGGCGATGCTCTTGATCTCGAGCAGGGTGGCCTGGTACTTTTGCTGCGCCACGTAGGTGCCGGCGCCCTGGCGGCGGGTGAGCACCTGTTCGGCCGTCAGTTCGCGCACGGCGCGGTTGACGGTCATGCGCGAGACGCCAAACTGGCGCGTGAGCGCCTGCTCGGACGGGATCACGTCGCCTTCCTTCCATGTGCCGGCGGCGATCTGGGCCAGCAGGTAATCCTTGATGCGCTGGAAAATCGGGGTGTTTTCTTGCGGGGCTGACTGGTCCAAACGGCTTCTCCGTAAGCCGGCCTGGAGTGGACGGCTGGCCGTCATTTTAGCATTGGCGCGGGAAACCGGGGGGCAGACCCCATGCCTCCTGGCGCGGGGAAACCGGGGGCAGGAAACCGGGGTCAGACCCCATGCGCCAAAACCGGGGTCTGACCCCTGCGGCGCGGGCTGACCCCTGCTGCGGGGGCTGACCACTGCGGCGCGGGCTGACCCCGACGGCGGGGCCGGGGGCGGCGCCGCGATTCAAAAGCAAGCGCCGGAGTGCGGGGCTGCGCGGCGGCGCCTAACATGGCATCATCCATCATCATTCCTCGGAGCGGCCATGAGCCAGACCCTTTACGCCAGCGATGAACAGCGCTGGACGGCAGTACAACAGCGCGACGCCAACGCCGATGGCGTGTTTTATTACTCGGTGCGCAGCACCGGCGTATATTGCCGCCCCTCGTGCGGCGCGCGCCCGGCCCTGCGCCGCAACGTGGCGTTTTACGACAGCCGCGAGGCGGCCGAGCAGGCCGGGTTCCGGCCCTGCTTGCGCTGCAAGCCGGACCAGCCACCGCTGGCCGAGCGCCAACGCGCCATGGTGGCCCAGGCCTGCCGCCTGATCGCGGCGGCCGAGTCGGCGCCCGACCTCGATACGCTGGCCGCCGCCGTGGGCGTGAGCCGTTTTCACTTCCACCGGCTGTTCAAGGCCCACACGGGCGTCACGCCCAAGGCTTACGCGGCGGCGGAGCGGGCGCGCCGATTGCACGATGGACTGGCCGCCGCGCCGTCGGTAACAGAGGCCATCTACGCGGCCGGCTACAATTCCAGCGGCCGTTTCTACGCCCAGTCGCCGGCCGTGCTGGGCATGACGCCGCGCGCGTTCCGGGCCGGCGGCAGGGGGGCCGCGATCCGCTTCGCCATCGGCGCCTGCTCGCTCGGTGCGATCCTGGTGGCCAGCACGGAACGCGGCATCTGCGCCATCCTGCTGGGCGACGACCCCGATGCGCTGGCGCGCGACCTGCAGGACCGCTTCCCGCAGGCCGAGCTGCTGGGGGCGGAGCCGGACTACGAGCAGGTGGTGGCGCGCGTGGTGGCGCTGGTGGAGGCGCCCGGTATCGGCCTGGACTTGCCGCTGGACGTGCGCGGCACGGCGTTCCAGCAGCGCGTGTGGCAGGCGCTGCGCGCCATCCCGGCCGGCAGCACCGTCAGCTACACGGAGCTGGCCGAGCGGGTGGGCTTGCCGAACGGCGCGCGCGCCGTGGCCGGGGCCTGCGCGGCCAACGCGCTGGCGGTGGCCGTGCCGTGCCACCGCGTGGTGCGCAACGATGGCGCGCTGTCGGGCTACCGCTGGGGCGTGGAACGCAAGGCCGCGTTGCTGGAGCGCGAAGGCGCGCAGCGCGGCGAAATGGAACAAGCGGAGGAAGTCCTCGATGAAGAACGGTGAACTGGATTTCGGCGCCGGCCTGCCGCCGCGCCAGCCGCGCAAGACGGCGCCGGGACTGGCGGCGGCGCCGGCCGGCACCACCAGTGCCCGCGGCGCGACCGGTGCGACCAGTGTGACTAGTGCGGCCAACGCGATCAATGCGGCCAACCCGGCCATCGCAGCCAATCCGGCCATTGCGGCCAACGCGGCCGGGGCCACTGTGGCCAATGTGGCCGATGGGGCCAGGGTGGCCAACGTGGGTAGCGCGGTGGATGTGGTCGCTGCCGAACAGGCAGCCCGCCAGGCTGCCGCGCGGCGTGCGATCGGTGCTGCCGTGGGCATCGCCACCCACGTGGCGGGGCTGGACTGGCAAGCCATCGGCGAGGAGCTGGACATGAACGGTTACGCCATCGTGCCCGGCATGCTGACGGCCGACGAATGCGCCTCCATGGCGGCCCAGTACGGGCAGGGCGAGTTGTTTCGCAGCCGCATCGTGATGGCGCAGCATGGCTTCGGCAGTGGCGAGTACCAGTATTTCCGCTATCCGCTGCCGTCCACGGTGGCGGCGCTGCGCCAGGCGCTGTATGGGCCGCTGGCGGCCATCGCCAACCGCTGGCATGCGCTGCTGGGCATGGACACGCGCTTCCCGGCCGACCATGCGGAATTCCTGGCGCGCTGTCATGCGGCCGGCCAGCAGCGGCCCACGCCGCTGCTGCTGCGCTACCGTCCCGGCGACTACAACTGCCTGCACCAGGATTTGTACGGCGAGCACGTGTTCCCGCTGCAGGCGGCCGTGCTGCTGTCGCAACCGGGCGTCGATTTCGAGGGCGGGGAATTCGTGCTGACGGAGCAGCGTCCGCGCCAGCAGTCGCGGGTGGAAGTGGTGCCGCTGAAGCGCGGCGACATGGTGATCTTTCCCGTGGCCGAACGTCCGGCCCAGGGCGCGCGCGGCGTGTACCGGGCCGGCATGCGGCATGGCGTGAGCCGGCTCAGGTCAGGCTTGCGCCACACGCTGGGCGTGATCTTCCACGACGCCACCTGACAGGCACCCACCCAACACAAACCGGGGTCAGGTCATGCTGCCAGGCATGTCGCGTAACGACATGCCTGGCAGCATGACCTGACCCCGGTTTCTGCGTTACGTGGCGGTCTGTACGCTTTTCTGGGTCTGGTACAGCCGCGCATACAGCCCGCCCTGGGCCAGCAGCGCGTCGTGGCTGCCCATTTCCGCGATGTGGCCGGCGTCCATCACGACGATGCGGTCGGCATTCTCGATGGTCGACAGGCGGTGCGCGATGACGACCGTGGTGCGGCCGCGCATCAGCACGTCCAGCGCGGCTTGCACCAGCCGTTCCGATTCCGTATCCAGCGCGCTGGTCGCCTCGTCCAGAATCAGGATGGGCGCGTCCTTGTACAGGGCGCGGGCGATGGCCAGCCGCTGGCGCTGGCCGCCCGACAGCCGCAAGCCGTTCTCGCCCACGGAGGTCTGGTAGCCCTGCGGCTGGCGCATGATGAATTCGTGCGCGTGCGCCGCGCGCGCGGCCGCCTCGATGCGCTCGCGCGACGGGGCCGGGTCGCCGTAGGCGATGTTGGCCGCCAGCGAGTCATTGAACAGCACTACGTCCTGGCTGACCAGCGCGATTTGCTGGCGCAGCGCGTCCAGCCGGTAGTCGCGTAAGTCCACGCCGTCGAGCGTGATGCGGCCGCCGCTGACGTCGTAGAAGCGCGGCAGCAGGCCGGCCAGCGTGGTCTTGCCGCTGCCCGAGCTGCCCACCAGGGCCACCGTCTCGCCGGCGGCGATGTCGAGCGACACGCCGTCGAGCGCGGGGCGGGCTTCGGCATCGTCCGGGCGGTAGTGGAAGCTGACCTGTTCCAGCGCCAGCCGGCCGGCGGCCCGTTCGATGGTGCGCTCGCCGCGATCCGGTTCGGACGCCGTGTCGATCAGGCCGAACACGGATTCGGCGGCGGCCAGGCCGCGCTGCATCGGCTCGTTGATCTTGGTGAGGTTCTTGATCGGCGACTGCATCGCCATCAGCGATCCCATGAAGGCCACGAAGGCGCCCGGCGACAGCGCGCCAGCCTGGGCCCGCAGCAGCGCGAAGTAGATCACGGACGACAGCGTGATCCCCACCAGCAGCATGATGGCGGCCGAGTTCATGGCGGCCGTGGACGCATGCTTGACGGCCAGTTGGCGATTGAGCTTGACCACGCGGTCGAAGCGGCGCTGTTCATACTGCTGGCCGCCGAAGATCTTGACCACGCGCTGGCCGCTGATGCTCTCGTCGAGCACATTGGTCAACTCGCCCATCGCGTGCTGCGCGCTCTGGCTCAGGTGGCGCATGCGGCGCCCGGCGAAGGTGACGATCAGCGCCACCAGCGGCAGCAGGCCGAGGCAGAACACGGCCAGTTGCCAGTCGATGGAAAACAGCGAGATCAGGTAGCCGACCGTGGCCACCGAGTCGCGCACGGCCACGTTGATCACGTTCAGGCCGGCCTGGGCCACCTGGGCCGCGTCGAACGCCACGCGCGACAGCGTGGTGCCGGTGGAGGTGCCGTCGAAATAGCGGTTGGGCAGGCGCAGGATGCGGGCGAACATGGTTTCGCGCAAATTGGCCTGGACCCGGCTCGACAGCCACGCGGCGCCATATTCGCCGGCGAAGCTGGCCAGCATGCGCACCACGGCCAGGCTGACAATGATGGCGGGGATGGTCCACAGCGCGGCGCGGGTGGGGTCGTGCGGCAGCAGGACTCCCAGCAGTTCCTGCATGGCGCCCAGCAGGCCGGTGGCCGGGCCGGCGCCGCGCGTCAGGCTGCTGGCCGGAGCCAGCGCGTCCACCACATTCTGCAGCTGGCGGATCAGCAGCACGTCGGTGGCCGAGGCCACGCCCACGGCCGTCAACGTGGCGACGGCGATCCAGACGTAGGGACGGAACTGGCGCAGCAGGCGCAGGTAGAGGAGTCGGCTGTTCACTATGGTGTGCGGTGGTCGGCGAAGGCGACATTGTACCTGTAACGGCGGCCACGGCTGGCGCCGCGCGGGCAGCAGGCGGTGTTGCGTTAGCGAAACACCTTGCATGCCAGAAGTTAATTCTCACCAAATATCACTCGCGTGATGAAACTGGATGAAGTTAGACTGGACTCGTCCCGGCGTGCAGGCACAGCGCGCCGCGGGCCGTACTTTGCAGGCTGTTGCCACGACAACAGGAGGCTAGATGAAAGCACAGACACAGTGGGCGGCCGCGGCGCTGCTGCTGGCGGCCATGGCGGCGCCGGCGCGGGCGGAGCTGGTCATCATCGTCAACCCGCAAAACCCCGCCACCCGCATGTTCCCCTCGCAGGCGGCCCAGTTCTTCCTGGGCGGATCGGTGTTGTTCACGCCGGTCGAACAGGCCGAGGGCTCGCCGATCCGGGCCGAATTCACCAAGAAGGTGCTGGAGAAGACGCCGGCCCAGGTAGAGGCGATCTGGTCCAAGATCGTGTTCACGGCCAAGGGCAAACCGCCCAAGGAATACAAGTCCAGCGCCGAAGTGAAGAAGGCGGTGGCCGAGAACGTGAACGCCATCGGCTACATCGAAAAAGCGGCCGTCGATGACACCGTGAAAGTCATCGCCACCGTACCTTGAACGCCCTGTCCTGAACTGGAGATAGCTCGATGAAAAAACATATCATGGCTTGGGCGATCGCGTTGCTGGCATCCGGCAGCGCCGCCGCCATCGACCTCAGCGACGACGGCTCGCTGAAACTGACCGGCTTCTACAACCTGACTGGCGCCAAGGTGCTCAGTGGTTCGGCCCAGGGCAGCAGCGCGCCGTGGACTTACCAGCAGTGGAAGTGCCCCTGCACGGTGCAGGGCTGGGAATACGCGTCCGTCTACGAGAAAAGCGAAGGCTGGCAGTTCGACCGTGAATCGCTGGTGGGCTTCCAGCTGAAGAAGGAATTCTCGCCCACCTTGTCGGCCACGGCCCAGATGCTGGTGCGGGCCAACAATCCCAATCGCGGCTCGCGCCCGACGCTGGACTGGGCCTACGTGACATGGCAGCCGTCGGCCGATTCGGCGTGGACGCTGCAGGCTGGCCAGTTCCGCATTCCGCTCTACTACTACAGCGACTACCTGTACATCGGCTACGCCTACCCGTGGGTGCGGCCGGCGCCGGACGTGTATGGCTGGCCGATCTACGCCTACCAGGGCGCCAACGTCACCTACCGCACGCAACTGGGCGCGACCGACTGGGCCGGCACCTTCCACGTCTGGGCCGGCGGCTACACCCAGCACAACGACGCCTATGACACGCTGATCTACTACACCACGCCCACCCACGAATCGTGGAAGGACATGGTGGGCGGCTATGTATCGGCCAACAACGGCGTGTTCGACGTGCGCGGCATGATGATGTGGTACAAGGACACCACCTGGCAGGACGCGCCCGGCGGCGGGCGCACCACGCTGGTCGATTCGCAGGGCACCCGCATCATGGGCATCTCGGCCAACATGGACTACAAGGACTGGCTGATCAAGTCGGAGTTGGACCGCTACGAGCAGGTGGATGACGCCAAGGGCATCAACAACGTCTACAAGTACGCGCTGATCGGGGTCGGCTACCAGTTCGGCGCGTGGACGCCCATGTACACGTTCTCGCGCTACACCACGGTGACGGAGCCAATCGAGGCGCGCAACACGCAGTATTTGTCGCTGCGCTGGGACTTCCGCAAGAACATGGCGCTCAAGGTCCAGTACGACGTGAGCAAGGACAAATCGCACTATGCCTACCCGTTCTTCGGCGACTCCAAGCTGATGTCCATTTCGCTGCAGGGCTTGTTCTAGTCCACCATCGCGTCACCAAACGCCGCACGCTCCGCCCGGGCCGTGCGGCGTTTTGCTTGTTGGGGTGTCCCGATGACCTCCGGGGCAGCGCCGCCTTTGCCCGCCTGGCTGTTTCAGTGCCCGAGGTAGAAGCAGTATTTGTTCTTGCCAAGTTGCTTGGCCTGTAGCATGGCCTCGTCCGCGTGGCGCAGCAGGCTATCGGGCTCGCCAGGATCGTGCGGATAGTGGGTTACGCCGACGCTGCAGGACACGCTCACCTGCCGGCCGCCAACGTCCACCGCTTGCCGCACCCGCTCGAGTATGCGGCGCAACGATTCTTCGATTTCGTCCGTGCTCTCGATGCCGGGCATCAGGAGCACGAATTCATCGCCACCGATGCGTGCCACCGTGTCGCTGGCGCGCAGGCTGGTGCGCAGGCGCCTGGCGATTTCGATCAGTAACTGGTCGCCGGCCGCATGGCCGTAGGTGTCGTTGATCGGCTTGAAGCCGTCCAGGTCCAGGTAGCATACGGCGATCTTGGCGCCGGTGCGCTGGGATTGCGTAATGGCCTGGTTCATGCGGTCGGTCAGCAGGCCCCGGTTCGGGATGCCGGTCAGCTCATCGTAATGGGCCATTTTCTGCAGCCGTGCCTCCTGCTGCTTGGCGCTCGAAATGTCGTAGATGATGCCGTCCCACAGGATGTCGCCATTGTTCATGACGGTGGGCGACGATTCGATGTGCAGCCACTGCGCGCGCGCATCTTCGTACAGGCGGCCCTCCCAGCGGAACGTTTCCAGGGTTTCGCGCACCTTGCCATTGAGCCGGATAAAGCCGTCCAGTTCGGCGGGATGGATCGCCGCGAACGCCGCGTAGGGATCGCGGTAGACCACGTCGGCCTCCACTTCCAGCAGTTCGCAAAAGCGCGGGCTGACATAATCGAACTGGATGCCGTCATCGTGCCGCATCCTGAATTTGTACACGCCGGCCGGCATGCGTGCGATCAGGTTGTTGAGGTCCCTGGTGGTTTGCTGCAAGGCCGCTTCGGCGCGTCGCTTTTCCGTCACATCCTCGACGATGGACCAGATATAGCTGTGGCCATCGGCACCATGCAGCAGGACGCCGTTGAGGTTGATGGGCACCAGGCTGCCATCCTTGCGGCGGTATTCCTTCTGGTACGGGCCGTAATGGCCGCAACGCTGCAGTGATTCCAGTTGCCGGGCCTCGTCCGCTTCGTATTGTTTTGGGGTCAGGGTCCAGTAATCGATGGCTTTGAGTTCGTCTTCCGGATAGCCGCAGATGGCGCGAAACGCTTCGTTAAAATCGAGAAAGTGGCCGTGCATGTCCGTCAGGGCGATGCCCAGCGGCGATAGCTCGTACAGCCCGCGCAGCTTTTGTTCGCTGGAGCGCAGCGTCGCCTCCACGTGCAGCCGCTCGGCCTGCAGGGCCGTGACCAGCAGCCCGGTCAGGACCGTGATGGCCATATAGCTCCATAGGAGAACCAGGCTGACGTGGGCGTCGGGCATGAAGAAGGTGCCGTGCCCGGTGGCCGTACTCCACGCAGCCAGGACGGAAAAGCCCAGGCCGGCCAGGGCCGCGCCGATGATCCCGAAGCGCACCGCCGCCCATGCCAGCAAGGGCAGGGTGGTAAAGGCCAGCGGCAGGGTGTGGCCCAGGTTCGCATAGTCGTGGATGAAGGCCAGCCAGGCCACGACCGAGGCAGCGGCCAGCCACAGCAGCAGTTCGCCGGGAGTACGGCCCAGCAGGCGGGCGTTGTCGCGGGTCAGGTTCAGCGCCAGCGGGGCCGCCAGCAGCACGCCGACGGCGTCGCCCATCCACCATGCCAGCAGGGCGAATCCTGCCGACGGGCCGGGCAGCAGGCCCGCCAGTGCCAGGCTGGCCACGCCGCAGAGGGCCGATACGGCCATGCCGCCAGCGGCGGCCAGCACAAACAAACCGACATCGCGCTGCCGCTCGAACCCCGGCAGGAATCCAAGGCGCCGCAGCCAGCCGGCCGTCAGCGCCGGCCCCAGGGTGTTGCCGATGGCGATGCTGGCCGCCAGCGTCATCGGCGAGCCGATGGCGAGGTTGACGAGAAATGCGCCGAGATAGACCCCGGGCAGTACCGCCTTGCCCCAGCGCAGCAGGGCCGCCACGGCAATGCCGGTGGGCAGCCAGACCAGTGTGATGTGGGCGCCGACATAGGGAATGCGTAAGCCCAGCCAGCCGGTGGCAAAATAGGTCGCTGCGAGCAGGGCAAGCCTGTAGATGAGTTGGCGCATAACAAACTGATTATTTTTTTGCTGTTGGAATTGCAGCTGGTGTCGGTATTGCCTCTTGCAAAGCCGGAACTGGAGGGATTCGGGCTGCAATGATGTTACGGCAAATGCGGACTGGTGCTAGCGGTTTTGCGGCCGCGCTGTTGCTGGCGTGCTGAGCTGCCGTGTTGGCACGGTCACCGGGGCAACGCTGGAGCAGGACTAGCGGGCTGGCTGGGGAATGCCTGGCGGAGTCGAGGCAAACTTTGGCATTTCCTCCAATTTATTGCATTAAGTATATAAATTTGGTCGCGAAGAAAACTTGATTCCGATCAAATTCTATCCAAATATCACACTTCGCACCCGGCGGCGAAAAACCGGTTGACTTAGTTGTATAGACAACTTATGCTTCAAGGATGCGCAGGCTGCGCGTGGCGTATCGCGTCCGGCCGCCCCCCAACCACCTTGAGGAGACACCATGACCACCCCGAACACCACCCTGGACAACGATCCCCGCTACGACGGCACTCGCGACATCCGCGCCCCGCGTGGCGCCGAGCGTACCTGCAAGAGCTGGGGGGCCGAGGCGGCCTACCGCATGATCCAGAACAACCTGGACAAGGAAGTGGCGGAAAATCCCAAACACCTGGTGGTGTACGGCGGCATCGGCCGCGCGGCCCGCAACTGGGCCTGCTACGACCAGATCCTCGCTTCGCTGCGCGAACTGGAGGACAACCAGACCTTGCTGATCCAGTCCGGCAAGCCGGTCGGCGTGTTCCAGACCCACGAGGACGCGCCACGCGTGCTGATCGCCAATTCCAACCTGGTGCCCAAGTGGGCCAACTGGGAGCACTTCAATGAGCTCGACCGCAAGGGCCTGTTCATGTACGGCCAGATGACGGCCGGCAGCTGGATCTATATCGGCACCCAGGGCATCGTGCAGGGCACCTACGAGACGTTCGCGGAAGCGGGCCGCCAGCACTTCGGCGGCGACATGAAGGGCCGCTGGATCCTGACGGCGGGCCTGGGCGGCATGGGCGGCGCCCAGCCGCTGGCCGCCAGTTTCGCCGGCGCCTGTTCGCTCAACATCGAGTGCCAGCAATCGCGCATCGACTTTCGCCTGCGCACACGCTACCTCGACAAGCAGGCGGCCACCCTCGATGGAGCGCTGCAGCTCATCGCGCACCACACCGCGCGCAAGGAAGCGGTGTCGATCGCGCTGTGCGGCAACGCGGCCGAGATCGTGCCGGAACTCGCCCGGCGTGCCCGGGCCGGCGGCGCCCGGCCCGACATCGTCACCGACCAGACCTCGGCGCACGACATCATCAATGGCTACCTGCCGATCGGCTGGGACGTGGCGCAGTGGCAAGCCGCGCAGAAAGACCCCTCGCAGCACGCTCGGCTCGCGCAGGCCGCAGGCGAATCGTGCGCGGTGCACGTGCAGGCGATGCTCGAATTCCACGCCATGGGCG
>DATFBD010000165.1:0-7685 GCA_035254005.1 Burkholderiaceae bacterium | reverse complement strand
GTCGAGCGCGCCGGAATGCGCGGCCAGCGCGCGCAGCACGGCCTGTCCCGCGGCCTCGCCCGTGACGGCGTCGCCCGCGCGCGCCTTCACCACTTGCGCGACCACCGCGACCAGCATGTCCAGCTTGGCGGCCGCACCCTGCAATGCCAGCGCCGCGGCGCGGGTGGCGGTGCTGGCGCCGGTGTCGAGGGCGGCGGCAAACGGGTCGGCGGCGCCCAGGTTGGCGGCCGACAGCTCGACACCGAGCAGCGCCGCCACGCTCTGCTGCGCCTGGTGCGCATCCTGGCCGCTTTCGATGAATGCCTGCTGCAAGGTGGTCAGCGGGTTGACCACCGACGAACCGGCCGGGGCCTTGTGGGTCACGGTCGACGGCAAGCCGGTCGAGCTATCGGTGCCGCCGGTAGCGATCAGCGTGCCTTTCGCGTTCTCGAGCGTGAAGTGACCGAGGGCGTCGGTCACCGCCTTGGCCTCGCCCGGGTCCCAGGCGCCATTGCCGTTGGCGTCGGCAAATACCGTCGCTCCGGCGATATAGCCGTCCACGACGGCGCCGGCCACCGCCCCGGTGTCCGATGCAACGAAATGTTGCGTCCCCAGGTCGCCCCGGTATTCGGGCGAAGCGGCGAACGCATGCGCCACCGCCGCCCGGCTGGCCGCGTGCGTGGACAGCACGTTCAGCCAGAACTTCACGCCGCCGTCGTCGACGTTGCGGCCAAGCGCGTTGTGGTACAGCGCCTGCACGAACTGCTCGTCACTGTCGCTGTGGTACGAGAAGCGGGCCGACGCCTCGCCCGAGCCGAGCATCTGTCCCGCCGCCTCGTCCATCGTGGCGCGTCCGTCGCGCACCACGTTGACCCAGAAGTTCAATCCGGCCGGGTCCGGCGTGCGGCCCAGTACCATGCGGTACAGTGCCGCGACCGGCACCACGGCGCTCTGGTACTCGGCGCCGCCGTACAACTGCGCCTGCAACTGGGCCTGGCCGGCGTCGTTGGCGTGCTGGGCCGCCTCCGCGTCGGTGGCGCTGCGCGCCAGCACGGTACGGAAGGCATTGTCGATGGTGCTGCGGTCTAAGGGCATGGACACTCTCCTGGTGAAAGGGAGCAGGCCTGAGTGCTGCCAGCCTGCGGGTATGTCCATACAGCAATAGGTGTGCCAAGCAAGCAATGTTGCTTGTTTTCTTACATTTCCATTGGGAAACTATTCGCGAGGTGCGAACCAGGGCGGCGCAATTCGTCGCATGAGCCGGTACGAGGTGACAAATTTTGTCACCTCGTTCTGCCACTTTCTGTTACTTGCGCCCGGCCTTGGGCTTGGTCTTGATCGTCGACAGGATCGACGGGCGTACCTTGCCACCCGCGGGGGCGGCCGGCACCGCGCTCGACATCACGCTCACCTTGGCGCGCTCGCGCCGCGGCGGCGCTGCGCTGCGTTCGGCACGTTCGCCCGGCATCGCGCGCGGGCCGCGCTTGCGCTCGATCTCGGCCGCCGCCATCGCCCCTTCGGAGGGCTGGGTCGGCGGGATCAGGTGGCGCTCGCCGTTGCCGATCAGTTCGCCGCGCCCCATCTTGACCAGCGCCTCGCGCAGCAGCGGCCAGTTGGCCGGGTCGTGGTAGCGCAGGAAGGCCTTGTGGATGCGGCGGATCTTGCCGCTGCGCGCCGTCTCCACGATCTCCGACTCCGCGTCGATCTTGTGCAGCGGGTTCTTGCGCGTGTGGTACATCGTGGTCGCCATCGCCATCGGCGTGGGCGTGAAGGTCTGCACCTGGTCGAGCTTGAAGTTGTTCTTCTTCAGCCACAGCGCCAGGTTCAGCATGTCCTCATCGGTGGTGCCGGGGTGCGCCGCGATGAAGTACGGGATCAGGTACTGCTTCTTGCCCGCCTCCTTCGAGAAGCGCTCGAACATCTCCTTGAACGCGTCGTAGGTGCCGATACCCGGCTTCATCATCTTCGACAGCGTGTTCTGCTCGGTGTGCTCGGGCGCGATCTTCAGCAGGCCGCCCACGTGATGGGTCACCAGCTCCTTCACGTATTCCGGCGAGCGCACCGCGAGGTCGTAGCGCAGGCCGGACGAGATCAGGATCTTCTTGATGCCCGGGATCGCACGCGCCTTGCGGTACAGCGAAATCAGCTTGCTGTGGTCGGTGCCCATGTTCACGCAGATGCTCGGGTACACGCACGACAGGCGGCGGCAGGTTTCCTCGATCTTCTTGTCCTTGCAGGCGAGGCGATACATGTTCGCGGTCGGCCCGCCGAGGTCCGAGATGGTGCCGGTGAAGCCTTTGGTCTTGTCGCGCACGTGCTCGACCTCGCGCAGGATCGACGGCTCCGAACGGCTCTGGATGATGCGGCCCTCGTGCTCGGTGATCGAGCAGAAGGTGCAGCCGCCGAAGCAGCCGCGCATGATGTTGATCGAGAAGCGGATCATCTCCCAGGCCGGGATGTGGGCCTTGCCGTAGCTGGGGTGCGGGGCGCGCGCGTAGTTCATGTCGTACACGCCATCCATCTCGTCCATCTGCAGCGGCAGCGGCGGCGGATTGAGCCACACGTCGCGCTCGCCGTGCGCCTGCACGATGGCGCGCGCGTTGCCGGGGTTCGATTCCAGGTGGAACACGCGCGAGGCGTGCGCGTACATCACCGGGTCGGTGCTCACCGTCTCATACGACGGCAGCCGCACCACGGTCTTGTCGTGCTTTTCCTTGGCCATGGCCAGCCGTTCCTCGCGGCTCATGATGCGGATCGGCTTGACCACTTCGGGTGCCGTGGCCGCGTTCTCGGTGGCGCAGGCGGCCTTGTCCTCTTTCGCCATCGCATACGGATCGGGGATGGGGTCGATCCTGCCCGGCACGTCGACGCGGGTGGAATTGTGCACGCCCCAGTCCGGCCCCGGCAGCCAGCCGTGCGGCACCATGAAGGCGGTGCCGCGCAGGTCGCGGATGGTCTTGATGTCCTCGCCGGCGGCCAGGCGGTGGGTCAGGTCCACCAGCGCCCGTTCGGCGTTACCGAAGATCAGCAGGTCGGCCTTGGAATCGGCCAGCACGGAGCGGCGCACCTTGTCCGACCAGTAGTCGAAGTGGGCGATGCGGCGCAGCGAGGCCTCGATCGAGCCGATCACGATCGGCGTGCCGGGGAACGCTTCGCGCGCGCGCTGGGCGTACACGGTGACGGCGCGGTCGGGCCGCTTGTTCGGTTCGGCGTTGGCGGTGTAGGCGTCCTCGGAGCGGATCTTGCGGTCGGCCGTGTAGCGGTTGACCATGGAGTCCATGTTGCCGGCCGTGATGCCGAAGAACAGGCGCGGCTGGCCCAGCACGCGGAAGGCGTCGGCCGACAGCCAGTCCGGCTGGCTGATGATGCCGACCCGGTAGCCTTGCGCCTCCAGCAGCCGGCCCACCAGGGCCATGCCGAAGCTAGGGTGGTCGATGTAGGCGTCACCCGTGACCAGGATGACGTCGCACTCGTCCCAGCCCAGCGCCTCCATTTCGGCGCGGGACATGGGAAGGAAAGGCGCGGCCGCAGCGCGCGCAGACCGCTTGGGGACGGTCGCAAATAAATGGGTAGGGGAGCTCATATCGGACGACATTGTACCGGAAATGGCATGATGCCGCGCACCAATTGCCCGTTTTTTGGGCAAACCGTTTTCGAAAATCTTTTATTATTCAAACACTTGTGGCTGAGCTGGCAAACATGGCGCTGCGACAAGTCATGTCAGAGTCCCATTGCTTTACCGGTCATCTTTGCTATAACTGAAACGTGGCAACTTGCTCCAACCAATCGACCGGGAGGTCACCATGCGACGCCGCCTCTATTTCATGCTGCCCAACATAGCCAGCGCCCGCGCCATGCTTGACGAATTGCTGCTGGCCCGTATCGAGATCAGCCACATGCGCTTCATGGCCCGCGAGGGCACGCTGCCGGCCGACATGCCGGACGTGAACATCCTGCAAAAAACGGACGTGGTGCACGGCGCCCAGCTGGGCATCATCATTGGTGGCGTGGTGGGATTGGCGGCGGGCGTGTTCCTGACCCTGTTCCCGCTGGACGGCTACACGGTGCGCACGGCCGCCATCCTGCTGGTCGCGCTGGGCGGCGCGCTGTTCGGGGGCTGGGCGTCCGGCATGAACGCGGCCGCCGTACCGAACACGCGGCTCAGGCAGTTCGCCAGCCGTATCGAACAAGGGCAGGTGCTGTTGATCGTGGACGTGCCGGTGCGGCGCGTGGATGAAATCGAAGACATGATCGCCAAGCGCCATCCCGAAATCAGCTTTGGCGGTATTGAACCGCCGATGCTGGCGTTTCCGTAACGCTGGCTGCCCGGGGCTACCGGCCCCGGGTTCTGTTTCCGGCCGGCCTGGCGCACATGCGCAGGCCGGCTTTCTCATGCGCGCGCGATGCGCGCGGCGGTGCGCTGGTTGGGTGCGCTCAGATGCCCATGCTGGACAGGATATTGCCCAGCTCGCGCAGCGCCGGCTCCAGCTGCGGATGCTTGGCGGCGAACTTCGCCGACAGTTCCTGGGTGCGCTCGGCCAGGCCGTAGGTGGTGGTGCCCGCGTCGGCCGCGCGCTGGGCCGGCGCCCGCTCCATCAGGGCCTTGATATCGCCGTCGAGCTGCTGCAGCAGTTCCATCAATTCCTCATCCACGGGGCCGGCCGAGGCCAGGCGGTGGTGCAGGGAAGTGAGCGATGCTTTGAGATTGCTGTCCATTTTCAGTTTCCGGTCAATTGGTGAATGTGGTCGCCAGGTACAGGTCTTCCACCTTCTTCCTGGCCCACGGGGTCTTGCGCAAGAATTTCAGGCTCGACTTGATACTAGGGTCGCTGATGAAGCAGTTGATGTCAATCCGCAAGGCCAGTTGTTCCCATCCATAATGGGCTTGCAGGCGGGTGACGATGGCTTCCAGGGTGACGCCGTCCAGGCTGGGTTTGTTCATGATCCTATCTTACTCACATTCGGGGTGGTCAGCCCTGTTTCCTGTGGCCCGCTTGCGCCGGCACATGGAAAAAGGGCCAGCCGCGCAGCGCGCGCGACTGGCCCTCCATTGTACCGCCCGCCCCGTGCTTACTGGGCGTTCAAACCGCGGCGGTCCAGCAGCGGCGCGATGATGGCGTCGCGGCCGCGGAAGTCGCGGAACAGTTGCAGCGCGTCGTCCGTGCCTCCGCGCGACAGCAGCGTCTTGCGGAACCAGTCGCCATTCTTGCGCAGCAGGCCGCCGTTTTCCTTGAACCACAGCACGGAGTCGGCGTCCAGCTTCTCGCTCCACAGGTAGGCATAGTAGCCGGCCGAATAGCCGCCCGAGAAGCTGTGCGAGAAGTAGGTGGTGCGGTAGCGCGGCGGCACGGGGGCGAAGTCCACGCCCATGTCCTTCAGGGCCGTCGCTTCAAAGCCCAGCACATCGCTCGGAACCTGGGCCGGGGCCAGCTGGTGCCAGCGCTGGTCCAGCAGGGCGGCGGCCAGGTATTCGGTCGTCATGTAGCCCTGGTTGAACTTCTTGGACGCGATCACCTTGTCCAGCAATTCCTTGGGCATGGCCGCGCCGGTCTGGTAGTGGGTGGCGTAGTTGGCCAGCACTTCCGGCCACACGGCCCACATTTCGTTCACTTGCGACGGGTATTCCACGAAATCGCTCGGTACGTTGGTGCCCGAGAAGCGCGGATAGGTGACGTTGGAGAACATGCCGTGCAGCGCGTGGCCGAATTCGTGGAAGGCCGTCTTCACTTCATCGTAGGTCAGCAGCGTCGGTTCGCCGGCGGCCGGCTTGGGAATGTTGAGGTGGTTGGCCACCACGGGATGGGTACCCAGCAGTTTCGATTGCGACACGTAGGCGTTCATCCACGCGCCGCCCTGCTTGTTGCTGCGGGCGTACATGTCGGCGATGAAGATGGCCAGTTGCTTGCCGTTGGCGTCGAACACGTCGAACACGCGCACATCCGGGTTGTACACGGGCAGGTCCTTGCGTTCCTTGAACGACAGGCCGTACAGCTTGCCGGCCGCGTAGAACACGCCCTTGGTCAGCACGTTGTTGAGTTCAAAGTAGGGCTTGAGCTGGTTCTCGTCGAACGAGAAGCGCTGGGCGCGCAGCTTGTCCGTGTAGTAGGCCCAGTCGGCCGCGCCGACCTGGAAATTGCCGCCTTCGGCACTGGCCAGCGTTTGCAGGTCGGCCGCTTCCTTGCGCGCGTTGTTGACGGCCGGCTTGGCCAGCTCGCCCAGCAGGGTGTTGACGGCGGTGGTGGTCTTGGCCGTCTGGTCTTCCAGCGCGTAGGCGGCGAAGTTGGCGTAGCCGAGCAGCGCGGCCTTGTCGGCGCGGGCCTTGGCGATCTTGACCACGATGTCGCGGCTGTCGAACTCGCCCCCGTGGCTGCCGCGCGCCAGCGAAGCGGCCATCAAGCGTTCGCGCACGGCGCGGTTGCTCAGCACGGCCAATGGCGCCTGGCCCGAGGTGTTGGTGATGGCGATCAGGAACTTGCCATCCATGCCCTTGGCCTTGGCGGCGGCGGCGGCCGTTTCGATGGCCGCGTCCGTCATACCGGCCAGGTCGGCGCGGTTGTCCACCACCAGCGCGGACGCGTTGGCTTCCTTCAGCACGTTCTGGGTGAAGGCCGTCTGCAGGCTGGCGATGTCGGCGTTGATGGCTTTCAGTTTTTCCTTGTCGGCGGCCGACAGCTTGGCACCGGCGCGCACGAAGTCGGTGTGGTAGCGCTCCAGCAGGTGCCTGGCTTCCGCGTCCAGCTTGAGCTTGTCGCGCTTGGCGTACAGCTGGTCGACGCGGGCGAACAGCCTGGCGTTGAGGAAGATGGCATCGTAGTGGGCGGCCAGCTTGGGCGACATGTCGCGGTCGATGGCGTCCAGCGCGTCATTGGTGTTGGCGCCTTGCAGGTTCTGGAACGTGGTCTGGACGCGGTCCAGCAGGCGGCCCGAACGCTCCATGGCGACGATGGTGTTGTCGAACGTGGCCGGCTTCGGATTGTTGGCGATGGCGTCGATTTCCGCCAGCTGCACCCGCATGCCTTCGGCGAAGGCGGGCGCGAAATGCTCGTCCTTGATCTTGTCGAAGGCCGGGTAGCCGAACGGCAGCGTGCTGGGCTTGAGGAAGGGATTGCCAGCCAGCGCGGCAGCATTGATGGCAGTGGCCGGCGAAGCCGGCGCAGCGGCGTGAGTGATTTGGGTCATGGCAAGGCCAAGACTGGCCACGAGTACGAGCATCTGAGGACGGGGCATGTTTTCATCTTTCAAAGGACGCCAAGGGATGCTGACGCGGGTAGCGCAGCATGGAAGCGGCAGATGATAGCAGGGAGACAATCAACTTTCACCAGAAAGCAATGTTGCAGCGCACATAACCGCGAGCGCGGCCGTCAGGACTTCAGGTGCGCCTCGATGCGCCGGTCCGGCACGAACCACACCACGGCCACCAGCACGTACATGGCGAACGCGGCCCATACGTGCAGGAAGGACAGCGGAATGGCCGCCAGGTAAAGCACGGGCGAGACCAGGCTCTTGCGGTCCTTGCCGACGGCCTGCGCCAGCGTGGGGTTGTGCGGATTGCGCGAAATGAGGGCGCGTTCGAGGATGCGGTAGGCCACCGAAGACATGAACAGCATGGCGCCGTAGAACGCGACGGGCACGGGCGCGAAATGGTTCTCGCCCATCCAGCCGGTGGCGAACGGGATCAGCGACAGCCAGAACAGCAGATGCAGGTT
>DATFBD010000164.1:0-8228 GCA_035254005.1 Burkholderiaceae bacterium | reverse complement strand
GGCGGCGGGCGCTTGCTGTCTTATCAACAATTGCTGACGGCCGCCAGCCACGTCGCTGTCACGGAATCCACGTCCGGCCTAGTCACAAAGACCTAAACGGCCTAGTCCTTCTCGCCCCGGCCGCCAGACTTCTTGCCGATTCACACTAAACACCCCCCTGCGTAGACTGCATGGTATCGACGGCCTCACGCATGTTGCGTGAGGAGGTGTTTAGTTCCTGGTACCGCACAGGGTGCAAGTGAGGAGGCAGCATGAGTCATTTTCTGGATCGCCTGAAATTCTTCAGCAAAACAAAATCAACGTTTTCCGATGGCCACGGGGCAGTTGTCCACGAGGACCGGACCTGGGAAAACGCCTACCGCCAACGCTGGCAGCATGACAAGATCGTGCGCTCCACGCACGGCGTGAACTGCACCGGCTCCTGCAGCTGGAAGGTGTACGTGAAGAACGGGCTGATCACCTGGGAAACCCAGCAGACCGATTATCCGCGTACGCGGCCGGACCTGCCCAATCACGAGCCGCGCGGCTGCCCGCGCGGCGCCAGCTATTCCTGGTACGTGTATTCGGCCCAGCGCGTCAAGTACCCGATGGTGCGCGGCCGCCTGATGGACATGTGGCGCGAAGCGCGCAAGACCATGGATCCGGTCACGGCCTGGGACTACATCAGCCAGAACCCCGAACGCGCCAAGCAGTACAAGTCGGTGCGGGGCCTGGGCGGCTTCGTGCGCGCCGACTGGGACACCTGCAACGAGATGATCGCGGCCGCCAACGCCCTGACCATCAAGAAATACGGTCCTGACCGCATCGTCGGCTTCTCGCCGATTCCCGCCATGTCCATGGTCAGCTACGCGGCCGGCACCCGCTACCTGTCGCTGATCGGCGGCGTGGCCTTGAGCTTCTACGACTGGTACTGCGACCTGCCGCCAAGCAGCCCGCAAGTGTGGGGCGAGCAGACCGACGTGCCGGAATCGGCCGACTGGTACAACTCCACCTTCCTGATGGTGTGGGGCTCGAACGTGCCGATGACCCGTACCCCCGACGCCCACTTCTACACCGAAGTGCGCTACAAGGGCACCAAGACGGTGGCCGTGTCGTCCGACTTCGGCGAGATGGCCAAGTTCGGCGACATCTGGCTGGCGCCGAAGCAGGGTACCGACGCCGCACTGGCGATGGCCATGGGCCACGTGATCCTGAAGGAATACCACACCGCAGGCCAGTCCCAGTACTTCAAGGACTACGCCAAGCAATACACCGACTTCCCGATGCTGGTGCTGCTCAAGGAGCAGAACGGCACGCTGGCGCCCGAATACTTCCTGCGCGCCTCGCACCTGGCCAACAACCTGGACGAAACCAACAATCCCGAATGGAAAACCCTGCTGATCGACGACGCCAGCGGCGAGATCGTGGCGCCGGCCGGTTCCATCGGCTTCCGTTGGGGCGAAGAGGGCAAGTGGAACCTGGAGATGAAGCAGGGCGGCAATGGCAAGCCGGTCGATCCGCGCCTGTCGCTGATCGGCTGCGCCGATGAAGTGGTGCCCGTGGGCTTCGCCTACTTCGGCGGCAAGGACGCCAGCGACCTGTTGATGCGCAATGTGCCCGTCAAGCGCCTCACGCTGGCCGACGGCAGCACCGCGCTGGTCGCCACCGTATTCGACCTGACCATGGCCAACTACGGTATCGACCGTGGCCTGGGCGGCGGCAACGTGGCCACCAGCTACGAGGACGACGTACCTTACACCCCGCAGTGGCAGGTCAAGCACACCGGCGTGAAAGCGGCCGACGTGATCACCGTGGCGCGCCAGTTCGCGCAGAACGCGGACCAGACCCGCGGCAAGAGCATGGTGATCGTGGGCGCGGCCCTGAATCACTGGTACCACATGGACATGACTTACCGCGGCATCATCAACATGCTGATGATGTGCGGTTGCGTGGGCCAATCCGGTGGCGGCTGGGCACACTACGTGGGCCAGGAAAAGTTGCGTCCGCAGACCGGCTGGACCCCGCTGGCGTTCGCCCAGGACTGGAACCGTCCGATGCGCCAGATGAACGGCACCTCGTTCTTCTACAACCACACCAGCCAGTGGCGCCACGAGAAGCTGCACACCGAGGAAATCGCGTCGCCGACGGCCGGTCCCGATGTGGCGCCCATGACGCTGCTGGACTACAACGCCAAGGCCGAGCGCCTGGGCTGGCTGCCATCGGCGCCGCAGCTGGAAACCAACCCGCTGGAAGTGGTGCGCGCCGCCGCTGCCGCTGGCCAGGATCCGGCCGCCTACGCCGTGCAGCAGATCAAGGACGGCAAGCTGAACTTCTCGTGCGATGACCCGGACAATCCGGCCAACTTCCCGCGCAATATGTTCGTGTGGCGTTCCAACATCCTGGGCAGCTCGGGCAAGGGCCACGAGTACTTCCTCAAGTATCTGCTGGGCACCCAGAACGCGCTGATGAGCGACGAATCGCAGTGCATCAAGCCACGCGACGTGAAAGTGCGTCCGGCCGTGGAAGGCAAGCTCGATCTGCTGGTGGTGCTGGACTTCCGCATGTCCACCACCTGCCTGTACGGCGACATCGTGCTGCCGACGGCGACCTGGTACGAGAAGGACGACATGAACACGTCCGACATGCACCCCTTCATTCACCCGCTGTCGGAGGCCGTGCAGCCACTGTGGCAATCGAAGTCGGACTGGGAGATCTACAAGGGCCTGGCCAAGAAGTTCTCGGAAATCGGCGGCGCCGCGCTGGGCACCCAGAAGGATCTGGTGCTGTCGCCACTGATGCACGATACCCCGGGCGAACTGGGTCAGCCGTTCGATCCTAAGGACTGGCGCGCCGGCGAGTGCGAACCGATCCCGGGCAAGACCATGCCGAGCATGACCGTGATCGAGCGCGACTACACCCAGATCTACAAGAAGTTCACCTCGATCGGCCCGCTGCTCGAGAAGATCGGCAACGGCGGCAAGGGCATCAGCTGGAAGACCGGCCACGAAGTGGACGTGCTGCGCGGCGTCAACCGCACCGTGCTGGAAGAGGGTATCTCGCAAGGCCAGCCACGCCTGGAAACGGCGATCGACGCGGCCGAAATGATCCTGTCGCTGGCGCCGGAAACCAACGGCCACGTGGCGGTCAAGGCCTGGGATGCGCTGTCCAAGATCACGGGCCGCGACCACACCCACCTCGCGCTGCCACGCGAGCATGACTCGATCCGCTTCCGCGACGTGCAGGCACAGCCCCGCAAGATCATTTCCTCGCCCACCTGGTCGGGCCTGGAATCGGAAGAAGTGAGCTACAACGCCTGCTACACCAACGTGCATGAACTGATCCCATGGCGCACGCTGACGGGCCGCCAGCAGTTCTACCAGGATCACCTGTGGATGCGTGATTTTGGCGAAGGTCTGTGCGTGTACAAGCCGGCCATCAACACCAAGACCACGGCGGCCATGCTGGGCGCCAAACCGAACGGCAACAAGGAGATCGCGCTCAACTGGATCACGCCGCACCAGAAGTGGGGTATCCACTCCACCTACTCGGACAACCTGCGCATGCTCACGCTGTCGCGCGGCGGCCCGCACGTGTGGCTGTCGGAGATCGACGCCAAGGCCGCCGGCATCGTGGACAACGACTGGATCGAGGTGTTCAACGTGAACGGTACCTTGACGGCGCGCGCCATCGTCAGCCAGCGGGTACCGGAAGGCATGACGCTGATGTACCACGCCCAGGAGAAGATCATCAACGTCCCTGGCGCGGAAACGTCGGGCAAGCGCGGTGGTATCCACAACTCGGTCACCCGGGCGGTCACCAAGCCGACCCACATGATCGGCGGCTACGCCCAGCTGTCGTATGGCTTCAACTACTACGGCACGGTCGGTTCGAACCGCGATGAGTTCGTGTTGGTCCGCAAGATGGATAAAGTCGATTGGCTGGAAGGCCCATTGTCCTCCAAGGCCTGAAACCGTCAACGATAGCGAGGTAAAAACATATGAAAATCAGAGCGCAAATCGGCATGGTGCTGAACCTGGACAAGTGCATCGGTTGCCACACTTGTTCCGTCACCTGCAAGAACGTGTGGACCAGCCGTGACGGCGTGGAATACGCATGGTTCAACAACGTGGAAACCAAACCCGGCATCGGCTATCCGAAGCAGTGGGAAAACCAGGACAAGTGGAACGGCGGCTGGCGCCGTACCGCGGCCGGCAAGATCGAGCCGCGCCAGGGCAGCCGCCTAAAGATCCTGGCCAACATCTTCGCCAACCCGAACCTGCCGAATATCGACGAGTACTACGAGCCGTTCACCTACGACTACGAGCATCTGCAGCACGCACCGCTGTCGGAAACGCCACCGACCGCTCGTCCGATCTCCGTCATCACCGGCAAGAAGATGGACAAGATCGAATGGGGTCCGAACTGGGAGGATGACCTGGGCGGCGAATTCGCCCAGCGCAGCCAGGACAAGCTGTTCGACAACATGCAGAAGGAGATGTACGGCACCTTCGAAAACACCTTCATGATGTACTTGCCGCGCCTGTGCGAACACTGCCTGAACCCGACCTGCGTGGCATCGTGCCCGTCCGGTTCCGTGTACAAGCGCGAGGACGACGGCATCGTGCTGATCGACCAGGACAAGTGCCGCGGCTGGCGTATGTGCATCTCCGGTTGCCCGTACAAGAAGATCTACTACAACTGGTCTTCGGGCAAGGCCGAGAAGTGCACCTTCTGCTACCCCCGTATCGAAGCGGGCCAGCCGACCGTGTGCTCGGAGACCTGCGTGGGCCGTATCCGCTACCTGGGCGTGCTGCTGTACGACGCCGACAAGATCGAGGCGGCGGCTTCCGTGGCCGATGAGCGCGACCTGTACCCGTCGCAACTGGGCCTGTTCCTGAACCCGCACGATCCGGAAGTGATCGCCGAGGCGCGCCGCCAGGGCATCCCGGATTCGTGGCTGGAATCGGCCAAGCGTTCGCCGGTCTACAAGATGGCGATGGAATGGAAGGTGGCCTTCCCGCTGCACCCGGAATACCGCACGCTGCCGATGGTGTGGTACATCCCGCCGCTGTCGCCGATCCAGGCCGCGGCCGAATCGGGCCAGCTGGGCAAGAACGGCATCCTGCCAGACACCAAGAGCCTGCGTATCCCGGTGCAGTATCTGGCCAACCTGCTGACGGCGGGCGACCAGGTGCCGGTGCTGAAAGCGCTGGACCGCATGCTGGCCATGCGTGCCTACATGCGCGGCAAGAGCGTGGAAGGGGTGGAAAACCTGGAAGTGCTCAAGCAGGTCGGTCTCGACAAGCACATGGTGGAGGACATGTACCACATCATGGCGATCGCCAACTACGAGGACCGCTTCGTGATCCCGAGCAGCCACAAGGAAATGGCCGAGGACAGCTTCAACGAGAAGGGCAGCTGCGGCTTCAGCTTCGGCAACGGTTGCTCGGACGGCGTGTCCGACACCAGCCTGTTCGGCAAGAAGAAGCAGGGTTCCACCATCTTCGTGCAGATGCCGAAGTCGCGCAAGAAGAAGGAAGTGCTGGACGTCTGATGACGCGGCCCGCTTAGCCCACCAAGGAATGAAGATGAAAAGCTATCAAGTCTTATCCGCGCTGCTGCTCTACCCGGAGCAGGAATTGTGCGACGCCCTGCCCGAACTGCGGCAGGCGCTGGCCGAGCGGCCCGAATGGGAGGCCAGCCTGGCCGGCCTGTTCGAGCACCTGGCCAGCACCCCGCTGATCGATCTGCAACAGCAGTACGTGGCCACGTTCGACCGTAATCCGTCGCACTCGCTGCACCTGTTCGAGCATATCCACGGCGAGTCGCGCGACCGCGGCCAGGCCATGGTCGACCTGCTGGCCGAGTACCGCAAGCATGGGCTGGACATGGTCGGCAACGACCTGCCGGACTATGTGCCGCTGTTCCTCGAATTCCTGTCGCAGCAGGAGCGCGACGAAGGTCTGCGCCTGCTGGGCGACGCGGTCCACGTGCTGGCCTACATCGGCCGCAAGCTGAAGGCCAACGCCAGCCCGTACGCCGTGCTGTTCGACCTGCTGGAGGCCGACAGCCCGGTGGCGGCCGAGGAACTGGCCGAGCCGCCCATCCGCGACATGGACGAAGCGCTGGAAACCTTCGGCCCCGGCGCCGACGGTGTCGAGCCGCTGCTCCAGACTTCGCTGGCCAGCGGCCCGCAACCGATTAACTTTTATCCCAAGGCTGCGGCTGCCGCGCCGCAGCGTGCCTGAAGGAGACTGCAGTGAACTACTTACATCAATTCGTGTTCGGGATTTATCCCTACATCGCGCTCGCCATCTTCCTGCTCGGTAGCCTGATTCGCTTCGACCGCGAACAGTACACCTGGAAGTCCGAGTCCAGCCAGACCTTGCACACGGGCGCGCTGCGCCTGGGCAGCCCGCTGTTCCACGTGGGCGTGCTGGGCCTGTTCTTCGGCCACGCGGCCGGCCTGCTGACCCCGGTGGCCGTGTGGGACGCGCTCGGCGTCGAACACGGCACCAAGCAGCTGATCGCGATGACGGCTGGCGGCATCATGGGCTCGTGCGCCATGATCGGCCTGCTGCTGTTGCTGGCCCGCCGCTTCTCGAATGACCGCGTGCGCGCCGTCACCACCTTCAAGGACAAGATCGTGCTGCTGTGGATCCTGGTGACGCTGACGCTGGGCCTGATCTCGATCGGCGCCTCGGCTTCGCACATGGACGGCCACATGATGGTGCTGCTGATGACCTGGGCCCAGCACGTGGTGACCTTCCGCGGCGACGCGGCCGGCTTCATCGAAACGGCGCCGCTGATCTTCAAGCTGCACCTGTTCATGGGCATGTCGCTGTTCGTGATCTTCCCGTTCACCCGTCTGGTGCACGTGTGGAGCGGCTTTGGCGCCGTCGGCTATCTGGGCCGCGCCTTCCAGCTGGTTCGCACTCGTTAATTTCGCAGGAGTCATAACATGGGTATCGCCGTCAACGGAATCGAGGTCAGCGACCTCGCCATCGAACAGGAACTGCCGCACCACCAGGACGCGGCCAATCCCCTGAAACAGGCCGTGCACGAAGTGGTGCTGCGCCAGGTGCTGCTGCAGGAGGCCGACCGCCTCGGCATCACGGGCGAGACGGACGACGCCCGTGTGGAAGCGCTGTTCGAGCGTGAAGTGAAGGTGCCGGAAGTGGACGAGGCCGCGTGCCGCCGCTACTACCAGAGCCAGATCGAACGCTTTTCCAGCGGCGCGCTGGTGGAAGCGCGCCACATCCTGTTCCAGGTCACCCCGACCGTGCAGCTGGACCTGGTGCGGAGCACGGCTGAACTGATTTTGGCCGAGCTGCAAGCGCACCCGGACCGTTTCGACGAGCTGGCGCGCCAGTATTCGAACTGCCCGTCCGGCGCCGTGGGCGGCAACCTGGGCCAGCTGGCCCGGGGTCAGTGCGTGCCCGAATTCGAACAGCTGCTGTTCCGCATGGCGCCCGGTGAACTGGCCGGCCGCCTGCTGGAAACGCGCTTTGGCCTGCACATCGTGCAAGCGATGCGCCGCATCGAAGGCGAAGCGCTGCCGTTCGAAGCCGTGCAGGCCCAGATCGCCGACGAGCTGCAGCGCCAGTCGTGGCAGCGCGCGCTGCACCAGTACCTGCACATCCTGGTGGGCCAGGCCGACATCGAAGGCGTGGAACTGGAAGGGGCCGATTCGCCGCTGGTGCAATAAGGCCCGCGCAAGCAAAGCAAAACCGGGGTCAGGTCATGCCCTCATGCAAGATGCACGCATCTTGCATGAGGGCATGACCTGACCCCGGTTTTGTTGTTGGCGCTCAGGCCAGGTCGGTGGCGTGGAGCTGGGCGGCGTTGACACCCACCAGGGTGGCCAGGTGCACCAGTTCGGCGGCATCCACCTGGTGGTTGCCGTTGGCGTCGGCCGTGGCGTTGCCGGCCGAACCGGCGCCGAAGCGCCAGGCTTCCAAGTTGCCGCTGCTGTCCTGGCCGATGAAGGTGATGTGCTCGGCCGCCGTGCCGGCCACGGCGTAGGCGGTGTTGATGGCGGCTGCCGCCGCGCTGGCGCTGCCGTCGCCCAGGCTGCCTACCTGGATCACGTAGCCCTGGCTGGCGTTGAGCGACGCGCCGTTGAGCTGGCCGGCCGCTGCGCTGAGCAGCGTCGGCTGGCCCAGCGCCAGGTGCAGCGTGGCGCCGCTGGCGGGCGCGAAGTTGATCACCAGCGTGTCGCTGCCATCGAGCAGGTCGAGGTGGTCGGC
>DATFBD010000163.1:0-16728 GCA_035254005.1 Burkholderiaceae bacterium | reverse complement strand
CGTTCGGGACGTAGAGGCCGGAGGTTCGAATCCTCTCACCCCGACCAACCATCCCATCCCCCTACTACTGCCCTGCGGCACAACTGCCAGCACCCGATCCCCGTCGGCGCGATCTACGTCAAGCGGGCGACAGCACCGGATTGCTTGATCGACCGCCGCAACGCGACCGCGTCGGACCGGGCCACTGCAACATTATCCAGTTTGAACACTCGCATGGTCTCGGCCATGGATTGTGCCGTTCCCTCCAGCGAACCGGCGGCCGCGGCGATCTCCTCCACCATCGCCGCGTTCTGTTGCGTAATCCCGTCAAGTTCCGTGATGGCGCGGTTCACCTCCGAGATGCCCGTCAGCTGTTCGTGCGAGGCGCCGCTGATGGCACTGACCAGCGCCGACACGCGACGCACGCCTTCCACCGCCTTGTTCAGCGTGACCTGCGCCGCTGCCGTCTTCGCATGGCCCTGCTCCACCTTGCCGACGGAGTCGTCGATCAATTGCTTGATCTCCCTGGCCGCGCCAGACGTGCGCTGCGCCAGCGCGCGCACTTCACTGGCCACCACCGCGAAACCACGGCCCTGCTCGCCCGCGCGCGCCGCCTCCACCGCCGCATTGAGCGCCAGAATATTGGTCTGGAAGGCGATGCTGTCGATGACCTGGGTAATTTCGCTGATGCGTCCCGACGCGGCCTGGATTTCCTGCATGGTGCTGTTGACGTCGTCGACAGCCAGGCGGCTATGCTCGGCCACCTCGGAAACCTGCTCGGATAACCGGTTCGCCTGGTCAGCCGCGTCCGTGGTCTGGCGCACGGTGCCGCTGATCTGGTCGATGGCGGCGGCGGTCTTTTCCAGATTCGCCGCCTGCAGCTCGGTTCGGCTGGAAAGTTCCGAATTGCCTTGCGCGATTTCGTGCGTCCCACTGAGCATCACCATGCTCTGCTCGCGCGCGTCGCGCACGATGGACAGCATGTTGACATTCAGTTGTGCCAGGGCCTGCTGCAACTCCCCCAGCTGATCGTGGCGCGTGCGTGCCACGGTCCGCGTCAGGTCGCCCGCCGCCATGGTATTAGCGGCATGAATCAGGCCATCCAGCGGCTTGACCATCAGCCGGCTCAGGTAGCGCCAGCCGCAAAACAGGGTAAACAGTTTGAAGACGAAGAATCCGGGCCCGGCCCCCGGCATATCGGCAGGAATCAGCGCCGCCATCACGGCATTGATCACCACAACGGCCAACAGCGCCAGCAGAATATTGGCCGACAGCCCGAAACGGAACATGCGCGCCAGTCGTCCCTTCAGGGTGTCACGCACCAGGTGGCCGCCCGACAGGCGCAAGGTCTGTTTTCCACTCTGCTTCTCGGCCCGCATCGCGGCATACAGCTGCTCGGCGGCGCGGATCTGTTCGCGCGTCGCCTCCGTGCGCACCGACATATAGCCCACCGGCTTGCCATCGCTCATCAGCGGGGTGGCGTTCGCCATGACCCAGTAATAGTCCCCGTTGCGGCGGCGGTTCTTCACCGGCGCCGACCATGGCTTGCCCGCGCTGATCGTGGCCCACATGTCACGGTAGGCTTCTTCGGGCATATCGGGGTGGCGCACCAGATTGTGCGGCTGTCCCAGCAATTCCTCCTTGCTGAAACCGCTGACCTCGATAAATGTTGAATTACAATAAAGAATACGGCCCTTGGTATCGGTCGTCGACACCAGCGTCTGCCCTTTGGGGAAGGGATATTCGTTCTGGGTGACAGGGAGATTTGAACGCATGGGGCAGCCCTCGTAAATTGCGAACCTGCACTACTCATCCGTCAACACCCATGACCGTGACGGGATACGCCGCGAGGTCACACCATTTGGTTGACACAGGGAAACTTTACATCGCCGTGCGAGTCTGCTGCTGCGCTTTCCATGACACCAGGTAAGCACTTCACGACAATCGCAGCGTGGCGAACTGCGGCGAAGCGACGAACAAGCACGTATCGATGACTATCATAACGCTTGCGGTAGGCCTCGTGCGCAACCGCGTCCACGTAAGGCTGCCGTCAGCGGATGGTGCCAGCATGGAACGAGTCTAGCGAGGAGCATGCAATGGTCCTATTTCGCACGTGCATGACGCTGGCCGCCCTGGCCCTGAGCGGCGCGGCGTCCGCCGAAGTCTATTGTTCCGACCCCATCGCCGATTGGCAGCCGCGCGAGCAATTGCAGCGCGAAGTCGAGCGGCGCGGCTGGACGGTGCAGCGCATCAAGATCGACGACGGCTGCTACGAACTGCGGGCCATCGACCGCAAGGGCAACAAGATCAAGGCCAAGTTCGCTCCCGCATCGCTGCGCATCCGCACATTGGCGGTGGAATTCGACCCCGCCGGCGACGCCTCGGACTACTTGCCGGACCTGGCGCCGCCCGGCCCGCGCCGGCAGCGTCTCGGCCCCAACTCCCATGGAGAAATCAAATGAAGATCACAACAGCCTGCGCCTGCCTGGCCGGCAGCCTGGTACTGCCCGGCCTGGTCCAGGCGCGTCCCGTCACGCTCACGGCCCAGATGAAAGACTATGGCGGCAACGGCGCCTACCTGGCCGTCTACGTGACCGACGCCGCCGGCAAGTACAAGAAGACGCTGTGGGTGGCCGGCAAGAAGCCCAAGTACTACAAGCACCTGAGCGACTGGGCCCGCGGCAGCGGCGCGAATCCGCGCGAATTCGATGGCGTGAGCGGCGCCAGTGTCGGCAGCGGCAAGGCGCTCAAGGTGACGGTGGAACTGGCCGATGCCCTGATCGACGCCGGCTACGAAATCCGCGTCGACAGCGCCGTCGAGGATGGCCGCGACAACCCGGCCGACGCGCGCGCCCCGCTGACGAAACAGGGCGCCGGCAAGCCGGTGGGCGGACGCGGCTACGTCAAGTCCTTCACCTACGATATGTAAGCACCCGGTATGTTGCGCCAGCTGCACGCGCTGCCCGGCCTGATCAGCGCACTGCTGGTGATGTTGATCGGCCTGACGGGCGCCGTGCTGTCCGTCGATCCCGCGCTCGACCGGCTCGGTGCCAGCGTGCCGGCCGGCGTCAGCGTGGCCCAGCTGGCGGAGCGGGTCACGCGCCACTACCCCGGCGTGGAGCAGATCCAGCGCTCGCCATCCGGGTCCATCATCGTCTACTACAGCGCCGGCGAGAAGTCCGGCGCGGACCTGGTCGATCCGGCCAGCGGCCAGCGCATCGCCGCCTATGTGCCGCCCGTGTATGCGCGCTGGTTCAAGGAGCTGCACCGTTCCCTGTTCCTCGACACGGCCGGCAGCGCGGCGACCGGCATCACGGCGCTCACCATGTTGCTGCTGTCCGTCACCGGCCTGCTGTTACTGGTCAAGCGCGTGGGCGGCTGGCGCCAGCTGGCGCGCCCGCTGCACGGCAACCGCAGCCAGCGCTGGCATGCCCAGGTTGCGCGGCTGGCCGTGGCCGGGCTGCTGTTGTCGGCACTGACCGGCAGCTACATGTCGGCGGCGACCTTCAGCTTCGTGTCCGACGGGGCGCAGGAAGAACCGGACTTTCCCGCCACCACCGCCAGCGGTCCGCCCTTGCCGGCCGCGCGCCTGGCCGCGCTGCTGGCCACCGACCTGGGCGACTTGCGCGAACTGGTGGTGCCCGTGCCCGGCAATCAGCCCGCCGTCTACACTTTGCGTACCGTGCATGGCGATGGCTATGTCGATCCCGCCAGCGGCGCGCTGCTCGGCTACCGTCCCCATAGCAAGGTGCGCGACGTGTACGACCTGGTCTACCAGCTGCACACGGGCGAAGGCTTGTGGTGGCTGGGCCTGCTGCTTGGCCTGTGCGCACTGGGTGCGCCGTGGCTGGCGGTGACGGGCGCCATCGTCTGGTGGCAGCGCCAGCGCGCCAAACCGCGCCTGCCCGGCAACAGCGCGCTGGCCTCGGCCGATGCCGTGATCCTGGTCGGCAGCGAGAACAACAGCACCTGGGGCTTCGCGCGCGAGCTGCATGTGGGCTTGCGCCAGGCCGGACTGCGCGTGCATACGGCGGCCATGAACCGCTTCTCCGCCCGCTACGGCGCCGTGCGCCAGTTGTTCATCCTGACCTCGACTTACGGCGACGGCGACGCGCCCGCCAGCGGCAAGCAATTCCTGGCCCATCTGGACGGCGTCCAGCCCGCTGCGGACGCCAGCTTCATGGTGCTCGGTTTCGGCGACCGCCAGTTTCCCAGGTTCTGCCAGTTCGCCCATGACGTGGATGCCGCGCTGGCGGCCCATGGCTGGCGCCGGGCGCTGGCGCTGACCCTGATCGACCGCCAGTCATCGCAGGACTTCGCACGCTGGGGCGTCGAAGTCGGCAAGCTGCTCGGCCACGAACTGGCGCTCGAACACACGCCGGCGCATCCGCGCACCCATGCGCTGCAACTGCTGGAGCGCCACGACTACGGCGTGCTGGAACAGGAGCCAACGGTGGTGCTGCGCTTCGTCGCCGCAGCGCCGCCGGCCAATGCGGGCTGGCTGGCGCGCCGGTTTGCGCGGCGCCACCTGCCCCACTTCGAAGCGGGCGACCTGGCCGGCATCATCCCGCCGGGCAGCCCGATACCGCGCTTCTACTCGCTGGCCAGCGACTCGCGGCATGATGTGCTCGAAATCTGCGTGCGCAAGCAGCCGGGCGGCGTATGTTCCGGCTACCTGCATGGCTTGCGTCCGGGCGAGCGCATCGAGGCCTTCATCCAGCCCAATCCGCAGTTCCGCCCCAGCTCGGGCAAGGCGCCCGTGATCCTGATCGGGGCCGGCACCGGCATCGGCCCGCTGGCCGGCTTCATCCGCAACAACACGGGCCGGCATCCGATGTTCCTGTACTGGGGCGGGCGCGATCCCGAATCCGATTTCCTGTACGAGCCGGAACTGCGCAACTACCTGGCCGACCGCCGCCTGACCCAGCTGCACACGGCGTTCTCCCGGGTCAAGGATGGCGTGCGCGTGCAGAACCGCCTGCTGGAAGACGCCGACCATATGCGGCGCCTGATCGACAGCGGCGGCCAGATACTGGTGTGTGGCGGCCGGGCGATGGCCGCCAGCGTCCGGCAGGCCATCGACGAAATCCTCGCGCCGCTGAAGCTGGACGTGCGCACACTGCAGGAACATGGGAGGTATCGTGAAGACGTCTTCTGAACTGTCACCGGACCAGCTGGAGCGCTACAGCCTGAATGGCGAGACCATGGGCACGCGCTACACGGCGATCTTCTACGGGCCGCCGGGACTGGACCGCGCCGCCATCGGCGCCAGCCTGTTCGCGGCCGTGGACCAGGTCGACCGCCAGATGTCGACCTGGAATCCCGCCTCGGACCTGTGCCGCCTGAACGCGGCGCCCGCGCATGCGTGGATCGCCGTGCCGGCGGAACTGGCGCAAGTGCTGGCGACGGGCCTGCGCATCGGCCTGCAATCGGACGGCGCTTTCGAGATCGGCGTCGGGGAGCTGGTGGCGCGCTGGGGTTTCGGCCCCGCGCGGCGGCAGCCCCCTTGCGGCGGCGTGGCGCCGCCACCCGCCCCGTTCACCCCGGCCACCACGGCGCTGGAGGTGGACCTGGGGCGGCTGCGGGTGCGCAAGCACACGGCGCTGACGCTGGACCTGTGCGGCATCGCCAAGGGTTACGGCGTGGACAAGCTGGCGCACTGCCTCGATGGCTGGGGCCTGGCGCGCTACCTGGTCGGCATCGACGGCGAAATGCGGGCGCGCGGCACCAAGCCCGATGGCGCGCCGTGGGCCGTGGCGCTCGAAAAACCGAGCTACGGCACGCGCGAAGTGGGCGGTGTGATGGAACTGGAGGACATGGCCATCGCCACCTCCGGCGATTATCGGCACTGGGTGGATGTTGAGGGAACGCGCCATGCGCACACGATGGACCCGGCGCGGGGCCGGCCGCTATCGAACGGCCTGGCCGCCGTCACCGTGATGGCGTCGACCTGCATGCTGGCCGACGCCTGGGCCACGGCGCTGATGGTGCTGGGCCCCGTCGAGGGCGTGGCGCTGGCCAGGCAGCGCGGCATGAACGCCCTGTTCGTACAGCGCGACGGTGAGACCTTGCGGGAAACCTTGATCCTGGCAGGCGAACCCGCCGATCCGATGTGACGCGCTACCGTTGCCTGTAGCGTTCGCGACAACTCCTGTCCCAACGAGGCAATTGAGTACGAGCCGTCCTGGTGCTGCGCAGGGCGACCGAAATGAGCGCTATAAACCGCCCACCTCTTTCTGGTGCCGCACAGCCAGGACGGTGACGATATCGGCGTCCACGCGGTAGCGGACGACATAGCCGCTATCGCCGAAATCGATGATCCACTCCCGGAACGCGTCGGGCATGTCCTCGACAGGACGGCCGAGGCCAGGTTGCAAGCGCAACACGTGCACCCCACCGCGAACGGCCCTCACCGCCCGCCTGGCTGCATCGCTGTTCTTGGTTGCAAGAAAGCGATAAAGGCGCTGCACATCGAGCAGCGCGGGTTGAGACCAGATCAGACGTGGCATTGGGGAGGTTCGACGTCATTACCCTCCTCAAGCTGTGCCAGCCAGGCATCGGCCTCATCGGCTGTCACATGCAAGCCGGTGGCACGATATTCTTCCCAAGCCTTGAGTGTGTCCTGACGGAACGCCTCCCGCTTTTCTTCACGATCAACATATTGAATGATGGCCTCGCGCATCACCCAATGCGGCGTGCGCTGGCGAGCCTCAGCCAGGCGCTTCACGCGCGCCTTGGTCTCTTCATCGATCTTGATCGCCACGGGGCGTATGGGCGCGGCAGCCATGGCGGCCTCCTTCAAAGTAGTCCAAGGTATTACCTTATCATACCTTGACCGCTAGACTTCCTTTCGGCGGTACCGGTCACCCCCCACCTCACCGCAGCTTGGGATTGAGCGTGTAGGTCCCCGTGATATGCGCCTCGGCCAGCACATGGCCGGCGATCGCGCGGCGCACTGCCTGGCCATCCATGGGCTGGGTTTTCGGCAGCACGGGGATGTCGAGCGCGTACAGCGTGAACACGTAATGGTGCAGCAGGGTGTCGTTCCATGGCGGGCATGGGCCGTCGTAGCCGTGGTAGTCGCCGCCCATCTCGCCATCGCCGGCGAACCAGCCCGTGTAGTCGTTCACGCCATGGGCCATGCCATGGGGCGCCGCCGGGCCGGACTTGCCGCGCGGCGTGACGCCCTCGCTGTGGCTGCCCGCTGCGATTTCGCGCACGGAGACGGGAATATCGAGCAGCAGCCAGTGGAAGAAGTCCACGCGCGGCAGGGACGCGGGCACTTCGCGCCCTTCCTGGTTGACGTCGTCGCCCCGGCTGGGCACGTCCGGGTCGTGGCAGATCAGGACGAAGGACTGGGTGCCGGCCGGCACGTCGCTCCATGCCAGCTGGGGATTGCGGTTGCCGGACAACGCGACATGGTTGACCGGGTCGATCACGGCGAAGGCGAATTCGCCGGGGATAGACCCATTGTCGGCGAAGCTGGTACTGGTCAGTTTCATGGTGTGCTCGCTTTCCCAAAAAGTGATACTTCGTTCAAAATTATAGAAGGCGCGGCCCGTTCGCGGCGCACTTGTCCCGACAAATAATCCCCCATGGCGCGCGCCATCAATTCAGCTCAACATTCTTAAGCCTGCGCTCAGCAATCTTCGCTACACTATCCGCATGCGCCGCTCTTCTCCATCCCTGTTCCGGCTGATCGCGTGCCTGCTCATCATGACTATCATGAACTCGGGCATGGCCATGGCCTTGTACGTCTGCCCGCAGCAGACGGTGGAACCGGCGCAGGCGCGCGCCATGGCCGGCATGCCTTGCGCCGGCATGGACATGGAAAAGCCCATCCAGTGCGCCGAGTACCAGGCCGCCGCCAAGGTGGCACATGACCACGCGGGCGGCGCGCCCGACCTGGCGCCCGTCTCCATCGCCTACATCATCCCCGCCGCCACCCCGGCCGTGCCACCGCAACTGGCACCAGCGTGGACCGATGTAGCGACGCCGGCGGGCACCGATCCGCCCTACCTGCGCACGCAGCGCCTGAGAATCTGACACCTCCCCTTCCGGTTCGCGCCGCCCGGCCCCTGGCCAGGCCGGCGCTCGTCTTTCACCAGAAGGGGTATTCATGTCCACACTTTACACACCGTTCGCGGACGCGTGCCGTCCGCCTCGTGGCGGGCTGCGACTGGCGCTGCTCGCCGCGCTGTGCTGTGCCTCCACGCTCGCCTTCGGCCAAGCCGCCAACCTGACGCTGGACGAGGCGCTGCGCCTGGCCACGCAGGCATCGGCCGCCAGCCGCGCCGCGCAAGCTGCCGTGCAGGCCAGCACCGAGGCCGCCGCCCGGGCCGGCCAACTGCCCGACCCGATGCTCAAGCTGGGCATCGACAATGTGCCGCTCAGCGGCCCCGATCAATTCAGTACCACGGCCGACTTCATGACCATGCGTAAGCTCGGCATCGAGCAGCAGTGGGTCTCGGCCGACAAGCGCGCGGCGCGCCAGTTGCGTGCCAGCCGGGCCGTGGAAGCGGAGCAAGGCGCCCAGCTCGACACCGTCGCCAAGGTGCGCGCGGAAGCGGGCAAGGCTTGGCTCTCGATGCTGTACGCGCAGCGCGGCTTGCGCCTTTATCAGCAACTGGAACAGGAGACGGCGGCCGACCTGCGCGCCGTGCGCGCCAGCCATCGCGGCGCCCAGGCCACGGCGGCCGACGTGCTGCAATCGCAGCTGGAACAGGCCCAGGCCAGCGACGACACGCGCCGCGCGGAACAGGAATTGCAGGCGGCGCGCATCGCCCTCGCACGCTGGACCGGCGTGCGGGCCGACGCGGTGGCCGACGCCGCCCCGGCACTGTCGGCGCACGGCGCCGCCACGGCCGAAGCGGAGCTGGAACGGCGCCACCCCAGCGCCATCGCGGCCCGGCGCGCGCTGGCCCTGGCCGATGCCGACGCGGCGCTGTCGGTGCGCGAGCGCAGCCCCGACTGGACGTTCGAGGCGGGCTTCAGCCAGCGCGGCAGCCAGTACGCCAACATGTTCTCGTTTGGCGTGAGCATCCCGCTCACCGTCAACCGCGGCCAGCGCCAGGACCGCGAAGTGGCCGAAAAGTCGGCCATGGCCACGCGGGCCCGCCTGCTGCGCGATGACGCCCTGCTCGAACTGCGGGCCCAGCGCGACACCATGGCGCTGGAACTGGACAACAGCAAGCGCCGCATCGCCCAATTCGACGCCGATCTGCTGCCGCTGGCCCATGAGCAGGTGGCGCTGGCCACGGCCGCGTACCGCGCCGGCGCTGGCCCGTTGGCAGCCGTGTTCAAGGCCCGCCGCACGCTGCTGGAAAAGCAATTGCAGCGCAACGAACTGGAAAAGCAGGCCGCGCTGGCCTGGGCCCGGCTGGAACTCGATCTCATCCCAACCGACATGGCGCAAGCCGCAGGGGACGCACAATGAACAAACCATCCACTCCCACCATCCTGATCCTGGCGCTGGCGGCGGCGGGCCTGTCCTACGGCGGCTACCTGCTCGGCACGCGCGCGGGCGCGCAGGGAACGGCCAGCGCACCGATGGCGGCGGCATCAACGGCAGCACCGGCGGCGCCGCAAGCAAAGCCCAAGGCCTCCCCGCACGGCGGCGACAAGATCGACCCGGCCACCGGCCGCCGGGTGCTGTACTGGCACGATCCCATGGCGCCCGGCCAGCGTTTCGACAAACCCGGCAAGAGCCCGTTCATGGACATGGAGCTGGTCCCTGTTTTCGCGGACGATGGCGAGAGCGCGGGTGCCGGCGCCGCCGCCAGCACCGGGGCCGAAGCCGAAGCCAATAGCGGCGCCGGCGTGCGCATCAGCCCTGCCCTGCGCCAGAACCTGGGCATACGCTACGCCACCGTGCGCCACGCGGCGGTGCGCGACTCCCTGTCGCTGGTCGGCACCACCCAGTTCAACGACAGCACAACGGCCGTGGTGCAAAGCCGCGTCACCGGCTATGTCGAACACCTGCACGCGCGCGCGCCCATGCAAGCGGTGCGCCGTGGCCAGCCCATCGCCACGCTGTTCGTGCCGGAATGGCTGGCGCCACAGGAGGAATACCTGGAGCTGCGCCGCAGCGGCAACGAGGCGCTGGCCGCCGCCGCGCGCCAGCGCATGCGGGCGCTGTCCATTCCCGATGCACTCGTGGCCGAGGCCGAGCGCAGCGGCAAGGCGCAGCGGGGCTACACGCTCACCGCGCCCGTGTCGGGCATCGTCACGGAACTGGGCTTGCGCGAAGGCGCCATGGCCAGTCCCGGCATGACGATCGCCAAAATATCAGCCATCGACAAGATCTGGCTGCTGGCGGAAGTGCCCGAATCGCTGGTGCCCAGCGTGAACCCCGGCATGTCGGTCAGCGCGTCATTCGCCGGTGCGCCGCAGCGCAGCTACACGGGCCGCGTGCGCGAATTGCTGCCGGCCGTGAACCCGGCCAGCCGCACCGTGCAGGCGCGCCTGGAACTGGATAACCGCGACGGCGCGCTGGTTCCCGGCATGCTGATGCAGGTGCGGCTGGAAGGCGCCAGCGAGGCCCACCGGCTGCTGGTGCCCACGGAAGCCATCATCACCTCCGGCAAGCACGCCGTGGTGCTGGTGGCCGACGAACAGCACGGCATCCGCCCGGTCGCCGTCACGCCCGGCCGCACGCATGGCGACGACACGGAAATCATCAGCGGCCTGGAAATGGGCCAGCAGGTGGTGGCCTCCGGCCAGTTCCTGATCGACTCGGAAGCGAACCTGCGCGCAGTTCTACCCAAATTCGCGCCCAGGTCTGAAGACGGCACGCCGGCCAAGGGAGACGCGCAATGATCGCCCGCGTGATCCGGCACGCCATCGCGCACCGCATGTGGGTGCTGCTGGCCGCCGCCCTGCTGGCCGCGTGGGGCCTGGTATCGCTGCGCCAGACCTCGCTGGACGCCCTGCCCGATTTGTCGGACACCCAAGTCATCGTGCGCGCCCAGTATCCGGGCCAGGCGCCGCAGCTGGTGGAGGACCAGGTGACCTATCCGCTGACGACGGCCCTGCTATCCGTTCCCGGCGCCAAAACCGTGCGCGGCTACTCCTTCTTCGGCGACGCCTTCGTCTACGTGCTGTTCGACGACGCCACCGACCCCTACTGGGCCCGTTCGCGCGTGGCCGAGTACATCAACCAGGTGCAAAGCCGCCTGCCGGCCGGCGTGCGCGCCGAGCTGGGGCCGGACGGCACCGGCGTGGGCTGGGTCTACGAATACGCGCTGGTGGACCGCGGCGGCCATCACGACCTGGGCCAGCTGCGCGCCCTGAACGACTGGTTCCTCAAGTTCGAACTCAAGACGGTGGCCAACGTGGCCGAAGTGGCCAGCATCGGCGGCATGGTGCGCCAGTACCAGATCGTGCTGGACCCGAACCGGCTGCGCGCTTACGGCATGTCGCACGCGAAGGTGCTGGAGGCTATCGCCAAGGCCAACCAGGAATCGGGCGGCTCGGTGGTGGAGATGGCCGAGACCGAATACATGGTGCGCTCGCACGGCTACCTGCGTTCGCTGGAAGACTTCCGCAACATCGTGCTCGACGCCGGCGACAGCGGTACCCCCGTGCTGCTGCGCGACGTGGCCAGCGTGCGCCTGGGGCCGGAGATGCGGCGCGGGATCGCGGAACTGAACGGCGAAGGCGAAGTGGCCGGCGGCGTGGTCGTCATGCGCTCCGGGAAGAACGCGCTCGACACGATCAACGCCGTCAAGGCCAGGCTGGCGACGCTCAAGGCCTCGCTGCCGGCCGGCGTGGAAGTGGTGAGCACCTACGACCGCTCGACGCTGATCGCCGCTTCCGTGGCCAACCTGCGCGACAAGCTGGTGGAGGAATTCATCGTGGTGGCCATCGTGTGCGCGCTGTTCCTGTTCCACCTGCGCAGCGCGGCCGTGGCCATCATTTCGCTGCCGCTGGGGGTGCTGGCGGCCTTCATCGTGATGCGCTACCAGGGCGTGAATGCCAACATCATGTCGCTGGGCGGCATCGCCATCGCCGTCGGCGCGGCCACCGACGCGGCGCTGGTGCTGATCGAGAACGCCCACAAGCACCTGGAAGCGTGGCAGCACGCGCATCCGGGCGAGACCATCAACGCTGCCCGGCGCTGGGAGCTGATCGCGCAAGCGTCCATCGAAGTGGGGCCGGCGCTGTTCTTCTCGCTGCTGATCGTGGCGCTGTCGTTCATCCCCGTGTTCGGGCTGGAGGCGCAGGAAGGCAAGCTGTTCTCACCGCTGGCCTACACCAAGACCTACACGCTGGCGGCGGCGGCCGGCCTGGCCATCACGCTGGTGCCGGTGCTGATGGGCTATCTGATCCGGGGCCGCATCCCCAGCGAAGCGGCCAATCCCGTCAACCGCGTGCTGGTACGCCTGTACCGGCCGCTGCTCGACGCCAGCCTCAGTCATCCGCGCACCACCATCGCCGTGGCGCTGGCGGCGCTGGCGCTGACGGCCATCCCGCTGTCGCGCCTGGGCGGCGAATTCCTGCCGCCGCTGAACGAGGGCGACCTGCTGTACATGCCGTCCGCCCTGCCCGGCCTGTCGGCGGCCAAGGCCGGCGAGCTGTTGCAGCAGACCGACCGCCTGATCAAGACGGTGCCGGAAGTGGCCACCGTGTTCGGCAAGGCCGGGCGCGCCGAATCGGCCACCGACCCGGCGCCGATGGAAATGTTCGAGACCACCATCCAGTTCAAGCCGCGCGACCAGTGGCGGCCCGGCATGACGCCGGCCCGGCTGGTGGAGGAACTGGACCGCGTGGTCAAGGTGCCCGGCCTGTCGAACGTGTGGGTGCCGCCCATCCGCAACCGCATCGACATGCTCTCGACCGGCATCAAGACACCGGTGGGCGTCAAGGTCACGGGCCCGGACCTGAACCGGATCGACGCCATCGCCACCGAGATCGAGGCGGCCGTCAAACAGGTGCCGGGGGTGACGTCGGCGCTGGCCGAACGGCTGCGCGGCGGGCGCTACATCGACGTGACCGTGGACCGGGCCCGCGCCGCCCGCTACGGACTGGCCGTGGCGGACGTGCAGTCGGTGGTGGCGACGGCCATCGGCGGCGAGAACGTGGGCGAAGTGGTGGACGGGCGCCAGCGCTTCCCGATCAACGTGCGCTACCCGCAGGACTACCGCGACTCGCTGCAAGCGCTGCGCGCCCTGCCCGTGGTCACCCCGCGCGGCGCGCAAGTCCTGCTGGGCGACGTGGCCACGCTGGCCATCAACGACGGCCCGCCCATGATCCGCAGCGAGAACGCCCGCCTGTCCGGCTGGGTGTACGTGGATGTGCGCGGCGTGGACCTGGCCGGCGCCGTGCGCGCCATGCAGGCGCGCGTGGCCCGCGACGTGGCGCTGCCGCCCGGTTACGCCATCGGCTGGTCCGGCCAGTTCGAATACCTGGAGCGGGCCGAGGCCAGGCTGCGCACCGTGGTGCCGTTGACGCTGGGGGTGATCTTCCTGCTGCTGTACTGCGCGTTCCGGCGCGTGAGCGAGGCGGCGCTGCTGATGCTGACCGTGCCGTTTGCGCTGGTGGGCGGCTTCTGGTTCGTGTGGGCGCTGGGCCATGCCGTGTCGGTGGCCACGGCGGTCGGCTTCATCGCGCTGGCCGGGCTGGCGGCCGAATTCGGGGTGGTGATGCTGGTCTACCTGCGCAACGCGCTCGACGCGCGGCTGGCGCAGGGACGGCCACTGTCACGCGAACTGATACTGGAGGCGATCCGGGAAGGCGCCGTGCAGCGGGTGCGGCCCAAGGCCATGACGGTGGCCGTGATCCTGGCCGGCCTGCTGCCCATCATGTTCGGCAGCGGGGCCGGCTCGGAAGTGATGCAGCGCATCGCCGCGCCCATGGTGGGCGGCATGGTGACGGCGCCGCTGCTGTCGCTGTTCGTGATCCCCGCCGCGTGGCGGCTGCTGCAGGAATGGCGCCTGCGAGGCTAGGGGTCAGGGCTTGTAGATGCCGGTGCCGAGGCAGAAGTCGTCCACCTTGACGACGTAGCTTTGCTTGGCCTCCACCGTGTTGGTGACGGGGTTGGGCCACTTGTAGCTGACCCAACCCTTGCCTTCCTTGCTGTTGCAGGTCTTGAAGATCTCGCGGATCAGGTACACGCCGTCCGCGTCGCGCATCTCGGACAGGTCCTTGCCCACAATCTTGGGGTTTTTACCATGCACCAGCTGGCCGGCCGTGACCTGTTTGGCGTTGAACATGAACAGGTACAGGTCGCCCTTCTTGTTGATGTCGCTGGTCGAGTTGAAGGGGCTGGTCAGCGTGTTGAATTCCGTGATGGACTTCTCGGGTCCGTTCTTCTTCAAATAATCGATCGCCTTGTTCACCAGCGCCACGGCGTCCTCGGCGTTGCTGCGCTCCACGGCCAGCGCCGGCAGCTGCCAGGCCGTGGCCAGCAGCATTCCCATCATCCACTTGTTCATGTCGTTCTCCCTGATTGTGCCGTCAGCGGCTTTCGTTATGAAACCATGCTAGGAGCATTCGCCGGCCGAGTCAACGCGGAGGGCCGCCGTCCCGCCAAGGCTGTTGCAGGCGCGCGCTGAATTTTCCATGAGGCAATTTTAATGACCAGAAGTCGCAGAAAAGATGTTACAGTGAGCGCTCATCCGCATTTGATCATCCAACGCGGCGGCACGGCCCGCCGCGCATGCTTCATGCTGAGCCTGCACACCAACATCGCCGCGCTATCCGCCCATGTCGCGCTCGGCCGCGCCGAGGGCAGGACGGCGCTCGCGGCCACGCGGCTGGGCACGGGCTTGCGCATCAACTCGGCCATGGATGACGCGGCCGGACTGCAGATCGCCACCCGGCTGGCCGCGCAAAGCCGCGGCATGGCGACGGCTGTCAACAATATCCAGAAATCGCTGTCGCTGCTGCAGACGGCCGAAGGCGCGCTCGATGAAAGCGGCGCCATGCTGATACGGATGAAGGACCTGGCCACCCAGGCCGCCGACGCTTCGTCCTCGCCGGCCGACCGGGTCGCCCTGCAAGCGGAGTTCGCCGCGCTCGGCCGGGAATTGAGCCATATCGCCAGCGGCACCACGTTCGGCGGCAGCAAGCTGCTGCTGGGCGATACGACGGCGGAAAAGGCCGCCGTCGCGGCCACGGCCGCCGCCGCCGCGACCAGCGCCGCCAACGCGGCCGGCGCCCTGGCCACGGCGCAAAACACCTACAACACTGCCGTCGCCGCGGACCTGGCGCTCTCCACGCCGGGCACCCAGGCCGCCGTGACGGCCGCCGCCGCCGCCGTGGCCGCCGCCACCAGCTTGCACACCGCCAACCAGGCCGCTGCCACCGACGCCCAGAATTACGCGGTCCAGGTGGCCGCCGCGACGGCCATCGATGGCGTATTTTCCAAGCCGGTGCGGTTCCAGATCGGCGCCTCGGCCAGCGAAACCATGCTGGTGGACTTGACGGCGCCACTGGGCGCCATGCACAGCGCCCTGCACGCCGCCTCATCCACCTATGACACCTTCGGCATCCAGCGCAGCAACGACGGCACCGAACTGCTGCTGGCCAGTACCGCGTCGGCCACCATCGACAAGCTGCAAAGCGCCATCGACGCCGTGGCCAGCACGCGCTCGCAACTGGGCGCCACGGCCAACCGCATGACCTATGTGAACGGCAACCTGACCCATGCCCGGTTCGATACCACGGTGGCCCGGGGCCGCATCGTCGATACCGATTTCGCGCAGGAGAGCGCCGACCTGGTGTCGAACCAATTGTTGACGCAGGCCGGCGGCGCCGTGCTGCGCCAGTCCAACAGCATGGCGTCCATGCTGATGTCGCTGCTGAACTGACGCCGTTCCGTCAACGCTGCGAGGCTGGTTCAACATGACCGTGGCGAGGCGCCTCAACGAAGCCACGGGCTTTTGAAACGGCCGCTTACTGGGCCTTGGGCTCGCGGTAGCGCTTCAGTTCCATCTTGCCGATCTGGGCCCGGTGCACTTCGTCCGGACCGTCGGCCAGGCGCAGCGAGCGCGCGCCCGCGTAGGCCGGCGCCAGGAACGGGTCGGCCATGCCGCCGCCGCCGTGCACCTGGATCGCCCAGTCGATCACCTGGCAGGCCATGTTGGGCGCGGCCACCTTGATCATGGCGATCTCCTTGGCCGCCACCTTGTTGCCGACCGTGTCCATCAGGTGCGCCGCGTTGAGCACCAGGAAGCGGGCCTGGTCGATCAGGATGCGGGCCTCGGCGATGCGCTCCAGCGTCACGCCCTGCTGCGCCAGCGGCTTGCCGAAGGCAACCCGGCTCACGCTGCGCCGGCACATGTGTTCCAGCGCGCGTTCGGCCAGGCCGATCAAACGCATGCAGTGGTGGATGCGGCCCGGACCCAGGCGGCCCTGGGCGATCTCGAAGCCGCGGCCCTCGCCCAGCAGCAGGTTGGAGGCCGGCACGCGCACGTTCTCGAACACGATCTCGCTGTGGCCGTGCGGCGCGTCGTCGAAACCGAACACGGGCAGCTGGCGTACGATGGTCACGCCGGGCGTCTCGCGCGGCACGATGATCATCGACTGCTGCTGGTGGCGATTGGGATTGTCGGGCGCCGTCTTGCCCATGAAGATGAACACCTGGCAGCGCGGGTCGCCACCGCCGGACGACCACCACTTGCGGCCATTGATCACATACTCGTCGCCGTCGCGCACGATGCTGCTTTCGATATTGGTGGCGTCGGACGAGGCCACGGCCGGTTCCGTCATGGCGAAGCAGGAACGGATGCGGCCATCGAGCAGGGG
>DATFBD010000162.1:0-6427 GCA_035254005.1 Burkholderiaceae bacterium | reverse complement strand
TGTGAACATTTGATATTTTAAGTATCGCGGAGACTAGCTCCGCGTGCACTTCCATCAAACGTCCACACTTATCGACTGTGAATTGTTAAAGAACTTTATTCGGTACTGCGTCGCTGCGAAGCGTTTTGTTCGTCAGCAGAGAGATGAGATTATGCGGTGTTTCGTGCAGCTCGTCAACCCCTCGTTTTTCTCCCCGCTCAACTCGCACTACATGCGCCGTTTTGCGGGGAGGCGAACTATATCAAAGGCCGTCGAACTTTGGCAAGCGCTTTTCCAGGAAGGCATGCATGCCCTCTTTCTGGGCCGGCGTGCCGAACGCTGCGTGGAACAGGCGGCGCTCGTAGTTGACGCCTTCCGTCAGCGTCGTCTCGAACGCGCGGTTGACGGCATCCTTGATCATCATCGCAACCGAGGTTGGCATGGCGGCGATGGTCGCAGCCGCAGCCAGGGTTTCCTCGATCAGCTTGTCGGCCGGGACCACGCGCGACACCAGGCCGATACGCTCCGCTTCCGCCGCATCGATGGTGCGCGCCGTCAGCAGCAGATCCATCGCCTTGGCCTTGCCGATCGTGCGCGGCAAACGCTGGGTGCCACCCGCGCCCGGCGTGACGCCGACCTTGATTTCCGGCTGACCGAACTTGGCGTTGTCGCCCGCGATCAGGAAATCGCACATCATGGCCAGTTCGCAGCCGCCGCCCAGCGCATAGCCGGAGACAGCGCCCACCACCGGCTTGCGCACGCGCAGGATGTGCTCCCAGTTGCGGGTGATGTAGTTGTCGCGATAGGTGTCGGTGTAGGTGTAATCGGCCATGGCCGCGATGTCGGCGCCGGCGGCAAACGCCTTCTCGCTGCCCGTGAGGACGATGCAGCCAATCGCCGGATCAGCGTCAAACTTGTACAGCGCATCGCCCAGCTCATTCATCATGCGGTCGTTCAGCGCATTCAGGGCCTTGGGGCGGTTCAGGCGGATCAACGCCACTTTGTCGTGAATCTCTACGATCAGGTCTTCATACTGCATCGAGCTCTCCTCCAATTGAAAAAGTATCCATCGATTGTAGCGTCTATCTATGGCGAAGGGGCACTGGTATGATGAACCGCTTGATACGCAGCCCAGACAGGACGCCCCATTCTTACCGTATTCCGCCAATATTTAAGCGACAAATTCGGCAATGACGCCCTGTTGCGCAATGCCGACTTCCGCCGCTACTGGTTCAGCAGCGTGCTCAATGGCTTCGGCGGCCAGGTCAGCGCGCTGGCACTGCCGCTGTGCGCCGTACTGCTGCTGCACGCCACGCCCGCGCAGATGGGCACACTGGTCGCGGCGCAAGCTGTCCCGTTCGCGCTGTTCGCGCTGCCGGCCGGCGTCATCCTGGACCGCAACAGCAAATTCCCCATCCTGTTACTGAGCGAGTCTATCCAGGCCATCTCATTGGCCAGCATCCCCGCCGCCTACTGGATGGGCACACTGTCCATCCACTGGATGTATGCCAACGCCTTCGTGCTGGGCGTGTGCTCGGTGGTGGGCGGCGGCGCCGAACAGATCTTCCTCACCTACTTAACCGGCCGCGATGGCCTGATCGACGCCCAATCCAAATTGACGGCCACCGATTCCGCCTCGCGCCTGCTGGCGCCCGGCATCGCCGGCCTCCTGATCCAGTGGCTGACGGCGCCATTCGCCGTGCTGCTTAACGCCACCGGTTTCGTCGTATCGGTATTCAACCTGCGCCGCATCAGCGTGCGCGACCCGCGCCCTGCCCCATCGGACAAGCACCCACTGCGCGACATCCACGACGGCTTGAAATTCATCTGGGGCCAACCGCTGCTCCGTGCATTGGCCTGGGCCACGGGCTTCTGGCACTGGCTGTTCTACGGCTACTCGGCGCTGGTGATTTTGTTCGCCACGCGCGAACTGGGCATGACGCCGGGCATGCTGGGCACGGCGCAGATGGTGGGCGGAATCGGCGTATTTGTCAGCTCGCTGCTGCTCAAGCCCCTGAACCGCCGCTTCGGACCAGGAAAAACCATCCTGATCGGCGTGGCCTCGACGGCGCTTGGCTTCGTACTGATGCCCACCATCCCCGCCGAGCTATTCGGCAGCCGCAACGCCAGCGCGGTGGCCTACGCAGCACTGGCGTTCTTCTTCGACTGCGGCGTGATGCTGTTCTTCATGCCCTACCTGGCCTTGCGCCAGAAGGTAACGCCGGATGCATTCCTGGGCCGCATGACCTCCACCATGCGCTTCCTGACGGTAGCCACCGCGCCCGTCGGCGCGATGGTGGCGGGCGCCGTGGCTGAGCACTACAGCATCCGCACCGGCATGGCCTGCGTGGCGGCCGGCGGGGTACTGCTGACACTCGCCCTGCTCATGTCCAAGCCCATACGCGCCGTGCGGCCCTGACCGCGGGCCGCCGCCACAAACTACAACGTCAACGTGCCGGCGCCTGGCGCGGCAACAGCAGCCAGATCGCGCCGCGCTGCTTCATGCGGCCCGCATTGTCGGCCGCCTCGGTGCCAAAACCGAAGAAGTAATCGACCCGGATCGCGCCACGAATCGCACCACCCGTATCCTGCGTCATCACCAGCCGTTGCAGCGGAATGTCGCTGTTGGGCTGCGTGGTCGACAGGAACATCGGTACACCCAACGGCAGCTGGGACGCATCGATGGCCACCGAACGCTGCGGCGTCAGCGGCACGCCCAACGCCCCTTTCGGCCCCACGCGCGGATCGGGCAAGCGCTCCTCCTTGAAGAACACATAGCTGGGATTGACGTTGAACAGTTCCTGCATGCGCGTGGGGTGGCCGGCGATCCAGGCCTTGATGCCCTGCGCCGACGCCTGCTCCATCGTCAGTTCGCCCTTGTCCACCAGCCAGCGGCCTATCGACTTATACGGATAGCCATTCTGGTCGGCGTACGCCACCCGCACGGTTTCCTGGGTATCGGTCAGTTGCACGCGGCCGGAGCCCTGCACCTGCAGGAAGAACGATTCAACCGGATCGTCGACCCACAACAATTCCTTGCCGGCCGCGTCGGCCCGCTCGATCTCGGCGCGGCTCGCGTACGGCACCACCTTCTTGCCCACCAGCCGGCCGCGCAAGCGCATGCCCTTCAATTCGGGATACACACTGGCCAGGTCCACCGTGATCAGGTCATCGGGCACTTTATACAACGGCGTCTGGTATGGGCCGCCGCGCTTGCGGGCGCCGCGCAGCAGCGGTTCGTAGTAGCCGGTGATCAGTCCATCCTGCGCACCGTCGGGCGCGATAACCTGGTTCGGCACCAGGAACGCTTCAAAGAAAGTGCGGATCGCCTGCTCGTCGCTACCGTTGACGGTGCGGGCGATGGTGCAGGCTTCCTTCCAGTCCACGCGCTTGACCAGCACCGAGCAGGACGACATGAAGGCCGGCCACGCGGCGCGCACATCGTCACGGTCCCAGCCCGGCAGCGCGGCGAAGGTCGTTGGCACGAATTGCGGCGCGGTCGGCTGAGGGGTTGGCGTTGGCGTTGGTGTGGGCACCGGCGCCGGCACCACGGGCGGCGGCGCGGGCTGGCGCGGCGGCGCCGTGGTACAGGCGGCCAGCGAAAGCACGACGGCCGTCAGCGAAACGAGTAAACTACTGCGTGTAAATGACATAAGGATAACTATGTGGGTCTTGATGTTGGAAGCGATCGTGGCGTTCTTCCTGCTGGTGTTCATCGTCTGGTGGACCATGTACTCGGGCAAAAAGCCCACGCCTAAGCAGAAGAACGACGACACGCATTGAGGCGCGGCGGCGCGCCCCGGAGCAATGGCGCGGGCCGCGTCAGTGCAGCGTGCGCGGCAGCGACAGGACGAATTCGGGAATCTTGACTTCGAACTGGTGGCCATCCTCGGCCACGCAGAAATACTCGCCCGTCATCGAGCCTTGCTGGGTCTGCAGCGCCGTGCCGCTCGTGTATTCGAACTGCTCGTTCGGCTGCAGCAAGGGCTGATGGCCCACCACGCCCAGGCCGCGCACTTCCTCGACATGGTTGTTGGCGTCCGTGATGACCCAATGGCGCGAGATCAGCTGTGCCGGCACCGTCCCCGTGTTCTTGATCGTGATCGAGTAAGTGAACACGAAATTGGTGCGCTCGGGGTCCGACTGCTCGGGCAGGTACTGGGTTCTGACCGACACAGTAAATTCGTAAGTGGCCATCGACTTTCCTTAAAAAACGGTAAAACGTAAATCGCCGGCAATGATAGCGATTCAATATCGTCAGTCCTACATTGCACTCCAAATCGGAGCAGGATGCAAGCTGTCGCCACCAAATCCGCCCATAAATACAGCCGCAAATCAGTCCACAAGCGGGCACGGCCGCGCCGGCAAGCGTAAAATAGCGCATCTTTTTAAAATGCAAGCACACTGCACGACCACACCATGACCACTTTCCGCATCGCTCCCAGCATCCTGTCCGCCGACTTCGCCCGCCTGGGCGAGGAAGTGCGCAACGTCGTCACCGCCGGCGCCGACATCATCCACTTCGACGTGATGGACAACCACTACGTGCCGAACCTGACCATCGGCCCGCTGGTGTGCCAGGCGATCCGCCCGCACGTACAAGTGCCGATCGACGTGCACCTGATGGTCAAGCCGGTCGACCGCATCATCCCCGACTTCGCCAAGGCCGGGGCCAACATCATCACCTTCCACCCGGAAGCGTCCGAGCACATCGACCGCTCGCTGCAACTGATCCGCGACAACGGCTGCAAGGCCGGCCTGGTGTTCAACCCCGGCACCCCGCTGCACTACCTGGACCACGTGATGGACAAGATCGACATGATCCTCATCATGTCCGTCAATCCCGGCTTCGGCGGCCAGTCCTTCATCCCCGAAGCACTGAAGAAGATCGCGCTGGCGCGCCGCAAGATCGACGAATCGGGCCGCGACATCCTGCTGGAAGTGGACGGCGGCATCAAGATCGACAACATCGCCGCCGCCGCCAAGGCTGGTGCCGACACCTTCGTCGCCGGCTCGGCCATCTTCGGCCAGCCCGACTACAAAGCCGTGATCGACGCCATGCGCACCCAACTGGCAACGGTGTAAGCATGAAGGTACTGGCAGGCGTACGCGCCGCAATCATCGATCTGGACGGCACCATGCTCGACACGGTGCCCGACTTCCACGTGGCCATCAACGCCATGCGCGCCGAGCTGGGCCTGGCGCCCATTTCGCAACAGCAGATCGCCAACATGGTGGGCAAGGGTTCCGAGAACCTGATCCGCAGCGTGCTGGCGCTCGACTACGACGCGGCCGGCGTGGAGCAGCATTTCGAGGCGGCGCTGGCGTCCTATCAGCGCCACTACCTGGCCATCAACGGCAACCACAGCGCCCTGTACCCGGACGTGATCGCCGGCCTGGAAGCGCTCAAGGCGCAAGGCCTGCGCCTGGCCTGCGTGACCAACAAGCCGATCTCGTTCGCCACCCCGCTGCTGCACCAGAAAGGCCTGCACGGCTATTTCGACGTGGTGTACGGCGGCGATTCGCTGGCCCGCAAGAAGCCGGACCCGCTGCCGCTGCTGACCGTGTGCGAGCAATTCGGCCTGGCGCCGGCCACCGTGGTGGCCATTGGCGATTCTTCGAACGACGCGCAAGCGGCGCGGGCGGCCGGTTGCCCCGTGTTGACGGTACCCTACGGTTACAATCACGGACAGGCTATACACGAAACCGATTCCGATGGTATAGTTGACACGCTGCTAGAAGCGGCACGCCAGATTCGTTTGCATAACTGACTGCATACTACGCTCAACCGATAATGTTTCTCACCAAAAAACACACTGTCACACAACCGGGCTCGATTGAGGCCTGGCTTTGGCGACGCTGGCAATCCTGGCAAAAGTAAGCCGAATTGATTGCTGTCGCACGTGCTCGCGCACCCGACAGGTTTTTTGCAAACCCACCGCCGCTCACAATGCGGCGGCATGGAGAGAAACATGACCGAACTCGAATTCAAATCGTTGGCCAATGAAGGCTACAACCGTATCCCGCTGATCGCGGAAGCGTTTGCCGACCTCGAAACTCCCCTCACGCTGTACCTCAAGCTGGCCCAGACCCAGAACGCGGGCAAGAACACCTTCCTGCTCGAATCGGTGGTGGGCGGCGAGCGCTTCGGCCGCTATTCCTTCATCGGCCTGCCAGCATCGACCCTGATGCGCAGCTACGGCACCAAGACCGAAGTAGTCAGGAATGGCGCCGTCATCGAAACGCACGAAGGCAATCCACTCGAATTCATCGCGCAATTCCAGTCTCGCTATAAGGCAGCGGTCCGGCCCGGTATGCCGCGCTTTTGCGGCGGACTTGCCGGCTACTTCGGTTACGACACGGTGCGCCATATCGAGAAGCGCTTGGCGCATACCGCGCCCAAGGACGATCTCGGCTTGCCAGAAATTCAGTTGCTGGTCACCGAAGA
>DATFBD010000161.1:0-52834 GCA_035254005.1 Burkholderiaceae bacterium | reverse complement strand
CAGCGCGTGCGGCAGGTGCGCCCAGTGCGCCGTCATGAAGTCCTGGGTTTGCACGGCGCGCAGCGCCACCACGTATTCGTAGGTGCGGCCGTCGCCCATCACGCCCACCGATTTTACGGGCAGGAACACGGCGAACGCCTGGCTGGTCGCTTCGTACCAGTTCTTCGGCAACTGCTCTTCGTCCACGGCCTGGCCGGCCACATACTCGTATGGCGTGTTGCGCAGTTCTTCGATGAAGATGGCATCGGCGCGGCGCAGCAGGTCGGCATATTCCTTCTTCACTTCGCCGAGGATACGCACGCCAAGGCCAGGGCCGGGGAAGGGATGACGGTACACCATGTCGTGCGGCAGCCCCAGCGCCACGCCCAGCTTGCGCACTTCGTCCTTGAACAGTTCGCGCAGCGGTTCCAGCAGCTTCAGCTTCATGTGCTCCGGCAGGCCGCCCACATTGTGGTGGCTCTTGATGGTCTGGCCCTTCTTGCCCTTGCCGGCCGATTCGATCACGTCCGGGTAGATGGTGCCCTGCGCCAGCCACTTGGCGCTGGTCAGCTTGCCCGACTCCTGGTCGAATACCTCGACGAACTCGCCGCCGATGATCTTGCGCTTCTGCTCTGGATCGGTCACGCCGGCCAGCTTGCCCATGAACTGGGCTTCCGCATCAACGCGGATCACCTTCACGCCCAGGTTCTTGGCGAACATGTCCATCACCATCTTGCCTTCGTCCAGGCGCAGCAGGCCGTGGTCGACGAACACGCAGGTCAGCTGGTCGCCGATGGCGCGGTGGATCAGCGCGGCGGCCACGGACGAATCGACGCCGCCCGACAGGCCCAGGATCACTTCATCACTGCCCACCTGGGCGCGGATTTTTTCCACGGCTTCGCTGATGTAGTCGGGCATGTTCCAGTCCGACTTGCAGCCGCAGATCTCGTGCACGAAGCGGCCCAGCATGGCCTTGCCCTGCACCGTGTGCGTTACTTCCGGGTGCCACTGCACGCCGTAGAAATGCTTTTCCTCATTGGCCATGGCGGCGATCGGGCAGCTTGGGGTGTTGCCCATCAGGACGAAGCCCGGTGGCATTTCCAGCACCTTGTCGCCGTGGCTCATCCACACCTTCAGCATGCCGTGGCCTTCGTCCGTGACGAAGTCGTTGATGCCGTCGAGCAGCTTGGTGTGGCTGCGGGCGCGCACTTCAGCGTAGCCGAATTCACGCACCAGGCCGTTCTCGACCTTGCCGCCCAGCTGGGCCGCCATGGTCTGCATGCCGTAGCAGATGCCCAGCACCGGCACGCCCAGTTCGAACACGGCTTGCGGCGCGCGCGGCGCATCGCCTTCCAGCGTGGAGCTGTGGCTGCCCGACAGGATCACGCCGGCGGCGCCGTAGTTGCGCACGAATTCGTCGCTGACGTCATACGGATACACTTCCGAGAACACGCCGGAATCGCGCACGCGGCGCGCGATCAGCTGGGTAACCTGGGAGCCGAAATCGAGGATGAGGATTTTTGAATGCATGGAAGATAGGGGCTTCTAAATGATGAAATCGGTGCAGCTGGGCGGCCTCCGCGCAACGGCGGGCCGTGAAAGGAAAACGCCGGCGACTGGCAGCCGCCGGCGTCGCAAGGCTTAGTCGCCGGAACGGTAGTTCGGCGCTTCCTTGGTGATTTGCACGTCGTGCACGTGCGATTCGCGCATGCCGGCCGAGGTGATCTCGACGAATTCGGCCTTGTTGCGCAGTTCTTCGATGGTGGCGCAACCGCAGTAGCCCATCGACTGGCGCACGCCGCCCACCAGCTGGAAGATGATGGCCAGCACGGAACCCTTGTAGGCCACGCGGCCTTCGATACCTTCGGGCACGAACTTGTCCTGCTTCATGGCCGCGTCCTGGAAGTAGCGGTCGGCCGAGCCATCCGACATCGCACCCAGCGAACCCATGCCACGATAGGACTTGTAGCTGCGGCCCTGGTACAGGATCACTTCGCCCGGCGCTTCTTCCGTACCGGCGAACATGGAACCCATCATCACGGTCGACGCGCCGGCCGCCAGGGCCTTGGAGATGTCGCCCGAGAAGCGGATGCCGCCGTCAGCGATGCAGGGCACGCCGGTGCCTTCCAGCGCTTCGGCCACGTTCGAGATGGCGGTGATTTGCGGCACGCCCACGCCGGCCACGATACGGGTGGTGCAGATCGAGCCAGGGCCGATGCCGACCTTGACGGCGTCCGCGCCGTACTCGACCAGCGCCTTGGCGGCGGCGGCAGTGGCGATGTTACCGCCGATCACGTCCACGTGCGGGAAGCGGGTCTTGATCCATTTCACGCGGTCCAGGATGCCTTGCGAGTGGCCGTGGGCGGTATCGACCACCAGCACGTCCACGCCGGCCGCGACCAGCAGCTCGATGCGTTCCTCATCCTTGGCGCCCACGCCGACGGCGGCGCCCACCAGCAGCTTGCCCTGGGAATCCTTCGATGCCAGCGGGTGCTCGGTCGACTTCTGGATATCCTTGACGGTGATCAGGCCCTTCAGTTCGAAGGCATCGTTCACCACCAGCACGCGCTCCAGGCGGTGCTTGTTCATCAGGCGCTTGGCTTCGGCCGTGTCGGCGCCTTCCTTGACGTACACCAGCTTTTCGCGTGGCGTCATCTTGGCGCGCACTTCGGCGTCCAGTTCCTGTTCAAAACGCAGGTCGCGGTTGGTGATGATGCCCACCACTTCCTTGCCGGACACGACAGGGAAACCGGAAATGCCATACTGCTCGGTCAGCTTGATGACTTCGCGGATCTTCATCTCGGGCGGGATGGTGATCGGGTCACGCAGCACGCCAGCTTCGAAACGCTTGACGCGCGCCACTTCGCGGGCCTGATCTTTCGGCTTCAGGTTCTTGTGGATGATGCCGATGCCACCCTCTTGCGCCATGGCGATGGCCAGACGGGCTTCGGTCACGGTATCCATCGCAGCCGACAGCAGCGGGATGTTCAGGCTGATATTGCGGGTCAGGCGGGTTTTGAGGGACGTATCGGCAGGCAGGACGTTCGAGTACGCTGGGACGAGCAGCACGTCATCGAATGTGAGTGCTTTTTGGAGTAGACGCATAGCATTTCCTATTGGCGCAAAAGCAGATTATACAGAATTTTCCCTGCGCCGTCCTTGCGGGGCGGAAAAAAATCTGCCACGCCCCGCCATGCCAATTGACCTGCGATTGACAGTTGCCGTAAATCATGGCGAAATCTGCCCAGCGGCGCCTTTGCCGTGCTCCCGGAAGCTGCACCATGAAACACACTCCTACCACGCTGCGCGTGGCGCTGGCCGCCGCCCTGCTGGCCATCTCGACCCAGGCGCTGGCCCAATACCTGTGGATAGACGAAAAAGGCATCAAGCAATTGTCCGACCGCCCGCCGCCACCGAACATCCCCGAGAAGAACATCCTGAAGGCGCCCGGCAAGCCGCTGTTCAACCCGAACGCGCCGGCGCCGGAGGAGCAGGCGGCCGACGCCGCCGAACCGAAAGCCAGGGCCGCGCCCACACTGGGCGAGCGCAACGCCGACTTCAACAAGCGCAAGGCGGAGGCGGCGCAGGCGGCGCAAAAGAGCGCCGACGAGGCCAAACGCAAGGCAGCCGAACAATCGAATTGCGAATCGGCCCGCAACAACCAGCGCGCGCTCGACGACGGCATGCGCATGACTACCTACGACAAGGATGGCCAGCGCGTCGTCATGGGCGACGCGGAGCGGGCCGAGCTGGCGAAAAAGACGCGCGAGGCGCTGGCCAACTGCCACTGAACACTGCGAACGAGCGGCAAGACTTCCCCGCCCTGCTCCGCCTGCCGTAAGATAGCGCGATCAACATTGACCGACAGGCACGGATGAGCAAGACAGTTACCCCCAGGAGCCGCGCCAGCGGCCGCGTCACGCTGGCGGCGGTGGCGGAACGGGCGGGCGTGGCCGCCATGACCGCCTCGCGCGCCATCACCCAGCCGGACATGGTGTCGCCGGCGCTGCGCGAGCGCGTGCAGCAAGCCGTGGAGGAACTGGGCTATGTGCCCAACCGCGCCGCACGCGCGCTGGCCTCGGCACATTCCAAGGTGATCGTGGTACTGGTGCCGTCGCTGTCGAACGCCGTGTTCACGGCCGTGCTGGCCGGCATCCAGGACGCGCTGGACGCGGACGATTACCAGATCCTGATCGGTAACACGCGCTACTCCGACGCCGAGGAGGAAAAGCTGCTCGGCATCTACCTGCAATCGAACCCGGACGGCATCCTGCTGTCCGGCCTTACCCACAGCCCGCGCGTGGAACGCATGCTGGCCGCCTCGCGCGTGCCGATCGTCTCGATGATGGATCTGTCGGACGACCCGGCCCAGCTGACGGTGGGCTTTTCCCAGTTCCAGGCCGGCCAGGCGATGACGCGCTACCTGATCGACAAGGGCCACAAGCGCATCGGCTTCATCGGCGCCCAGCTCGACGAGCGCACCCTGAAGCGGGCCGACGGCTACCGCCAGGCCATGCGCGACGCGGGCCTGGCCGATCCCAAGCTGGAGCTGATGGTGCCCGATCCCTCCACCATCGCGCTGGGCGCCGAGCTGCTGGGCCGCATGCTGGCCCAGGCGCCCGACTGCGACGCCATCTTCTGCTGCAACGACGACCTGGCGCATGGCGCCATCTACCAGTGCCAGCGGCGCGGCATCGCCGTGCCGCGCCAGCTGGCCATCTGCGGCTTCAACGACCTGCCCGCGTCGGCCTGGATGAATCCTTCCGTGACCACGGTGGGCACGCCGCGCTACCGCATCGGCCACGAAGCGGCCACCCTGCTGCGCAGCGTGATCCGGGGTGAGACGCCAGCCACGCCCCACCTCGACCTCGGCTTCACGCTGATGGCGCGCGAAAGCGCCTGAAAACCAACAACCGGGGTCACCAAAGAACCGGGGTCAGGTCATGCCCTTAGGCAAGATGCAAATATCTTGCCTAAGGGCATGACCTGACCCCGGTTTTCAGTGTGGCTGTTGTCGGCACACCACAGGCAGCGGCGTCCCAGTGCACCATCTCACCACCACCGCCCGCCCTGCGGCACGGCGCCGCTGGGGCGCTCTCCGCCCAGACCATCTGCTGCATCGCAACATCGAATCCGCTTTACAAATCGGCGCGATGGTCTAGACTTCGATTTCAATGTTAGCGCTAACATTTTATCGAAACAAAACCCCAAGACCATGCAAGCACATCACCCTATGAGCCATACCAACCAACCCGCATGCTGGGTCGTCATGGGCGTCAGCGGTTGCGGCAAGAGCGAGATCGGGCAGCGGCTGGCGACGGCGCTGGACCTGCCCTTCCTCGAAGGCGACAGCTTCCACTCGGCCGCCAACGTCGCCAAGATGGCCGCCGGCATTCCGCTGACGGACGACGACCGCGCCGGCTGGCTGCACACGCTGCAGCAGCAGATCCGCCAGGCGACGCAACATGGCAACGGCCTGGTGCTGTCGTGCTCCGCGCTCAAGCGGCGCTACCGCGACCTGCTCCGCGCCGGCAATCCCGCGCTGCGCTTCGCCCATCTGTCCGGACCGCGCAGCGTGATCGCCGCACGCATGGCGGCGCGCGTGAACCACTACATGCCGCCGTCGCTGCTCGACAGCCAGCTGCGCGACCTGGAACCGCTGCAGGCCGACGAAGCGGGCGTACTGCTGGACTTGAACCTGCCGCCGCAACAGCTGGTCGACGCCATCCTGGACAACCAGGGCGCGCACGCCTAACGCAGCGCCCAACCACACCACTGGAGACAACATGAACGCCACCCACCAACCCCACCAGAAAATACCCAAGCGCCGCTGGGGCATAGGCGCCCTGCTCGGCATGGGCGTCCTGATTAACTACATCGACCGCATCGGCCTGTCCGTGGCCGCGCCGCAGATCAAGGATATGTTCAACCTGTCGGCCGTCGAACTGGGCCTGCTGTTCAGTGCCTTCGCCTGGTCGTATTCGCTGCTGCAGATCCCCGTCGGCATGGTGCTGGACCGCTTCGGTCCCACTCGCGTGGGCCGCTGGGGCGCGTTCCTGTGGGGTGTGGCGTCCACCATCACCGCCTTTTCCAGCGGCTTCGCCGGCATCTTCGCGGCCCGCATCCTGCTCGGCATCGCCGAGGCGCCGGCCTTCCCCGTCAGTTCCAAGGCCACCGGCTACTGGTTCCCGCGCCATGAGCGCGGCATGGCCACCGCCATCTTCGACGCGGCCGCCAAGTTCTCCAACGTGATCGGCGTGCCGCTGATCGCCGTCACCATCGTCACCTTCGGCTGGCGCTGGGGCTTTGGCTTGACGGCGCTGCTCAGCTTCAGCTACTTCATCGCCTTCCTCGTGTTCTACCGCGACCCGAGCGCCGATTCCAAACTGTCGAAGCAGGAACTGCACTACATCCAGAACGGCGGCGCCGCACCCGAAGGCCCGTCCAACGCGGGCGCGCTCAACATGCTGGGCTACCTGCTGGGCAAATCGAAAGTATGGGGCCTGACCATCGGCTTCGCCGCTTACGGCTACTCGTTCTACCTGTTCCTCACCTGGCTGCCCGGCTACCTGGTGCAGACCATGCACATGAGCATACTGAAATCGGCCGGCTTTGCCGCCATCCCGTGGGCCGTGGCCACCATCACCGACCTGTTCGTGGGCGGCTGGCTGATCGACCACCTGATCTCGCGCGGCAAGGATGAATCGCTGGTGCGCAAGGGCGTGCTGATCGTCGGCATGCTGCTGGGCCTGGCCGTGTTCGGCGCCACCCAGACCACCGATCCCGTGTGGGCCATCGTCTGGATCTCGATCGCGCTGGGCGGCCTGGCCTCGGCCGCGCCGGTGGGCTGGTCGCTGCCATCGCTGATCGCACCCAAGGGCGGCGCCGGCACCATCGGCGGCATCATGAACTTCGCCAATAACCTGATGGGCGCGGCCGCCCCCATCGTCACCGGCATGATCGTCGGCGCCACCAACTCGTTCGCCAACGCCTTCATGGTGGCCGGCGTGATCCTGCTGGTGGGGATCATCTCCTTCGTGTTCGTGCTCGGGAAGATCGAACCGATTCCCGATCCGGAACCCACCGCGGCCGCACCAGCGCCCGCACCTGCGCCGGCTTCCGCCACCGTTCACTGACACCGGCAGGCAAGCCGCTTACCCGCCCTGCAAGCGCGCTTGCACGCCATGTAAGCGCCGTCCCCGCGCGGGGATGGCGCACCACCCGCCCGCGTGCGCGCCAGATGTGCACGCGGCATCCATAACAACTCTGGAGACACTGGATGAACATTCGCATTCCCGCGCTGACCGCGCTCGCCCTCACCTTGTCCGGCACCGCGCTGGCAGACAGCAACGTCACCTTCTACGGCGTGATGGACCTGGGCATTTCGCAAGACCGTGGCGGCATCGCCGGCACGGCGACCCGCGTCACCAGCGGCATGGCCACCCAAAGCCGCTGGGGCTTTCGCGGCAATGAAGACTTGGGCGGCGGCCTGTCCGCCTTCTTCGTGATCGAAGGCGGCATCCATGCCGACACGGGCGGTTCGACCCAGAACAACACCCTGTTCGGCCGCAACACGGCGGTGGGCTTGCGTGGCAATCTGGGCGCCATCTCGGCCGGCCTGCAGGACACGCCGCTGTTCACCACCCTCAACACCATCGTCGACCCGCTGCGCAACGGCATCGCGCGCTCCAACAACCTGATGGCGTCGACCGGCTTCCGGGCCAATAACTCCGTGCTGTACCGCAGCCCGGAACTGAACGGCTTCAGTGGCGACGCGATGTATGCGGCCGGCGAGGTGGCGGGCGACAACGCGGCCGGCCGCGCGCTGGGCGGCTCCTTCGGCTACAGCAACGGCCCGCTCAACGTGCGCCTGGCCTACCACCACCGCAACAACGACACGGCCGTGCTGAAGAACCAGGACGTGGCCCGCAACACGCTGCTGGGCGCCAATTACGATTTCGGTCCGGCCAGGCTCTATTTCGGCTACGGCGTGGACAAGGGCTTGAACAGCGCATCGCTCAACAACACGGCCGCCAGCTTCGGCGGCGCGGCGCCCACCGCGTCCACCGACAGCCGCGACCTGCTGCTGGGCGTATCGGCGCCGTTCGGCGTGAGCACCCTGGTGGCCACCTACATCCGCAAGGACGACCGCAGCGCTTTCAACCAGGACGCGCAGCAGTATGCGCTGGCCTATATGTATGCGCTGTCCAAACGCACGGACATGTACACCTCCTACGCGCTGATCCGCAACCACAACGGCGCGGCCTACACCGAGGGCAACAGCGAGGAACCGGGCACGGGCAACAAGCAGTTCACGGTGGGCCTGCGCCACCGCTTCTGATGTTCACCGCGATCGCGCAACGGCCGCAGGCGGAAACGTCAAATTTTCCACCTGCGCTTGGTAGCGCTACCAAGCATACATAAAAAAGAGCGGGGTGCCGGCCCCGCTCGTGTTCAGGTTTGTGGCTTGGCCTTGCGCCGGCGGCGGGCATTTTTCGGGTCCGCGATCAGCGGGCGGTAGAGCTCCACCCGGTCATGCTCGCGCAGCACCGTGTCCAGCGTCTTCTTCTTGCTGTAGATGCCGACCTGCAGCGCGGCCAGGTCGATGCCGGGCATGGCTTGCCGCAGGCCGCTGAGCGCGATCGCCTGCTCCACGGTGGTACCGGCGTCCACCGTCAGGTCACGCAGGAACTGCTGCTCGGGCAGCGCGTAGCATACCTGGATGTGAATCTGTTCAGCCATACACCGTCTCCGCCCGCTTGCAGAAGCAATCGACCATGCTGTTGGCGATCATGCCGAACACGGGACCGATCAGCTGTTCCAGGATCGCGCTGGAAAACTCGTAATGCAGGTCCAGTTCCACCTTGCATGCGTCCTCGCGCAGCGGTTTGATATTCCAGACCCCATCAAGGGCCTTGAAAGGACCGTCCACCAGCCGCATCTTGATCGTGCTGTGCGGCGTGTTGACGTTCGCGGTCGTGAAGCTCTGGCGCACGCCGCGATAATGGATGGCCAGGCTGGCCACCACCGTTTCCTCGCTGCGCTCCCTGACTTCAACACCCCCGCACCATGGCAGAAACTTGGGATAGTCCTCGATCGCCGCCACCAGGTCGAACATCTGTTGGGCGCTGTAGCCGAGGAAAACTGTTTTGTGAACTACTGCCATTCCGTAACCGTTTGCTATGATGTTGAATTATTCGCGTTTTTGGCGCGTCCCCGTAGTTTAACCGACCCGCGCCCGTTTTTAGTAATTACCCTGCCATGACCATTGCCGATAATAGAAAAGCCTTTCACGACTACTTCATCGAGGACCGCTACGAAGCGGGCATCGTGCTGGAAGGCTGGGAAGTGAAAGCGATCCGCGATTCGCGCGTGCAGATCAAGGAAGCCTACGTCACCATCAAGGGCGACGAGCTGTTCCTGTTCGGCGCCCACATCAGCGCCCTGCCCACCGCTTCCACCCACATTCACCCGGAAGCCGTGCGCACCCGCAAGCTGCTGCTGCACCGCCAGGAGATGGACAAGTTGATCGGCAAGGTGGAGCGGGCCGGCTACACGCTGGTGCCGCTCAACCTGCACTACAAGGGCGGCCGCGTGAAATGCGAGATCGGCCTGGCCAAGGGTAAGAAGATGCACGACAAGCGCGCCGCCGAGAAGGACCGCGACGGCAAGCGCGAAGTGGCGTCGGCCATGAAGCAGCACCGCCGCTGATCCCCTCCCGCTCCTCCCCACCATGCCCTGCCCCGGCCCCGCGCCGGGAGGCTGCTGCGGCATGACGCACATCATTCCACGAAGAATTTAATTGCCAGCCACCACTATTTTTCTGGTGCATGCTGGTAAAATCAACGGGCAGTCGCCGGTGCGGTCACCGGCGTCGTTCATCATTCGCCGAAGGCAAACCCTCCGAAAGGTGGGGACGCAAAACCACCGGCCTACAGCGCGCGAGCGCCAGGGTAGCGGGGTCGCCAACGTCGGGCCGCCCATGCCATGCATGTTCGCCAACGTTGCCGCAGCGTGGCCTTCGCACATCGGGAAGCGCCACGCCATGCAGATTCGCCAGCCATCTCCGTCCCACTCCACCCGCCTCGGCTTGCTGCTGCCAGCCGCCGTCGCCGTGTCCGCGCTGCTGAGCGCATGCGGCGGCACGCCTGGCCAGGACAGCGCCCCGGCCGGTACGCAGGTGGCGGCCATGGTGGCCACCGCCACCACCACGCTGGAACTGGACAACCCCGCCCTGCCGGCCGCGGCGGCCAACCTGGTGGTGCAACCGGCTTACCATATCGCGCCGGTGCTGCTGGACGCGCCCGACGACACGGACGCCGACGGCTATGCCGCCTCCGCCCGGCGCGGCCCGCGCACCATGCTGCTGCCGCCGTCCGCGCGCCGCCTGTCCACCCGCCGCCTGGCGCTCGACCAGCTCGAATACGCGCCGCCCCAGTCACAGGACAGCACGCTCGCGCCGATGGCCACCAGCGGCACCGTGACCACCTACACCCCGGCCCAGATCCGCGCCGCCTACGGCCTGCCGGCGCTGCCGCCGTCGGGCACCACGCTGACGGCGGCACTGGCGGCCCAGCTGGGCGCCGGCCAGACCATCTACATCGTGGACGCCATGCACAATCCGAACGTGGCCGCCGAACTGGCCGCGTTCAACGCGAAATTCGGCCTGCCGGCCTGCGCCCAGAAGAGCATCGCCACCAGCGCCGTGCTGCCGCTGGCCGCGCCTTCGGCCACCGGCTGCGAATTGTCGGTCGTGTACAACACCAGCGCCGGCGCCATGACGGCCACCCAGCCCGCCTACGATGCCGGCTGGGCCACCGAGATCTCGCTCGACGTGCAATGGGCGCACGCCACCGCGCCGCTGGCGCGCATCGTCCTGATCGAGGCGGCCAGCCCGTCGGTCGACAACCTGCAAGGCGCCGTCAGGCTGGCCAACGCGATGGGGCCGGGCGTGGTGTCGATGAGCTTCGGCGCGCCCGAAGGCAGCTGGACCAGTTCGGCCAATGCCGCCTTCACCGCCGCCAACATGACCTATCTGGCGGCCACCGGCGACTCGGGCGCCAGCGTGCAATGGCCGGCCGTCTCGCCCAACGTGGTGGCCGTGGGCGGCACCTCGCTGACCTACACGGGCAGCGGCAGCCGCAGCGAAGTGGGCTGGACCCAGACCGGCGGCGGTATCAGCGCCTATACGGCCACGCCCGGCTACCAGACCAGTGCCGTACCGGGACTGGGCACGCTGGCCCACCGCGGCGTGGCCGACGTCTCCTTCAACGCCGATCCGAAGACCGGCCAGTACGTGGCCCTCATCGCGTCCGGCGCCACCACGCCGAGCTGGATCAGCGCCGGCGGCACCAGCCTGTCCACGCCGCAGTGGGCCGGCCTGATCGCCGTGGCCAACGCCACGCGCGCATTGAACGCCAAGCCGGCGCTGGGCGCGCCGCATGCCGTCCTGTATGGCCAGATCGCCAGCGTGCCGGGCACCTACGCCAGTGCCTTCGGCGACGTGATCTCGGGCAGCGACGGCACTTGCGCCACCTGCAGCGCCAAGAGCGGCTACGACCAGCTGAGCGGCCTGGGCACGCCCAACGCGGGCAGCCTGCTGGGCGCCCTGTCCGGCGCCACGGCCGTGGCCACCGCCCCCACCGTCGTTTCCGCCACCATCAGCGGCAAGGTGGGCACGGCGCTGTCGTTCACCGTATCCGCCTCCGGCGCCAATCCACTCAGCTACGCCCTGAGCGGCGCGCCGTCCGGCATGGCCATCTCCAGCACGGGCGTCGTCAGCTGGGCCACGCCGGTCGCCGGGACCTACGCCGTCATCGTCACCGCCACCGACACCAAGACTGGCCTCAAGGGCCAGGGCACCTACACTGTCACCATCGCAGCGGCCAGCGCGCCCGTCGTCACGGGCGGCAGCATCACCGGCAAGGCCGGCACGGCGCTGTCGTTCGCGGTCGCTGTCAGCAACGCCAATCCCGTCACCTATGCGCTGAGCGGCGCGCCGTCCGGCATGGCCATCAGCAGCAGCGGCGTGGTGAGCTGGGCCGCTCCCGTGGCCGGCAGCTATAGCGTGACCGTGACGGCCAAGGACAGCAAGACTGGCCTGAGCGGGCAAGCCGTGTTCAAGATCAGCATCGGCACCAGCACCACCGTCAGCTCCAGCCTGACCGTCAATGCGCCGGCCTTGTCGGGCGTGGCTGGCAAGCCGCTGGCGGGCACCATCAGCATCAGCGCGCCGGGCAGCAGCTACGTGTCGATCTCGATTTCCGGGGTGCCGCTGGGCGTGACCTTCGCGCCGAACGGGCTCAATATCGGCGTCAACTGGGCCAGCCCCGTGACCGGCAGCTACACCATGAAAATCGTGGTCAGCGATTCGGCCGGCCATAGCGTGCAGACCAATATGTCCATCACGGTCAAGGCCAGCTAAGTCAGCCAGGCTAGCCAAGCCAACGGGCGCGGTTGCCGCTTGCGCGCCCCCATGCGACCGCTCTCGGGAGGTCAGGCCGCCCGCTGCTGGCCCGCACTGCCCTGCGCCGCCCCGACGCCGGCGCCCGATTCGGCCGGGAACCAGCGGGCGCGCGCGCGCATGAATGGCGTCTCCACCAGCCGATACAACAGCCAGCCACCGAGCAAGGCAGCCGCCATCACCAGCGCGATGCCGGTCGGCGCATCGGTATCGACCTGCCAGCGGCCCAGCGGCTCCAGCACCAGCTTGAAGATCGGCTTATGCACCAGGTAAAGCGCGTATGACCACAAGGCCAATTGTTCGGCGCCCGGAATGCGCACGCGGTGCAGCACACTGCTGGGACTCAGCGCGGCCAGCGTCAGCACGGCGAAACTGGCCGCCAGCAGCGGATAGCCGAAAGTCATCAAGGGGAAGCTGAACCCGTAGTCGTCGGTCTGGTAGTGGTTCAGGAACAGGTAGACCATCACGGCCAACGCCGCCAGGCCGCCCAGCAGCAGCGCGTTACCGCGCCGCAGGATGGCGTGATACAGCCCGCCATGGAAATTCTTGAGCAAGGCGATGGCCACGCCGGGCAGCAGTTCATCGAAGCGCGCAAAGCTCGAATAATAGACGTGGACCGCGAAATCGGCATTGTTGATGGCATTGCGGCCGTGGGCTAGCCAGGCCCAGCCCCGCACCGCCATGCCGGCCACGATGGCGCCGCCGAGCACCAGCCAGCCCCACCGCAATGGGTGGCGGCGGGCCGCGATCAACAGCGCCGCCAGCGGCAGAAGCATGTAGAACTGCTCTTCCACGCACAACGACCACGAGTGGGAAAAGGTCTCGCCAAAATGCAGGCCGATATTCTGGGTGAAGGTCAGGAAGCGCCACAGCGGCGCCGTGTGCGATCCACCCAACTGGTCAGGCAGCAGCAGGTACAAGGCCAGCACCACCACATAATTGGGCACGGTGCGCAGCAGGCGGCGCGCGAAGAAGGCCTTGAGCGAGAACGAGGCGCCGCGCGCCAGCGGCGACAGGATCTGGTTACCGATCAAATAGCCGCTCAGCACGAAGAACAGGTCCACCCCCATCCAGCCCATGTCGGTGAGGAAGCCAAAGGTGGACTTGTGGCTCACCACCACCGCGTAATGGGACATCAACACCAGCACGATGGCGCAGGCGCGCAAGGTGTCCAGTCCATCGATACGGCGTGCCGCCGGGTGTGTGCTCATCGCGCAGATTCCATGGTTTTGGGGAGCGGGCATGCTGTCACAATCTTGCCAAATGCTCAAGTACTTTTTGCACGGCCGGCGCCACGCCGCCGCAGCGGCGCCAACGTCAACACAAAGGGTGCAAAGCCGCGTATTCTAGCGCTTGCCGGATGTTGTGCCCGGCTTTGCGGCCGGCGTTGTACGCGAGCGAAAACAGGCGTGTTTTGTCATGCGAGGAATTTCCATTCAGCAACGTCCATGCTACACTGCGGCAGGATAGTTCCGCGCGGCCCATGCGGCGCCGGAACGCAACAATGACGATGCAACCCAGACGATGACGAGGCCAACATGGTGCAGAAAACCGCAGCGGCGATAGGAGCGGGCCTGATGGTGGCCGCATGCATGGCCGGGTGTGCGGCGCGCTACACGCCCACGCCGCTGGCCACCAATTTCCCGGTATCGAAGCAGCCCAAGCTGCAGGCGGCCGAGCACTGGGCCGTGATCGCCGGCCATATCGAAAAACAGTTGAAGGAAGCGCTGGCCAAGCAGCCGCCACGCCCGCTCTACATCGCCGATGCGGCGCAGGCGACGCCATTCCAACGCGCCCTGTCGTCCCAGCTGATCACGGCGCTCGTCAACGACGGCTATACCGTCTCGCGCACGGCGCCCGGTTCGCTCAAGGTGGAGCTGGACATGCAGGCCGTGACCTTCAGCGCCAACCGTCCCCAGTACCGCTACCACGGCGAACACGCGGCGCTGGCCACGGGCGTGTGGGTGCTCAGCGAAATCGACCTGCCGCCGCTGGCCATGGTGGCCGCCGGCGTGGGCGCCTACGATTCCTACAACTGGTTCAACGACCAGTTCGCGCCCGGCGCCACCCCGCGCACGGAGATCATCCTGACCGTTTCCGTCACCGACCAGTTCCGCTACCTGGCCCGCAACAGCTCGGCCTATTACGTGGCCGACAGCGACCGCGCCCTGTACGGCATCGTGGACGTGGAACCGGAAGCGCCCAAACTGACCCGCATGTTCAAGGTGCGGGGGGATATGTAAATGTTCAAACGCCTCGCCACCACTTCCCTGCTCGCCCTGCCCTTGCTGCTGGCCGGCTGCTCTTCCGCGCCGCCAAAGGATGAAGCCAATTACGCCACCATCTCGTCCAACCAGTTCATCGAGTCGAACTACAAGGCGGCCGACGCGCTGATGCACCAGCTGAGCGGCAAGCTGGCCGCTGACAAGCCGCTCATCATGGCCACCATCGTCAACATCGACGCGCTGGAGCAGACCACCACGCTGGGCCGGCTGGTATCGGAACAGGTATCGACCCGGCTGGCGCAGGGCGGCCTGTCCATGCTGGAGATGAAGCTGCGCAATTCCGTCTACCTCAAGCGCAACCAGGGCGAACTGATGCTCACGCGCGAGATCGGCGAAGTGGCGCAAAGCCACAACGCACAAGCGATCGTGGTGGGCTCCTACGCGGAGACCAGCGACATGGTGTTCATCAACCTCAAGGTGATCCAGCCTAACACCAACTTCGTGCTGGCCGGCCAGGACTATGTGCTGGCCAAGGAAGGCATCGTGCGTTCCATGCTGCTGCGGAACTAGATCAGTTGCCGCGCGAGGCGCGGCAGCAGGTATTCCGCACCCGCCTCCACCTTGAACGCCAGCAGGTCATCGGCCCGCGTCTTGCCGATGTTGAGCGCCACCACCGGCTTGCCGGCCTCCGCCGCCAGCCGGCAGAAGCGGTAGCCGGAAAACACCATCAATGACGAACCCACCACCAGCAAGGCGTCGGCCTCGTGCATCAACTGCAGCGCATCGGCGCTGCGCTGTGGCGGGATGTTATCGCCAAAGAAGACCACGTCGGGCTGCAGCACGCCGCCACACTGCTCGCAATCGGGCACGCGGAAGTGTTCCAGTGCCGCCGGCTCCAGTTCCGCATCGCCGTCCGGCAGCGGCCGGGCGCTGGCGCCGGCCAGTGCGGGATTGTCGCGCACCAGGCGCTGCTGGACGGCGGCCCGCGCGTGACGCGTGCCGCAATCGAGGCACACGACGGCATGGATATTCCCATGCAGTTCGATCAGCCGGTTACTGCCGGCCCGCTGGTGCAAGCCGTCCACGTTCTGGGTCACCAGCGCGCCAAGGTAGCCGCCCTGCTCCAGCTGGGCCAGCGCCACATGGCCGGCGTTGGGTTCGGCCTGCGCCAGCGTGGACCAGCCCACCAGGCTGCGCGCCCAGTAACGACGGCGCACGGCATCCGAGCGCCGGAATTCCGGCCCCTGCACGGGCTGGCGGCCGCGCCGCACGCCTTCCTCGTCGCGGTATCCGGGGATGCCTGACGCCGTGCTCATGCCCGCCCCCGTCAACACCAGCACGCTCGCGTGCGCGCGCAGGAAGGCGGCCAGCCGTTCCAGCTGTTCCTGCTCATTAGCCCTGCCGCGCTCACCGTCCATCTGGCTTCCCCGTTGTGGTGATGTCCAGAGCCTATTGTAATTATCTTTGCGGCGCTGTGCCTGTCCGTTGTTGCAGGATCACGAGCGCGATGCCGCCCAGGATGGCGGCCGATGCCAGCACCAGCCGCAGCGTCAGCGCTTCGCCCAGCAACGCCACCCCGCCGAGCGCCGCGATCACGGGCACGCTCAGTTGCACCGTGGCCGCGCTGGTGGCCCGCAGCGAAGGCAAGACCGCGTACCAGAGCGCGTAGCCTATGCCCGAGGTGAGCGCGCCGGACGCCACGGCGTACAGCAGGCCAGCCCTGTCGAGCGCCACGCCATCGGCACCGATCAGTGCGACCGCCGCGCTCATGGCCACGGCGATCGGCGCGGCGCGTAAGAAATTGCCGGCCGTGACGCCGGTGGCGTCGCGCGCCCCTTTGCCGCGCAGCGAGTAGACACCCCAGGCCACGCCTGCGCCCATCATCAGCAGCGCGCCACCGAGCGGCGGCGCCGTCAGGCCTGGCAGCAGCATGCCCACCAGCCCGCCCAGCGCCAGCAGCAAGCCTGCCAGCTGGCGTGGCGCCAGCCGTTCACCGGCGGCGATGCCGCGCCCTATCATGGTGGCCTGCACAGCACCGAACAGCAGCAGCGCGCCGCTGGCGGCGGACAGGTTCGTATAAGCGAAAGAAAAGCCGGCCGCATAGGCATACAGGGCCAGCGCGGAGAGCCAGTTGCCGCGCCCCGCCGATGCCGGCGCCGATGCCGGCGCGGATACCGATCTACGCAAGCGCACGATCAGCCACAATGCCAGCGCGCCGGAAGCGAGGCGCACGGTGGTGAAACTGGCGGGATCGATGGCCGTGTGTTTGAGCGCCACCCGGCACAGCAGGGAATTGCTGGCAAAGGCGATCATGGCGATGATGGTCAGCAGGACAATGCGGGCAGCGGGCATGGGCGGTTCTCGTCAAGGTGGATGGACAGTGCCCGCGCAGCCTGTCACAGCGAGCTTGCTACAGGCTGACACGCCCCCTGAGTTCCTCGACGGCCGCGCGCCAGTCGTCGTAATGCTCCGTCTCGGCCCACAACTGGCGCAGTTCCGATTGCTCCGACAGGATGCGGTCGATCACGCGGTGCGCCTTCTCGGCCAGATCCTGGCGGGCGCGCTGCGGATGCTCGGCGATCCACAGGTCGAGGATTTCGGTATCGTCGTCGCGCAGCCCCCAGTGCCCCTGCAGGCGCGCGATCACTTCGATCGCCACCAGCGCCTCGGCCGCAAAGGGCGCCTCCAACACCTCACCTTGATTCCCGAGCGCCGTATCGAGCGTGTTCTCGACGGCCTCCATATTGCGCGTTTCCTGCAAGTCCTCGGCCCAATCGAGCGCGTAGTCGTTGCCGAAGGCGTGCGTTGCCCATGTCGCCATCATATTCTCCCGCTTAGGGTCTGACCCTTGGGTCTGACCCTGGTTTGTTGTTTCGACTGCCGCCATCTTTCGCGCTCTGTCGCGCAAAACCGGGGTCAGACCCAAGGGGCAGACCCCAGCCCCTTCTACTTCTGCGATTTCACCACCTGCATGGCGGTGGCGATCAAGCCGCTCATGTCGCCCAGGTTGGCGGGGATGATGACGGAATTGTTGGTCTTGGCCAGTTGCGCGAACGCGCCCACGTACTGCTCGGCCACCTTGAGGTTGACGGCGTCCGCGCCGCCCGGCGCCTGGATCGCCGCGCCCACTTCGCGCAGTGCGCTGGCGGTGGCGTCGGCCAGCGCCACGATGGCCGCCGCCTGGCCTTGGGCACGGTTGATGGCGGCCTGCTTCTCGCCCTCAGAGCGGGCGATGGCCGCTTCCCGTTCGCCGCTGGCGATGTTGATCTGTTCCTGCTTGCGGCCTTCCGAGGCGGCGATCAGGGCGCGCTTTTCCCGTTCGGCCGTGATCTGGGCCTGCATGGCATGCAGGATTTCCTTGGGCGGCGTGAGGTCCTTGATCTCGTAGCGCAGCACCTTGACGCCCCAGTTGGCGGCCGATTCGTCGATCGCGTTGACGATGGCGGTGTTGATGTGGTCACGCTCCTCGAAGGTCTTGTCGAGCTCCATGCGGCCGATCACGGAACGCAGCGTGGTTTGCGCCAGCTGGGTGATGGCGGCGATGTAGTTCGACGAGCCGTAGGAGGCACGCATGGCATCCGTGATCTGGAAGTACAGGATGCCGTCCACCTGCAATTGCGTGTTGTCCTTGGTGATGCAGACCTGGGGCGGCACGTCGAGCGGAATCTCCTTGAGCGAATGCTTGTAGGCGATGCGGTCGACAAACGGGATCACGATGTTCAGACCCGGCCCCAGCGTGGCGTGGAATTTGCCGAGCCGCTCGACCACCCACGCGTGCTGCTGGGGGACCACGTTGATGGTCTTGAACACGAAGACCAGTACCAGGATGAACAAAATGAGGCTGACATTACCGAGGCCAAATTCCATGAAATTTCTCCGCTTGTTATTGGTTGAATAGTGCGATTCAGGGTGCGACGATGAGGCGGCTGCCCCGTACCTCGCGTATCGTGTACAGGCCCGGCGCGGCCAGCGCATGCGCGCCCGGCGCCAGCTCCACGTCCCACTGCGCGCCGCGGTACATCACGCGCGCCGTGCCGTCCTGCCACTGGGGCACGTTGACGGTCTGGCCGATGTCGAGGTTGACGTTGGGGTCGCGCGCCGTGTCGCTGCGGCTGGGCCGCCCGAACTTGCTGCGCCGGAGCACAGCCGTGGCCACCAGCCCCACCAGCGCCGCCACCATGGTCTGCGCGGGCGTGCCGGCGCCCGCCAGCGCGGCCAGCGCACCCGTGGCCAGGCCGATGGCGATCATCAGCAGGTAGAAGGTGCCGGTAAACAGTTCCAGGATCGCCGTGACGCCGGCCGCCACCAGCCAGAAGGTCCAGTCAGCCATGATGTGTGCTCCGTTCAAAAATGCAAAAACCCCCGCCGCCCGGACGGGCCACGAGGGTTCTTGTTGCGATGTGGTCGGTATTAATGGTGGTTGGTCTTGCGCTTTCGATACGTTCAGTCTAACGCAAATTATGCCCGCGTCAATATCTTATTCACCCGACACCCCGGTCAAACCAGGGTCAGACCCCAGGGTCTGACCCTTTGTCCACTTTGCTTTACAGGCGGGTAGCCAGTTGCTGCCAGGTTTCCACCACCGAGTCCGGATTGAGCGACATCGACTCAATGCCTTCGCTCATCAGCCACATGGCGAAGTCCGGATGGTCCGAAGGACCCTGGCCGCAGATGCCGATGTACTTGCCTTGTGCACGGCAAGCCTTGATCGCCATCGACAGCAGCGCCTTGACGGCCGGATCGCGTTCGTCGAAGTCGGCGGCCAGCAGGGCCATGCCGGAATCGCGGTCCAGGCCCAGGCTCAGCTGGGTCAGGTCGTTGGAACCGATCGAGAAGCCGTCGAAGTACTGCAGGAACTGGTCGGCCAGGATGGCGTTCGATGGCACTTCGCACATCATGATCAGGCGCAGGCCGTTTTCACCGCGCTTGAGGCCATTCTTGCCCAGCAGGTCCACAACTTTCTCGGCCTGGCCCAGGGTACGCACGAACGGCACCATGATCTCGACGTTGGTCAGACCCATGTCGTTACGCACGCGCTTCATGGCCGCGCATTCCATCTCGAACGACTCGGCGAAGTCCGGCGACAGGTAGCGCGCGGCGCCGCGGAAGCCCAGCATCGGGTTTTCCTCGTCCGGCTCGTAGCGCGAACCGCCGATCAGCTTCTTGTACTCGTTGGACTTGAAGTCCGACAGGCGCACGATCACTGGCTTGGGCCAGAACGCGGCGGCGATGGTCGCCACGCCTTCGGCCAGCTTGTCGACGTAGAAGGCCTTGGGCGAAGCATGGCCACGGGCCACCGATTCCACGGCCTTTTTCAGGTCGGCGTCGATGTTCGGGTACTCCAGGATCGCCTTCGGGTGCACGCCGATGTTGTTGTTGATGATGAACTCCAGGCGGGCCAGGCCCACACCGGCGTTCGGCACCGACTGGAAGTCGAACGCCAGCTGCGGATTACCCACGTTCAGCATGATCTTGGTCGGCAGTTTTGGCAGTTCGCCGCGCTGCACTTCCGTCACTTCCGTTTCCAGCAGGCCGTCGTAGATCTTGCCCTCGTCGCCTTCTGCGCAGGACACGGTGACGAAAGTGCCGTCCTTCAGCACTTCGGTCGCGTCGGCGCAACCGACAACAGCGGGCACGCCCAGTTCGCGGGCGATGATGGCCGCGTGGCAGGTACGGCCGCCACGGTTGGTGACGATGGCCGAAGCGCGCTTCATCACCGGCTCCCAGTTCGGGTCGGTCATGTCGGCCACCAGCACGTCACCCGGCTGCACGCGTTCCATTTCCGACGGATCGGTGATCACGCGCACGGGACCGGCGCCGATCTTCTGGCCAATGGCGCGGCCCGAGGTCAGCACGGTGCCGCTGGACTTCAGCTTGAAGCGCTGCTGCGCGTCGGTCGCCTTGTGCTGCGATTTGACCGTTTCAGGACGGGCCTGCAGGATGTACAGCTTGCCGTCGCGGCCGTCCTTGCCCCACTCGATGTCCATCGGACGGCCGTAGTGGTTCTCGATGATGACGGCGTACTTGGCCAGTTCCACCACTTCCGTGTCGTTCAGCGAGTAGCGGTTGCGCTGCTCGACCGGCACGTCCACGGTGCGCACGGAGCGGCCAGCCTTGGCTTCTTCCGTGAATTCCATCTTGATCAGCTTGGAACCGATATTGCGGCGAATGACGGGCGACTTGCCCTTTTCCAGCATCGGCTTGTGCACGTAGAACTCGTCCGGGTTCACGGCGCCCTGCACCACCGTCTCGCCCAGGCCATAGCTGGAGGTGACGAACACCACGTCCTTGAAGCCGGACTCGGTATCGATGGTGAACATCACGCCGGCGGCGCCCAGGTCGGAGCGCACCATGCGCTGCACGCCGGCCGACAGGGCCACTTCAGCGTGGGTGAAGCCCTTGTGCACGCGGTACGAGATGGCGCGGTCGTTGTACAGCGACGCGAACACGTGTTTCATCGCGTCCAGCACGTTTTCGATGCCGACCACGTTCAGGAAGGTCTCCTGCTGGCCAGCGAACGAGGCGTCCGGCAAGTCTTCGGCGGTAGCCGAGGAACGCACGGCGAACGACACTTCGGTCGACGAGTCGGCCACCAGGCGGTGGTAGAACTCTTCGATTTCCTTGGCCAGGCGTGGCTGGAACGGCGTGTCGATGATCCATTGACGGATCTCGGCGCCGGCCGCGGCCAGCGCGCGCACGTCATCGATGTTCAGATGTTCGAGGCGATCGGCGATACGGTCGGCCAGCGACTGGCCACCGTCCACGCTGTACGACAGGAAGTCGCGGAATGCCTGGGCCGTGGTGGCGAAGCCGCCCGGCACACGCACGCCGGCACCTGCCAGCTGGCTGATCATCTCGCCCAGAGAGGCGTTCTTGCCGCCGACGGATTCCACATCCGTCATGCGCAAGTTTTCGAAGGAAGCGACATACACCGCCTCCCCCGCGTTTCCTTGCTGTTGCTCCTTCAATGCTGCGTTGGACATACTGGTCATAATGACACCCTTACTTGAGATAGAAATCTTCACGCGAGGCACCGACATTCAATCTTGTTATTCTTAGCGTCGTGCAGCACAATCTTACCGTTGGCAGACATTTTACAGCCTGCGGCGCAAATTGACGATTCACATTCCCCTAAAGCTCACTCCCAATGACTCAAGAACAACGCCAACCACTGCCAAATGCGGCCCGTACCGTATTTTTTGTATCGGATGGCACCGGCATCACGGCCGAAACCTTCGGCCATTCCGTCCTCACCCAGTTCGATTTGCGCTTCCGGCAGGTGCGCCTGCCCTTCATCGACACGGTGGACAAGGCCCACGACGCGGCCCGCAAGATTAACGAAGCCTTTGTCACGGACGGCCAGCGCCCGATTATCTTTTCGACACTGGTGAAAGCCGACCTGTCGAAGGTGATCCGGCAATGCAAAGGCCTGCACATGGACTTGATCCAGACCTTCGTGGCGCCGCTGGAGCAGGAGTTGGGCGTGAAATCGACCCACACCATTGGCCGTTCGCACAACATTGTCGACTCGGAGGAATACAAGAACCGCATCGAGGCCATCAACTTCTCGCTGGCGCACGACGATGGCCAGTCGCACAAGAACCTGGCCTCGGCCGACGTGATCCTGGTGGGCGTGTCGCGCTCGGGCAAGACGCCCACCAGCCTGTACCTGGCCATGCAGTACGGGATCAAGGCCGCCAACTACCCGCTGATTCCGGACGATTTCGAGCGCGGCAAGCTGCCTACCTCGCTGTACGCCTACAAGAACAAGATCTTTGGCCTTTCCATCACGCCGGAACGGCTGGCCGAGATCCGCAACGAGCGCCGCGCCGGCAGCAAGTATGCCTCCATCGAGAACTGCCGCTATGAAGTGAACGAGGCGGAGAACATGATGAAGCGCGAGAACATCCGCTGGCTGTCATCGACCACCAAGTCGATCGAGGAAATCTCCACCACCATCCTGCAGGAGATCAAGCCCAATCACCGCGGCCAGTATTGATCAGAAGAAGTGGCGCCAGTCGTCTAGCCATGCCGGAAACTCTTCCACCGGCATGGGCTTGGCGATGTAGAAGCCCTGGGCATAGGTGCAGCCCAGGCCCTGCAGGAAGTCCCAGTCCTGCTTGGTCTCCACGCCCACGGCCACGGAACGGCGGTCCAGGTTGCGCGCCAGCCCCAGGCAGGAACGCAGCACCACCCCGATGGCGGGCCGCTTGGAGGCGCCGTCCACGAAGCTGCGGTCGATCTTCAATTCCGAGAACGGAATGCGGGCCAGCAGTTGCAGGTTGGAGCGCCCGGTGCCGTAATCGTCGATGGCCAGGCCAAAACCCAGCATGCGCAGGCGCAGCAGCCGTTCCAGGAAATGCGGCTCGGTGGTCAGCACGGCCGATTCGGTCATCTCGAACGTGATGTAGTCGGGCAGAATGCGGTGCCGTTCCAGGCAGGCCGTGATCTGCGCCATGAATTGCGGATGGGCCAGCGTGCTCTGGTCCACGTTGATGGAAAACGAGATCGGGATACCCTGGTCGTGCAGCGTGCGGCAGGCCGCCACCGATTTCTCGATCATGCTCCAGTCGAGGAAATCGACGCGGTGGTTATCCTCCAGCGCCTGGATGAACGCTTCTGGCCCCAGCACGCCGTATTCGGGATGGCGCCAGCGCGCGAACATCTCCAGTCCCCTCACCTGCCCCGTCTCCAGCTCGATCTTGGGCTGGAAGTAGGGGTCGAACTGGCGCGCCTGCAGGCCGCGCCCCACTTCCGCGAACGTGAAGGTGCGCCCGGCCACGCCTTCGGGCGGCGCCAGCGGCACTGCCGTGTAGTTTTCGATCAGTTCCGTCAGCCGCGCGGGCGGCACGGGTTTGGCGATGGTGCCCAGCAGGTTGATGCCATAAGCCAGCGCCATCGTCTCCACCGAGAACAGCACGGCATTGCTTTGCGCGCCGATGATGACGATGCCGGCGCGGCAGCGCGCTTCGGACAAACGCCGTATCAGTTCCAGCCCGTCCATGCCGGGCAGCGCCAGATCGATGATGCCCACATCGACGGGCGGATTGATGCCGTCATCGAAGTGGCGCAGCGCCGTGTGGCCATCCGGCACCTGGGTGATACGGCCCGCGCCCAAATGGACCAGCACATCGGCCAAGGCCTGGCGCTGCGCCATCTCGCCTTCGGCCACCAGGAAGTGCAACTGCCGGTTCTCCATGCCCACTCCGTTCCAATCCGATTAAGAGGTCAAGCTACTAAGCCTGATTCTGCCTGACCTGCTCAAAAAAGCAAACCGCCGCGCACGCGGCCACGTTGAGCGATTCCACCTGGCCCAGGTGCGGGATCACCACCTGGTGGCTGGCCAGCGACAGCAGATCGTCCGCCACGCCCTGCCCTTCATGTCCGAACAGCCAGGCCACGGGCTGGCGCAAGTCGACGTCGTACAGGCGTTGCGTGGCGTAGCCACTGGTGGCCAGGGTGGCGATGGTGGAGCCGGAGACCAGCGGCGCCAGGTCCACGTTTTCGTAGATATCGAGCACGAAGTGGGCGCCCATGGCCGCGCGCAGCACCTTGGGCGACCAGCAGAACGCCGTGCCGCTGCTGCAATAGACTTGCTTGATGCCGGCCGCCGCCGCGCTGCGCAGGATGGAGCCCACATTGCCGGGGTCCTGCACGTTATCGAGCAGAACGGCCGATACGGACAGCGGCGCCGTCACCACGCGCTCGGGCGTGTCGATCAGGAACATCACGCCCACACCATGTTCAACCTGGCTGACCGCGTTGTACAGCGCGTCGGGCAAACCCGTCACGTGCGCGTGCTGCGCCTCCAGCTGGCCCACGATGTCGGCCACTTCCGGGTTGTGCAGCGCCGATTCGCTGACGATGCACTGCACCGGCAGGCCGCGCAGTTGCAGATAGGTCTGGCACAGGTGCACGCCGTCGAGCAAGGTGCGGCCGGCCTTGCGGCGCGCCTGCGAACTGCCGGCCAGGTGCTTGAGTTCCTTGTATTGCGCGTTGTCGCGCGAGGTGATGGTTTTCACGTTGTTATTCTTCGGTGAGTGATTGCGGGCCTGCCACCAGCACCGCGCGCACGGGCGCGAACGAGCGCCGGTGCACGGGCGAAGCGCCGAACTGGCGCAAGCGTTCAAGATGCAGTGCCGTGCCGTAGCCCTTGTGCTGGTCGAAGCAGTATTGCGGGTAAGCCGCGTGCAGCGTCACCAGCGCCGCGTCGCGCGCCGTTTTGGCCAGGATGGAGGCGGCCGAAATGGCCTCCACCTTGTCGTCGCCGCCCACCACGGCGATGGACTGGATCTTCATCACGGGGCAGCGGTTGCCGTCGATCAGGGCCAGCGTGGGCTGCACCTTGAGCGCTTCCACGGCGCGCCGCATGGCCAGCATGGACGCGTGCAGGATATTGAGCTTGTCGATTTCCGCTTCCGACGCTTCGGCGATGGCCCAGGCCAGCGCGTGCGCCTTGATCAGCGGCGCCAGCAGATCGCGCTTGGCTTCGGTCAGTTTCTTGGAGTCGCGCAGGCCAGCGATGGGACGCGACGGATCGAGGATCACGGCCGCCGCGAACACGGGGCCGGCCAGCGGTCCCCGCCCGGCTTCGTCCACGCCGCAAATGACTTCATCGGGCGACGTGGGCAAATCGTCGAACAGGCCGGGCTGGTTGGCATTCACGGTGGGACTTTACTGAGCGTTGATGACTTTGAGCACGGCGGCCGCGCTCTCCTGCGCGCTGTTGCGCAGCAGGCTGTGGTGCATGTCGGTGAAGCGCTCGGCCAGGCGCAGGCGATGCGGTGCGTCGCTCAGTTGCTGCCACATGGCGTCGGCCAGCGCTTCCGGGCTGGCCGCGTTCTGCAGCAATTCCGGCACCACGAATTCGCGCGCCAGGATGTTGGGCAGGCCGATCCACGGCTGGTAGCCGAAGTGGCGCAGGATATGCCATTCGGCCGCCATCATCTTGTAGGCGATCACCATCGGCTTCTTGAACAGCGCCACTTCCAGCGAGGCCGTGCCGGAGGCCACCAGCACCGCGTCGGCGGCGCAGATGGCGGTGTGCGACTGGCCGTCGAGCAGCTGGATTTCCACGTCCTGCAGGCCGGCCTGCGCCACCAGTTCCAGGAAATACTGGCGCTGGCGTTCGCCGGCCATGGGCGCCACGAAGCGCAGCGAGCGGTCGCGCTGCAGCAGCAGACGCGCCGCGCCCACGAAGGCGGCGGTGTTGTACTTGATCTCGGACATGCGGCTGCCGGGCATGATGGTGACCACGTTGGCGTCTTCCGGCAGCCCCAGTTCGCGGCGCGCGGCCGCTTCGTCCGGCTGCACGGGAATCAGCTCGGCCAGCGGGTGGCCCACGTAGGTCACCGGCACGCCGGCGTCGCGGTAAATCTGTTCCTCGAACGGGAAGATCACCAGCATGTGCGAAACCGCCTTGATGATCTTCTTGATCCGCCCGCCGCGCCAGGCCCAGATCTGCGGCCCGATGTAGTGCACGGTGGGGATGCCGGCCGCCTTGAGCTGCATTTCCAGCCCGAGGTTAAAGCCCGGATAGTCAGCGCCGACGAAGGCGGCCGGCCGTTCGGCCAGCAGCTGGTCGCGCAGCGCGTTCTGAATGCCCTTGATCTCGCGGTAGCGCGGGATCACGGCCAGCAGGCCGCGCACGGTCAGCTTGTCCATCGGCCAATGCGATTCGAAGCCTTGCGCCATCATCTGCTCGCCGCCGATGCCATGGAATCGGGCGTGCGGCAGCTGCGGGCGCAGCCCGGACAGCAGGCGCGCCGCCAGCACGTCGCCGGACGGCTCGCCGGCGACCATGGCGATGTTCAGCTCAGCGGACGATGCCACGGGTCGCGGTGCCAAGGAATTCGCGCATGGCGCGGATCTGGTCAGCCGCCGCCGGGCTGGCCTGCTCTTCGGCCGCCAGCGCGGCCTTGGCTTCTTCCAGCGTCAGGCCGGAACGGTAGATCAGCTTGTAGGCGGTGCGGATGCCGTTGATCTGCTCGCGCGTGAAGCCGCGCCGTTTCAACCCTTCGATGTTGACGCCGTGGGCCTGGGCCGGATTACCGTTCAACAGCACGAACGGCGGCACGTCCTGGGTCAGGCTGGTGCTCATGCCGACGAAGGCATGGGCGCCGATCTTGCAGAACTGGTGCACGTTGGCGAAGCCGCTCATGATGACCCAGTCACCGATCTCCACGTGGCCCGCGATCTGGGCGTTGTTCGAGAAGATGGTGTTGCTGCCCACCTGGCAGTCGTGCGCCAGGTGCACATAGGCCGAGATCCAGTTGTCGTTACCGAGGCTGGTCACGCCCTTGTCCTGCACGGTGCCCGTGTTAAAGGTGCAGAATTCGCGGATCGTGTTGCGGTCGCCGATGGTCAGGCGGGTCGGTTCGCCGTTCCACTTCTTGTCCTGCGGCGCGGCGCCGATGGACGAGAACTGGAAGAACTTGTTGTCGCTGCCAATGGTGGTGTGGCCCTCGATCACCACGTGCGGGCCGACCACGGTGCCGGCGCCAATGGAGACGTTGGGGCCGATGATGGAATACGGCCCCACCTCCACCGAGCTGTCGAGCTGCGCGCGCGGATCGACGATGGCCGTCGCGTGTATCTTCGACATGATTACTTCCCTGCCGGCTGGCTGGCGTCGGCCGCGCTGCGGATGGTGCACATCAGTTCAGCTTCCACGGCGGTCTGGCCGTCCACGCTGGCGACTGCCTTGTACTTCCAGATGCCGCGCGCCACGCGCAGGATTTCCACCTTCATCACCAGCTGGTCGCCCGGTTCCACGGGACGCTTGAAGCGCGCGTTGTCGATGCCCACGAAGTACACCACCGAGCTCTCGTCCGGCTTCACGTCCATGGTCAGGAACGACAGGATGGCGGCCGTTTGCGCCATCGCCTCGATCATCAGCACGCCCGGCATCACTGGCTTGTGTGGGAAGTGGCCGTTGAAGAATTCCTCGTTGGCCGTCACGTTCTTGATGGCGGTGATGGTCTTGCCAGCTTCCCAGTCCAGCACACGGTCCACCAGCAGCATCGGATAGCGGTGCGGCAGGTATTGCTTGATGGTGTGGATGTCCAGGCACTTCTTGGTGCAGGTGGACTCGGAAGTTACGGTAGCGGTAGTAGTCATGATTCGTCTTGGTTCGTCAGTGTTTTAATTGTTTTCTCCAGCGTGCGGATCTTGTCGCGCATGCTCGCCAGGTTGCGCACGATGGCGGCCGATTTTTCCCATTCGGCGTTCTTGGCCAGCGGGTAGAAGCCCGTGTACTGGCCAGGTTCGAGGATCGAGCGCGATACCATGCTGCCCGAGGAAATGTGGACCCGGTCGGTGATGGTCAGGTGCCCCAGCACCATGGCCGCACCGCCGAAGGTGCAGTATTTGCCGATGATGGCGCTGCCGGCCACGCCGACGCAGCCGGCCATGGCCGTGTGCGCGCCGATGCGGCAGTTGTGGCCGATCTGGATCTGGTTGTCGAGCTTGACGCCATCCTCGATCACGGTGTCGGCCAGCGCGCCGCGGTCGATGGTGGTGTTGGCGCCGATGTCGACGTCGTCGCCTATCATCACCCGGCCGGTCTGCGGAATCTTGATGTACACCCCGCCCTCGTTGGCGAAGCCGAAACCGTCGGTGCCGATCACGGCGCCCGAGTGGATGATGCCACGCGCACCGATCTGGCAGTACGCGTGGAAGGTCACGTTGGCGAAGAAATGGGTGCCGTCGCCGATCACGGCCTCGCGGCCGATGTAGCAGCCGGCGTCGATCACCACGTGCTCGCCGATCACGGCGCCCGGTTCCACCGTCACGTGGGCGCCGATGTGGGCGCTGGCGGCCACCTGCGCGCTGGCGTCCACGCTGGCCGACGGATGGATGCCGGCAGCCGGCACGATCTCCGTCAGCGACGCGAAATACTGGGCGGCGCGGGCGAAATACACGTAAGGGTTGTGGGTGACGATGCGCGCGCCGGCGTAGCTGGCGGCGATGAAGGCGTCGTCGGCGGCCGACACGATCAGGGCCGCCGCCTGGCTTTGCGCGGCCTGGGCGCGCAGCTTGCTATTGCTCAGAAAGCTGATGTGCGAAACGCCGGCGTCCGTCAGCGGCGCGATCCCCGATACTTCCAGGTTGGGATCGCCCACCAGCTGGCCGCCCAGGCGTTCGACCAATGTTCCTAGTCGAGTGCCCATCGGGGGGATTCCTATCCTGGGGTTATGTTACTTTATTGTACTGACTGAATGCGCGCCACGACCTGGCCGCGCCTGTTGGTTCGCCTGCTTGCGCTTATTCGTCCTTACTTGTCCTTATCCAGCGCGGCCAGCACCTTGTCGGTGATGTCGATGCGCGGGCTGGCCCACACGGCGTCCTGCAGCACGATGTCGAAGCCTTCCACCTGCGCCAGCTGCTTGATGATCTTGGTCGCCTTCTCCGAGATGGCGGCCCGTTCCTCGTTGGTGCGCTGGTTCAGGTCTTCGCGGAATTCGCGGTTGCGGCGCTGGTATTCCTTGTCAAGCTCGAACACTTCGCGCTGGCGCTTGGAGCGCTCCGGTTCGGCCAGCGTGGGCAGGTCCTTGTCCAGCTTTTCCGACGCCGTCTTGAGGCGCATGGCCATGTCCTGCACGGCCTTGTCGCGCGTCTTGAATTCCTCGGCCAGCTTCTCGCCGGCCAGCTTGGCCAGCTTGGATTCGTTATAGATGCGTTCCGGGCTGAGCCAGGCGATGCGCGACATCTGGATCGCCGATGGGGCCAGATTCTGCGCCGGCGCCTGGGCCCAGGCCCCGGCGACGGCACATCCGCCCAACGCCAGCGCGGCGAAATACTTGGTCAAGGTAGCGGATGCAGTCTTCAACTTAATTCTCCGTAGCAATTATTGATCCGGTACGGCGTCAGAAGCCGGTACCCATCTGGAACTGGAAGCGTTCCAGGCGGTCGCCCGGCTTGGCGTTCAAGGGCTTAGCATAACTCAACTTGAGCGGGCCCACCGGCGAAATCCAGCTGATCCCCAGGCCGGTAGAATAGCGCAGTTCCGAGGCGCGCATCTTCTGGCCTTCCTGGTAGACCTGGCCCGTGTCGAGGAAGCCGAACCAGCGCAGGCTGCGGTCGGTGCCCGAGCCGGGGAACGGCATCTGCAATTCCGCATTGCCGATCAGGCGCTCGGCACCACCGAGGGCGTCGAAGTTGACCGGATCGACCGCGCCCAGCGAGGAGCTCAGGTAGCCGCGCACGGAACCGATGCCGCCCGCGTAGAAGGTCTTGAACACCGGGTAGGGATTGTGGCCGATGCCGTGGCCGAAGTCGATCTCGCCCTTGAGCGCCAGCGTGACCTTGGGATGCAGCGGCTTGTACCACTGCTGCTCGTACACGGCGCGGTAGTATTTCTGCTGGCCGGCCACGTCCAGTTCCAGGTTGGCGCGCTGGAAGCGGCCCACGGTCGGGGTGATGGCGCTGTCGCGGCTGTCGCGCGCCCAGGCCGCCGTCAGCGGCAAGGCGTTGGTGGTGGCGCTGCCCACGCCGTCGGCCGCGCCGGTCAGGCTGGTGACGTAATCCTTGAACCGTTTCGGGCTGGTGGAATCGGTGTCGATGCGCGAACGCTCGGCGCCGATACCGAAGAACACCGTGTCCGTTTCCGAGAACGGCACACCGTAGTTGATGCTGCCGCCCTGCTGGCGGATGGTATAGCTGCCCACGTTCAGGGCCGGCGGCTGCTGCGTGCGCAGGTACACCGAGAACGAGCGCGACACGCCATCGTCGGTGTAGTACGGGTCGGTCTGCGAGAACGACACGGTGCGGCTGTATTTGCTGGTGTTCAGCTCCAGGCCCACGGTGGTGCCGCTGCCGGCGAAGTTGGCCTGCTGGATGGCGGCCTGGAAGGTGAACTTCTCGGCCTGCGAGAACGCGCCACCGATCTGGAAGTTACCGGTCGGCTTTTCCGTCACGGTCAGGTTCACGTCCACCTGGTCGGAAGTGCCCTGCGCTTCCGGCGTATCGATGGTGACGTCCTTGAAGTAGCCCAGCCGGTCCACGCGGTCGCGCGACAGCTTGATCTTGTTGGCGTCGTACCAGGACGATTCGAACTGGCGGAATTCGCGCCGGATCACTTCGTCGCGGGTGGTGGTGTTGCCGGCGATGTTCATGTGGCGCACGTAGGCGCGCTTGCCCGGGTCGACGAAGAAGGTGAACGCCACCTCGCGCTTGGCGCGGTCGATCTCCGGGTTGGCGTTGACGTTGGCGAAGGCGTAGCCGAAGGTGCCCAGGCGGTCCGAGATCGCCTTGTTGGTCGCCGTCAGGCGTTCGCCGGAATAGATCTCGCCCTTCTTCAGCAGCACCAGCGAACGCAGCTCGGCTTCGCGGCCAAAGGTCTCGCCGTCGAACTTGATGTCCGACACCTTGTACTGCTCACCCTCGGTGATGTTGATGGTGATGTAGATGTCCTTCTTGTCCGGCGTGATCGACACCTGGGTCGATTCAACCTGCATCTCGATGTAGCCGCGGTTCAGGTAGAAGGACTTGAGCGATTCGATATCGCCCGTCAGCTTGGTCTTGGAATACTGGTTGGCCTTGGTGTACCAGCTGAACCAGCCGCCCGTGTTCAGGGCCAGGTTTTCCTTGATCTCGCTGTCGGAGAACACCTTGTTGCCAACGATGTTGATCTGCTTGATCTTGGCCACTTCGCCTTCATCGACGGCGAACGTGACGTTGACGCGGTTACGCTCGATCGGCGTGACTGTGGTGGTGATCTTGACGCCATACATGCCGTGCGACAGGTACTGGCGCTTGAGCTCCTGCTCGGCGCGGTCCACCGAGGCCTTGTCGAAGATCTTCGCTTCGCCCACGCCGATGTCCTTCAGGGCCTTGACCAGCGTGTCCTTCTCGAATTCCTTGGTGCCGGTGAATTCCACCTTGGCGATGGCGGGACGTTCCTCGACCAGCACCACCAGCACATTGCCATCGGCCTCCAGCCGCACATCCTTGAAGAAGCCCGTCGCATACAGCGCCTTGATGGCGGCCACGCTCTTCTCGTCGTTGAAGGTTTCGCCCACGCGCACCGGCAGGTAGCTGAACACCGTACCGGCTTCCGTACGCTGAATGCCTTCGACGCGGATATCCTTGACGGTGAAGGGTTCGATGGCGAGCGCGCTGCCGGCACACAGGGCCAGGACGGCGGCGCCGATCAGACTGCGGCGAAAGGAAGACGAGGCGATACGGTCAGTTTGTAATTTCATTGGCTAAATCGATGGCTATTCATTGAACTACTCAGGTTACTGCTGGCAGGCCCGTTCCAGCTTCGGGCCAGTTCCGCACAACGATGCGCAAGCCGCGCCATCGGCGGCACACCCGCGCCCGTGCAGTCTCCTACAACAGGCGCGCTACGTCGTTGAACACCGCGAGCATCATCAGGCCAACCAGCAGGCCGACGCCCAGGCGTTGCGCAATCTCGCCAAAACGCTCCGGCACGGGGCGCCCGGTCAAAACTTCCAGCGAATAATACAGCAAAAGCCCCCCATCTAGAACGGGTATAGGGAGCAAATTCATCACGCCCAGACTGATGCTGATGAAGGCGACGAAGCTCAGGTAGCTCGCCACGCCGATGCGCGCCGTCTGGCCGGCGTAATCGGCGATCGTGATCGGGCCGGTCACGTTCTTCCACGAGACCTCGCCGACGATCATCTTGCCGATCATCTTGAGCGTCATGGTGCTGGTGTCCCACACCTTCTCGAGCGCCTTGCCCAGCGCCGCCACCGGCCCGGCCCGCACGACGATCATATCCGGCATCTGCGCCACCATCGCGCCGATCTTACCGACTGTTACAGATCCTTTGCCTTCCTTTTCAGCGGCTGGCGTGACGTCCAGTTCCAGCAGCTGGCCGGCGCGGCGCACGGCGATGCGCACGGTCTTGCCGGCGGCCGGGCGGATATGGTCGATGAAGGCCGGACCGTCGGCCACGGCCGCCCCGTCCACGCTGACGATCAGGTCGCCCGCTTGCAGGCCGGCCCGCGCTGCCGCGCCACCGGCGAGCACTTCGTCGATCACTGGCGCCGGCCGCGACAGCGTCAGGCCAAGGTGGCCCAGCACGTCGCCTTCCAAGTCCAGCGTGGCCAGCGCCGACGCCGGCAACGCCAGCGCGTAGCGGCCCATGCCGGGGCGCTCCACGTCCAGCCGCGCGCCCTGCTTGTCGATGGCGCTCTGGATCACTTGCCAGCGCAGCTCCGACCAGCCGGCCACCGCATGGCCATTGATGGCCACCACCATGTCGCCGCGGCGCAGGCCTGCCATCTCGGCCGCGCTGCCGGCCACCGGCGCCCCTACTTTGCTCGATGGCTCCTTGACGCCAGCCATGTACAGGCCCGTGAACAGCACGATGGCGATCAGGAAGTTGGCCAGCGGTCCGGCGGCCACGATGGCGATACGGCGCCACACGCTCTGGTGGGTGAATTCGCGGCGCAGTTCCTGCGGCGCCAGCGCGCCCAGGTCCTGCTCGCGGGCGTCGAGCATCTTGACGTAGCCGCCCAGCGGCAGCGCGGAAATGGCCCATTCCGTCTGGTCGGCGCCAAAGCGGCGCGACCACACCACCTTGCCCATGCCGACCGAGAAGCGCAGCACCTTGACGCCACACCAGCGCGCCACCAGGTAGTGACCCAGTTCATGGAACAGGATCAGCGACCCCAGCGCGACGACGAATGCGAGCAGGGTCTGGAGCGCGTTCATTTTGCGTGGCTACCGATATAGGTTGCGGCCGCCGCGCGGGCCGCCGCGTCCTGCGCCATCACGGCCGCGATGCTGCTGGCCGCGCCGTGCGGCACGGCGTCCATCACGTGCGCGATCACGCGGTCGATCTGGCGGAAGCCGATGCGCAGGTCGAGGAAGGCTTGCACCGCCACCTCGTTGGCCGCGTTCAGCAAGGCCGGCGCCGTGCCGCCCGCGCGCAGCGCGTCGAACGCCAGCGCCAGGCAGGGGAAGCGCACGAAGTCGGGACGCTCGAACTGCAGCCCGCCGATCCGGGTCAGGTCCAACTGATCCACGCCGGAGGCGATGCGCTCGGGCCAGGCCAGCGCATGGGCGATCGGGGTGCGCATGTCGGGGTTGCCCAGCTGGGCCAGCACGGAGCCGTCCACGTAGGACACCATCGAGTGGATCACGCTTTGCGGGTGGATCACCACCTCGATCTGGTCGGCCGGCGCACCGAACAGCCAGTGGGCCTCGATCACTTCCAGGCCCTTGTTCATCATGGTGGCCGAGTCGACGGAAATCTTGCGGCCCATGACCCAGTTGGGGTGCTTGCAGGCCTGTTCGGGCGTGACGGCATCCAGCGTCTCGACGGCGCGCGCCAGGAACGGGCCGCCCGATGCCGTCAGCAATACCTTGGCCACGCCGGCCGCTTCGGGCGCGCGGCCGTAGCCGTGCGGCAGGCACTGGAAGATGGCATTGTGCTCGCTGTCGATCGGCAGCAGCACGGCGCCGCTGTCGTGCACCGCGTCCATGAACAGCTGGCCGGACATGACCAGCGCTTCCTTGTTGGCCAGCAGCACCTTCTTGCCGGCGCGGGCGGCGGCCAGCGTGGGCGCCAGGCCGGCGGCGCCGACGATGGCGGCCATCACGGCATCCACTTCGGCCGCGCTGGCAATGGCGCACAAGGCTTGCTCGCCATATTCCACTTCCGTGCGCAAGCCCTTGGCGCGCAGCAGCGCGCCCAGTTGTTCGGCGGCGGCCGCGCTGCCGACCACTGCGCGCGCGGGACGGAACCGTTCGCACTGGGCGGCCAGTTCCTCGACCCGGCTGTGGGCCGACAGCGCGTACACGCTGTAGCGCTCGGGATGGCGCGCCAGCACGTCCAGCGTGGAGACGCCGATCGAGCCGGTGGCGCCGAGTATGGTGATGCGTTGCATAGCTACTTCCTTTACAGCCAGGAGCCGATCAGCGCGGCCATCGGCAGCACCGGGATCAAGGCGTCAATACGGTCCAGCACTCCGCCGTGGCCGGGCAGCAGGTTGCTGCTGTCCTTCATGCCGGCGCGGCGCTTGAGCTGGGATTCGAACAGGTCGCCGGCGATGCTGGCCGCGACCATCAGCAGCAGGATCGGCAGCGTGGCCAGCCAGCCCATTGTAGCCTGCAGCCGCACGGCGAAGGTGTCCTGCAGCCATGGCGCCACGGGCGCGGCGACGATGGTGGCGATGGCGATCAACAGCACGATGGCGGCGCCGCCGATGGCGCCCTCCCACGATTTGCCGGGCGAAATGGTGGGCGCCAGCTTGCGCTTGCCGAAGGCCTTGCCGCAGAAGTAGGCGCCGATATCAGCCACCCACACCAGCGCCATGGCCGACAGCAGGAAGGCCGGCGAATGCTGGAACAGCGCCAGCATGGCGTAGAAGCAGCCGAACAGGGCGAACGCGAACGTCAGGCCCAGGGTCCAGTTGGCCGCGCCCTTCAATGGTGGCAAGCCCAGGCCCAGCGACGGCGCGAAGCGGATCGCCCACAGCAGCGCGCACACGGCGAACAGCGAGCCCATGGCGCCGGGTTTGGCGTGGAACATGCCGTACACGAAGGCGCCCGCGCACGCGGCCGCGAACAACGGCGCCAGCTTCAGGCCGAACAGGCGCGCGGCCTCCCACATGGCGGCGCCGAAAAACAGCGTGGCCACCACCACGAAAGCGGGGAAATATTGGAAGAACAGGACCGGCAGCAGTACCGCCAGCAGGACCAGAGCGGTCAGGATCCGGGTTTTGAGCATCAGCTTGTCTTTTCTGCCAATTGATCGCCGGTGCGGCCGAAACGGCGTTCCCGGTGCTGGTAGGACGCGATGGCCGCGTCCAGGTGTTCGTTGGAAAAATCGGGCCAGTAGGCGTCGGTGAAAAACAGTTCCGTGTAGGCCAGTTGCCACAGCAGGAAGTTGGAGATGCGCTGCTCGCCGCCGGTGCGGATGAACAGGTCCGGCTCGGGTGCGTAGGCCATGGCCAGGTGCGGCGCCAGCTGCTCTTCCGTGAAATCGGTGGCGCCGGGATGGGTGGCCACCATCTTGCCCACGGCCTGCATGATGTCCCAGCGGCCGCCATAGTTGGCGCACACGGTCAGCGTCATGCGGGTGTTGGCGGCCGTCTTGCGCTCGGCGCTGGCGATCATGCCTTGCAGCTTGGCGTCGAAGCGGCTCAGGTCACCGACCACCTTGAGGCGGATGTTATTGGCGTGCAGCTTGGACACTTCGCGCTCCAGGGCCGTGACGAACAGGCGCATCAACAGCGACACTTCCTCCTCGGGCCGGCGCCAGTTCTCGGAACTGAAGGCGAACACGGTCAGGTATTCCACGCCGCGGCGGGCGCAGGCTTCCACCACGGTGCGCACGGCTTCCACGCCCTTGACGTGGCCGGCCACGCGCGGCAAAAAGCGCTTGGTGGCCCAGCGGCCATTGCCATCCATGATGATGGCCACATGGCGCGGCACGGCGGGCGCATCCGGTACGGCGGTGGTCGAGCTTGTATATTTCATGAAAACGAAAATGCCAAAGTATAAAGTATTACAGCTGAACCACTAAAACACAACAGGGGCCAGACCCGCGCTGGCGGGGGCCGGACTGGCCGGCCTCGCCAGGCGGGGTCTGGCCCCGGCACTGAAGCCCGGCCGCTTACACCGTCAGCACTTCCTTTTCCTTCTCGGCCACCATCTTGTCGATGTCGGCGATGAACTTGTCGGTCAGCTTCTGCACTTCGTCGGACGCGCGGCGCTCGTCGTCTTCCGAGCAAGCCTTGTCCTTGACCAGCTTTTTCAGCGATTCGTTGGCGTCGCGGCGGATGTTGCGCACGGCGATCTTGGCATCCTCGCCCTCGCCCTTGCACAGCTTGACCATCTCCTTGCGGCGCTCTTCGGTCAGCGGCGGGGTCGGCACGCGGATCACGTCGCCCTGGGCCGACGGGTTCAGGCCCAGGTCGGCGTCACGGATGGCCTTCTCGATGGTGGCGGCCATCTTCTTCTCGTATGGCTGCACGCCGATGGTGCGCGCATCGATCAGGTTGACGTTGGCCACCTGGGCCAGGGCCGTGGGGCTGCCGTAGTATTCGACCATCACATGGTCCAGGATGCCGGTGTGGGCGCGGCCCGTGCGCACCTTGGCCAGGTCCGCGCGCAGGGTTTCCAGGGACTTGACCATGCGTTCCTGGGCATTCTTTTTTACGTCAGCTAAGGACATTGCTGCTCTCCTGTATCTTGGGTAGGACTATTTGTTTGTAGATGAAAACTTAAACGTGCACCAGTGTACCTTCATCCTCGCCCATCACAACGCGCATCAGCGCGCCGGGCTTGGTGATGGAGAACACCTTGATCGGCAGTTTCTGGTCGCGGCACAGCGCAAAAGCGGTGGCGTCCATCACTTGCAGGTGCTTGGCGATGGCTTCATCGAAGGTGATCGAATGGAACAGGGTGGCGTGCGGATCCTTCTTCGGATCGGCGGTGTACACGCCATCGACCTTGGTGGCCTTGAGCACGATCTCGGCGCTCACTTCCGAGCCGCGCAGGGCGGCGGCCGTGTCGGTGGTGAAGAAGGGGTTGCCGGTGCCGGCGGCGAACACGACCACCTTACCCTCTTCCAGGTACTGCAGCGCCTTGGGGCGCACATACGGTTCCACCACCTGCTCGATGCCGATGGCCGACATGACGCGCGCCGTGATGCCCACATGGCGCATGGCGTCGGCCAGGGCCAGCGCGTTCATCACCGTGGCCAGCATGCCCATGTAGTCGGCCGTGGCGCGGTCCATGCCTTGGGCGCCGGGTGCGACGCCGCGGAAGATGTTGCCGCCGCCAATGACGATCGCCAGTTCCACGCCCATCTTCGCCACCTCGGCCACGTCGGCCACCATCCGCTCGATCGTGCCGCGGTTGATGCCATACGGGTCATCGCCCATCAGGGCCTCGCCGGACAATTTGAGGAGGACGCGCTTGTAGGCTGGTTTTGACATGAGCTGGGGCTCCTTAATAATGTTTATTCGGGTGTGACTGCCGGCGCGACGTTCACGCACGCGATGATACCGCGTTGCGGCGTGCCGGGGTGTTGCAAACCGGCCGCCCGGGGTGGCCGGGACGGCAGGTTAAAAAAACGGGCCTCGCGGCCCGTTTTCACATTACGCTCCTTTGGAAGCGGCCATTTGCGCGGCCACTTCAGCGGCGAAGTCGTCTTGCTTCTTCTCGATCCCCTCGCCCACCACGTACATGGTGAAGGCTTTCACGGTGGTCGCTTTCTCTTTCAGCATCTGCTCGATCGACTGCTTGTCGTTCTTCACGAAGGCCTGGTTCAGCAGCGACACTTCCTTCAGGAACTTCTGCACGGAACCTTCCAGGCGCTTGGCCAGGATTTCCGGCGACTGCGCTGGCTTGCCTTCAGCGGCGGCCTTGGCGGCGTCTTCTTCCGCTTTCAGCTGGGCCACCGAGCGCTCTTTCTCGATCAGTTCAGCAGGCACCTGGTCAGCCGACAGCGACACCGGCTTCATGGCGGCGATGTGCATCGCCACGTCCTTGCCCACTTGCTCGTCGGCGCCGTCGAACTCGACCATCACGCCGATGCGGGTGCCGTGCAGGTAGGACGCCAGCTTGGCCGACGTTTCGAAACGCTGGAAGCGGCGGATCGACATGTTCTCGCCGATCTTGCCGATCAGGGCCGAGCGCACTTCGTCCAGGGTCTTGCCATCAGCTGCCGGCAGGGCCAGCAGGGCGGCCACGTCGGCCGGGTTCTTTTCAGCCACCAGTTTGGCGGCGGTGTTGGCCAGGTTCAGGAAGTCGTCGTTCTTGGCCACGAAGTCCGTTTCCGAGTTCACTTCCACCAGGGCGCCCACGCCGTTGGCGATGTAGGTAGCCACCACGCCTTCAGCCGTGATGCGGGCCGATGCCTTCGAGGCCTTGCCGCCCAGCTTGACGCGCAGGATCTCTTCCGCGCGGCCCATGTCGCCATCGGCCTCCGTCAGGGCTTTTTTGCACTCCATCATCGGTGCGTCGGTCTTGGCGCGCAGTTCGCCAACCATCGCTGCAGTAATCGCTGCCATGTGTTTCTCCTGTATTCTGTGGGGTTGTGGTGTGGGGCGGCGCACGGTACGGCGCACAGCGCCTGGTCCACGATTAAAAAAAAGGGGGAGCTGCTGCCACCCCTTTTTCCAAGCTACTGACGAACCAGCAATTAAGCCTGTTCGTTCACTTCGACGAACTCGTCGCCAGCAGCAGCCTTGATCATTTCAACGACTTCGTTGCCAGCGGCGGCACGGCCTTCCAGGATGGCGTCAGCCACACCGCGGGCGTACAGCATGATGGCTTTCGAGGAGTCATCGTTACCTGGGATCACATAGCTCACGCCTTCTGGCGAGTGGTTGGTATCGACCACGCCGATGACAGGGATGCCCAGTTTTGCCGCTTCGGTGATCGCACCTTTGTGGTAGCCGACGTCAACGACGAAGATCGCGTCAGGAACGCCACCCATCTCCTTGATGCCGCCGATCGACTTCTGCAGCTTGACCATTTCGCGTTGGAACATCAGCGCTTCTTTTTTCGACAGCTTCTCGACCGAACCGTCTTCGATGGCCGCTTCCATGTCTTTCAGGCGCTTGATCGAGGTCTTGATGGTCTTGAAGTTGGTCAGCATGCCGCCCAGCCAACGCTGGTCAACATAAGGAACGCCTGCGCGCTGAGCTTCAGCGGCGATGATGTCGCGGGCTTGACGCTTGGTGCCGACCATCAGGATGGTGCCACGGTTCGAAGCGACCTGTTTCACGTGCTTCATCGCTTCCTGATACATACCCATCGTCTTTTCCAAGTTGATGATATGGATCTTGTTGCGGTGACCGAAGATGAACGGTGCCATCTTTGGGTTCCAGAAACGGGTTTGGTGGCCGAAGTGGACACCGGCTTCCAGCATTTCGCGCATAGTTACGGACATATTAAACTCCAGGGTTGGGTCTGGAATCCGATCAGTCACCTTGACGGCACCCTTGTCGACCGGATTCGCTTGTGTAATTAAAAAATCGAACTTGTTTACAACCATTTTTACAACATTGCTCAAAACCGAATTCAAGCAACCCGAGATTCTACCGCAACTTGGCCCACCGGATCAAGTCCGGCGTGGCGCCCGCCCGACCCGGATCAGTTCCAGCGAATAATCTTTTCAACAACATTACTCGTGTCAAGAAAAATCAATGTCATTTTGATGAAATATTTGTAGCGTTTGTGGCTTAAATTACAGCAATTGGTTGCCGAATCGTATTATCATTAGGAAAACTATAGTTCTGTAATGGCAATACCAGATTGCAGGACACTATAAACCAGCATAACAATGGGAAGAACAACATCATGTCCATCGCTCTCGCTGTAACGCTTGCCGCCCTGTCCACCGTGCAGCCCAGCTGCTCCTGGGACCGTCCCGGCGTGAATCCCTACACGGGCAATGCGAACGCCGCCATTGACCGCTACACCGACCTGCCGCCGTCCGTGCGGGCAGAACTGAAAAAGCGCATCGCCAGCAAGCAGCCCGACGACATGGTCAGCATCACCCGCGACGCCATCACCAGCGACACCAATGGCGCCTACGATCCGGCCATCCGCGACATGCACTTTGGCGCCGCCTCCGTGTGCCACAGCGTGACCCGCAACAAGTGGGCCAAGACGCGCGTCGAACCGGCGGCCGTCTACTGCGCGGACAACCATTGCATCCTGGTGCCCAAGATCTGCGGCAACATCAGCCGCATCACGCGCCCCGCCGCGCCCGTGGCCCACAACACGGAAGATGGCGCCGGTGGCCGCGCCCCCATCCTGGTAGCGGCCGCCGCACCGGTAGTGGTGGTGCCTGCCGAAGCCCCGGCCATGGTGCAGTCGCCGCGCGAAGTACAGTTCACGCCGCCCGTGCCGATCGTGGCGCCGCCGTCGTTCGTCAACTCGGCGCCACCGTTCGAAGTGCAAGTAGGCCTGCCGCCGACGCCACCGACCCCGCCGGTGCCGCCGCCTGTGCCTGAACCGGACACCTGGGCCATGCTGCTGGCCGGTGTTGGCCTGCTGGGCTGGCTGGCCAAGCGCCGCGCTGCCTGATCCCGCCCTGCCCGCGGGCGCGCCGCCTGGCCGGCGCGCCCGCGGCGCCCGCCCCGTCAGTCAGCACGGTGCGTCCCGCCTCGATTATAATTTCAAGCTATTGCACGCCGCGAGCACGGACCCGAAGTCCGACCTGCTCGCCGCCTGCGTTTTTTCCGTTTACTTTGCAGATTGCGATCCACTATGTCGATTACCATCAACACCGCCGAAGACATCGCCGGCATGCGCGTCGCCGGCCGCCTGGGCTCCGAGGTGCTGGACTACATCACCCCCTTTATCAAAGCCGGCGTCACGACCGGGGAACTGGATCGCCTGTGCCACGAATACATGGTCAACGTGCAGGGCACCATTCCCGCCCCGCTCAACTACTGCCCGCCCGGCTACACGCCGTTCCCGAAAGCCATCTGTACCTCCGTCAACGACGTGATCTGCCATGGCATCCCCGGCGACAAGGTGCTCAAGAACGGCGACGTGGTCAACCTCGACATCACCGTCATCAAGGATGGCTACCATGGCGACAACAGCCGCATGTTCTTCATCGGCGAGCCGTCCATCATGGCCAAGCGCCTGTCGGACATCACCTATGAGTGCATGTGGCTGGGCATCGCCCAGGTCAAGCCCGGCGCCCACCTGGGCGACATCGGCTACGCCATCCAGCAGCACGCGGAAAAAGCCGGCTACAGCGTGGTGCGCGAATTCTGCGGGCACGGCATCGGCAAGGTGTTCCACACCGAGCCGCAAGTGCTGCACTACGGCCGCCCCGGCACGCTGGAAGAACTCAAGCCCGGCATGATCTTCACCATCGAACCGATGATCAACGCCGGCAAGCGCGAAATCCGCGAAATGGGCGACGGCTGGACCATCAAGACCAAGGACCGCAGCCTGTCGGCCCAGTGGGAACACACCATCCTTGTCACCGACACCGGCTACGAGGTGCTGACCCTGTCGGCCGGCAGCCCGCCGCCACCGGCCTTCATCACCAACGCCACCGTGGCCGCGTAAGCACCATGCCGGCCGCCGCGATGAAGAAGGACCTCAGGGAGCAGCTCAAACGCCAGCTCAAGGCCGACCGCCAGCTCGTCATCGCGGGCTTCCAGGCCGACGGCATGCCGGAAAAACTGCTGCGCAACCTGCGCCAGAGCGTGGACGCGGTGCTGACGGAAGCGTGGCACGCGGCCGCCCTGCCCGACGACACGGCCCTGGTCGGCGTGGGCGGCTACGGCCGCGGCGAGCTGTTCCCCCATTCCGACGTGGACCTGCTGATCCTGCTGGCGCGCGCGCCCGACGAGGCCACCCGCGGCAAGCTGGAGGAACTGGTGCAGCTGCTGTGGGACCTGGGGCTGGAGATCGGCCACAGCATCCGTACCGTCGACGAATGCATGACCGAATCGCAGGCCGACATCACGGTGCAAACCAGCTTGCTCGAAGCGCGCCTGATCTGCGGCGACCAGCCCCTGTTCGAGGAATTGCAGCGGCGCTACGACGCGGCCATGGACCCGCAAGCCTTCTTCCACGCCAAGATGCTGGAAATGCGCCAGCGCCACGCCAAGTACGAGGACACGGCCTTCAGCCTGGAGCCGAACTGCAAGGAAAGCCCGGGCGGCCTGCGCGACCTGCAGGTGATCCTGTGGATGGTCAAGGCAGCCGGGCTGGCCAACTCGTGGCGCACGCTGGCCACCTCGGGCCTGATCACCCAGACCGAGGCCAAGCAGCTGATGGAAAAGGAGCGCGCCTTCAAGGACATCCGCGTGCGCCTGCACCTGCACGCGGGCCGGCGCGAAGACCGCCTGGTGTTCGACGTGCAGACGGCCATCGCCGAGACGCTGGGCTTCCAGGCCACCGGCAGCGGCGCCAACATGCGCCGCGCCAGCGAATACCTGATGCAGCGCTACTACTGGGCCGCCAAGACCGTCACCCAGCTCAACACCATCCTGCTGCAAAACATCGAGGAACGGCTGTTCCCGCAGTCCGGCGTGGCCGTGCCGATCAACGCGCGCTTCAATGAACTGAACGGCTTCATCGACATGAACGATGACGACACGTTCGAGCGCACCCCGTCGGCCATGCTGGAAATCTTCCTGCTCATGACGCAGAACCCTGCGCTCAAAGGCATGACCTCGCGCACCATGCGCGCGCTGTGGCACGAGCGCTTCAAGATCGACGCCGGCTTCCGCCAGGACCCCGTCAACCGCGCCCTGTTCCTGCGCATCCTGCAGGCGCCGGTGGGCATCATCCACACGCTGCGGCGCATGAACGACCTGTCGGTGCTGGGCCGCTACCTGCCCAACTTCCGCAAGATCGTGGGCCAGATGCAGCACGACCTGTTCCACGTGTACACGGTGGACCAGCACATCCTGATGGTGGTGCGCAATATGCGCCGCTTCACAATGACGGAGCACGCCCACGAATACCCGTTCTGCAGTCAGCTGATGGCCAATTTCGCGCAGCCATGGGTGCTGTACGTGGGCGCCCTGTTCCACGACATCGCCAAGGGCCGGGGCGGCGACCATTCCAAACTGGGCACGGTGGACGCGGCCCAGTTCTGCCACGACCACGGCATGAGCGCCGAGGACACGGAGCTGGTGGTGTTCCTGGTCGAGAACCACCTGACCATGTCGCAGGTGGCGCAGAAGCAGGACCTGTCGGACCCGGACGTGATCGCGGCCTTCGCCAGGGTGGTCGGCGACGAGCGCCACCTGACGGCGCTGTATCTGCTGACGGTGGCCGACATCCGCGGCACCAGTCCCAAGGTGTGGAACGCGTGGAAAGGCAAGCTGCTCGAAGACCTGTACCGCATCACGCTGCGCGTACTGGGCGGCGAGCACCATTCGGCCGACAGCGAACTGAAAAACCGCCAGCACGAGGCACTGGCCACGCTGCGCCTGTACGGCCTGCCGCCGGACGCGCACGAGGCGCTGTGGAAGCAGCTCGACGTGGCCTACTTCCTGCGCCATGACGCCTCCGACATCGCCTGGGAAACGCGCGCGCTCTACAACCGCATGGACAGCGCCCAGCCAGTGGTCAAATGCCGGCTGGCGCCGATCGGCGAAGGCTTGCAGGTGGCCGTCTACGTGCGCGACCAGGCCGACCTGTTCGCGCGCATCTGCAGCTATTTCGACCGCAAGAACTTCAGCATCCTGGACGCCAAGATCCACACCACCCACCACGGCTACGCGCTCGACACCTTCCTGGTCACGGAACAAAGCTTCGCCAAGAGCTACCGCGACATCATCAGCCTGATCGAGCACGAGCTGGGCGAACTGCTGACCAGCCAGGCGGCGCTGCCGGCGCCCGGCAAGGGCCGGCTGTCGCGCCTGTCGCGCAGCTTCCCGATCCAGCCCACGGTCGATTTGCGGCCCGACGAGCGGGGCCAGTATTACCTGCTGTCGGTGGCGGCCAACGACCGCACCGGCCTGCTCTATTCGATCGCCAACGTGCTCACCAAGTACAAGATCAACCTGCACACGGCCAAGGTGATGACGCTGGGCGAACGGGTCGAGGACGTGTTCATCGTCGACGGCGCGGCCCTCAGCAACGCCCGCCTGCAGTTGCAACTGGAAACCGATTTACTGGACGCGCTCAAGGTGTGAGCCGCGTCCGCCCTACTTGAAGAAGCAATGCAACATGAGTGAAGAACTTTTACGCCTGTCCAAACGCATGTCCGAACTGGGCCTGTGCTCGCGCCGCGAGGCCGACGAATGGATCGCCCGCGGCTGGGTGCAGGTCGATGGCAAGGTGGTGTCCGAACTGGGCAGCAAGGTCTATCCGAGCCAGCGCGTGACAGTGGAACGCCAGGCCGCGGCCGAGCAATCGAAGCGCGTGACAGTGCTGATCAACAAACCGATGGGCTACGTCAGTGGCCAGGCCGAGGACGGCTACCAGCCGGCCGTGGCCCTGATCAAGCCCGAGAACCGCTGGGCCGACGACCCGGCCACGGAACAATTCCATCCCACCCAGCTGCGCAGCCTGGTGCCGGCCGGCCGGCTCGACATCGATTCCGTCGGCCTGCTGGTGCTGACCCAGGATGGCCGCGTGGCCAAGCAGCTGATCGGCCACGATACCGACATCGACAAGGAATACCTGGTGCGGGTGGAATACACGCGCCCCGGCAAGCTGCCCGAGTCGGACTTGAAGAAGCTCAATCACGGCTTGTGGATGGACGGCAAGCCGCTGCTGCCGGCCAAGGTGCGCTGGCAGAACGAGGACCAGCTCAGCTTCACCCTGCGCGAAGGCAAGAAACGCCAGATCCGCCGCATGTGCGAGATGGTGGGCCTGAAGGTGGTGGGCCTGAAGCGGGTGCGCATCGGCAAGGTCAAGCTCGGTGACTTGCCTGTCGGACAATGGCGCTACTTGCGTCCGGACGAGCGCTTCTGATCGTGCGGCGTCCACGACAAACGGCGGGTGTGGCGTCGCATCGCCATTAGATGAAAGATTCTTGCTATTTGGCAAGCCAATGCGGGCAATAATGGGTAAACTACCCTCTCAGACCATCTTTTTCCCCCGAAAACTGCAAAGAGATATGCCGTCGTGAATAATCCCCTACCCAGCCAGTTCCGCCGTGGTCCCCCGAGCCTGAAAGACGCCCAGGAACCGATCGCGGCCGGCAGCAAGCCGCACGAGATGAACAGCGAGCAAGACATCGGCGATGCGCTGGCCATGCTGGCCGAGACCGGCGATCCGGTATCGATCTACCCCAACAGCAGCACCAATGTGGTGATGGCGCGCATCCGCTCCGTCGATCCCGACCATCCCCATTTCGTGCTGGAACTGAACGAAGGCGAAACCCTGCCGCCCGGTGAAGCCGTGTTCGTGGCCTGGCTGCGCAGCGCCAAGATGCAATTCAAGCTCAGCTCGCCCGACTGGGCCCCGCTGGCGGACCAACCCACCCTGATTCCGGCCACCTTCCCCGAGAAATGCCAGATTCTCAACCGGCGCGCAGCGCAGCGCCTGGAAACCCCGCTGGGGGTGTACTTCCTCGCTTCGTTCGTACTCAACGGCAAGCCCTACGAATTGCAGCTGTATGACTTTTCCGCTGGCGGCGTCGGCATGCGGGCCGCCCCGCGCGACGCCGTGGGCCTGCACGTGGGCCGCAAGCTGCAGCGGGTGCGGCTGGAACTGGGGCCGGACGCCGTCATGATCGCCGACCTGGAAATCCGCCTGTCGCGCACCTTCCGCTCATTCTTGCTGGGCGAGCAAGTGCAGATCGGCTGCCAGTTCATCAACCTGTCGCCGATGATGCAGGAGGAGCTGTCCAGGCTGCTGCAAAAACTGAGCGCGGAAAAGCACCGCTGAAAGCGGGCACGCCCCGCCTGCAAGGCCATGCAACATTTCTGGCACCATAATTTTGTTGCCACTGAGTCCACTAAATGAGCATGATTACAACGAAAACTGCAAATATATTTGTTTGCTGTTAGCAAATTCCGTGAGTCTTATGATAACCTGACGTCACTGCTTCAATTTCACACCGCTGGCAGTTGTGAAGCGCAGTCAGAATAGCGAGCGATGCCAGTCATTTATCACTCAATAAACACGGGATAAAATATGAACAACATCAAGACCAAAGCAGTCAAACTGGCCATGGCCGCCGCTGGCCTGGTGCTGGCCGCTTCCGCCAACGCCGCAACCTGGGTGGATCTGACCAGCTCCGTCAACGTGTCGAACAATGTCGGCACCCTGGCAGTGGGCAGCTTCACCTACCAGTTCACCGATTTCGGCAACCTGAGCGTTGGCTACTACAACGCCAACTCGCCGCAAGGTGCGACCCAGGTGGCCAACCTGCTGAAGAACAGCGGCCTGTTCGGTCTGAATTCGTCGAGCGTGCTGAACCTGGTGTCGAGCGCCGATTCGGTGGCCGGCAATACCCTGACCATCACCCCGCCACCCGCCTTCAACAACCTTGGCGTGCACATCGGTGGCGGCGAGCTGCTGTTCCACTGGAACGCACTGAACAACGCCGTGTTCAGCATCACCACCAGCGCGCCGGTGAACCAGCTGACCAACACGAGCAACCTGAGCAACTATCGCGCCTTCGCCTCGGCCGTACCTGAGCCAGAAACCTATGGCATGTTGCTGGCCGGCCTGGGCGTGGTGGGCTTGCTGGCCCGCCGCCGCAAGGCAGCCTGATCGGCAAACGCCGCATCCGCATGACCAAGCGCCCCGCAAGGGGCGTTTTTTTTGGCCATCCTCTTTGCCCGGCACTGGCCACGCATTGCCGCTACAATGGCGCCATGATCTCCACCTTGCTCGCCTGGCTGCGCCACCTGAGCCGCGTGTGCGGCTTCGAGACGGCTGACGCCTTTCCTCCCGGCCATCCCTACGCGCGCACGCGCTGGAATGGCGCCTATTTCGACATCGCCTCCGACGTCAAGCCCGAGCAGATCGAACACCGCCTGTGCGAAGCGATCAGCAATACGCCGCTGGTGTTCGGCTACATCACCAATCCCACGCCACGCATGCAGCGCGCGCTGCTGGCCGTGCTGGAGCAGCGTATGCGCAACAACCGCGGCCGCGCCATGGAACTGGCGCTGCTGCTGATCGAAGCCTACCGCAGCCCCCACATCATGGAAGTCTTGCCGGGCCTGCGCGCGGCCATCGCCGCTACCGCCGGCCAGGATGAGGGCGACCGGGCCCGCAGCCTGATGGCTTACCTGGGCAATATGCAGTCGCCATTCGACGTGATCGATGCCCGGCCCTGAGCGCATGGCGCCATCCCGACGGAACAACGCATGAACCCGGCCAGCCAGATCAGCTTCAAGTCCGTCCAGTACTGCGGCCAGGGCGCCGGTCCACGCCTGATCGTGCTGGGCGCCGTGCACGGCAATGAGACCTGCGGCACACGCGCCATCGCGCGCCTGATGGCCGAACTCGACAACGGCGCCGTGCAGATCATCAACGGTTGCCTGACACTGGTGCCGGTAGCCAATCCACTGGCCTATGCCAGGGGACAACGGGCCGGCGAGCGCAACCTGAACCGCAAGCTGTTCCCCACCCCCGCACCACAGGATTTCGAAGACCGCGTGGCCAACTGGCTGTGCCCGCTGCTGGCCAGCCATGACGTGCTGCTGGACCTGCACTCATTTAACGCCCACAGCGAGCCGTTCGCCATGGTGGGACCGCCCGACAATGACGGGCCGCTGGAACCGTTCCGCCACGCGCGGCAGGAACGGGCGCTGGCGCGCCGCCTGGGCGTGCGCCGCTTCGTGCAAGGCTGGTTGCGCACCTATGGCCAGGGCGTGCAGCGGCGGCTGCGCGGCGACAGCCGGCTGGACCTGGTACTGCGCTACGGCGTCGGCACCACCGAATACATGCGCAGCACGGGTGGCTACGCGCTCACTCTCGAATGCGGTCAGCACGCCGATCCGCGCGCGCCGGAGGTGGCTTACCAGGCCATTGTGAACGCGCTGGCCTTTCTCGGCCTGACGGCCAGCACGCCCCCTGCGCCCGTGCCCGAGGCGCACATGGAAGTGCTTACCATGTGCGAGGTCCACGACAAACTGGACGCCGGCGACCAGTTCAGCCGCGACTGGGCCAGTTTCGACCCGGTGCGGCAGGGCGAGGAAATCGGCCGCCGCGCCGATGGCACGGCGGTCGTGGCGCCGTTCGATGGCGTGATGCTGTTTCCCGACAGCGCCGCCGATGCGCATTGCGAATGGTATTACCTGGCCCGCGCCAGTCCCGGCCTGTGAGGATGACGCGGCGCATTTCCTGCTAGCCTGCGAGCTTGCACCATGCAATGCTGGCGCGTGGGGGGCGATGCGTCTAAAATCGTTGCAGGAGGCAACATGAATATCCCTGGGTTACTCTTGCTGGCCGCCGCCACGCTCACCGCCTGGCCCGCCTGCGCGCGGGCCGGCGTCAGCAACCTGCCTGTGCTGGCCCAGGAGAGCCTGCCGCCCAAGTGGATCAACCGGGGCGATCACAGCGAGGGCGTGTGCCCCGACATCCTGCAAGCGATCGAGAAGGTGGAGCCGCGCGTGCACTTCACCGGCCAGCATGAATTTCGCTCCATTCCCGTCATCGAACAAGGGCTGGAATCGGGTAACGTGGCATGTGCCTGCGCCCTGCTCGATACGCCACGCCGGCGCGACATCGCCACCATCGTCGGCAAGCCGCTGTACATGGTGCGGCACCGGGTGGCGGCGGCCGCCAGCGACCATGTCAAGGTGGACAGCCTGGACGAGCTGGTCAAGCTCAAGCCGCTGGTCAACACCTCGCGCGGGGCCGGTTATTCGGACCAGCTGCGGGCACTGGGGTTGAAGGTGGATGACAGCACCAGCGACAACGTGGTCAATCTCAGGAAGATCATCGCCGGCCATGGGCGGTTCTTCTACATGAACGAACTGTCGCTGAACTGGATCGTGCGCGAGCACGGGCTGGGCGAGCAGGTGCGCGTGGTGCCAGGCGTGCTGAAGGAGGAGCCGATCTATTTTTGGGTCAGCAAGAAGGTGCCGCCCGCCACCGTCCACTTGCTGGACCAGGCGCTGCTGAAATTGCGGGCGAACGGCGAACTGAACCGCATCTACGAGCGCTGGAGCGGCGCGCGCTGAAGCGGCCGTTCAGGCCGTGGCCAGTTTCAGGCCGAGTATGCCGGCCACGATCATGGCGATGCAGGCCAGCCGCAGCACGCCAGCCGGTTCGCCGAGTACGATGATGCCGAAGATCACCGTTCCCACCGTACCGATCCCGGTCCAGATCGCGTAGGCCGTCCCCAGGGGCAAGTGGCGCAACGCCAGGCCCAGCAAGCCCACGCTGCCGGCCATGGCCAGCAGCGTCAGCACGGACGGCACGGGCCGGGTGAATCCGGCCGTGTACTTCAGTCCGACGGCCCACGCCACTTCCAGCAAGCCCGCCAGTATCAATATCATCCAGGTCAACATGTTCTCCTTGATAAGCCAGGCCGCAGTGTAGCACCGCCCCGCCGGGCTTGCCGGCCAGCGATTTGCTGGCCCCGCCAGCACGTTTTCGATTTATATCGTAAGATGGCGATATTGAAATCGGTAAAAACCGATACATATATCGTCGTGTGACGAAACAAGCGAGTAATGATGGATATCGATGCAATTCACAAAGCGCTGGCCAACCCGGTGCGACGCCAGATCCTGGCGTGGCTCAAGGAGCCGGAAGTATTTTTCGCCGATCAGCAACACCCGCTCAGCCTGGGGGTGTGCGCCGGCCTGATCGACCGCCGCTGCGGCCTGTCGCAATCGACCGTGTCGGCCCACCTGGCCACGCTGCAAAAGGCCGGGCTGGTCGTGTCGTACCGGGTTGGCCAGTGGAATTACTTCAAGCGCGATGAAGCGGCCATCCAGGCATTTCTCGAACACATGAACACGGGCCTCTGAACGGGCCTTCCTTTTTGCCGGCCTGGTCCGGCACTTTTATGACAGGAACTCATCATGGCAAATCTGTTTGATCCCATCACCATCGGCAACCTGACCCTGAAAAACCGCATCATCATGGCTCCCCTCACCCGCGCCCGCGCCATCGGCGGCGGCCGCGTGCCCAACGCCCTGATGGCCAAGTACTACACGCAGCGCGCCAGCGCCGGCCTGATCCTGAGCGAGGCGACGGCCGTCACGCCCCAGGGCGTGGGCTATGCGGACACGCCGGGCCTGTGGTCGGACGAACAGGTGCAAGGCTGGAAGCTGGTGACGGATGCCGTGCACGCGGCCGGCGGCCGCATCTTCGCCCAGTTGTGGCACGTGGGCCGCATTTCCGACCCATCCTTCCTCGATGGCCAGCCGCCGGTGGCGCCCAGCGCCGTCGCCGCCAAGGGCAATGTGAGCCTGCTGCGCCCGCAGCGTCCCTTCCCGGTGCCGCGCGCGCTGGAGACGGCTGAACTGCCCGGCATCGTGGCGGCCTACCGCAAGGCGGCCGAGAACGCCAAGCTGGCCGGCTTCGACGGCGTGGAAGTGCACGGCGCCAACGGCTACCTGCTCGACCAGTTCCTGCAAGACAGCACCAACCACCGCACCGACAACTATGGCGGCTCGATCGAGAACCGCGCCCGCCTGCTGCTGGAAGTGACGGACGCCTGCATCGCCGTATGGGGCGCCGACCGCGTCGGCATGCACCTGGCGCCGCGCCGCGACACCCACGACATGGGCGACTCGGACCCGGCCGCCACCTTCGGCTACGTGGCGCGCGAGCTGGGCAAGCGCAAGATCGCCTTCATCTGCGCCCGCGAAGCGGTCGGCGACGACAGCCTGGCGCCGATGATCAAGCGCGAATTCGGCGGCGTGTTCATCGCCAACGAAAAGATGGACAAGGCCACGGCCCAGCGCGTGCTCGACGCCGGCACGGCCGACGCGATCGCGTTCGGCAAGGCCTTCATCGCCAACCCCGACCTGCCGCGCCGCCTGCAACTGGATGCGCCGCTCAACGAGTGGAAAATGGAAACGTTCTACCATCCGACGGAAGAAGGCTATACCGACTACCCGGCGCTGGAAGTGGCGTAAGACGAGCGGGAGGCGCCGCGGCGCCTCCTGACAACGCGGGCCGTGCCGTTGGAGCGGCGCGGCCAGAAAAAACAGGGCGCCGCGGCGCCCTGTTCTTGTTTGCCAGCGTGGCCGGCGATCAGCGCGGGATCGCGTAGTTGACGGGCACGAACTGGTAGCCCTTGCCGCTGGCACGCAGATGGCCGAGCGCCGGGAATTGCAAATGGGCCGCACCGATCAGGTAGCCCTGTTTGGCCGCGTCGGCGAAAGCCGCCTTGCGCTGGACGGCGGCGGCCTTGTTGTCCGAGTCGAAGGCGATGGTGACAGCCGGCTCATCGAACTGGACGGCCGCCACGTGCATCAAGTCGCCCAGCAACACCAGCTTCTGGCCCTTGCTTTCGACCACGTAGCTGGTGTGGCCCGGCGTGTGGCCGGCGCTCGCATACGAGCGCACGCCCGGCACCAGTTCCGCGTCGCCCGTGATGGGCACGAACTTGTTGGCCTGCACGTAGGGGCCAAGCGCGCCCATGGCGCCCTGGAAGAAGCCCTTCTGCTCGGCCGGCGCCTTGTCCAGGTTAACCTGGCTGAGCCAGTAATCAGCGTCGGCCTTGCCGGCGCGCACCACGGCGTTGGGGAATGCGCGCTGGCCATCGGCCGCCAGCCCGCCCACGTGGTCCGGGTGCAGATGGGTGATGTAGATCTCATCAACCTGCTCGGGCTGGTAGCCGGACGCCTTCAGGTTGGCCAGCAGCTTGCCCAGCGTGGGGCCGAACAGGCCGGCCGCGCCCACGTCCACCAGGACCAGCTTCTCGCCCGTATTGATCAGGTAGCCATTGACCGACGTTTCCAGCGGGCTGTGCTCGAAGGACTTGGCCAGCGCCTTGTTGGCCTTGTCTTTGGGCATCTTGAGCAAGGTATCGACGGGCAATTCGACCGTGCCATCGTTGAGCACGGTCACTTCGAAATCGCCCAGCATGGTACGGTAAAAGCCCGGCGCCTGGAATTTGGCCATGGGCGCGGCGGCCTGGGCCGGAACGGCGCAGAAGGCGGCGATGGCGGCACCAATGGCGGCCTGCAGCGGCCGGGAAAGCAGCGTCGAAATCATAAGGTGTTCCTTCGGTAAAAAGTTGCCAGGAACACTAAGATACCTGATTTACCACTTTACTGCTGAGCTCGCTTCTTCCCGCTCCTCAGAAAGACACAGGCAGCCGTACCGACAATTGCACATCCGGCGTGTCGCGGGTCAGGCCCGCGCCGACGGCCACGTTGATGGTACGGCGGTCGCTGAGCCGGTAGGACATACCCAGCAGCAGCGTGCCGAGCTGGGTACGCACGGAGCCGGGCACGGGCTGGCCGTTCTGACGCGTGCGCGCGATGGAACTGTGGTCGTAACCGAAGCTCATGGCCAGCTTGTCGTTCAACGCCAGCCCCAGCCCGAAATTGAAGCCGACCACCCCGCCCGGCGCCACTGTACCTAGCGACTCGGACTGGCCGTTCAGCACCTGGCGCATCACGTTGCTGCGGCGGAAATTGTGCAGATAGCTGACGCTGCCGAACAGGATGGCCGGATCGCTGGGATAGAGCCAGGTGAGGCTCGGTTGCAGTGCGTAAAAGCCCGAACCGGTGGGCAGTTGCAGCGGCAAGCCGGTGCCGGTGGCGTCCGGTCCCACGCAGCGCGTCACGCAATCGGTGACGACATCGAACGG
>DATFBD010000160.1:0-8500 GCA_035254005.1 Burkholderiaceae bacterium | reverse complement strand
CCTGGGCGAACTGACCCAGATCGCCTGGCAGCACGACGTGCAGGTGATGATCGAAGGCCCGGGCCACGTGCCGATGCAGCTGATCAAGGAGAACATGGACAAGGAGCTGGAGTGGTGCCACGAAGCGCCGTTCTACACCCTCGGCCCGCTGACCACCGACATCGCCCCCGGCTACGACCACATCACCTCGGCGATCGGCGCGGCGCAGATCGGCTGGTACGGCACCGCGATGCTGTGCTATGTGACCCCGAAAGAGCACCTGGGCCTGCCGAACAAGGACGACGTCAAGGAAGGCATCATCACCTACAAGCTGGCCGCGCACGCCGCCGACCTCGCCAAGGGCCATCCGGGCGCGCAGATCCGCGATAACTCGCTGTCGAAAGCCCGCTTCGAGTTCCGCTGGGAAGACCAGTTCAACCTCGGCCTGGACCCAGACCGCGCGCGCTCGTTCCACGACGAGACGCTGCCGAAGGACTCGGCCAAGGTGGCGCACTTCTGCTCGATGTGCGGCCCGCACTTCTGCTCGATGAAGATCACCCAGGACGTGCGCGACTTCGCCGCGCAGCAGGGCTTGGCCGCAGAGGAGGCGCTCGCCAAGGGCATGGAGGTGAAGTCGATCGAGTTCGTCAAGAACGGCGCCGAGCTGTACCGCAAGCTGTGAGGCGGCCATGATCGCGATAGAACTGAACGGGGCGCCGCACAGCGTGCCGGCCGGCCACACGGCGCACGACCTGGTCGATGCGCTGGCGTTGACGGGCCAGGCGCTGGCGCTGGCCATCAACCGCACGGTGGTGCCGCGCCAGCAGTGGCGCGAGCGCCAGTTGCAGGCGCAGGACAAGGTGGACATCGTGCGCGCCATCGGCGGCGGCTAACGAGCTGGATGCCAGGAGCGCCATGTGGCGGCAACCGGGGTCAGACGCTGTATTGCTGCCGCTGGCGGCAACCGGGGTCAGACCCTGTATTGCTGCCGCTGGCCGAAGTCGGCGCCGTCGCATGAGGGTCTGACCCCTCACCAAATATAAGGAACAGACATGCAAGAGCAGAACCAAGACCTGCTGACCATCGCGGGCAAGACCTACCAATCGCGCCTGCTGGTGGGCAGCGGCAAATACAAGGACCTGGCGCAAACCAGGGAAGCGACCGACGCGGCCGGCGCCGAGATCATCACGGTGGCCATCCGCCGCGTCAACATCGGCCAGGACCCCAAGGCGCCCAGCCTGCTGGACGTGCTGCCGCCGTCGCAGTACACCATCCTGCCCAACACGGCCGGCTGCTACACGGCCAAGGACGCCGTCTACACGCTGCAGATGGCGCGCGAACTGCTGGGCGGCCACAAGCTGGTCAAGCTGGAAGTGCTGGGCGACGAGAAGACGCTGTTCCCCCACATGCCGGAAACCCTGGTCGCGGCCGAGGCGCTGGTGCGCGACGGCTTCGACGTGATGGTCTATTGCAGCGACGATCCGATCCAGGCCAAGCTGCTGGCCAGCATCGGTTGCGTGGCCGTGATGCCGCTGGCCTCGCTGATCGGTTCTGGCATGGGCATCCTCAACCCATGGAACCTGTCGCTGATCATCGAGCAGGCCACGGTGCCGGTGCTGGTGGACGCCGGCGTGGGCACGGCGTCGGACGCCGCCATCGCCATGGAACTGGGCTGCGACGGGGTGCTGATGAACACCGCCATCGCCGGCGCCCAGGACCCGGTGCGCATGGCGCGCGCCATGCGGCTCGGCGTACAGGCTGGCCGCGAGGCTTACCTGGCCGGCCGTATTCCGAAGCGCTTCGCCGCCTCGCCATCGTCGCCAATGGCCGGCCGGCTGGCATGACGGGATACGCCGCCACGGGCCCGTGCGGCCCGGCCGCCGCGCCTGTGGCGGCGCCGCCCGCGCGTGGACCCGATGAGCGGGCTTGCGTGCTGGTGCTGGCCGGCGTCGATCCGTCCGGCGGCGCCGGCATCGCGGCCGACCTGCAGGCCGTGGCCGGCCAGGGCGCGCATGCGCTGACGGTGGTCACGGCGCTGACGGCGCAGGACAACGACCGCGTCTACCACGTGCAGCCGGTCGACAGTGTCATGGTGCTGCGCCAGGCCGAGGTGCTGGCGGCCAAGATCGCCATCGCCGCCATCAAGATCGGCATCACGGGCAGCGCCGCCAACGCGCAAGCCATCGCCGCGTTGATTCTGCGTCTGCGCGTGCACCAGCCGGACCTGCCCGTGGTGCTGGACCCGGTGCTGGCCAGCGGCCACGGCGACCTGCTGTCGCGCGACGACGCGGCGCTGGCGCTGGCGCCGCTGCTGCCGCTGGTGACGGTGCTCACGCCCAACGGCCCGGAAGCGCGGGCCCTGAGCGGCGAGGACACGCCGGCCGCGCAGGCGCACGTGCTGCGCGCGCGCGGCTGCCAGCACGTGCTGATCACGGGCGGCCATGACGACGGCGAACAGGTGGTCAACCGCTGGTATGGCCCCGAGCGCGAGCAGCAATGGCGCTGGCCCCGTTTGCCCGGCGGCTTTCACGGCAGCGGCTGCACGCTGGCCTCGTCCATCGCCGGCCTGCTGGCACAGCAGGTACCGATGGCCGTGGCGCTGGAACGGGCGCAACTGTATTGCCACCACGCGCTGGAAGCGTCGTACGCGGTCGCCGACGGCCAGCGCATTCCGCTGCGCTGACCCACTTTTTTGAGAGAGCATGATGCAAGGACTTTATCTGGTCACCCCCAACTGGGACGATACGGAACGGCTGCTGGCCGTGACGGAACAGGCGCTGGGCGCCGGCGTGGCGCTGCTGCAGTACCGCCACAAGGACGCCAGCCCGGCGCTGCGCGCGGAGCAGGGCGCGGCCTTGCTGGCGCTGTGCCGCCGCCATGGCGTGCCGCTGATTATCAACGACCACGTGGACCTGTGCCGCGCGCTCGACGCCGACGGCATCCACGTGGGCGGCACTGACGCCTCGCTGGCCGAGGTGCGCGCCGCGGTGGGGCCGGACAAGATCGTCGGCGCGTCCTGCTACGGCGACCTGCCGCGCGCGCAGGCGGCGCAGGCGGCTGGCGCCAGCTACGTGGCGTTCGGCGGCTTCTATCCGTCGCGCGTCAAGCAGTACGCTGTCACCACGGCGCCGTCCATCCTGGACGAGGCGCGCGCCGTGATCACGGTGCCCTCGGTCGTCATCGGCGGCATGACGCCAGAGAACGCGGCGCCGCTGGTGGCGCGCGGCACCAACATGGTGGCCGCCATCAGCAGCGTGTACCTGGCCGACGACCCGGCCGCCGCCGTGCGCAGCTTCCGCGCATTGTTCTTGGCGAATTAACAACGGCCCTGTCAACAGGCTGGTAATCCGTGGGCCGTTACGCCTTATAATTCAGGCGTTTACTTGTCCACGGGTCCGCCACATGAACGTCTCCGCCAGCGCTAAGCGACTGATACTGATCGTCGACGACGACCAACTGCTGCTCGATTACCTGGGCGAGGTGCTGCGCCACGCCGGGTACGATACGCAGCAGGCTTCCTCGTCCGAGCAAGCCTTGCAGCTGATCGCCCAGCGCGAACCGGACCTGGCCCTGCTCGATATCCACATGCCCGGCATGAACGGCCTGGAGCTGGCCAAGCGCCTGCACGCCCAGACGTCCGTGCCGTTCATGTTCCTGTCCGGCCGCGGCGACGCGGACGCCGGCAAGCAGGCGGCCGCCTACGGCGCCGTCGGTTTCCTGGTCAAGCCGGTCGATGAGAAGCACCTGATGCCCGCCTTCGCGGCCGGCCTGGCGCGTGCGGACGAGATCCGCCAGCTGCGCCGCACGGAACTGAACCTGAACGCGGCGCTGGCCGCCGGGCGCGAAACCAGCCTGGCCGTGGGTCTGCTGATGTGCAAATTCCAGACCGACCGCAATACGGCCTTCGAAGTACTGCGCGACCACGCCCGCTCCAGCCGGCGCAAGGTCAACGAAGTGGCCGACCAGCTGCTGTCGGCCGAGGAAACCCTGAACAGCCTGCACGCGGCCTTCAACAACCGTCTCAAAAAGTAAACGCCGGGCCGGCCGCGCGCTTGCCGGCGCCGCGTTTTGTTGTAAGATGAAATCCTGTGGCTGTAACAATTGGCCACTGCGTTAATGTGCAGCGGGACCGCGCCCCGCTTCCGCTGCCTGCCTTGCGGCCGCCCGTTCCCCGCGCCGCCATTCCTGTCCGGCCCAGCTCCGCCGAACCGTTCCCGTGACCAGATCCGCCTTGCGCGCGTTCGCCGCAAGGCCCCGTGCGCGGGACAGTCCGATTCCCTTTTCGCCGGAGAGATGCCATGTCGAACAAGCCAGCCGGCGCCCCCGCGCTGTTCTGCGCCACCCCGCTGCAACTGGACGAGGCCCGCGCCGTCCATGACGAACTGTGCGCGCACGGCAGCGCGCCGCGCGTGCTGCACGTCGATGGCGACCATGAATCCGCGCTGGTGCTGGCCACGCTGCTGGTGCCGGAAACCCAGGTCACCCACGCCGGCACGCTCGATGCGGCGTTGCGGGCCGTGCGCGGCGGACACTACGCGCTGGTGGTGCTGGACCCGGACCTGCCCGATGGCGACGGCGCGGCCTTGCTGGACCTGTTGGGCGAACAGCAACGGGCCATCCCCGTGCTGCTGTACTCGGCGCGCCGGCCGCACCGCTACGACCAGGCCATGGCCTTCCTGCCCAAGCCGTGGACGTCGCCGCGCCAGCTATGGCTGACCGTGTCGCGGCTGCTGGACATCCCGTCGTTGGTGACGCAACCCCAGCCCGCGTGCTGACGTTTCGTTCACGTTGGCCATTTGCTATCATGGCGCACCGGCCGTGCCGGATCGCCGACTAACGCCAACAAGGATGAAAACATGAAAACCAAAGCTGCCGTTGCATGGAAGGCGGGCCAGCCGCTGACGATCGAGGAAGTGGAGCTGGGCGGCCCGCGCGAGGGCGAGGTGCTGGTCGAGATCAAGGCTACCGGCATCTGCCACACGGATTACTACACGCTGTCGGGCGCCGACCCGGAAGGCATCTTCCCCGCCATCCTCGGCCACGAGGGCGCCGGCGTGGTGGTGGACGTGGGGCCGGGCGTGAAAAGCCTGCAGCGCGACGACCACGTGATCCCGCTCTACACACCGGAATGCCGCCAGTGCAAATTTTGCCTGTCGCGCAAGACCAACCTGTGCCAGTCCATCCGCGCCACCCAGGGCCGCGGCCTGATGCCCGACGCCACCAGCCGCTTCTCGCTGGACGGCAAGCCGATCTTCCACTACATGGGCACCTCCACCTTCTCCAACTACATCGTGGTGCCGGAGATCGCGCTGGCGAAAATCCGCCCTGACGCGCCGTTTGACAAGGTGTGCTACATCGGCTGCGGCGTGACCACGGGCGTGGGCGCCGTGCTGTTTACGGCCAAGGTGGAGGCGGGCGCCAACGTGGTGGTGTTCGGCCTGGGCGGCATTGGCCTGAACGTGATCCAGGCCGCGCGCATGGTGGGCGCGGACAAGATCATCGGCGTCGACATCAACCCGGCCCGCGAGGACATGGCGCGCAAGTTCGGCATGACCCACTTCATCAACCCGTCCAAGGTGGAGAACGTGGTGGACGCCATCGTCCAGCTGACCGATGGCGGCGCCGACTACAGCTTCGAATGCATCGGCAACACCACCACCATGCGCCAGGCGCTCGAGTGCTGCCACAAGGGCTGGGGCCAGTCCATCATCATCGGCGTGGCGGCGGCCGGCGAGGAAATCGCCACCCGGCCATTCCAGCTGGTGACGGGCCGGGTGTGGAAGGGTTCCGCGTTCGGCGGCGCGCGCGGGCGCACGGACGTGCCCAAGATCGTCGACTGGTACATGGAAGGCAAGCTCAATATCGACGACCTGATCACGCACCGGCTGCCGCTGGAGCGCATCAACGAAGGCTTCGACCTGATGAAGTCGGGCGAATCGATCCGCTCGGTGGTGCTGTACTGAGCCAACGGGCTGGTTCACCGGTGCCCTGGACTGTATAAAACCCCAGCACTGGCGCGCCGGCCCGGTATAATCACGGGATGCAAAATCTCCTCCACAACCTCAATCCCGAACAACTGGCCGCCGTCACGCTGCCGCCCCAGAGCGCCCTGATCCTGGCCGGCGCCGGCTCCGGCAAGACGCGTGTGCTGACCACCCGTATCGCGTGGCTGATCCAGACCGGCCAGGTGTCGCCGGCCGGCATCCTGGCCGTGACCTTCACCAACAAGGCGGCCAAGGAGATGATGACGCGCTTGTCGGCCATGTTGCCGATCAATACGCGCGGCATGTGGATCGGGACTTTCCACGGCTTGTGCAACCGCCTGCTGCGCACCCACTACCGCGACGCGGCGCTGCCGCAGACCTTCCAGATTCTCGATTCGCAGGACCAGCTGTCCGTCATCAAGCGCCTGCTCAAGGCGAACAATGTGGACGACGAGAAGTTCCCGCCCAAGGAGGTGCAGTACTTCATCAACGGCGCCAAGGAACAGGGCCTGCGCGCCAACCAGATCGACCCGTATGGCCCGGACGAGCGCAAGAAGGTCGAGCTGTACCAGCTGTATGACGACCAGTGCCAGCGCGAAGGCGTGGTCGATTTCGCCGAACTGCTGCTGCGCACCTACGAGCTGCTGAGCCGTAACCAGCCCCTGCGCGAGCATTACCAGCAGCGCTTCAAGCACATTCTGGTGGACGAGTTCCAGGATACCAACAACCTGCAATACAACTGGCTCAAGCTGATGGCCGGCCATGGCAGCCAGGGGGGCGGCGCGCTGTTCGCCGTGGGCGACGATGACCAGAGCATCTACGCCTTCCGCGGCGCCAACGTGGGCAACATGAGCGCCTTCGAGCGCGAGTTCAAGGTGCAGAACCTGATCAAGCTGGAACAGAACTACCGCTCGCATGGCCACATCCTGGACGCGGCCAATATGCTGATCGCCAATAACAGCAAGCGCCTGGGCAAGAACCTGCGTACCGACGCCGGGCACGGCGAGCCGGTGCGCGTGTACGAGGCCAGCTCCGACCTGGCCGAAGCGCAGTGGATTATTGAGGAGTCAAAGAACCTGATCGCGGACGGCGTGTCGCGCAGCGAGATCGCCGTGCTGTACCGCTCCAACGCGCAGTCGCGCGTGATCGAGCATGCCTTGTTCTCGGCCGGTATTCCGTACCACGTCTACGGCGGCTTGCGCTACTTCCAGCGCGCCGAGGTCAAGCACGCCATCGCCTACCTGCAGCTGATGGATAATCCGCACAACGACTCGGCCTTCCTGCGGGTGGTGAATTTCCCCACGCGCGGCATCGGCCTGCGCTCGATCGAGCAGTTGCAGGCGGCGGCCGAGCAGCATGGCATCTCGCTGTACGCGGCGGTGCCTTACGTGGCGGGCAAGGCCGGCAGTTCGCTGGGCGGCTTCGTGCGCCTGATCGAAGGCGCCCGCTTCGAGACCCAGCAGATGGCGCTGCCGGAACTGGTGCGCGTGACGCTGGAGATGAGCGGCCTGCTGACCCACTACCAGACCGAGAAGGAAGGCGCCGACCGTATCGAAAACCTGGAGCAGATGGTCAGCGCCGCCACCCAGTTCGTGTCCGAGGAAGGCTACGGCCAGGGCGCGCCGGCCCATCTGGGACCGAAGGCGCAGGCGCAGGCGGGCGAAGCCATCGTCAACGCCGATGGGGTGGAGATCTACGACGCCGATGCGCCGCTGCCGACCGTGATGTCGCCGCTGTCGGCCTTCCTGTCGCACGCGTCGCTGGAGGCGGGTGACAACCAGGCGCAGGCCGGACAGGATGCGCTGCAGCTGATGACGGTGCATTCGGCCAAGGGACTGGAGTTCGACGCGGTCTTCATCACCGGCCTCGAGGAAGGTCTGTTCCCGCACGAGAACAGCGCGCAGGAAGAGGGCGGGCTGGAAGAGGAGCGGCGCCTGATGTACGTAGCGATCACGCGCGCCAAGAAGCGGCTCTACCTGAGTTTCTCGCAGACGCGCATGCTGCACGGCCAGACGCGCTACAACATGAAGTCGCGCTTCTTCGACGAGCTGCCGGAAGAAACGCTGAAATGGATCACGCCCAAGAATCAGGGGTTTGGCTCCGGCTTCGACAGCGCTATCAATTCAGGAGCGAGGCGCGCAGATTGGTCGGGGTCCAAAGGCCAATTTGGCTCTGACTTTTCGAGCAGCCGAAACGCGCCCGAGCCGGTGTCCAAAGCGAGCGAGAGCACCGGCTTGAAGACAGGCATGAAGGTGTTCCACACCAAGTTCGGCGAGGGCACGGTGCTCATGCTCGAAGGCGCGGGCGACGATGCACGGGCACAGGTCAACTTTCCGCGTCATGGCGTCAAGTGGCTGGCGCTGTCGGTGGCCAAGCTGACGCCGGTGCTCTAGGCCATCTGCGCGATCGTTTTGCGAAAGCGCGCCAGCGAGAGCGCAAACAGCACGGCGCCAATCACGGCCAGCGCCAGGTAGGAGCTCCACACCACCTCGAAGCCGGCGCCGCGGTAGAGGATGGCCTGGCTGAGTTCGGTGAAG
>DATFBD010000159.1:0-9996 GCA_035254005.1 Burkholderiaceae bacterium | reverse complement strand
CGGTTCCGGCCTGTCGCGGCTGGAACGGGCCACGCCGGCCCAGTTGGCCGCCGTGCTGCAGGCGGGCCAGCGCAGCCTGTGGATGCCCGAATTCCTCTCCAGCCTGCCCATCGCCGGGCTGGACGGCACCATGCGCAAGCGTCTCAAGGACAGTCCCGCCGCGCTGCACGCGCGCCTGAAAACCGGCAGCCTGCACGCCGTGGTGGCCATCGCCGGCTATGTGCCGGACGCCAGCGGCCACCCATGCGTGGTGGTGGCCTTCATCAACGACGAACATGTGGCCAACGGCGCCGGCCGCGCCGCGCTCGATGCGCTGGTGGACTGGGTGTCGCGCGCGCCGCAGCCATAAAAAACCGGTGTCAGGTCTGTCATTCGGACAGCTGCTGCGCTACTTTGAGTTTTCTCAAGACGCGAGTTTCAATTGTCAGGATGTCGACAATCGGAAACCGTCCACCATAAATGATCCCTTTGCTGTTTGATCAAACTCAAAGGTATCGTCCTCATGTCCAAATGACAGACCTGACACCGAACTTGACACCGAACGAGGCCAGTGGTGCCGCTCATAACACGCGGGTATAGCAGGCCCTTACCCGCTCGCGGTCGCCGCAATCGAAATGCCACCATTCGGTGTTGATGCCGACCCAGCCCGCTTGCCCCATGGCGTCGCGCAGCAACTGGCGGTTGCCGGTCTGGGTGGCGGTGAGTATGCCGCTGGCCAGCAGTTCCGCCTCCAGCACAGGATGGGAGCGTTCGCTCAGGTCATCGAAGGCGGTGCCCATGTCAAGTTCGCGGCCTTCGTCGTCGAGGACGGTGAGATCGACCGCCATGCCGAAGGAATGGATGGAACCGCGCCCCGGTTCGGCGATGTAGCCCAGCAAATCCGTGCCTTGCAGCGCCAGCCACAGTTGTTCCTGCACCCGCTGCGGACGCAGCGCGTCCAGCACCAGCAAGCGGTAGCCGGGCCAGCGCAAGGCCAGCCAGCCGGCGGCTTGTTCCAGCGCGGCCGCCGCTTCCTGGTGCAGCCAGGCGCAATCGAGCGGCGAGTACAGGTCGCGGCCGACGAAGTTGTCGGCCGTCGCGTAGCGCAAATCGATGGCGATGCCGGCCACGCTGGCCAGCGGCCGGAACGCGCCATCGCTGGCGATCGCTTCGCAGGATATGGCTGGATGCATGCTGTCCTCCATGACGGGCCAAGCTAAGCATACCCCCAACTGTGGCCCCGCGCATGGCGAGGGCGCAACCCCCTTCGCACGCAAGCCCCTTCAGTGCTCCTGGACCGGCTCCGGCACCGGCGGCACAGACGGCGGGGGCGCTACCGGCGGCACGATGGCTGGCGAGGCTGACGGCAACGGCGGCGGCGGCGGCGGCGGCGGGGACACTACCGGCGACGCGATCGCTGGCGCGGCTGACGGCGGCGGCGGGGGCGCGGTTGACGTCGGCGGCGTGGGCACGGCTGGCGGTAACGCCGGCGGCGTCGGCACGGGCGGTGACGTCAGCGTGTCGAGGATGGCGGCCGTTTCCGCATCCGGCTCGCCGTCGAAGCGCGCCTGCCGGTACTTGGACTGGAACACCACCAGCACATTGCGGGTGGCCGCATCCAGTTCGCCCGTCTGCGGCACGGCATAGCCATGCTGCGCCAGCTTTTGCTGGAACCAGCCGATGTCGGGCACTTGTGCTTCGAACACGGGCAGCCGCGCAGCCACCTGCACCGGGCTGGGCCAGCGCACCAGGCCCGCGTCGGCCAGCTGCTTCCACGGGAACAGCGGGCCGGGGTCCTGCTTGCGCTGGGGTGCGATATCGCTGTGGCCAAGCACGTTCTCGGGCGCGATGTTGTGGCGCGCCATGATCTGCCTGAGCAGCGGGATCAACTGGTCAATCTGCGCTTGCGGGAACGGATACCAGATCCGCCCTTCCGGCGTCTCGCGGAAGCCGGGGTTGACGATTTCGATGCCGATCGAGCTGACATTCAGCTGTGTATAAGTCTTCCAGTTACTCACACCGGCGTGGTTGGCCTGGCGCGATTCATCGACCAGCGCGTAAAAGAATGGTTGCTCGCCGTCCGTCAGCAGGTAGTGGCTGCTGACCACATCCTGGGTCAGCGTCTTGAGCGAGCGTGTCAGGTCGCCGGCCGTGTAGTGCAGCACGATGAACTTGACGCGGTCACTCTGGCCGCGCGCTGTGTAGCTGTGGTCGAGCCGGGGGCCGGGCGGCGTCACGGCGCAGCCGGCCAGCAGCGCCAGCATGGCCAGCGGCGCCAACGATTTCAGCGATGCGGACGATGCCAAGGATGCCAGCGTCCGGCGCGGGCCGTCGCGGCGCGTGTGCGAGAACGTGGTGCCAATCTTATTCATGACTGGCATCGGGCCGGTGAAATGGAAAATGGCGGGACTGGGCCGCGATGCGGGCCGCCGCGTGGTGCGAGCGTACCGTCTTTTGCTGCAGCGGCACGCCGGCCAGCAGCTCGGCGCGCATCGACTGCGCCAGCAGCGGATGCAGTTCCGCCGCGCGTCCGGCCAGCACCACGGGCCGCACGCCGTAGCGCCGCACCATGGCGTTGGCCAGCCGGGCCAGTTCCAGGCCGGCGTCCAGCAGGATACGGCGCGCCTCCGGGTCGGCCTCCACGCTGGCGGCCACCGCCAGCGCCAGCCGGCCGATGGTGCCGCGGTCCTGGCCGTACATGAACTGGCGGCTGTGGGCCCAGTCGCTGCCGCCCACGTGGGCGAACACGGCTTGCGCCAGTGGCGAATCGCGCCAGGCGCCCGGCGTTTCGTCCTCGCGGCGCCAGACGCTGCGCAGCGCCTCGCGCGCGATCCAGTAGCCACCACCGCCGTCGTCGAGCAGCACGCCGCGTCCGCCGGCCCGGTGGAACTGGCCATGCTCATCGACCCAGGCCGCGATCGAACCCGTACCGGCGTAGACCAGGTAGCCTTGGCCGGGTGCGAACGTGTCCAGGCAGGCGATTTCGATGTCGTTGCGCACGGTGACGGCGTCCGGCGCGATGGCCAGCAGCGTGGCCAGCCAGTGGGCCAGTTGCACGCTGTCGCCGCCAAAGCCGGTGAGGCCGGCGCACACCGCGTCCGGACGGCCGGCCGCCAACACGGCCGCGCACAGCGCCGTGAAGCTGGCGTGGACGGCGGCGCGGCCCGTTTCGCTTTCCATCTGCAGCGCCGTCAGCCCGCCCACGTGGCCCTCGGCCACGATCACGCCGTCGGCGGCGGCCAGCGCCCAGCGGGTCTGGGTGCCGCCGGCATCGATGCCCAGGCCGAGGCGGGGCTGTGCATGGAGCACGTTCATGGCGGTCACGCGGCGCTCACCGTGACGCGCGCGCTCTCGTTGCCAAGGCGGTCCACGGCGCTGACGACGACGGTGCTCGCGCCGCCACCCACGCCATCGTCGGGCAGGCGCAGTTCCGTGCGCGTGCCGGGGGCGACGGCGAAGCGCCACTCATTGCCGTAGCGCGACCACACGGCATAGCGGGCCACGGCCTTGCCGGCGCCGGGCGCCAGCTTGAGCGCGACGCCGGCGCCATCACGGCGGGCCGTCACGGCCGGCGCGGCCGGCGGCGCGGCGCCCAGCCATGGCGTGGCTGGCGCCAGCGCCGCGTACTGGTAAGCCTGGGTCTTGAGCTGGTCGCACACGCCCTTGCGGTTTTCCATCAGGGCCGCCACGCTGAAATGCAGGTGGCCATGACCGCCCGTGCGGCTGCGCGTGACGCCGATCTGCTTGATGATCTCCTCGGGCGGGAAGGCCTTGCTGGAATTGTCGATGCGGCTGGTGTACAGGCCCGGCCACACGTGACGGCCCTGGGTGTTCTGCGCCAGCCAGTAGTCGAGCAGCACGTCGAACGCCTGCGGCGCCTGCGCCACCGGCCAGTACAGCTGCGGCGCCAGGTAATCGAGCCAGCCATTGGCCAGCCACAGTTCGGCGTCCGCATACAGCTTGTCGTACTGGCTGAAGCCGACGATGCCGGCCGGGCGCCGGTCCGGGCGGCCGATGCCGAACGGGCTGATGCCAAAGCGCACCCACGCCTTTTCCTGGTGGATGCCCTTGTACAGCGCTTCGATCAGCTGGTTGACGTTCTGGCGCCGCCACGCGGCCCGGTCCAGCTGGCCGCCGGCCAGCAGGTAGTGCTGCCACGAGGGCTGGTCGGGGAATTCCAGTTCCGCCTTCGGCCCCGCGCCGCCGTCGAGCGCCGCGCTCTCGGCGCCTGCCGCGTTGGGCGCGTCGATCGGATAGGGATAGAAGTAATCGTCGATGTGGACGCCGTCGATGTCATAGCGGCGCACCACGTCCAGCACCACGTCCAGCGTGTGGCGCGAGGCGGCCTGCTCGCCGGGGTCCATCCACAGGAAGCGGCCATACGGCTTGACAGCTTCAGGCTGGGTGTTGGCGATGTGGCCGGGCGTGAGCGGGCTCTTGGCCGTCGCATGGCGGGCCCGGTACGGGTTGAACCAGGCGTGCAGTTCCAGCCCGCGCGCGTGGGCCTGGTCGATCCAGAATTGGAGCGGGTCATACATCGGGCGCGGCGCGCGGCCCTGCTGGCCGGTGAGGAATTCCGACCACGGTTCCAGCTCGGACGGGTAGATGGCGTCGGCGCTGGGGCGCACCTGCAGCACGATGGCGTTCAGGTTGAGGGCCTTGGCCCGGTCCAGGATGGCCAGCGCCTCGGCCTGCTGCCTGTCCACGCTGAGGTTGCTGCGGCTGGGCCAGTCGATGTTGGCCACGGTGGAGACCCAGGCCGCGCGGAATTCGCGCGGCGCCGGCGGCGGCACGGCCGGATCGGCGGCGGCGGATGCACCGGAGCCGGAACCGGAACCGGAACCCGCGCCGGTGGCCGCTCCCGTGCCGGCGCCCGAGCCAGACGGCGCAGGCTGACCCGGCGTGGCCGGCGCCAATGGCGTGGAAGCGCAACCGCTCAACAACGCGGCCAGCCCGCCAGCCACGCAGGCGGCCAAGGACTGCCGCTTTTTCGCATTAAACTCCACTTCCCGTACCCCGATTCAGATGACGCAAGGCCCTATTGTAATGCGGCCGGCGCCTGTTTCCGGCCAAACTCGGGGTCGATTTTCACCAGCGCGGCCATGAGGAAGGCCGGCACCGTGGCCACGCACACCCAGATGAAAAAGTGCTGGTAGCCCAGTTGCTGCTGGATCCAGCCGCTGGCCATGCCCGGCACCATCATCCCGAGCGCCATGAAGCCGGTGCAGATGGCGTAATGGGCCGTCTTGTGTTCCCCCTCGGCCACCATGATCATGTACATCAGGTAGGCCGCGAAGCCAAAGCCATAACCGAATTGTTCAAGGGCGATGCTGGCGCCGATCAGGTAGACATCCTGCGGCTGCGCGCTGGCCAGGTAGACGAACACCAGGTCCGGCAGGTGCACGGCCAGCACCATGCCCCACAGGCAGCGCTTGAGCCCGAAACGGGCGATGGCCACCCCGCCCAGCAAACCGCCCACCGTCAGGGCCGCCACGCCGATGGTGCCATAGACCAGGCCCACCTGGGCCGTCGTCAAGCCCAGCCCGCCCTGGTCGGCCGGATCGAGCAGGAACGGCACGGCCAGCTTGAGCAACTGCGCCTCGCCGAGGCGGTACAACAGCAGGAAACCGAGGATGACGACGATGCCAGGCTTGCGGAAAAAACTCCCGAAGGTGGCGAAGAAGTCGCGCAGCAGGTCGCCGCCGGCCGCCGGCGGGCGGTCCGCGGCCGGCCGCGGCAGCACCAGCTGGTGGTAGCCGAACAGCAGCACGAACAGCGCGGCCAGCACGAAGAACACGATGGACCACGCCAGCCGCACGCTGTCCATCGCCTCGGCCAGCTTGCCGGCCAGGTAGACCAGCCCGCCCTGGCCGGCGATCATGGCCAGCCGGTAGAACGTGGAGCGCACGCCGACGAACGCGGCTTGCTGGTGCTGGGGCAGGCCCAGCATATAAAAACCGTCGGCCGCGATGTCGTGGGTGGCGGAACTGAAGGCCATCAGCCACAGCACGGCCAGGCTGATCTGGAAGAACCGGGGCAGGCTGGTGGTCAGGGCTACCAGCGCCAGCGCCGCGCCCAGCAGCAACTGCATGGCCACGATCCACAGCCGGCGGGTGCGCAACAGCTCCACCACGGGCGACCACAAGGGCTTGATCACCCACGGCAGGTACAGCCAGCCCGTGTACAGCGCGATATCGGTGTTCGACACGCCCAGGTTCTTGTACATCACGACCGATAGCGTCATCACCACCACGTAGGGGATGGCCTGGCCGAAATACAGGGTGGGCACCCACCACCACGGGCTGCGTTGCTCCATGCGTTCCTAATGAGTCAGTTTGCGGGACGACCACGTCAAATTCGTATCATTTTATCAACGCGGCGCGCACGCTGCCATCGGCCTCGTCGAGCCAGGCCTGGGCTTGCTCCACGTCCACTTGCCGCAACAACGCCACGATGGCCACCTTGACGTGGAAGCGGCATTGTTCGAGCACAAGACGGGCGGCGGCCGCGTCGGCGCCGGTGGCGTGCATGGTCAGCCGCACGGCGCGCGCCATCAGCTTGGCGTTGGTCGGCTGCAAGTCTACCATCAAGTTTCCGTACACCTTATGCAGCCGCACCATCAGCGCGCTCGACAGCGTGTTGAGCACGATCTTCTGCGCCGTGCCGGCTTTCAGGCGGGTGCTGCCGGAAATGATCTCCGGGCCCGTGTCCACCGTGATGCCGAGGTCGGCCTCGCGCGCCAGCGGCGAGCCGGCGTTGTTGGCGATGCCGATGGTGTAGGCGCCCAGCTTGCGGGCCGCCTGCAGCGCGCCCAGCACATAGGGCGTGGCGCCGGACGCGGCCAGCAGCAGCACCACGTCGTGCGGCGCGGGATAGAGCCGGCGCAGGTCGGCCGCGCCCTGTTCCGGCTTGTCCTCCGCGCCCTCGACGGACGCGAACATGGCCGGCTGGCCGCCAGCCAGCACGGCCACGGCCCGTTCATGGGGCCAGGAAAAGGTGGGATGCAGTTCCACGCTGTCGAGCACGCCGATCCGGCCCGAGGTGCCGGCGCCCACGTAGATCAGGCGGCCGCCGGCGGAAATGCGCGGCAACATGGCTTCCACGGCGGCGGCGATGTCGGGCGCGGCGGCGCGCACGGCTTGCACGGCGCGCGCCTGATCGTCGATCAGCGCCGCGATCAGCGCCGGCAGCGGGTACTGGTCCAGCTGGCCGTGGTCCGGATGGGGGGTTTCCGTGTTCAGCATCGCCGTGGTCCGAGAACGAGACAAGCTCAGTGTAATCCCAAACCCGGGCCTACCGCCACGAAAGCTTTACTGCCGCGAGGCAAGTCAGACGGGACGGCGCATCTCCGCCACGAAATCGTAGTGGTCGCTGTGGCAATAGGAATGGGTCAATTCCATCGCCTCGCCTGACTCCAGGTAGGCGATGCGGGTGATGTAGAGCACGGCCTGGCCTTCCGGCACCCCCAGCTGGCGGGCCAGCTCGGCCGAGGCGTTCATGGCGCGGATGTGCTGCAAGGCGCGCACCGGCGCCTTGCCGATGCTCTCCAGGTAGCGGTACAGCGAGTCGCCCACCGCCTCCGGGTCGGCCAGGATGGTTTGCGGCAGCACGCTGACCTCGTAGGCCATCACCACGTCGTCGGCCAGGCGCAACCGCTCCAGCCGCGCCACCTTGGAATACGGCGACAGGCCCAGGCTCAGTTGCTCGTCGGGCGAGGGCGTGACGATGGAACGCTTGAGCCAGCGCGAACCGGGCTGGTGGCCGCGCTGCTGCAACTGCTCGGAAAAACTGGTCAGGTTCGACAGCGGCTGCTCGATGCGCGGCGCGATGTAGTTGCCCGAACCGCGGCGGCGCACCACCAGGCCCTGATCCACCAGCTGGTCGATGGCCTTGCGCGCCGTCACCCGTGACACGTTGAGCAACTCGGACAGCGTGCGTTCGGATGGCAGGGCCTGGTCCACCTGATACAGGCCGCTGTGCACGTCATCGGTCAGCTTGCGCGCGATTTGCATGTACAAGGGCGAATTATCCTTGTCGTCGGGTTTGAATACGGCACCGCTCTGGCTCATATGAATCTCCTATCGGCGCTAGTGTACTGGCGTTGGGGCCGGTGTGTAGTCCGGAAACACGAATTTCCTTCTGTTTGGCGGAAAATGACAAGCATTCGTACGCTCGTGCGGAGGAATCTCGTATTTTCATCGTGCCAGGCGCGGCAATGGCGCTATGCTGGGCCCATGGGTCAGCCGCCCCGGACGCGCTCCGGCAGTATGGCCCGCCACGCAGGACTATCGGGAGAGGCAATGGCACAGCGGGTGATCGTCATCGGCGGCGGGGTGGTGGGGTTGACTACGGCCTGGTGGCTGCTGGAAGCCGGCTACCACGTGCGCGTGCTGGAACGCGCGGCCGAGCCGGCCAGCGGGGCCAGCCACGCCAACGGCGGCCAGCTCAGCTACCGCTACGTGTCGCCGCTGGCCGACGCCGGTGTGCCCCTGAAGGCGCTGCACTGGCTGCTGCAACGGGACGGGCCGCTACGGCTGCGGCCCGAGGCCGACCCGCGCCAGTGGCGCTGGCTGGCGGAATTTCTCATGCGCTGCAATGGCACGAGCAATGCCCGCACCACGGCCATGCTGCTGGAACTGGGCGCATGCAGCCGGGCGGCCATGGGCGAACTGATGCGGCTGATCCCGCCGGCCGGGTTCGCATGGCGCGAACCGGGCAAGCTGGTGCTGTATCGCTCGCCATCGTTGCTGAACACGGCCGCCAGGCGGGCGCACGGCGAACCGGCGACGGAGATATGGTCGCCAGCCGAAGCGGTCCGGCAGGAACCGGCGCTGGCCACGCTGCAACCTGCGCTGGCCGGCGCCATCTACACCGGTGGCGAGGCGGTGGCCGATTGCCGCTTGTTCTGCCTGGCGCTGGCGCGCCTGCTGCACGACCACCCGCGCTACGGCGGCACGCTGCAGGGCAGCGCGCACGGTTGGCGCATCGAGAACGGCAAGCTGACGGCGCTGGACACGAGCCTGGGGCCGCAGCAGGCCGACCAGTTCGTGCTGGCCGCTGGCATCCAGAGCCGCGACCTGGCGGCCGGCGCCGGCTTGCGCCTGCCGTTGTACCCGCTCAAGGGCTACAGCCTGACCGCGCCCATCCGCCCCGGCGATGCCGCCCCCTCCATCAGCGTGACGGATTTCGAGCGCAAGACCTTGTACGCGCGCATCGGCGACCAGTTGCGCATAGCGGCCATGGTGGACATGGTGGGCGAGCGCCCCGCCATCGACCCGCGCCGCGTGGCCAGCCTCACGCGCACGGCGCGCGCCGCCATGCCGCACGCGGCCGATTACGCGCATGCGGTGGCGTGGTCGGGCCTGCGCCCGGCCACGCCGGACGGCGCCCCCATCATCGGCGCCACGCCGCTGCCCAACCTGTGGCTGAACGTGGGCCACGGCGCGCTGGGTTTCACGTTTTCCTGCGGCAGCGCCAGCCTGCTGGCCGGCATGATGCGCGGCCAGCCCGCGCCGCCGGCGCTGGCCGGGCTGGGACTGCGCTAGTTGCCGGCGCGACACTTCTAACTGGCACATGACCACGGGGCATGGGGCAGCCCCGCAGCCCGTCCAATCCCGAATTGGCGGATAATGCGGGATTGTTCCGCTGTCCACTCCCTCGTTCATGTCCAAAAAAACAACGACGTCCACGGCTTGCCCGTGCGGCGGCCCTTCCTACGCCACCTGCTGCGGCCCCTACCTCGAGGGCGCCGCCATCCCCGCCACGGCCGAGCAACTGATGCGTTCACGCTACACTGCCTACACTTTAGGCAACGAAGCCTACCTGCTGGCAACCTGGCACAGCAGCACGCGCCCCACCGAGCCCATCATCGTCGCTGGAGAAAAATTGCAGTGGCTGGGACTTGAGGTAAAATCTGCTTTACGTTTACGTCAACGTAAAGCAGAATCCGACGACGCGCTGCGTCAGGACACCGTCGAATTCGTGGCGCGCTGCAAGCTCAATGGCCGCGCCCAGCGC
>DATFBD010000158.1:0-25502 GCA_035254005.1 Burkholderiaceae bacterium | reverse complement strand
CAGGCCATCGAGGAAGCCGGCTACCAGCCAGGCACCCAGATCGCGCTGGGCCTGGACTGCGCCGCCTCCGAGTTCTACAAGGATGGCAAGTACCAGCTGGAAGGCGAAGGCCTGAGCCTGACGGCCACCGAATTCACCAAGCTGCTGGCCACCTGGTGCGACAAGTACCCGATCATCTCGATCGAAGACGCGATGGCCGAAGGCGACTGGGACGGCTGGGCGATCCTGACCAGGGAACTGGGCAAGAAGGTGCAACTGGTGGGCGACGACCTGTACGTCACCAACACCAAGATCCTGAAGGAAGGCATCCAGAAGGGCATCGCCAACTCGATCCTGATCAAGATCAACCAGATCGGCACCCTGACCGAGACCTTCGCCGCCATCGAAATGGCCAAGCGCGCCGGCTACACGGCCGTGATCTCGCACCGCTCGGGCGAGACGGAAGACTCGACCATCGCCGACATCGCCGTGGGCTTGAATGCGCTGCAGATCAAGACCGGCTCCATGTCCCGTTCGGACCGCATGGCCAAGTACAACCAGCTGCTGCGTATTGAAGAAGACCTGGGCGATATCGCTTCCTACCCTGGCCGCGATGCGTTCTATAATCTGAAGTAATTGTCACACAGCGGCCGGAGCGATCCGGCCGCTTTTTCACACCATGCGTCTGATCACCCTCGCACTGGCGGCCTTGCTGCTGCTGATACAGTACCCGTTATGGCTGGGCAAAGGGGGCTGGCTGCGCGTGGCCGATTACGAGGCGCAGGTGGAAGCGGCGCACAAGAAAAACGCGGAACTGATCGCCCGCAACGCCAAGCTCGACTCCGAAGTGCGCGACCTCAAGGACGGCACGGGCGCGGTCGAAGAACGGGCTCGCTACGAGCTCAGCATGATCAAGCAGAACGAAATTTTCATCCAGATCGTGGGCAAGGGCCAGGCCACATCCGCACCGCCCGCCGCCACTGCCACCGCACGCTAGACGGTCTCCTATTCGGTGTCCTATTCGGTGTCAGGTCTGTCATTCGGACACGCGGACAATATCCTTGAGTTTAGTCAATCGGTGGCGATACCGCATGTGGTAGACGCCGTCATAGTCGTTGCTACCATCAATCAAAAAAGCGCATTATGATAAATATCAACAACGCGCGGTGGCTGTCCGAATGACAGACCTGACACCGGTTTGTGATATTGATTTGGAAGATACTTATGCTCATCCACGGTAGCTGCCATTGCGGCAATATCTCTTTCGCGCTCGATTGGGCGCCTGAACCGGCCTTCATTCCGGCCCGCGCCTGCACTTGCAGTTTTTGCGTCAAGCACGGCGGCGTGTGGACTTCCTGCCCGACGGGCGCGCTGGCGGTGACGGTGCGCGAGCCGGCCCAGGTGTCACCCTACAGCTTCGGTACGAAGACGGCGCAATTTCACCTGTGCACGCAATGCGGCGTGGTGCCTGTGGTGACCAGCCGTATCGACGATCACCTGTACGCCGTCGTCAGCGTGAACGCATTCGACGATGTGGACCGCGCGCTGCTGCAGCACGGCAGCGCTTCCTTCGATGGCGAAGGCGAGGATGCCCGGCTGGCCCGGCGCAAGCGCAATTGGATCGCCAACGTCACCTTCCCATGCGGACCCTGATCCCGGTTCTGGCCCCGCTTGTCGCTTATGCGTCCACCGCGCGGCGGCCCAGCGCGGGGTCGTCCGTGAAGAAGCCGTCGATGCCGGTGGCCAGGTAGCGCCGTATCTCGGCCACCGAGCCCGCTTCATTACGGGCGTTGTCGCCGGCGCCATCGCGGAAGTCGGCCGCCAGGAAACGGTTCTCGGGACGGAAGGTCCACGGTTCGACCCGCAATCCCACGCGGTGCGCATCGTCCACCAGCGAGGTCGGCTGGCCCAGCTTGCCATCCCTGGCCAGCGGGATGATGGCGCGCGTGGGCGGCGCTACCACGTCGGCGTAAGCTGACATCTCGCGCAGGCCTTCCGGCGTGCACATCCGGGCGAAGGTCAGTGTGCCGCCGGCCGCCGCCACGTCGCTGGGACGCACGGCATCCGGCACCACCAGCTGCATCAGGCGCAGGTTGGCGCGCCGGCCCAGCTTGCCGCGCAGGTATTTCAGGTTGGCCACTTCGAACGACTGGATCTCGACCGGGTTGCGGCGCGTGTAGTCGTGCCCGGCCAGGACGGCGAGGAAGCGTTCCTCCAGCGGCAGCCCGACGCTGGCGAAATACGTCGAGCTTTTCAGTTCCGGCACCAGGCCGATCACGCGCCCGCGCGCGGCCGACTCGGCCGCCACGAAGTCGATGATTTCTTCCCAGCTCACCACCTGGAACATGCCGTTGTAGCCGGCGCTGCCGGGGCGGGCGTCGGGCAGGCGCTCGACCGCGCGCAGCGTTTTCAGTTCCGCGAACGTGAAGTCGTCGACAAACCAGCCTTCGTGGGTGGCGCCGTCGATGGTCTTGCGGGCGCGGCGGCTGGCGAACTCGGCGCGGGTGGCCACGTCCGTGGTCTCCGTCAGGTTCGCTTCATGGCGCGCCACCAGCACGCCATCCCTGGTGCAGACGAGATCTGGCTCGACGTAGTCGGCGCCGTCGGCGATGGCGCGCGCGTACGAGGCCAGCGTGTGTTCGGGCCGCAGCGCGCTGGCGCCACGGTGGCCGAATACCAGCGGCTTGGCTGGCGCGGAGGCGGCCAGCGCGGCGGCCGGCGCCAGCAGCGCGCTGCCGCCGGCGGCCGCCGCCGCGTGCAGGAAGTGGCGGCGCGACAGCCGGACAGGGGGCAGTATCGTGCGCATCAGAAGTCCGCCATCACGGTGAAGAAAGCCTGGCGCGGGGCGATCGGGAAGGTGTTGTAGGTCTTGTTGGCCGCGCCCACCACCACGTTCAGGCTGCCTTCGCGGTCCAGCAGGTTGCTGATGTTGACGCGGTAGCGCGCATTTTTGACCACGCCGCCGTTCAGGAACGGCAGCTTGCCCGACACGCCCAGCCCCAGCAGGAAGTAGCTGGGCACGCTCAAGTCGTTGGTGTAGGTGGCGTAGCGCTTGCCCACGTAGTCGCCCATCAGCTGGAATTCCGTGTCGGCCACGGTGGCGGTGGCGACGAACTTGTTCATCCATTCCGGGCTGCCCGGCACCGACTTGCCAGCCGTGGGCACGATGGCCGCGCCATTGCTGTAATTGTCCGAGTAGGTCGAATGGTTGTACGACAGTGCATCGTAGAACGAGAACCGGCGGCCAAAGTGCAGCGTGCCGGACAAGTCGATGCCGTCCGTCTTCACGCTGCCCACGTTGGCCAGCACGGGATTGCCGCCGATGATGGCCAGCAGCACGGGCGTGGGGCTAATCTGCAGCAACCGGTCCTTGAAGTCCACATGGTACAGGCTGATCTGGCTGTCGATGGCCGTCACCGGGCCGGACGGCAGGATGCGGCTGCTGCGCAGGCCCGCTTCATAGGTGACCGAGGTTTCCGGCTTGGCGGTGGCCTTGAACAGGTCGAACGCCTGCTGGCTGGCCAGGCTCCACGGCGAGGCGCCGCCGCCGCCGTAGGTGACGAACTGGCGCATGTTCTTCTGCACGTTGACGAACAGCTGGTCCTGGGCGCTGATGTCCCAGCGCGCGCCCGCTTGCGGCAGGAACCATTTCCTGGTGATGATCTCGCCCACCGGCAAGGCCAGCGAGCCGTTGGCAATGGCGCCCTTGGCTGGCTGCACGGGGAAGCTGCCTTCCGCGAATTGCAGGCTGGACTTGAAACCGGCCTGCAGCGCCAGGTCGGGCCGCAGGCGCCACTCGTCCTGCAGGTGCAGCTGGGCTACCTTGTTGTTGATCTCGCTGCCGTACTGGGTGATCAGCGGATCGCTGGGGCGGTCGTACGGAGAACTCGGGTGGTTCACGTCCAGCGCGTACCAGCGGCGATAGGCTTGCGAGCGGTTGTGCTCCAGCCACAGGCCAGCCTGGACCTGGTGTTCGCCCAGTTCCATGCGCACGGTTGACAGCAGGCCGGCGCGGTTGATCGCGTATTCCGTGGTGCGGGTGGCATAGCCGGAATTGCCGAACACCTGCTTGAGGTTCTGGTTCGGGTAGTAGACGCTGAACAGGCCCGGCAAGCCAGCCACGCCGATGGGCCCGGCCACCACGCCCACGCCGTCATCGTGGTGGTAGTAGACCTGGTTGGACCAGGTGGTGGCGTCGCTCAGGTTGGCCTCGTATTTGGCGTAGGCCAGGTAGTCGGTGCGCTGGGCGTCGCTGTAGTAGTTGCGGTAGTTGTTGCCGTCGGCGGCCGGGGTGGCGCCGGTGGGTGATAAGTAGGCCAGCGCGGCCGCGAAGTCCGGGTACAGGAAGGGGCGGGTGTAGGGCGCGCTCTGTTCGCCGGCCACGTGGACCGTGCTGTCCTCGTTCGGTTCGATCTTGTCCGAATAGTTGACGAACACGGTCAGCTTGCCCGCCTCGCCACGGTTGACGTACTTGGCGTTGACCTGGTTGCCGCCCTGGCGGCCCTGGAAGTCCCAGGCCCGTGCTTCGTGGTGGATGGCCGACAGGTAGGCGCTGTTGCCGCCGCCGAACTGGCCCGTGTCGAAGCGGGCGTAGGTGCGCGAGGTATGGTTGCTGCCGACCGTCTGCTGCACCGTGGCGCCGCGCGTGGCCAGCGGATCGGCCGAGAAGGTCTCGATGGTGCCGCCCAGGTTGCTAGTCGAGGCCGTGGCCAGGTCGCCCGCGCCCGACGACAGGATCACGCTGCTGACGTTCTCGCTGATGACGGCGCGCTGTGGCGACAGACCGTTGTAGTTGCCATACTGCTGGTCGCCCAGTGGTACGCCATCCATGGTGTAGCCCAGTTGCTGGCCCGAGAAGCCGTGCACGAACAGCGACAGGTTCTGCTCGTTGTTGCCCCACGGGTCGGCGGTCTGGAAGCTCACGCCGGGCAGGGTGTGCAGCGCCTTCAATGGATTAATGCCGGGCAGGATTTTCTGCATGTCGGCCTTGCCCAACGCGACGGACGAGCGGGTCTTGCGGGTGGCGATTTCCACCGTCGTGATGGGGCCGACGGCGGCCGCCGCCTCGTTGGCGAAGTCGGCCGCGCTGGCGGTGCTGTCGGCAAGCATCAGGGCGGCGCTGTCGAGGTTGCCGATGTCGGCCATGGCGGAGGCGACGTTGGCGCTGATCGCCAGCATGGGGAAACTGAGGGCCGCCAGGCAGGTGGCCATGGTACCGGCGCGGGCGCGGGGAGTCGTGCGTATCATCATTGAAATTCCATAGTTGGTGGAACTGCGACGCGGCGGATGATAGGCAGCCTGTGTGACGCCATGATGACGGCCGCTGGAGGCGGCATTCCAATCGTCCGTGCGCCCGGCTGGACAAGCGGGCAGGGCGCTCGTACACTGCGCCCAATAACTTTCAGGCAAGGCGGGGGAACGATGCGCGCGACGGGGATGCTGGCGGCAGTGGTGGCGATGGCGCTGACGGGATGCTACACGGTGGACCAGAACCGTTTTTCCACCTTCGTGGCCGGTACGATCACGCCCGGCATGCCCATGGAGCAAGCGCTGGTGCGCATGACGGCGGAGGGATTCTATTGCGACGGCAAGGCGGCGCCGCCGGCCATTGTCTGCACGCGCAGCCAGCAGCGGATCTTCCCCGGCAGCTGCATCGAGCAAGTGAACCTGAGCCGCGCTGGCTCAGGCAAGACCTTGGGCGCGGTCGACATCGCGCCCATCAAGTGCGTGCACTGGTAAACGACAAACCGGGGTCAGGTCATGCGATCACGCAAGATGCGTGAAAGCATGACCTGACCCCGGTGTTGGCTGGGCGTTTAGTGCTTGGCTTCGCCGGCCGGGATCAGCACTTCGACCGGCGCGTCGCTGGCGAACAGCTGGGCGCAATCGACCTTGTCATACGCGTAGTGCTGGCCGCAGAAATCGCAGTGCACGCCCACGAAGTCCAGTTCGGCGAGCACGCCGTCGACTTCCTCGCGGCCCAGCATCTTGAGCATATTGCCCACTTTTTCGCGCGTGCAGGTGCAGTGGAATGATGGGTGCACGGGATCGAACACGCGGATCGTCTCTTCCCAGAACAGGCGCTGCATCAGCACATCGATGGGCGCCTCCAGCAATTCCTCGCGCTTGAGCGTGGAGCCCAGGATCACGGCGCGGTTCCAGGTTTCCAGCGCGTCTTCCTGCGACAGCGGTACGGCTTCGGCCTTGCCGCCGTGGTAGGGCAGCTTCTGCAGCAGCAGGCCGCGTGCCGCGTCGTCGCTGGTGGCCAGCCACAGCTTGGTGTCCAGCTGTTCCGAGCGCAGCATGTAGTTTTCGATCACGGTGGCCACGTCCTCGCCGTCCAGCGGTACGATGCCCTGGTACGGTTGCTGGCCCGGCACCTTGTCGGCCGGATCGAGGGTGATGGCGAAGCGGCCCTTGCCGCTTTCGTTGAGCAGGGCCTTCAGGCCGGCATCGTCGGCGATGGCCGCGTCCGGCGCCAGCTTGGCCGTGGCGCGCAGCCGCAGCCCGGCGTCGCACTCGACCACCAGCAGGTGCACCGGGCCGTCGCCATGGATCTGCATGACGATGGAACCATTGAATTTCAGGTTGGCCGACAGCAGGGCGGCGGCCGCCACCATCTCGCCCAGCACGCGCTTGACGGGCGCCGGGTAGTGGTGGCGCGACAGCACCTCGCGCCAGGTGGCGGAAATGTCGATGAATTCGCCCCGTACGGCGGCGTTTTCAAAGATGAATTTCTGCAGGGTGTCCGGGGTGGTGCTCATCGGGGTCATGCTCATTGCTTATCCAATCTTCTTAAGTTGCGTCTTGAACATCTGGCCGCGCTGGACATAGTTGTCCGCGTTGCCTTGCAGACGCTCGATTTCTTCCGCCGTCAGCGTGCGCACGGCCTTGGCCGGGGTGCCAATGATCAGCGAGTAATCCGGGAATTGCTTGCCCTCCGTGACCAGCGCGCCGGCGCCCACCAGGCAACCCTTGCCGATCACGGCGCCGTTCAGCACCACGGCCTGGATGCCGATCAGCGCGCCATCGCCGATGGTGCAGCCGTGCAGCATGGCCTGGTGGCCGATGGTGACGTTGCGACCCACCGTCAGCGGATAGCCCATGTCCGTGTGCATGATGGTCGATTCCTGTACATTGCTGTTCTCGCCGATCGTGATGCGCTCGTTGTCGCCCCGTATCGTCACGCCGAACCAGACCGAGGCGTTGTCATGCACGGTGACCTTGCCGATCACGCTGGCGGTGTCGGCGACGAAGGCGGATGCGGCGATCTCAGGCGTGTGTTCGCCCAGTTGGTAGATAGTCATGGGATACCTTGGTTGAGAGCAACGGAATGGCGCTATTTTACGCCGTGGCCACCGGTTCCCGCTAAAAAACGGTCGTTGTCGCATCCGCGTAGTGGCTGTACACGCGATGCGAACGGTCGTGCTATTATTTTGCTTTCCGGGCGGCAAGCCGCCTATATTGCGCCATGCGCACCCATTTCAAGGCAGATCATCATGCATACAGCTTCCCGTTCCGAGTTCCTGAATGTGCGCGGCCTGCGCTACCACGTGCGCCACTGGGGCCGGGTGGGCGCACCCAAGATCGTCATGGTGCACGGCTGGATGGACGTGTCGGCCTCGTTCCAGTTCGTGGTCGATGCGCTGCAGGGCGACTGGCACGTGATCGCGCCTGACTGGCGCGGCTTCGGCCTGTCCGAACGGTCCGGCGCGGATACCTACTGGTTTCCCGACTACCTGGCCGACCTGGACGCCATCCTGCGCCATTACGCGCCCGATGAAGCCATCAACCTGCTGGGCCACAGCATGGGCGGCAACGTGGTCGGACTGTACGCCGGCGCGCGGCCCGAGCGTATCCGGCGCCTGATCAACCTGGAAGGCTTCGGCCTGCGTGCCAACCGGCCCGAGCAGGCGCCCAAGCGCTACGCCAAGTGGATGGATGAGATGCTGGCGCCACCCACCATGCGCGGTTATGCCTCGCTGGAGGCGGTGGCGGCCCGGCTGCAGAAGACCAACCCGCGCCTGACGGATGCGCGCGCCGCCTTCCTGGCCCAGCACTGGTCGGCGCAGAATGCAGCGGGACAGTGGGAAATCCTCGGCGATCCGGCCCACAAGCGCATGGGGCCGCTGCTCTACCACGTGGAGGAGGTGATGGCGTGCTGGAAGGCCATCACGGCACCCGTGTTGTGGGTGGAGGCCGTGCATACGAATATGTGGGACTGGATGGGGCCGAAGCCCGAGGCGCGCGTCGAGATCGACCGCCGGCTGGGCCACCTGGCCGACGTACGGTGCAAGATGATGGATGATGCAGGCCATATGCTGCACCACGACCAGCCCGAAGTGCTGGCCCGCATGATCGAGGAATTCCTGGTCTGAAACGAAAGCGCGCAATGCTTACGCCAGCGCTAACGGCCGGGTGACAAGCAGCGTACAATGAACCTTTCCGTACTGCTGGCGCACAGCCTGATTTTCGTATGTTAAAAGTCGATCTGCACTGCCATTCCAACGTCTCCGACGGCGTGCTCGCGCCATCCGCCGTGGCGGCCCACGCCCGCAAGGCGGGGGTGGACGTGTGGGCGCTGACCGACCATGACGAAGTGGACGGCGTGGCCGCCGCCCGCGTCGCCGCGCAGGAGCTGGGCATGCGTTTTGTGTCCGGCGTCGAGATTTCCATCACCTGGGCCAGGGAGACGGTGCATATCGTCGGCCTGCAGGTGGACGAGACCAATCCGGCCCTGCTGGCCGGCCTGGCCCGTACCCGTTCCGGGCGCGACGCGCGCGGGCGCGAGATGGCGGCCCAGCTGGCCGCCGTCGGCATTCCGGATGCCTACGAGGGCGCGCTCAAGTACGTGGGCAACCCGGACCTGATGTCGCGCACCCACTTCGCCCGCTACCTGATCGAAATCGGCGCGTGCGCCAACGTCCCCGACGTGTTCAAGAAATACCTGACCGAAGGCAAGCCCGGCTACGTGCCGCACAGCTGGGCCAGCCTGACGGACGCCGTCAGCTGGATCCGGGGCGCGGGCGGCATCGCCGTGATCGCCCATCCGGGCCGCTACAAGTTCAACCAGATGGCGCAAGGCGTGCTGTTCGACGAATTCAGGCAACTGGGCGGCACGGCCATCGAAGTGGTGACGGGCAGCCACACGCCGGACCAGTATGCCGTCTATGCCCAGCTGGCCAACCAGTACGGCTTCCTGGCTTCGCGCGGCACGGACTTCCACGCGCCGGGTGAGGCGCGCGTCGATTTCGCCCTGCTGCCGGCGCTGCCGGCCAATGTGACGCCGGTCTGGCATGACTGGTTTTGACGGCCGATTGTAACTATCAGCTTGTTTTTCCCGGTGATCGCCCGTATCTTAGGATTTCGGCATTGACATCAGGGAAACCTACATGAAACGCATCTTCCTGTTTATCGCCACCAACCTCGCGGTGATGTTGGTGCTGTCCATCGTGCTGTCCGTGCTGGGCATCGGCCGCCCTGGCGCCAGTGGCGGGCTGGACATGGGCAACCTGCTGGCGTTCTCGCTGGTGGTGGGCTTTACGGGCGCCATCTTCTCCCTGTTGATCAGCAAACCGATGGCCAAGTGGACCACGGGCGCGCGCGTGATCGACACCCCCTCCAATTCCACCGAACTGTGGCTGGTCAACACGGTCAAGGCGCTGGCCGAGCGGGCCGGCGTGGCCATGCCGGAAGTGGCCATCTACGAGGGCGAACCGAACGCCTTCGCCACCGGCGCATTCAAGAATTCGGCGCTGGTGGCCGTCTCCACCGGCCTGCTGGAGAGCATGAACCGGGACGAGGTCGAAGCCGTGCTGGGCCACGAGATGGCCCACGTGGCCAATGGCGACATGGTGACCATGACCCTGATCCAGGGCGTGGTCAACACCTTCGTCGTGTTCCTGGCCCGCGTGGTCGGCTATTTCGTCGACCGCGTGCTGCTCAAGGGCGACGATGAGCGGCGCGGCCCCGGCATCGGCTACACGGTCACCGTGTTCGTGTGCGAAATCGTGTTCGGCCTGGCCGCCTCGCTGATCGTGGCCTGGTTCTCGCGCCAGCGCGAATTCCGCGCCGACGCCGGTTCGGCCCGCCTGCTGGGCAGCAGCTTGCCGATGCAACACGCGCTGGCCCGCCTCGGCGGCATGGAGCCGGGCGCGTTGCCGCAATCGCTGTCAGCGTCCGGCATCACGGCCGGTGGCGGCTGGGGCGCGCTGTTTTCCACCCATCCGCCGTTCGAGCAGCGGATCGCGGCCTTGCGTAGCGTACAATTGTGAGAAATCAACAGCGCGGCGCCTGAGCGTCCCCATGACCGGCTTATGAGTCAATTCTTCCAGATTCACCCCGACAATCCGCAGCAGCGCCTGATCAAGCAGGCCGCCCAGATCATCCATGACGGCGGCATCGTCGCGCTGCCCACGGACTCGTGCTACGCGCTGGTGTGCCATCTGGACGACAAGTCGGCCGTGGAGCGCTTGCGCCGCATCCGCGGCATTGACGAGAAGCACCACCTGACCTTGCTGTGCCGCGACCTGAGCGAGATCGGCGTCTACGCGCGCGTGGATAACCGCCAGTTCCGCCTGCTCAAGGCCGCCACGCCGGGTCCGTTCACCTTCATCCTGGAAGCGACCAAGTGCGTGCCGCGCCGCCTGAGCCACCCGTCGCGCAAGACTATCGGCCTGCGGGTGCCGGAAAACGCCATCGTGCAGGCACTGCTGGAGGAACTCAGGCAGCCGCTGCTGGGCACCACCCTGATCCCGCCCGGCGATGACGACACGCCGCTGACGGACGCCGACGACATCCGCGAGAAGCTGGAAAAGCAGATCGAGCTGATCGTCGATGGCGGCGCCTGCAGCCTGGAACCGACCACCGTGATCGACCTGAGCGGCAACGAGCCTGAACTGGTGCGCCAGGGCAGGGGCGATGCGGCCGTGTTCGGCCTGTAGTGGGCACCTGCCTGGGCGCCCACCCGGTCCGCCGCGAAGGCCTTAACCGCGCCTTAAGCGGCAACCGCTCCAATGGCGGTTTTGCCGCTCTGATAAAATCCACCCCATGAACGATTACCAAACCATCCTGGTGTATGCGCTGCCGGTGCTGTTCGCCATCACGCTGCACGAAGCGGCCCACGCCTACGCGGCCCGCTACTTCGGCGACAGCACGGCCTTCCTGGCCGGCCGTATGAGCATGAACCCCATCAAGCATATCGATTTGCTGGGCACCATCATCATTCCCATCATGCTGTACCTGGCCACCGATGGTAAATTCGTGTTCGGCTACGCCAAGCCGGTGCCGGTGGATTTTTCCGCCTTGCGCAACCCGAAAAAGCAGATGGCCTGGGTGGCCCTGGCCGGTCCGGCCGCCAACTTCGTCATGGCGCTGGGCTGGATGATCCTGGCCTTGCTGGAGGCGGCCGCCGGCGTGACGGAGCCGTTCTTCGTGCGCATGGCGCAGGCCGGCATCCTGACCAATATCCTGATGTTCGCCTTCAACCTGGTGCCGATTCCGCCGCTCGATGGCGGCCGCATCCTCACCAGCGCCTTGCCGCACGCGATGGCCTACAAGTTCGCCCGTATTGAGCCGTATGGTTTTTACATCGTATTGGCCTTGATATACTTCAAAATTCTCAATTTCTTCGTCGTGCCGCTGGCCATGCTGACGGAATTCGTCCTGCGTACGCTGCTCACGCCGCTTTCCATCCTTTTAAGTTGACCCATTATGTATCCTGATCGCGTCGTTTCCGGCATGCGCCCCACTGGCGCCATGCACCTTGGCCATTACCACGGTGCACTGAAAAACTGGATCAAGATGCAGTCCGAACTGCCTTGCCTGTTCTTCGTGGCGGACTGGCACGCGCTGACCACCCATTACGACGATCCCTCCATCATCGAGCGCAGCACCTGGGACATGCTGGTGGACTGGCTGGCCGCCGGCATCGACCCGTCGCAATCGACGCTGTTCATCCAGTCCAAGGTGCCGGAACATGCCGAGCTGCACCTGCTGCTGTCCATGGCCACGCCGCTGGGCTGGCTCGAGCGCGTGCCCACCTACAAGGACCAGATCGACAACCTGGCCAACCGCGACCTGGCCACTTACGGTTTCCTCGGCTATCCGCTGCTGCAGGCGGCCGACGTGCTGATCTACCGCGCCAGCCAGGTGCCGGTGGGTGAGGACCAGGTGCCCCATATCGAGATGATGCGCGAAATTGCGCGGCGTTTTAATCACTTGTACGGCAAAGAGAAGGGTTTCGAGGAAAAGGCGCAGGAAGCCGTGAAGAAGCTGGGCAGCAAGCGCGCCAAGCTGTACAACGAGTTGCGCACCGAATACCAGCAGGATGGCAAGGATGATGCGCTGGAGCAGGCCAAGGCCATGCTGGACGACGCCCAGAGCCTGTCCATGATCGACCGCGAACGCCTGTTCGGCTACCTGGAAGGCAGCCGCAAGCTGATCCTGGTCGAACCGCAGGCCCGTTTGACGGCCGCCTCGCGCCTGCCTGGCCTCGATGGCCGCAAGATGTCCAAGAGCTACGGCAACGCCATCGCGCTGCGCGAGGACAAGGACGTGGTCACCAAGAAAGTGCGCACCATGCCCACCGATCCGGCCCGCGTGCGCCGCACGGACGTGGGCGACCCGGCCAAGTGCCCGGTGTGGCAATTCCACGAAGTCTATTCCGATACGGCCACCAAGGAATGGGTGGTCAAGGGTTGCAAGTCGGCCGGTATCGGCTGCATCGAATGCAAGCAGCCCGTGATCGACGCCATCATCAAGGAACAGGAACCGATGCACGAGCGTGCCCAGCAATACCTGGACGACCCGTCGCTGGTGCGCGCCATCGTGGCCGACGGCAACGACGTGGCCCGCAAGCTGGCCCAGGAAACCATGCGCGACGTGCGCGAAGCCATGGGCCTGGCCTACGCATGAGCGAGCTGATTTCCGCCTGGGTACGCCGCTACGCCCCGCTGATCCCGGGCGGCGAGGTGCTGGACCTGGCCTGCGGCAACGGCCGCCATGCGCGCCACCTGGCCGCGCTAGACCATGCCGTCATCGCGGTGGACCGCGACCCGGCCGCACTGGCCGCCGCGGCCGGCCCTGGCATCGTCATCTCGGAAGTGGACCTGGAGGCCGAGGGCGCCGTGTGGCCGTTCGGCCCCGGCCGCTTCGCCGGCATCGTCGTCACCAATTATCTGCACCGGCCGTTGCTGGCGTCCATGGTGGACAGCCTGGCGGCCAATGGTGTGCTGATTTATGAAACCTTCGCCGACGGGAACGCCCAGTTCGGCAAGCCATCCAATCCCGCCTTTTTGCTGCGACCGGGCGAGCTGCTGGAACTGGCGCGCGACCACGAGTTGCGCGTCATCGCGTTCGAGGATGGCGTGGTTGAAGCGCCTAAACCTGCGATGGTGCAACGCCTGTGCGCCGTCAAGCAGGACTTTCCCCGCGTGGCGGCCCTGTTGCCGCCGTTTTGAACAGTGATTTGTAGGTGGCGATGCACCACAGGCGCGGGCTATCGTCTACAATCGTTGTTTTAATCCTTTATGCAATTGGTTTCCTATGATTAAGGGCAGCATAGTAGCAATCGTCACCCCGATGCACGCAGACGGCAGTCTGGACTTCCCGGGTTTGAACAAGCTGATCGACTGGCACATCGCCGAAGGCACGGACGGCATCGTGATCGTCGGCACCACCGGCGAGTCGGCCACCGTCACCGTGGAAGAGCACTGCGCGCTGATCAAGGCCGCGGTCGAGCACACCAAGGGCCGCATCCCCATCATCGCCGGCACCGGCGGCAACTCGACCGCCGAGGCGATCGAGCTGACCCGTTACGCCAAGGAAGCGGGCGCCGACGCCGCGCTGCTGGTGGTGCCGTACTACAACCGTCCTACCCAGGAAGGCATGTACCAGCACTTCAAGGCGATTGCCGAAGCCGTGGACCTGCCCATCATCCTGTACAACGTGCCCGGCCGCACGGTTGCCGACATGAGCAACGACACCATCCTGCGCCTGGCCGCCATCCCCAATATCGTCGGGGTCAAGGACGCGACCGGCAATATCGGCCGTGGCCTGGACCTGCTGCGCCTGGCGCCCAAGTCGTTCGCCGTCTACTCGGGCGACGATCCTTCGGCCATGGCCCTGATGCTGGCCGGCGGCAAAGGCAATATTTCCGTGACGGCCAACGTGGCCCCGCGCGCCATGCACGAGATGTGCAAGGCCGCCATGGAAGGTGATATCGCCAAGGCCGTGGAAATCAACAACAAGGTGTTCCCGCTGCACCAGAAGCTGTTCATCGAGCCGAATCCGGTGCCCGTCAAGTGGGCGCTGGCCGAAATGGGCATGATGCCGGCCGGCATACGCCTGCCGCTGGTGCCGCTGGCTGGCGAATACCACAACGCCGTGCGCGCGGCGCTGCGCGAAGCGGGCATCCTGCCGTAACTGGCGGTTCACCGTGAGCGAACCGCCGGCACTGCACCCGCCGCGCGCGGTTCGCTCTCCACCCTGATTCCAGCTGTCATCCAGCTTCTTAACCAGTAACGACATGACTATTCGCAAGACAGCATCTATTTCCTCGCAGCGCGCCCTGATCGTGGGCGCCTTGATGGCCAGTTTGACCGGTTGCGGCATGATCGGTTCCGTTGTCGGCACTGACAAGGTGGACTACAAGTCCGCCAAAAAGGCCAGCACGCTCGACGTGCCGCCGGATTTGACGCAATTGCAGAAAGATAACCGCTACTCGCTGCCCGATTCGGCCAACGGCGTGGCCACCGCGTCCAGTTTTAACGCCCAGAAGGGCACCGGTCCTGTGGCCTCGGTGCAGGCTGGCACGGCCGTGGCGCCGACCTCGATGAACGACATCCGCGTGGAACGCGCCGGCAACCAGCGCTGGCTGGTCGTCAAGCAGACGCCGGAGCAGCTGTGGCCGCAACTCAAGCAGTTCTGGGAAGATTCGGGCTTCACGCTGGCGCTGGACATGCCGACGGCGGGCATCATGGAAACGGAGTGGAACGAGAACCGGGCCAAGATTCCGCAGGACTTCATTCGTAACACGGTGGGCAAGGTGTTCGATTCACTATATTCGAGCGGCGAGCGCGACAAGTTCCGCACCCGCCTCGAACGCAGCGCCGACGGCAGCACCGAAATCTACATCAGCCACCGCGGCGCGCAGGAAGTGGTGACGGGCGCCCAGAAGGAAACGACGATGTGGACCGCCCGTCCCAACGATCCGGGCCTGGAAGCGCAATTCCTGGCGCGCCTGATGACCAAGCTGGGCAGCACGGAAGACGCGCAGGCCAAGACGGCCGTCTCGAACGCCATCGTCCAGCCGCAGCACGCCACGCTGGTGGGGGCGGGCGCCGAGCGCGCCGTGTCGGTCGACGAGGGCTTCGACCGCGCTTGGCGCCGCGTGGGCCTGGCGCTGGACCGCGCCGGCTTCACGGTGGAAGACCGCGATCGTACCCAGGGCATGTACTTCGTGCGCTATGTGAACCAGGACGCGGGCGAGACCAAGGGCTTCTTCAGCAAGCTGTTCAGCTGGGGCGAGTCGGAGGCGGACAAGGAAGCGCAGCGCTACCGCATCGCCGTCAAGGCCGGTGCCGGCAACGACAGTCTGGTCACGGTGCTCAACAATGCCGGCAAGCCGGAAACCGGCCCGGTGGCGGAAAAGATCCTGACCCTGCTGCACGAGCAGTTGAAATAACGGCAGCGCCCCGGCTAAAGCCAAACCGGGGGCGCCAAAGCCAAACCGGGGTCAGGTCATACCACCAAGCAAGATGCTCGCATCTTGCTTGGTGGTATGACCTGACCCCGGTTTTTTTCGTCCCCTGCCTTGATTATGAAACTGGCTGAACTATATTGAAGGCATGACGTGTGGCAATGCCTGTTGTAGGGGCGTAAAAAAACCGGCCCAGTGACCGGTTTCTTGAAGTGCAGGCGTAAAAAAGCCGGCCCGTAGACCGGCTTCTTTACACAAGCTGATTACTTCGAAGCAGCGGAAGCAGCCGAAGCAGCCGAAGCGGCAGGAGCAGCAGCGGCGTCCGAAGCGGCAGGAGCAGCAGCGGCAGGAGCAGCAGCGTCCGAAGCGGCAGGAGCAGCAGCGGCAGGAGCGGCAGCAGGAGCAGCGGCTTCAGGAGCGGCTACTGGAGCAGGAGCGGCAGGAGCTTCTTCTTTTTTCGAGCAAGCAGCCAGAGCAACAGCCAGCAGGGAGACGATCAGCAGGGATTTTTTCATGGGGTTTTCCTTAATTAATTCAAAATTAAAAACAACATTGTTGCGATGAATAATTACCGGTAATTATCGCTCATTAGGTCGTCTTCGAAGGCTTTTCGTACCATAAGGTGCCTGCCAGACAACGGAAACTTCCTAACCGAATATTATAGCGATTTTTGGTGCGTCGCAATAGCGCAATCAATCGTTTTTTATAACTATTTTGCGATATCGCAACATTTCGTTTCAAACCCCGTGGAACGGAATTGTCACCTGTCACCGCCGATCACCGGCATCCAAACGCGCACCCCGCATTTTACCTTGATCTGGCTCATAAGCCAGTCGTACTTGCATGTAAACCGGGTGAAGATTCCTGCCAGATGGCAATAAAGCGTTCCGTGCAGACTTGCGTGTCCGGTGGCGAGCCGAAAACCGCCTCGCCGCGCAGGTGGCCGGCGTGGAAGCGGCGCACCTGGTCCTGGCCGTCGCCGAGGCAGAACGAATCGGTCAGCTGGCGCAGGTTCTTGTGGGTGAGCCGGCATTCGATGGCGTGACCATAGTCCTTGAGCAGGCGCAGGAAGCGGGGCGCGTCGCGTTCCAGCTGGGCGTTGCTGTGCGCGACCAGCTGCAGCGTGCCGCCGCCGCTGAGAAACGGGCGCAGGATGGCATCCGTGGCGCTGCTGCCCAGTTGCCATAATGCGAAGTCGGGATCGAACATGCGCAGCTGGACACGGGCCCGGGACAGGCACAGCTGCAGCAGCTGCTCGAATTCCAGACGGGTCGAAAACGCGCGCGTTTGCTTGTCCACGGAGCCTCCTGTGTGACGGGCCAATCAGCCCAGTTCGATCCAGCCGTCCTGGTACCAGGTGTAGAGCGCGTCCATCACGTCGTCCGAGGCGCTGGCGATGGCCGAACCGTCCAGCGCGCGCTGGTTGGCCAGCGCTTCCAGCGTGACCTTGTCGGCGCGGCCGATGGCGAACGATTCGCCGTTGATGAACACGTGCTTGCCACGGTACAGCATCTGCGTCTTGCGCGACAGTACCAGGCCCTTCTTCGCGGCCGCCTCGGCGAACTTGCCCACCGTGAGCGGCTTGGCCGGCCCCGTGAAGAACACGTTGTGCTTGGGCTCGGACAGGTGTTCGCCGAGGAAGATGGTGACGTCGTCTTCCGTGAAGCGCACCTTGTTCAGCTCGTCCGCGATGGTGTCCAGCATATGGCGCGGGATCTCGGCCGGCTTGCTGGTCGCTTCCAGTTCGGGGTCGGCGTAGCGGCCCGGCAGGTCGATCGAGTCGGCCATGAATTGCAGGAACGCTTCGCCCAGTTCCTGGTAGGACGGCGAACGGAAGCCGATCGAATAGGTCTGGCAGTCGCCGATGGCCACGCCGTCGTGCGCGTAGTGCGGTGGCAGGTACAGCATGTCGCCCGGCTCCAGCACGTATTCCTCGTTCGGCTTGAACTTGGACAGGATTTTGAGCGGCAACCCTTCGATCAGGCTCAGGTCCTTCTGCGGGCCGATGCGCCAGCGGCGCTGGCCTTGCGCTTGCAGCAGGAACACGTCATACGAATCGAAGTGCGGGCCGACGCCGCCGCCATCGGTGGCGAAGCTGATCATCAGGTCGTCCAGCCGGGCGTCGGGCAGGAAGCGGAACTGGCGCAGCAGCGCGTCAGCCTTGGCGTCGTGCAGGTTGACGCCCTGGACCAGCAGCGTCCATTCCTTCTGGGTGCGCGGCGGCAGGTGTTCGAGCGGGCCATGCTGCAGGTTCCAGTGGCCGCCGGTGGAAGTCACCAGGCGCGATTCGACGTGGTCCTTGGTGGCCATGGCTTGCAGCGTGTCCAGGCTGACCAGCGGCTTGAAGCCGGGGATGGCCTGGCGGATCAGCAGGGGTTTCTTGTGCCAGTATTCGCTGAGGAACTGGGCGGGCGTGATGTTGCCGAGGAGAGGTAATTTTTTCATGCCCCATTATAACAATCGGACCCGCGCGGCGGCGGCTTCGCGCTGTGGCTTTTACGGTGCCGCGTGAGGCGAGGCTGTATAATCTGCCTGCTCATTACAGAAAGGATACAACAATGAAGATTGCCAAGAACATGGTCGTGACTGTGCACTACAAACTGTCCGACGCGCAGGACAATCTGATCGAAGACGGCCGCGAGCCCATGGTTTACCTGCACGGCGGCTACGAGAACACCCTGCCAAAAATCGAGGAAGAACTGGACGGCAAGGAAGTGGGTTATTCGTCCATCATCCAGATCGAGCCGGAAGACGCGTTCGGCGATTACGATCCGGCCCTGGTCAAGGTGGAAGACCGCAGCCGCCTGCCCGAGCCGCTCGAAGTGGGCATGCAGTTCGAAGGCATGCCTGACGGCGCCGACGAGGAAGCCATGATCTTCACCGTGACCGACATCGCGGAAGACAAGGTGGTATTGGACGGTAACCATCCGCTGGCCGGCATGGCGCTGCGCTTTTCGCTGAGCGTGGCCGAAGTGCGCCACGCCACCGAGGAGGAAATCGCTCACGAGCACGTGCACGGCGCCCATGGCCACCACCACGGCGACGACGGTGACGAAGGTGAAGAGGGCGATCACGTCGCCATCCATCCGATCCACTAACACAGCATGCCCAGCCGCCTTGGCCGCCATGCGCGGCCAGGCGGGTTTGTGCTTATTGCGGCGCAGCGTCCGCGTTGCCACCCTTGACGACGAACAGGGTGGCGGCGCCGGGCGCCACGCGCACCTCGGCCCAGTCGGCGGCCAGGCTCAGATGCCCCACCTTGCCGTGCCAGTTGATGGCCGGTTCACCGCCCGTTCCCTGGGCGTCCACCAGCAGCACCGTTCCCTTGTATTGCTCCGCCAGGTTGCGGATCTGCCGCCGCGGCTCGGCGTAGCCATCCTGTTTCGGCAGGAAGCCCGACAGCAGCGAAAAGCTGCGCTCCGCCTGCAGGCCGACGTCGCCGTCCGAGAACAGCACCAGGCCATCGAGCTTGCGGTGCTCGGCCAGCGCGAACAGCCGGTGCAGCCAGGCGCGGTTGGCCACCAGCCGGTCCTCGTACTCGCTGTTGCGGCCCGCCTCGGGACGGAAGTGGTTGTTTTTCGCTGGCAGGTTGATGGTGGCGAACAGCACGTTGCCGACTTCCCAGTGCGCGTTCTCCGCGTAGCTGCGGAACTTGGCCGTGGCCGATTGGCGGGTGAGCGTCAGCCGTCGTCCGCCCAGCGACTGGCTGTCGATGAACAGCAACTCGCGCAGCCGGTTCAGGCGTTCGATGGCGTTCGAGCGGCCGGCCGAATTGAGGCACTCGGTCCAGTCGCTGCCGGCCAGCGACACGATCAGCGGCACCTCCACCTCGTTGAACAGTTGGCGGCGCTGGCCGTACAGCTTGTCGCTGCAGGGTTCCGCGCCAGCCTTGATGCCGGTGGCCACGATGAAGGCGGGGCTGGCAGCGCCTGCGTCGGCAAGGGCGCGCCGCAGCACGGCTTCGTCGCCGACGCTGTCAGCACCGCCGCCGCTGTCGCGCCAGACGTGGCCGATCACGCTGAACTGGAACGGCGCGCCGCGCGCGCCGGGCGCCGGATGGGAGGCCGATGCCGGTGTGGCGCGCCCGCCAGCCCATGCGCCCGGCGCGGCACAGGCGAACGCCAGCGCCATCAGCGCGGTCTGCGTCGCCCGCGTGGCGGCCAACGGGTGGCGGCGTGGCGAACCGGCGCGGAACATCATGCCAGCGCCGGTTGCGCCAGGCGTTTGATCTCGTACAGGCGCTCCAGCGCTTCACGTGGCGACAGTGCGTCCGGGTCCAGCGCGTCGAGTGCGCCCAGCAGGGCTTGCACGGCCGGATTCTCCGTCGCGGGCGCGGGCGCTACCACCTCGTCATCCGCGTCCACGGCCGGCGCGGCGAACAGGTCCAGCTGCGGCGTCGCGTCCAGCGCCTGTGCTTCAAGGCGCGCCAGGTGCTTGCGCGCGGCCCGGATCACGGGCTGCGGCACGCCGGCCAGCTGCGCCACCTGCAAGCCGTAGCTCTGCGAGGCCGGGCCGTCCTGCACCGCGTGCAGGAACACGATGCTGTCCTTGTGCTCCACGGCCGACAGGTGCACATTGGCCGCCGTCGGATGGCTCTCGGGCAGCTGGGTCAGTTCGAAGTAGTGGGTGGCGAACAGCGAGAAGCTGCGGCTGGTGTCGATCAGGTGGCGCGCGATGGCCCAGGCCAGCGCCAGGCCGTCGAAGGTGGAGGTGCCGCGCCCCACTTCATCCATCAGCACCAGCGAGTGTTCGGTGGCGCCGTTCAGGATCGCGGCCGCTTCCGTCATCTCGACCATGAAGGTGGAACGGCCGCCGGCCAGGTCGTCGGTGGCGCCGATGCGGGTGAAGATGCGGTCGATCGGGCCGATCACGGCGCTGCTGGCCGGGACGTAGCTGCCCACGTAGGCCAGCAGCGTGATCAGCGCCACCTGGCGCATGAAGGTCGATTTACCGCCCATGTTGGGGCCCGTGATCAGCAGCAGCCGGCGCTCGTTGACGAAGCGGCAGTCGTTGGCGATGAAGCGTTCGATCTGGTTTTCCACCACCGGGTGGCGGCCTTCCGTGATGTTGATGCATGGTTCGGCCACCAGCTGCGGCGCGCACCAGTTGTGGCGCAGCGCGTGCTGGGTGAGGGCGGTCAGCGCGTCGAGCCGCGCCAGTGCCTGCGAGATGGTCTGCAGCGTGCCGATGTGCGGCGCCAGGTCGGCCAGCAGCTGGTCGTACAGCAGCTTCTCGCGCGCCAGCGCGCGGTCCTGCGCCGACAGCGCCTTGTCCTCGAACGCCTTCAGTTCCGGGGTGATGTAGCGTTCCGCGTTCTTCAGCGTCTGGCGGCGGCGGTAGTCGTCCGGCACCTTGGTGGTCTGGCCGTGCGTGACTTCGATGTAGAAGCCGTGCACCTTGTTGTATTCGACGCGCAGGTTGGCGATGCCGGTGCGGGCCCGCTCGCGCGTCTCCAGGTCGACCAGGAACTGGCCGGCGTTCTCCGACAAGGCGCGCAGTTCGTCCAGTTCCGCATCGAAGCCGCGCGCGAACACGCCGCCGTCGCGCACCATGGCCGCCGGTTCCGGCGCCACGGCGCGCACCAGCAGCTCCAGGCAGTCGGCTGGCGTGGACAGGGCGCCGTAGGTTTGCGCCAGCAGGCTGTCCTCGCCGCCGGTCAGGCTGCGCTGCATGCTGTGGCGCAGGGCCGGCAATTGCTGCAAGCCGTCGCGCAGGCTGGCCAGGTCGCGCGGGCGGGCCGACAGCAGCGCGATGCGGGTGGTGATACGTTCGATGTCCGGCACTTGCGCCAGCGTGGCCGACAGCGCGCCCGTCACGTCGCTGGCGGCCAGCGCGGCTATGGCCTCGTGGCGCGCGCGAGCCACGCCCTGCGCGCGTTGCGCGTGGTGCAGCCAGTAGCGCAGCAGGCGCGAACCCATGGCCGTGCGGCAGTGGTCGAGCAGCGAGAACAGGGTGGGCGACTCCTGGCCACGGATGGTTTCCGTCAGTTCCAGGTTGCGGCGGGTGGCCGCGTCCAGGCCGATGAATTCGTTTTCCGTTTCCGTCGTCAGGCTGCGCACGTGCTGCAGGCCACGGCCCTGGGTCGCCTGGGCGTAGCGCAGCAGCGCGCCGGCCGCGCCGAACGCCGCGCCCAGGCCGTCGGCGCCAAAGCCGGTCAGCGTGGCCACGCCCAGTTGGTCCAGCAGCGCCTTGTGGCCGCTGACCACGTCGAAGTGCCAGTCGGGCACGCGGTTCACGTGGCAGATCGTGGTTTCCTCGAACAGGTCGGCGTTATCGCCGCGCAGGATCTCGGCCGGCGCGATGCGCTCCAGTTCCTGCAGCATGCGGGTGTTGACGGTATGGCTGTCGCCCGAGAACTCCATCAGCCTGAGCGCGCCGCTGGCCAGCGACAGCCACGCCAGGCCGGCCGTGACCACCTTGCGCTGGCTGATCAGGCACATGGCCAGCAGCGGGCGTTCCGCCTTTTCCGGCAGCAGGTCGGCGTCCGTCAGCGTGCCGGGCGTGACCACCCGCACCACCTTGCGCTCGACCGGGCCCTTGCTGGTGGCCGGATCGCCGATCTGCTCGCAGATGGCGCACGACTCGCCGATCTTGACCAGCTTGGCCAGGTAGCCTTCCAGCGAATGGAACGGTACGCCGCACATCTTGATCGGCTGGCCGCCCTGCGAACCGCGCGCCGTCAGCGTGATGCCCAGCAGGCGCGCCGCCTTCTCCGCGTCCTCGTGGAACAGCTCGTAGAAGTCGCCCATGCGGTAGAACACCAGCATCGTCGGATGCTCGGCCTTGATGCGCAGATATTGCTGCATCATCGGGGTCACTTTTTCGGCGGGACTGTTCTTGACGGCGGCGGCGTTGATTTCGGTCGGGACGGTGGTCATTGGTTCTTTTTCGGCGGTGCGATGAGTCTGGTTTGCGGCAGCGCAGGCTGCCGCGCGATTAACCCTGCATTTTACCGCGTTCGGGTCCAGCATAGCGATTGCGTGTGAGCAGGGCGGCAAGTGTCGCACTATCTGGAGTGGCGTCCGGGCGCTGGTCCATCTGTTATGGCACTTGGTGCTATAGTGAGGTTCATCCATGCCATCCAGGCGCGTGTTCAAAACGAAGACTTTCGACCGTTGGGCGAGGAAGCTAGTGGACGACGCCGCATTATGTGTAGCGGCGCGCGAAATCGAAGCCGGGTTATACGAAGCAGACCTTGGCGCAGGATTGTGCAAGAAGCGGATCGCCACATTTGGTCGAGGAAAACGGGCATCGATTCGGACGCTTGTGGCGAAAAAAAATGTTCATGCAGTCATTTTTCTGGCGGGGCGGGAAAAGAGCGCGCCAGGAGCCGATTTTTCGGAGACAGAAGTGGCCGTCGCGAAGAATATTGCCAAGGGGCTTGAACAAGCGGATGTGGTGATGCTGGAGCGTCTGATGGCGGTTGGAGCGCTCAAGGAGATGTGCGATGACGAATAAGGATCACGAGAAACAGCGGGTTTTGCATGAGTTGATGCAAACGGCACTGGACCTGAGCCATCATGGGCTGTTGTCGAAGTCCGACATGCTGGCGATCAAGGGGCTGTGCGCGCTCCCGCCGGAATATACGGCGGAGCGCGTGGTGGCGATACGAACGGGGCAGGCGAAGATGAGCCAGTCGGTGTTTGCCTCGCTGTTGAATGTCAGCGTGTCGACGGTGCAGAAATGGGAATCGGCCAAATCCGGCAAGCGGCCCAGCGGGGCCGCTGCCAAGTTACTTCAATTGTTGGAGCGGAAGGGCGTGGAGGCACTGATGGTGGCGGACGCCAAATAAGAATCAGGTTCCCCGAATATCCGGGATTGAGTATTCGATGAATCCAATTTGATCCTGGCCGCCGCGCGACGAGGAGTGCCGGCCGTCAGTCCCGCGCGGCTTGTCGTCCGATCCCCCGAGCCTTCAAGCGGCCCGCGCGCTGGGCATGGCCGCCAGCCGGGGCCGCGCGCCCATCACCAGGATCCACAGCATGAACGCCACTTCGCCCAGCTGGCAGGGGAAGGCCAGGTTGGCCATCGTCTCGTTGTACTGCGGCAGCAGCAGGCCGGTGAAGCTGAGCGCCAGGTAGGCGACGCCGTTGATGGTCAGCCACACTGCCACGAAGCGCGGGATGAAGCCGCAGCGGTACACCAGCAGCGCCAGCGGGAACAGCCACAGACCCCAGAAGATTTCCGAGGCATAGGTCATCAAGCCGTGCATGCGCAGGAACAGCATGGCCAGGCCGTTGCGCTGGGCCGTGTCGAAGCCGGACAGGAAGTCGGCGCCATGGGCCAGCACCAGCACGGCCATGTCATTGACGGCGTTGAAGAAATACAGCGGCGTGTCCATGAAACCCAGCATCAGCATCAGCAGGGCGGCGTTGCGGTCGACGCTCTTGAACAGGCGGTACAGGGTGTAAGTCAGCACCAGGCTGACGGCGGCCGTCACCAGGTCGCCCACCAGGCCGAAACGAAACAGCATTTCATGGGTGGCAATATTGTGCATGGTGGCTGCCGCGTCGCCGTCGATGAACAGCTTGCCGGGGATGTAGACCAGCCGCAACGGGGCGATCAGGATCACCAGCAAATAGAACAGGCCAGCGATACGGGTGTGTTTGCTTATCGTGCTCATACGGGTCTCCAGTTGGGGTGTCGGTGGCGTCCGCGGAGCGCCATGTGCATGTTCGATGATTTATATCACGTGTAAAGAATATCTGACATGTGAAAGTCATGCAATCAAAATTTGATATTAAATCAATAAATTTTCGTTGCCGGGAAATGGCGACGCCAGCGCGTCAACGCTGGTGCTGCCGAAAGCTGCGCCAGATGGCCAGGTCATAGGCGATCTTCAGCGTGCCGCAGGCCACCAGCGGCGCGGCCAGCAGGCCGGCGGCGAACAGGGCGCCGCCGATGCTGGGCGCGGCGGCCGAGGCGAGGCTCTTGGGCACCAGCGTGAAACTGGCCGCCGCCGCCCGTTCTTCCGGCGTGACGACGGCCATCACGAAGGCGCTGCGCGCCGGCACATCCATCTGCGACAGCAGTGAACGCACAATCAGCAGGCCCAGCGTGACGCCGAGGCTGGGCGTGAAGGCGGCCGCGATCAGGCATACGCTGGCCGGAATGTGCGTGAACACCATGGTGTTGAGCAGTCCGATGCGCCGCGCCAGCAGCGGCGCGGCCAGTTGCGACGCGGCCGAGCACAGGCCGGACCAGAAGAAGAACTGTCCGGCCGCCGCCAGCGACAGGTCGAAACGCTGGAACAGCCAGTACGCCAGCAGCGCGTTGACCACCAAGCCACCCGCGAATGAATCGACCGAGAACAGCGCGGCCAGCCGGATCACGATCGCGCGCGATGGGCCCAGCGGCGCGGGCGGCTTGCGTGCTTCCTCATGCGGCCTGGGCAGCTTGCGGTACAGCAGCCACACCATGCAGCCGATCGCGCCGTAGAGCACGAACATGCCGCGCAGCGCGGCCAGCGTCGACAAGCCACTCCATGCCGAGAGATGGGCCGGCAAGGCGGCGGCCAGCGCGCCAAACGCGGACAGCAGGGAGCCGAGCAGGCTGTAGCGGGCGAACAGCGCAGTGCGTTGCTCGCCGTCGGCCGCCTCGGCGATGCGCGCGTGTTCCAGCGGCAGGAACAGGCTCACGTCGCCCGCGCTGGGATTGAGCGTGCCGGCAAACGCCACCAGCAGCAGCGGCCAGAAGCTGGAACTGGCGGCGAACGCGAAGCCGGTGGCGGCCATCAGCAGGGAAGCGCCCAGCAGCAGGCGGCCGTGGTGGACGCGGTGTCCCCACGCACCGATGGCCAGCGTGGCCAGGGCCGAGCCGAGCA
>DATFBD010000157.1:0-19823 GCA_035254005.1 Burkholderiaceae bacterium | reverse complement strand
AGCATCTTCTTGGCGTCACCGAACAGCATGCGGTTGTTCTCCTTGTAGAACAGCGGATTGTCCACGCCCGCGTAGCCGGAAGCCATGCTGCGCTTCATCACGATCGAGTTCTTCGCCTTCCACACCTGCAGCACCGGCATGCCGGCGATCGGGCTCGATGGATCGTCCTGCGCGGCCGGATTGACGATGTCGTTGGCGCCGATCACCATCGCGACATCGGTGTCGCCGAAATCATCGTTCAGTTCATCCATCTCCTGCACGATATCGTAGGGCACCTTGGCTTCGGCCAGCAGCACGTTCATGTGGCCCGGCATGCGGCCGGCCACCGGGTGGATACCGAAGCGCACGTTCACACCCTTGGAGCGCAGGTGCTGGGTGATCTCGTTGACCGTGTGCTGCGCCTGCGCCACCGCCATGCCGTAGCCGGGCACGATGATGACGTTCTTCGCTTCGCGCAGCATTTCGCTGGTCTCCACGGCGGAAACGGCCACCACTTCGCCTTCCGGCTGGGCCGCGCCGCCACCGGCGGCCGGCTTGCTGGCGCCGGCGCCGAAGCCGCCCGCGATCACGCTGATGAAGTTGCGGTTCATGGCGCGGCACATAATGTAGGACAGGATCGCACCGGACGAACCGACCAGCGCACCGGTCACGATCAGCAGGTCGTTATTGAGCATGAAGCCGGTGGCCGCCGCCGCCCAGCCCGAGTAGCTGTTCAGCATCGACACCACCACCGGCATGTCGGCGCCGCCGATGGCCATCACCATGTGCACGCCGAACAGCAGCGCGATCACGGTCATCACTGCCAGCGGCAGCATGCCGTCGGCCACTGCTTCGGCCTGCAGGAAGCGCTGGCCGACCACGATCACGATCAGCAGGCCGATCAGGTTGAGCCAGTGGCGGCCGGGCAGCAGCAACGGCTTGCCGCCGATGCGGCCCGACAGTTTGCCGAACGCGATCAGGGAACCGGACAGCGTGATGGCGCCAATCAGCACGCCGACGTAGATTTCCACTTCATGGATCGCCTTTTCCGCGCCCGACAGCTGGGCCGATACGGACGGATCGATGTAGTTGGCGTAGCCGACCAGCGTGGCGGCCAGGCCGACCAGGCTGTGCATCAATGCCACCAGTTCCGGCATTTGCGTCATCTGCACGGTGCGCGCCGCGTACAGGCCCAGCGAGCCGCCGGCGACCATGGCGATTACGATCCACGACAGGCCAGAGGCCGTCACGTGCGGACCGAACACGGTGGCCAGCACGGCGACCGCCATGCCGATCATGCCGTACACGTTGCCGCGCCGTGCCGTTTCCGGGTGCGACAAGGCGCCCAGGCTCAGGATGAACAGGATCGTCGCGCCCAGATAGGCGACGGTGGTGAGACTTTCAGACATCGTTTTAGCCCTCTTCGAATTATTTGCGGAACATCGCCAGCATGCGGCGCGTGACGGCGAAACCGCCGAACATATTGATCGCGGTGAGCACAATGCCGAGCATGGCCAGCCAGCGGATCGCGTCGGCCGGACGGGCCATGGCGGCATCGACCGGCGGCGCGATCTGCACCAGCGCGCCGATGGCGATGATGCTGGAAATGGCGTTGGTCACGCTCATCAGCGGCGTATGCAGGGCCGGCGTCACGTTCCACACCACCATGTAGCCGATGAAGCAGGCCAGCACGAACACGGTGAAGTGGCCGAGGAAAGCGGCCGGCGCGAACGCGCCGATCGCCAGCAGCAGCGCGGCGGCCACGCCGAACATGGCGACCACGCGCCCGGCCGATGCCGGCTCGGACGGGGCGCCATGGCCATGCGCCTTGGGAGCCGGCACGGCAGCCGCGGCCGGCTTGGCGGCCGGCGGAGGCGGCAGCTTGGGCGCCGGCGCCGGCCAGGTGATCGCGCCATCCTTGACCACGGTCAGGCCGCGGATCGCATCGTCCTCCATGTTGACGTTGATGACGCCATCCTTGGTCTTGCACAGTTCCTCGGTCAGGCGCAGCAAGTTGTTGGAATACAACGTCGACGATTGCTTGGCCAGGCGGCTCACCAGGTCCGTGTACCCGACGATGGTCACGCCATGCTGCACCACGACCTGGCCGGGTACGGTCAGTTCGCAGTTGCCGCCCTGTTCGGCGGCCATGTCCACGATCACGCTGCCCGGCTTCATGCTGCGCACCATGTCGGCCGTGATCAGCCGGGGCGCTGGCTTGCCGGGGATCAGGGCGGTGGTGATGATGATGTCCACTTCCTTGGCCTGGTTGGCGTACATGGCGCGCTGGGCCTGCTGGAAGCCCTCGCTCATGACCTTGGCGTAACCGCCGCCGCCGCCGCCCTCTTCCTCGTAGTCCACCTTGACGAATTCGCCGCCCAGCGACACCACCTGGTCCGCCACTTCGGCGCGCGTGTCGTTGGCGCGCACGATGGCGCCCAGGCCCACGGCCGTGCCGATGGCGGCCAGGCCGGCCACGCCGGCGCCGGCGATGAAGACCTTGGCGGGCGGGATCTTGCCGGCCGCCGTCACCTGGCCGTTGAAGAAGCGGCCAAACGCATTGGCCGCCTCGATCACGGCGCGATAGCCGGCCACGCCAGCCATGGAAGTGAGCGCGTCCATCTTCTGGGCGCGGCTCAGGGTACGCGGCAGCGCGTCGATCGCCAGCACCGTCACCTTCTTGGCCGCCAGCTGTTGCAGCAGCTCGGGGTTCTGGGCCGGCCAGATGAAGGACACCAGGGTGCTGCCTTCACGCACCAGCGCCACTTCCTCCGGGTTCGGGCCGCGCACCTTGAAGACGATGTCGGCCTGCGCCCATAGTTCGGGCGCGCTGCCGACGATGCGGGCGCCGGCGGCGCGGTAGGCATCGTCGCTGAAATTGGCGGCATCACCGGCCCCCGTTTCCACGGCGACCGAGAAGCCCAGTTTAATGAGCTTTTCGACCACCTCGGGCACGGTGGCGACGCGTTTCTCCTGCGGGTAAACTTCACGTGGCACAGCTATCGTTAGAGACATGTGTTTTTTTCCTGTTATTCCATGAGAGCTTGGGTCAAAGACGGTTCAAACGCACAGATAACCGCCATCGACATTGAGAACAGCCCCCGTAGTGTAACTCGACGCGGCCGAAGCGAGGTAAAGCACGGTGCCGGCCATCTCGGAAGGCTGGGCGGCGCGGCGCATCGGCACGTGCGCCAGCAGCTGTTTGAGCACGGCCGGCGAGTCTTTCAAGGCGGTGGTGAACCTGGTGTCGGTGAAGCCCGGCAGCAGCGCGTTGCAGCGCACGCCCTGTTGCGCCATTTCGACAGCGAAGGCCTTGGTCATGGAAATCACGGCCGCCTTGGTGATCGAGTAGATCCCCTGGTGCAGGCCCGGGATGACGCCGTTCACGGACGCCACATTGATGATGGAACCGCCGCCATTGGCCGCCATCAGCCGGGCGCCATGGGTGGACATGAAGAAGTAGCCGCGGATATTGACGTCCACCGTTTTCTGGAACGCGTCGGCGCTGGTGTCGGTGATGGGGCCGAAATACGGGCTGGTGGCGGCGTTGTTGACCAGGATGTCGAGCCGGCCGTGGCGCGCGGCCAGTTGTTCGTACAGGGCCTCGATCTGCGCCAGGTCGCCGATATGGCAGGCGGCCGCTTCGGCCGAGCCGCCGCCGGCCACGATCTCGTCGGCCACGCGCTGGCAATCATCGACGCGACGGCTGGTGACGATCACGTGGGCGCCGCTGGCGGCCAGCAGGCGGGCCACTTCCTCGCCGATGCCACGGCTGGCGCCAGTGACGAGGGCGACCTTGCCGGTCAGGTCGAACAAATGGGATGCATTCATGCGGGTGTTCTCTTGCAGGTTGAAATGTTCGCTCATCGCACGCTGCCGCCAGCCGTGATCACGGCGCGGCAGCGCTGGCCCAGGTAGCGCACCATGTCGCCAAAGCCGGCGAACTGCGGGTTGGTGGTTTGGCCCAGCGCATAGCGGCGGTAGATCTGCTGCGCGATCACCATCAGGCGGAACAGGCCAAACACCTCGTAGAACGCGAAGTCGCCAATGTCGGTGCCGGTGCGCTCGGCGTAGTAGGACAGCACCTCGCGCCGCGTCAGCATGCCCGGCGCATGGGTGGGCTGGCGGCGCGAGGCCAGGAAGGCCGGTTCATCGCCCGCCTCCACCCAGTAGGCCAGCGAGCCGCCCAGGTCCATTAGCGGATCGCCGATGGTCGCCATTTCCCAGTCCAGCACACCGATCACGCGGGTCGGATCGGCCGGGTCGAGCACCACGTTGTCAAAGCGGTAGTCGTTGTGGATCACGCACAGGCGCGTGTCGCGCTGCGGCCGCACGGCGCCCAGCCAGGCCACCACGTCCTCGCAGGCGTCGGTGCCCTCGGTCAGTGCGCGCTGCCAGCGCCCGGTCCAGCCGCCGTACTGGCGCTCCACGTAGCCATCGCCCTTGCCCAGCGCGGCGATTTCCGGCCGCGAGGTGTCGACGGCATGCAGCTCGATCAGGCGGTCCAGCACATTGGTGCACAGCTGGCGCACGCCGGCCGTATCCAGGCCCAGGCTGGGCGGCAGGTCGCGCCGCAGGATGATGCCGGGCAGGCATTCCATGGCGAAGCATGGCGCGCCGATCACGGCCGGATCGTCGCAACGCGCCAGGATGGCCGGCACGTAAGGATAGCTCGCTTTCAGGGCCGCCATCACGGCCGCCTCGCGCAGCATGTCGTGCGCGCCCGCGCCGGCGGCGCCGGCCGGGGCGCGGCGCAGCACGAGGGCGCGCTCGCCGTAGTTGACCAGGTAGGTCAGGTTGGAGGCGCCGCCCTGGAACTGGCGGATTTCCGGCTCCCCTTCCAGGCCCGCGATGGCGCCCTTGAGGTAAGCGTCCAGGCGCGCCATGTCGAGGCGGTCCTCATCGCGCACGGGGCGGGCGTCGGCGATCGCGGTGCTCATGCGTGCTCCTTTCCGGCGGCGCTGCGCCGCTGCGCTGCGTTATTGGTGGCCACGCCACGCGCAACACGCGCGCAGCGACGTTCAAAAATAGAGAAATCCATGATGTAAAGCCCAGTGTGTTGTGATACAGCCAGCCTACGCGAAATGCACCTATCCATAAAATGAATATTTATAATGCAGCAGTATAAATGCGGTTAATATGTCTGCATTCGTCCACTGCCGTGTCACTTCCCCGCCACACCATGTCCACCGACAGCCGTATCGACCTGAACCTGTTCCGCGTGCTCGACGCGATCTACCAGCAGGGCGGGATCACGGCCGCCGCGCGCGCGCTGCACCTGACGCAGCCGGCCGTGACCCACGCGCTGAACCGCTTGCGCGAGCATTTCGACGATCCGCTGTTTGTCCGCCAGGGCAACCGCGTCGTGCCGACCGAGCGCACGCTGGCCGTGATCGACACCGTGCAAAGCCATCTGCATGGCCTGCAGGGCACCTTGCGCAGCGAGGCGCACGTGCAGCCGGAGACGCTGGACGTGGAGATGAAGCTGGGCACGCGCGACATGCTGGAATCGATGACGCTGCCCGCTCTGGCCGCCGCCTTCGCGCGCGAGGCGCCGCGGCTGCGGCTGGCCAGCCGGCGCGTGCCGCTGGACGAGGTGGAACGGGCGCTGGCCAGCGGCCAGCTGGACCTGGTGTTCGAGCGCCGCCTGCGGGTCGGGCCGCGCGTGGCCAGCGCCTACATGTTCGACGAGACCCACGTGGTCGTCATGCGCCGCGACCATCCGCTGGCCCACGGCACGCCGACCCGCGACGACTACTTCGCCGCGCAGCACGTGTGCGTATCGACGTTGGGAGAACCCAACACTTTGGACGTCCTGCTCGGCAACGAAGGACGCCACCGGCAAATCCACCTGTTCTGCCAGCACCATTTCGCGGCCTGCCAGATCGCCGCGTCGGGCGACCTGCTGCTGACCCTGCCGCGCTTTTACGCGCTGCGCCTGGCCGAGCTGCTGCCCATCGTCGTCAAGCCGCTGCCGCTGCGGGTCAAGCCGTACCAGATCTTCGCCTACTGGCACGAGATGCGCGACACCGACCGGGTCCATCAATGGTTCCGCGAACGGGCGATCCAGGTGGTGCGCGAGGCGGCCATGGCGACGCTGCCGGGCTGACGTCGACCTGCCCCTGCCGCGTGCCCATGCAGCGGCAGCTCAATCGATCCGGTGCCGAATTTCGCCTACGCCGTCTATCGTTAAACGCAATTCGCAACCGGGCCGCAGCCAGTGGCCGTTCTCCAGGCCGCTGCCGCCCGGTAGCGTGCCGGTGCCAAACAGCTCCCCCGGATAGAGGTGCTCCTCCCTGGAGGCATGCGCCAGCACCTCGCCCAGCGTGTGCTGCATGCCGGACGTCGAAGTCCGCACCACCACATTGCCGTCGATTTCCACCGTCGCCTGCAACTGCTGCACCTTGGGCAGGATCTCGTCCGCCGTGGCAGCGGTGCAGGACATCGAACTCAGGAAGTGCTTTGCCTTCTGCGGACCGAAGCCGCTTTCCATTTCCTCGCGCTGGATGTCGCGCGCGCTGAAGTCGCACAGCACGACGAATGCCCCGATGGCGCCAAGCGCCTGCTCCGGGCTGGCGTTGAACAATGGCCGTGACAGGACGAAACCGAGTTCCAGCTCGTAATCCAGCGCTGTCGTGTAGGCCGGTGTCCTGACCGGTACGCCGCTCGCGACGAATGAAAGATGATTGCTCATGTAATAGATCGGCTGACGGTACCAGAGCGGCTTGGGCTTAAAGCGCGGAAAAGTCTGTCCCGTAACGCGCTCGTAGGCGCGTGCGACGCGATACGTGCCGGGCATGAAGCGGCGCACATAGCCACGCGTCGAGTCGATCACATGTTTTTCGTACAGCATGAAGTCGCGGAAGGACAACGGCTCGAACGGCAACAATGCCATCGGCGTGGCCGCCGATCCGCGCGGCATTGATCCCGTCGCGTTCGCCAGCCCATCCTGATCAGCCGCGTCCTGCCACCCGCCTGCTTGTAAGGCCCGCAACTGAGGGCCGGCCAGCTCATCACTCCAGATTCGTCGAAGCTTCACACATTCCCCATTGAGCAGAACGCCGCTTCGCGCCGATATGCGCCAAGCCAAGGCATTAAAATGACATTATCGTCATTATGATAGTGAAGTCAATAGAATATCCTCTGTTCAGTCGCCAGATGACGAATCTGATGCTGTCATGATCGGTAAACTGGTCGGAAAGATCGCGCCACCGTTAGGTATGTTGACCTGGACAGTCAAATCAAGACCGGCCGGGCAGGTTCTCTTTCCGGAAACGGGCCGCGTGGCCGCTCGCGCGGAACTGCTCCAGCACATGGTCCACAAAGACCCGCACCTTGGCCGGCACCAGCTTGCGGCTGGAATAGTAGATCGATAGCGGCAGCGCCTCGGCGTACCAGTCCGGCAGCACGCGCAGCAGCGCGCCGCTGTTGAACAGGGGCAGCGCATGCGGCAGCGGCAGCATCGCGATGCCCATGCCGCAGGCCGCCGCCTTGGCCAGTGCTTCCGGATCGTCCATGATGGCGACCGGGCGCACGCTGGCCACCACTTCCTGGCCCGCGTCGTTGCGCAGCGTCCAGGGCCGCACCCGGCCCGACTCCAGCGAGCGGCGCAGCAGGCCGCCATGCCGCGCCAGTCCGGCCGGATCGGCGGGCGCCGGATGCCGCCGCAGATAAGCGGGCGAAGCAGCCAGCACGATGTGCACCCGGGCCAGCTCGCGCGCGACCAGCCCCTCGGTCAGTTCGATGCCGCCGCCGATACCGACGTCGAAACCTTCCGCCACCAGGTCCACCTGGCGGTTATCGAAACGCAGGTCCAGTACCACGTCCGGGTAGTGTTCCACGAAATCGGGCAATAAGGGCAGCAGGTAGGCACGCCCCATCGTGTGCGCCATCGCCACTTTCAAGGTGCCAGCCGGCTTGCCCGCGCCCTGGTGCAGCGCGCTCAGGGCGTCGCCGATCTCGCGCCAGGGCAGGCGCACCTGCGCGTACAGCCGCTCGCCATCCGTGGTCAGGGCCAGGCTGCGGGTGCTGCGCTGGAACAGGCGCACGCCGAGCCGGTGTTCCAGCAGCGCCACACTCTTGCTGACGGCCGCCGGCGTATGGCCCAGCCGGCGCGCGGCAGCGGAAAAGCTGCCTTCGTCGGCAGACATGACAAACGCATCGAGGTGGCTGGCCAGTTCGGTAGACATGGGTTGATTTTATACCAGAAGTTGAAACTGATATGGCCGATTACCGGCTACCGGGAACGATTGCTGGCGACCATACTGGCTACACCACTCACCCATCCCGAAAGGACATCATCATGAACAGCCCACTCAACGGTAAAGTCGCCTTCATCAACGGCGGTTCGCGCGGCATCGGCGCGGCGACGGCGCGCCGCCTGGCCCGCGACGGCGCCACGGTCGCCATCGGCTACGCGGCGTCGGCCCAGGCGGCCGAGATGCTGGTGGCGGAGATCGCGGCGGCCGGCGGCACGGCCGTGGCCATCCACGCCGACGCGGCCGACGCCGCCGCCCTGACCCGGGCCATTGACAGCGTGGCTGAACGCTTCGGCCGGCTCGATATCCTGGTCAACAGTGCCGGCGTGCTGCTGATGGGGCCACTGGACCAGTTCACGCTGGAGGATTTCAACAAGACCGTAGCCGTCAACGTGCGTGCCGTGTTCGTGGCCGCCAAGGCCGCCGCCGCCCACATGCGCGAAGGGGGACGCATCATCAACATCGGCAGCACCAACGCACAGCGCATGCCATTCGCCGGCGGCGCGGCGTACGCCATGAGCAAATCGGCGCTGACCGGGCTGGTGAAAGGCCTGGCACGCGACCTGGGCGGCCGCAACATCACCATCAACAACGTCGCGCCCGGCCCCATCGATACCGACATGAACCCGGCCGAAGGCGATTTCGCCACCGCGCTGCACGGCCTGATGGCGCTGCCCCGCCACGGCCGCGCCGACGAAGTGGCCGCCATGGTGGCCTATCTGGCCGGTCCCGAAGCAGGCTTCGTCACGGGCGCCGACCTGCTGATCGACGGCGGTTTCGCGGCCTGAGCACGGCCGGCATGGCGGGCCGCCCTGCAACGCCGGCGCGCGCCCGACGCCGCGCGTCCCGCCGTCAGCGGCTGGACGGCCGGAAGGCTGGATAGCTGGACGGCTAGACGCCTGACCGCCTGACCGCCTGACTGCCTGGACACCTGGGCGGCTGGATGGCTAGACGACCGGATGGTTAGACGGCTGGATGGCTGGACGGCTGGACGGCTAGATGGCTAGATGGCTGGATGGCGGACGGCTGGACGGCTAAACAGCCAGCGCGGCCAATTCGGCATCCGCCGCCTGCGCCGTGGCATCGCGCGCCAGGCGCGGCGCGGGCCGGGAGCCGGCGCCGGACAGCGGTGCCGATGCCCGCCCCGCCGGCTGCGCGTCGCCGAGCCGGAACACTTGCACCGTCTGCGCCAGGGTGTCGGTCTGCGCCTGCAGCATCCGGGCGGCGGCGGCGGCCTCCTCCACCAGGGCGGCATTCTTCTGCGTGACGTTTTCCAGTTCGTTGATCGCGCCGCAGATATGTTCGATGCCGCGTTCCTGCTCGCCGCCGGCATCGGTGATCTCCACCATGATGGCGGCCACGCGCTGCACGCTGGCGACGATCCTGCCCATGGTGGTGCCGGCCTGGTTCACCAGCCGGCTGCCGCTTTCGACGTTGTCCACCGAATCGGCGATCAGGGTCTTGATCTCTTTCGCGGCGGCCGCCGAACGCTGGGCCAGGTTGCGCACCTCGGCGGCGACGACGGCAAAGCCACGGCCCTGCTCCCCGGCGCGGGCCGCCTCCACGGCCGCGTTCAGCGCCAGGATGTTGGTTTGGAAGGCGATGCCATCGATGACGGAAGTGATCTCCGCGATCCGGTTGGCGGAAGCATGGATCGCGTTCATCGTCGTGATCACCTCGGCCACCACGGCGCCGCCCTCCTCGGCCACTGTGGAGGCGGAGATCGCCATCCGGTTGGCCTGGCGCGCGTGTTCGCCATTCTGCTTGACCGTGGCCGTCAGTTGCTCCATCGACGCGGCCGTTTCCTCCAGCGAGCTTGCTTGGCGCTCGGTTCGGCGCGACAGTTCCAGGTTGCCGGCCGCGTTTTCGGCCGACGCGGCGGCGATCAGGTCGGTGCTGCTGCGCACTTGCGACACGATCCGCACCAGACTCTCGCGCATGGTCTTCATGCCATGCATCAGACTGGCCGTGTCGCCATCAAGCAGCGCGATCTCGCCCGCAAGGTCGCCGGCGGCGATGCGCTGGGTGACGGCGTTGGCATAGGCCGGCTCGCCGCCCAGCTGGCGCAACTGCAGGCGCGCCAGCAGCAAGGCCGCGCCAATGGCGCAGGCCACCGCTGCGCCGCTCAGCACCAGCAGCAGGGTGCGGCCGGTGCGGTAGGTCGTGTCGATATCGGCGCTGGCCGCGTTGATGCCGGTGCGCTGCAGCGCCAGCAACTGCTGGATCTGCGCCAGGTATTGCCGGGCAGCGGGCAGATAGCTGTTTTCGAACACGGTGCGGGCCTGGAACAGCCTGCCGTCCGTGCGCAGCTGGAACACCTCCTTGCCGGCCGCCTGGTAGACGGCGCCACTGGCGACGATGGCGGCGAACAGCTCCTTCTCCTCGCGCGACACCAGCAACGCTGCCAGTTGCCGCTGCAGTTCGCCGGAGCGCCGGGCGGCCTCGTTTGCCGGACCTTCGAAATAAGCGATCAGGCTGGGGTCATTGCTCCTGGCGGCCGCCGTGGTGCGTGCCACGGAGGCGTTGATGACGGCATCCCAGTCGCTGATCAGGCGTTCCTTGGCCAGCGGCGTGCGGATCATGGCGTGGGTGGCCTCGGCCACTTCCTGCAGGCGCCAGATGGCGGTCGCAACCACCATCAGCATCAACAGCAATACCAGGCCAAAGCCGACGGCCAGCTGTGTGCGAGTTTTAAGATTTTTCATGGATCGGCGGGGAAGACATTCAAGGGAAGCACCACATGGGCCCCTGCGTCCGGGCCACACGACCGTTGTTACCCGGCAATGCTAGCGGCTGCCGACATGTCCAACCAATGAATTATTTGGGCCGGCCGATATCCGGATCGATATCGGCGCCGTCGCCGCCGCCAGCACGTCGTCCGGCATCTTCTGGCGGGTGGTTTCAACGTTCCCTGCTCGTCATCACGGTCAATACCGCGATCAACGGCGGCAGTGCAAAACACCACATCCCCATCGCCACGTAGCCAAGCGCAGCCAACGCGCAGCCTGCGGCGAACGCCACAAGGGCAGGGATCATTTTGCGCAGGCGGCCGATCGCCGCCTGGCGCACCTCGCCGACTACGCCGCCGAGCAAATCGGCCAGGTCTATCATTACTTGGGTGGTGGTCCCCGTCATCAGCGTCGAAGGCGGGGCGCTGGCCATGTACATGCGTTGCACGGCATTCTGGATCGCCATCGCGGCCACCAGCAACATTCCGGCTGAAAATGCCGGCCAGCCATTGCCATCAGCAAACGGCCCCCGTACGATCAGGACGCCGGCGGCGGCCACCAGCGCAATCACCTTGGCCATGAGCAGCGCGGTCACCGGGGCACGTCCACGGGCCAGCATCCGGCTGCCAGCCAGGCGCGCGCACAAGACCACGAGACAGAACAGCGGCAAGGCCAGCAGTTTGGCCAGCGCGCCTGACGTCCCGTGCACCAGGGACGCGCCCAAGGTTACGAAGTTGCCCGTGACGTGAGCAGTGAACAAGCCATTCAAGGCCAGGAAGCCGGCGGTGTCCACGTAGCCGGCATTAAATCCCAGCAAGCCAGTCAATCTGGCTGGTATGACGGGTGGTCCCATAGCCGTTCCAGTGCTGTGCAAGTCATTGTTCCGTATCGCGTAAATCCAGCCAGGCCACCAGCAGCAAGCCGCCGGCCAATCCCAGGTGCTCGAAGAAAGCGTTGGCGGCGGCCCAGCGCTCATGCCCTGCCGGCATCTCCCAAAAGCGCAGGGCCAGCGCGGTAGCCAGCAGCGTGAATCCCGCCAGTCCCAGCGCCCCCAGCCAGCGCGCGCGGCCACTGAGTATCATGGCCGAGGCGCCGAGTTCGAGTGCGATCACGGCCACCGCGAACAACGGCGCGGGTGCCAGTCCGAAGTGCGTCATCTCGGCGACAGCCGATGGAAAATCCAGCAGCTTGACCAGTCCACCTTGCAGATAGGCCGCGCACAGGCCCAGATAAGCGAGCCAGGGCAGCACACGATTGCCGAGGGCAAGACGGCTTCCCGTTCCCATATCTGTGCTTGTCATCACCGTTCTCCTCATGTCCGCTGGCCACATCAGGCCATCCAGCACGAGCAACCCAGCGCGCCGAAGAACCCTTTGAGGTCGGAAGCCGGAACCTTGGATGCCCAGGCATGGGCATGACCGTGGCCATGCAGGCCGCAACTGGTGCCGCACCCGCACGCGGCCGCACTGCGCCGATGCACCGGTTGCAGCGAGTTCTTGCCCGCACGCTCAGGTTCTCCCCAAGCGCCATAGCCTTTGAACGTGCGCGTGGGCGACCAGTCGGGCATCGCGGGAGGTAATGGATTGTCATCCAGCGCGGCAAACTCTCCTTCGCCGTAGACGACCCGGCCACCTACCACCGTCAGGTGCGAGGTCAGGAAGGACAGCTCGTCTTCCGGCACGCTGAAATAGTCCTTGCTGGGGACGATAAAGTCCGCCAGTTGGCCGGCCTCGATGCGCCCCCGCTTACCCTCCTCATTGGAGAACCAGGCGACATTTTCCGTCCACATGCGCAGCGCGGTTTCCCGGTCCAGCAGGTTGCGCCGTGGATACAGATTCGTTCCGCCCAACGTCTTGCCAGTGATCATCCAGGACAATGACACCCAGGGGTTATACGAGGCGACCCGGGTGGCGTCCGTTCCGGCCGATACCTTGACGCCCCGTTCCAGGATGCGCTTGATCGGTGGCGTCGCCTCGGCCGCTTGTGCGCCATAGCGCTCGATGAAGTACTCGCCCTGATAGGCCATCCGGTGCTGCACGGCGATGCCGCCACCGAGCGCCGCGATGCGGTCGATGGAGCGGTCGGAAATCGTTTCGGCATGATCGAAGAACCAGTGCAGCCCCGTCAACGGGGTGTCGCGGTGGACCTTCTCGAACACGTCGAGTGCACGGGAAATGGTTTCGTCATAGGTCGCATGCAGGCGCCAGGGCCAGCGGTTCTGCGCCAGCACCCGCACCACGTCTTCCAGTTCATTTTCCATCTGCGGCGGCATCTCCGGGCGTTCGACGCGGAAGTCCTCGAAATCGGCGGCCGAATACACCAGCATCTCACCGGCGCCGTTGTGGCGGAAGTAGTCGTCGCCCTGCTTATACTTGACCGAGGACGTCCATTTGAGGAAGTCTTCCTTTTCCTGCTTGGGCTTTTGCGTGAACAGGTTGTAGGCCAGGCGAACGGTGATCTGGTTGGCGTCGGCCAGTTTCTGGATCACCTCGTAATCCTCGGGATAATTCTGGAAGCCGCCGCCCGCATCAATCACCCCGGTGACGCCCAGGCGATTGAGTTCGCGCATGAAGTGGCGGGTCGAATTGATCTGGTAATCCAAGGGCAGCTTGGGCCCCTTGGCCAGCGTGGCATACAGGATGGTGGCGTTGGGCTTGGCCAACAACAAGCCGGTGGGATTGCCTTGCGTATCGCGTACGATCTGCCCGCCCGGCGGCTCGGGCGTGTCCCTGGTGTAGCCGACGGCGCGCAGCGCGGCGCTGTTGAGCAAGGCGCGGTCGTACAGGTGCAGCAGGAACACCGGCGTATCCGGGGCAATGGCGTTGATCTCGGCGATGGTCGGCAAACGCTTTTCGATGAATTGATGCTCGGTGAATCCGCCCACCACGCGCACCCATTGCGGCGCGGGGGTGACGGCGACCTGCCGTTTCAACATGTCCAGTGCGTCCGCCAGCGAGCGTACGCCATCCCAGCGCAGTTCCATGTTGTAGTTCAGGCCGCCACGCACCACGTGGGTGTGGTTATCGAACAGGCCTGGCAGCACGGCCCTGCCCTTGAGATCGATGATCCGTGTGCCGGCACCAGCCAGCGGCAAGATCTCCGCGTCCTGACCGACGGCCAGGAATTTTCCCGCCTGGATGGCGACGGCACTGGCCACCGGCTGGCCGCGCGCTAGCGTCGTGATCTGCGCGTTATGGAAGATGAGGTCGGGGACAGCGTTGCTCATGGGACGATTTCCTTTCCTGGACTGTTGTTACGCGCGCTCTTCGTTGACCACCTTGTCCGCCTGCCGCCCCGGTAACTGGCCAAGCACGTGGTGCGTGGCGTCGGATGCATCGCAGGCCGTCTTGAACGTGGTCCCGCTCCATAGCTGCTTGCCGACCGGGATGACCTGCTCGCCGATCAGGATGCCCAGCAGGCCGACCAGCGCAACCAGCGGCGGCGCGGGAGAACGCACATTCAACAGGCTATAGATGATACCGACTAGCAGGCCGGCCCCAATGGAAAAAACATAGAGTTTCATGGTTCACCTCACATGAGTCGGCAAAGCGCCTGTCTGGCAAACAGGCGAAGGCATTGCGCCAGTGGCCTGCGTACCGGATGCGGATGACGCTGTGATGGCGCCTCCGGTACTGTCGCCGCGATTATTTCGCCGGGTTCGGGCCGATCCGTTCGCCGTGCTGCACGCGCTCGGGCGCCTTGTGCACCATCGTGTAAGCATAGTCCACCCCCATGCCGTAGGCGCCAGAGTGTTCACGCACGATCGCCATCACGGCATCGTAGGTCTCCTTGCGGGCCCAGTCGCGCTGCCATTCGAGCAGCACCTGCTGCCAGGTCACGGGCACCACGCCCGCCTGCACCATGCGGTCCATGGCGTACTTGTGCGCGTCGAGCGAGGTGCCGCCAGAGGCATCGGCCACCATGTAGATTTCGTAGTCGGTGTCGTGCATGGCCGACAGCGCGAAGCTGAGATTGCATACCTCCGTCCACAAGCCGGAGACGACGATTTTCTTGCGGCCCTGGGCGGCGTTGGCGGCCAGCGCGTCGCGCACGTTCTGATCGTCCCACGAGTTCATCGAGGAACGTTCGAGAATATTATTTTGAGGGAATACCGCCAGCAGTTCGGGATAGGTGGGGCCGGAGAAGCCTTCCGTTTCCACCGTGGTGATCGTGGTCGGAATGCCGAACGCCTTGGCGGCTTTCGCCAGGCCGACGACGTTGTTCTTGAGCACCTGACGGTCGATCGACTGTACGCCGAACGCCATCTGTGGTTGCTGGTCGATAAAGATGATCTGGCTGTTTTGAGGGGTCAGAACTTCGGTGTATTTACTGGCCATGGCGGTCTCCTTTGGGCGGTTGTAGTATTTCAGGTAACATGGAGCACAGTTTAGGTCGCCGCATTCTGATAAGGAAGATAACAAATGGAATGTCAGCTGTTCCATTCCTGACATATGCAACCACGTATGACTTGACGATAATAAGCGCGCTAACCAGATCATCTGTTCCAGGGTTTACATGAAAAAACTGCCTGATTTGGAAGCATGGGCAATCTTCGCAAAGGTGGCCGAAACGGGGTCTTTTGCCCGCGCCGCCGCTGATCTGTCCTTGTCTCAAGCGACGGTATCGAAGGCCATATCGCGGCTGGAGGCCCGCACCAAGGTAACGCTGTTTCACCGCACCTCCCGGCGCTTGTCGCTCACGGAAAGCGGCCAGGCGTCACTGGAACGTGCAGCGCGCATTCTGGAGGAAGGGGAAGCGGTAGAGGCGGAAGTATCCGAACAGTGCGACCAGCTGCGGGGATTGATCCGTCTGTCGGCACCGATGTCGTTCGGCCTCGCCAGACTCGCGCCCATCCTGCCGGAATTCATGCGCAACCATCCAGACATCAGGCTGGACGTGCAGTTCAACGACAAGCAAGTGGATTTGGTGGCCGACAGGTTTGACCTGGCGCTGCGCATCGCCAATCTCGATGATTCGAGCCTGCTGGCGCGACGGCTATGTCAAGTCAGGATATTGCTGGTCGGGTCCCCGGCCTATTTCGAACGCCACGGCAAACCCCAACATCCGAGCGATCTGGCCAAACATAATGGACTGCAATACGAATATTCGCGCCGAGGGACCACATGGCGTTTTCGGCACGAGCGTGATGGCGAGTTCAGCCTGGCTATGCCACCGAATCTGCAGGTCAATAACGCGGAGGCGTTGACGCCGGCCTTGTTGGCTGGGCTAGGTGTCGCGCTGCAGCCCGAGTTCCTGGCCTGGCCACATCTGCAATCAGGCGCATTGGTGACCGTCATGGATGATTGGGAGGCGGAACCGATCGCGCTTCACATCATCACGCCCCCAGGGCGCCGCCGTCCCACCCGCGTCCAGGCGCTAATCGAATACCTGGCACTGAGTTTTACTCGGGAACCATGGGCGCACGCCGGTCCGTTGGAGATCACGCGGTGAAGACGCGAGGCGTACGGCCGACGGCGTCCGTCCAAGTTAATTCCGGTTAAGCCCATACCGACGCGACAAGAGCACGTTCTTCCAATGTGATTCACGCGTAAGAATATCCGCGTTGTCCGCATTAACGTCAGCGACTTCCAGAATCGCATAGCGAAAGTCTCGCATCTTGTGTTCACCTGCTTCGGCAAGTAGTCGCTTCAGCTCGACATTATCACCGTGACCAGTGCTTGCATAGTCACACCAGCGCTGCCATATTCCGCCTTGGCCACAAGCGCTGCCGACATAGAATTTTCCCGTGGTCTCATCCGTGATCAGATATATTCCCGCCACGCTGGACAACGCGCTGCGCCACGACTGATCTTGACCACGCACGACGGTGGAGAGCTGGTCCCACGTCAAGTGCACGGCTTTAAAGCCGGGAAATTCGCCTATGGACATGGGCTCGCGCATGATTTCATCGACGTCAATCATGTCGATGTAATTCTCCGCGAAGACGTACGACTGGCGCCAGTCCTTATTAACCCGAACGACTAAGCGACCGTTCAACTCATGGAATTGCGACTCCTCGACGGTTTCGTAACGATATTCCTTCTTCATATCGTCCAAAATCGCCTCGCCGGCCAGGTGTACACCCGCAAATAACCACCTTCCCGCGCCCATATCGATCAGCGAAATAAGGCGCTTCCGACTGAAGTTTCGCTGCGACTGCCAGCGTTGCCACTCCTCAAATTGCCCGGCGAGATAAACGTCGAGCGGCTTATCGGCACCGTCCCGCTGCGCGAAATGAATCTTCGCCTCGCTGGGGTCGAACGATGGGTCTAGCACCCTCAACAGGTCGATCAATCGCATCCGTCGTAAACCTTTCCAAAGTATGTTGATTAGCGCGGGTTGGCGAATGCGGACGCAAACGCGAATGCGAATGCGAATGCGAACGGAAAAGCAAAAGGCCAATCCGAAGATTGGCCTTTTGCTTTGATTCAATTGGTCGGGGCGAGAAGATTCGAACTTCCGACCCCTTGCACCCCATGCAAGTACGCTACCAGGCTGCGCTACGCCCCGACTAGGCAAGCATTATAGCAGCCCGATTAGCCTTTTGCCACACTTGCCGGATACCTTTCCGCAATAAACCTTACATTTTGGTCGGGTAATCGTGCACCGCCCCGCTCACACCAGCTTGACAGCCAGTTCCGGCAGCCCCGCCACCCGCCCGGTCAGCGCCTGGCCGCGCACCACGGCGCCCACGCCTTCGGGCGTGCCGGTGAAGATCAGGTCACCCGGCGCCAGCGCGAACAGGGTGGACAGGTTGGCGATCGTCTCGCTCACGGACCAGATCAGGTGCGCGATGGTGCTGTCTTGCTTGCGCACGCCGTCCACGTCCAGCGTGATGGCGGCGTGGTGGATGTCGCCCGCCTCAGCCGCGCGCACCAGCGTGCCCACGGGTGCGGAAAAGTCGAACGCCTTGCCCACTTCCCATGGCCGGCCGGCGTCGCGCATCTTGAACTGCAGGTCGCGCCGCGTCATGTCCGGGCCCACGGCGTAGCCGTAGATGTGGCGCGCCGCGTCCTCCACGGCGATATTACGTCCGCCCACGCCCAACGCCACCACCAGCTCGCACTCGTAGTGCAGGTTGGCCGTGGCCGGCGGGTACGGCAGCTCCAGCACCTGTCCCGGCGCGACCGGCACCACGGCCTGCGCATCGTTCGGTTTGCAGAAGAAGAACGGCGGTTCGCGCTCGGGATCGAAACCCATCTCGCGCGCGTGCGCGGCGTAGTTGCGGCCCACGCAGTACACGCGCCGCACGGGGAAGCGCTGTTCGGTGCCGGCCACCGGCAGGCCGACGATGTCATGGGCGGGAAAAACGTAGGAGGTCATGCGGTTTCCTTGCGGACGGTTGTACGGATAAATGAAACGGGCAGCTTGGCGCGCTACGACAGCAGCAGCGCCCCCAGCCCGACACGGTAGGCGCGCTTGAGCGCCGCCTTGTCCAGCTCAGGATGATGTAGCGCGCGCAGCGCCAGCCCCTGGAACAGCGCGATGGTCGCTTCCAGCCGGCCGTCGATAGTGGCGTCGTCCGCCGCCAGGCCGTGCCGCTCGCGGCCGGCCTTGACGATGGCGCGGAACTGCGTGCGCATGCGCAGATCCGCGTTCACCATCACCGCCGCCACCTTGGGATTGCGCGACGCCTCAGCGAACATTTCCAGCTTGAGCGTCCAGAAGTCCGGCGCCATGTGCTCGTCGACAGAGTTGTCGCTCTCGTCGACGATGGCTTGCAGCGGATCGTCCTTCTGCTCCAGGTCGCGCAGCAGCAGGGCCACGCGCTCTACTTCCTCTTCCACGAAGGCGGCGATGATGGCGTCCTTGCCGTCGAAGTAGTTGTAGATATGGCCGGCGCTCATGCCGGCCGCCTTCGATATCTCGGCCATGCTGGCGCCATGAAAACCGCTGCGGCTGAAACACAGGGCCGCCGCGTCGAGCACCTGCCTGCGGCGGCTCTGCGCCCGTTCCGGGTCCGTATGGCGTTTTTCGGTGATGCTCATGGCTGCTTTCGAGATATCTGGTCCAGGCGATACTGTGGCCAAGGCGGCGGCGTTTGTCAATTTGCGCGCGCGCCGGCGCCGGTGCCGGCCGCCGCTACCTGCCCGCCGCCCGCGCTGCCCCCGCTACCCTCCTCCTGCCAGCCACCGCCCAGCACCTTGTACAGCGTGACGGCGTTGCTGGCCTTGACCAGCCGCGCCGTGATCAGGCTTTGCCGGGCCGCGTACAGCGCGCGCTGCGACACTAGCGCGTTCAGGTAGGATTCGGCGCCCTTCTCGTAGCGCGCCTCGTGGATGCGGAAGCTCTTGTCCGACGCCTCGGCCAGCGCCTGCTGCGAGGCTAGCCGCTCGTCCAGTGTACCGCGCTGGGCCAGCGCATCGGCCACTTCACGGAAGGCGCTCTGGATCGCCTTGTCGTATTTGGCCACGGCGATGTCGCGGTCCACTTTGGCGATATCGAGATTGGCACGGTTGGCGCCGCCGTCGAAGATCGGCAGGCGGATCTGCGGCAGGAAAGTCCACGCCGACGAGCCACCCTTGAACAGCCCGGCCAGGTCGCCGCTGGCACTGCCAGCCGTCGCCGTCAGCGAAATGCTGGGGAAGAAGGCGGCGCGCGCGGCGCCGATGTTGGCGTTGGCAGCGCGCAGCGTCCGTTCCGCCTGCAGCACGTCGGGCCGGCGCAGCAGCACATTGGACGGCAAGCCTTCGGGCAGGTTGGCCGTTTGCGTCACCGCTGCCAGTTCGCCCTGCGGCAGCAAGGCGTCCGGCACGGCGCCGCCCACCAGCAGCGTGAGCGCGTTGCGGTCCTGCGCCACCTGCGCCGTGTAGACGGCCATCTCGTTGCGGGCCGCTTCCACGCTGCTCTGCGCTTC